>CAVXDG010000009.1:0-645955 GCA_963760475.1 uncultured Acidobacteriaceae bacterium | reverse complement strand
ATGTCTCGCCTACTCGTTTCAGGACACGTATTGCTCCGAAAGGGGTTGCGGAGGGCTGTCGGCCGTATTAGAACATAACGAGAACACATTCCAGCCGCATATTTGCGGGGACAAGTGCGGGCGCGGCGCGCAACAGCCGCGAACCCCGGCTGATCCCGGGGTAGGTTGATCCGGAAAGCAGTGGAGACAAGCGATGGCAGGCAGCGTCAACAAAGTGATTTTGATCGGCAATCTCGGTACCGATCCGGAAATTCGCCGCACCCAGGACGGCCGCCCGATCGTCAATCTCAGCGTCGCCACGTCGGAGTCCTGGCGCGACAAGACGACCGGCGAGCGCAAGGAAAAAACCGAGTGGCACCGCGTCGTCATCTTTAACGAGGGCCTGTGCAAGATCGTCGAGCAGTACCTCAAGAAGGGCTCGAAGGTTTACCTGGAAGGTGCTCTGCAAACTCGCAAATGGACGGACAAGGAAGGCCACGATAAATACTCGACCGAAGTCGTGCTGCAAGGCTTCAACTCGCAGCTGACCATGCTCGACACGCGCGGCGGAGGCGGTGCCGGCGCGTCCGACAACGGCGGCGACTTCGGCTCGGCCGGGCCAAGTGGCGGATCGAGCGTTGCGCGCGAGCGCAAGCCGGCGATGGCCGCCGCCGGCGGCAAGCGCGACGACATGGACGACGAGATTCCGTTCTGATCTGACCGGGAAAAAATGGGAGGGCGACCATGACCCGGGTTCTCGCTGCCATTTTGGCGGCGCTTGTTGCTGCGGTTTCTTCGCCAGCTTTCGCGCAAAGCCTCATCGTCAAAAAGCAAACCTTCGAACTGCCGAGCTACACGACGGTGGGCGGCGCCACCATCAAGACCGTCAAGATCGGCTGGGAAGCGGCGGGCACGCTCAACGCCGACAAGTCAAACGCCATCCTGATCACGCACTACTTTACCGGCACCAGCCATGCCTTCGGCAAATACGCCGAGAGCGACAAGACGGCGGGCTATTGGGACTACCTGATCGGGCCCGGCAAGGTCATCGACACCGACAAATATTACGTTTTGTCCTCCGACACGCTGGTCAACCTCAACGTCAAGCTGCCGACCGTCGTCGACCACGGGGCCGGCCAGCATCAATCCCGACACCGGCAAGCCTTACGGCATGAGCTTTCCGGTGGTGACGATGCTGGACTTCGTCAACGTGCAGAAGGCGCTGATCGAAAGCCTCGGCATCAAGAAGCTCAAAGCCGTGGTCGGCGCCTCGATGGGCTCGCTGCAGGCCTATCAGTGGGCGGCGAGCTATCCCGGCAGCGTCGAGCGCATCGTCGCCATTGTCGGCGCGCCGCGCGGCGACGCCTTTCTCATCGGCTGGCTCGACGTCTGGTCGGCGCCGATCAAGCTCGATCCGAAATGGAACGGCGGCGACTACTACGGCAAGGACCCGCCGGTCGAGGGCTTGAAGCTCGCGCTCAAGCTCATCACCTTGCAGGCCGCGCCAGTCGGAATGGGCGGCGAAGACCTTCGGCACCCAGCCCGCCGATCCGGCAAAGCCGCCGGCGGCGGCCATGGACAACAAGTTCAAGATCGAAGCGGCGCTGGAAACCATCGCCGCCTCGCGCGCATCGGTGGGCGATGCCAACTCGCTGCTTTATCTGGCCAAGGCCAACCAGCTCATGAACGTCGATCCGGCTTCGATCAAGCTGCCGGTGCTCGCTGCTCTACGTGCCGACCGATCTCATTTTCTACGCGCCGCGCGTCGAGGCGGAGGCCAAGGAAATGGACGCGGAAACCGCGCAACTGCCGGGGCCGCTCGGTCATATCAACGGCGCTGGTCAACGTCGCCCAGCAGGGCGAAAAGATCAAGACGTTTCTGGCGAAGTAGCGGCCGCCGCGAGCTGGGCAAGCGCCGGCTGCGCGGCGACGTAGTTCATGCACTGGCTGACATGGGCAAAGCCGACGCGCTCGTAGAATTCGCGCGCCTTGTTGTCCTTGTCGACGGTCAGTTCGATGAAAGCGGCGCCTTCGGCTTGCGCCACGCCGGCCAGATGCGCCATCAGCGCCCGCGCGCAGCCGCGCCCGCGCTGCGCCTCCTCGACGAAGAGATCGTGCATGAACAGCGCCGTGCCGTTCCAGCCGGGAAAGCCGCGCTTCTCGTAGATCACCATGCCGACGACGGCGCTGTCGTACTCCGCCACCAGCGCGGTGAATTTCGCCCGCGCGCCGAAGCCGTCGCGCCGCCAGTCGTCCTCGCTCGCCGTGCCGATATGCAGTGAACTTTCCGCCGCCAGCAATTTCAATTTCAGCAGGCACAGCGCGGGTATGTCGACTGGCGTCGCGAGCGAACGGCGAAGGTCGTGGGCGGCATCAGGGCCTTGTCAGGCGGTCAAATCGACCGCTTTGGTGCTCGACGACAACGTCAGCGCCGCCGACAGCGTAGTGGGATCGGATGGCGTCGACGAGGTGGTTTGCGCCTGCGCGCCGCCGTCGTGGTGGTGGTGATGGCCGTGATGTACGGCGTGACTTTGCTGCAACGAGTTCAGGGTCTGCTGCGCGGCGTCGATATTGCCGGATTGCAGATCCTGGGCGATCTGGTTGAGCGCCTGGCCGATCGGGCTGCTCGGATCGATCTGGCCGCTCGCGTTTTGCGTGAACGATGAATAGGCGCTCTGCGCCGCCGACAGGTTGCCCGATTGCAGGGCCGAAACAGCTGCGAGAAAGATTGCCGCGCGGACGTTCTGATCGGACAGATAGGGGTTGCTGGACGCCGACGAAATCGCCGAAATGGGCATAGGATGGCTCTGGCGGGACGAGTGGTCCCGGACACTTCGCGCCTCCGCATCCACGTGCCCGAAGATGGTTAGCAAGACCTAAACGGCCGCACGATTTTACCTGTAATTAATGCGCGGGCTCAGCCGGCCAGCGCCGCGCGCACGCCATCGACGACGTATTGCACGGCAAGCGCCGCCAGCAGCACGCCGAGCAGGCGCGAAAGCACGACATTGCCGGTGGTGCCGACGCGCTTGGCAATGGCCGCGGCCATGAGGAAGACGACGAAACAGAAGGACGATGATCACGGCGATGACGCCGAGCAGGATGCCGAGGCAGCAGATAATCCCCGCCGGCGCGGTCGGCGAGCAACACGGTCGCGGTGATGGCGCCGGGTCCGGCCATCAGCGGCACGGCGAGAGGGAAGGCGGCGATGTTGCGCACGCGCTCTTCGATCGCTTCCTCGGCCTGGCGCGACTGGCGCGGGATGCGCAGGCCGAACACCATTTCCGAGGCGATGGAGAACAAGCAGCAACCCGCCGGCGATGCGGAAGGCGGGCAGCGAAATCGCCAGCGCGTGCAGCAGCCAGGCGCCGGCGAATGCCGTGCCGGCAAGGACGCCTGCGGCAATCACGCAGGCGCGCAGCGCCACGTCGCGGCGCGACTTGTCCGGCAGGCCTTCGGTGATGGCGATGTAGCTCGGCACCAGCGCGATCGGATCGACCACGACGGCAAGTGTCACCAGCGCGGAGATGAAGAATTCGACCGGCATGGACCTCGCCTAGCGGCCGGGCGGGACCGGGTCAAATGAGACGCGAAAACCGCCGCGAAAAGAGCCGTCACAGTGCTCGCGACGGCGGACGCGAACTGCCACATAAATCGTTGAAAATACGGCACAAAATAGCCTGTATCGTGCACGTTTTCGGTTGGCTTCGGGCGTGCGAATCCGCTACAAAACTCGCGCGCGGAAAACCCAACGAGCCACACCCTTTGTCCGATACCGATACGCCGAAATCGGGGGACGGAAACCCCTCTGACGTTCGCATCATCTCGATCACCGAAGAGATGAAGCGCAGCTATCTCGATTACGCCATGAGCGTGATCGTGTCGCGCGCGCTACCCGACGTGCGCGACGGCCTGAAGCCGGTGCACCGGCGCATCCTCTACACCATGTACGAAAACGGCTTCACGCCGGACAAGCCGTACAAGAAATCGGCGCGCGTCGTCGGCGACGTGATGGGCAAGTATCACCCGCACGGCAACCAGGCGATCTACGACGCGCTGGTGCGGCTGGCGCAGGATTTCTCCATGCGCCTGCCGCTGATCGACGGGCAGGGCAATTTCGGCTCGGTCGACGGCGATCCGGCCGCGGCCGAACGCTACACCGAGGCGCGGCTGGCGAAGCCGGCAATGGCGCTGCTCGAGGACATCGATCTCGACACCGTCGATTTCACGCTCAACTATTCCGGCGAATTCCGTGAGCCGGCGGTGCTGCCGGCGCGTTTCCCTAATCTGCTGGTCAACGGCGCCGGCGGCATCGCCGTCGGCATGGCGACGAACATCCCGCCGCACAATCTCGGCGAGGTGATCGACGCCGCGATCGCGCTGATCAACGATCCGGCGCTGTCGGTCGACGACCTGATCAAGATCGTGCCCGGTCCGGATTTCCCCACCGGCGGCATCATCCTCGGCCGCGCCGGCATCAACGGCGCCTACCATCAGCGGCCGCGGCTCCATCGTCATGCGCGGCAAGGTCGCCTTCGAGACGATCCGCAAGGAACGCGAAGCAATCATCATTTCGGAAATTCCCTATCAGGTGAACAAGGCGACGCATGGTCGAGCGCATCGCCGAGCTGGTGCGCGACAAGAAGATCGAAGGCATCGGCGACCTGCGCGACGAAAGCGACCGCGACGGCTACCGCGTGGTGATCGAATTGAAGCGCGACGCCGAGCGCGACGTCGTGCTCAACCAGCTCTACCGCTTCACGCCGCTGCAATCTTCCTTCGGCGCCAACATGGTGGCGCTCGACGGCGGCCGGCCGCTGGTGATGACGCTGAAGGACATGCTGACGGCCTTCGTCGCCTTCCGCGAAGAGGTGGTGTCGCGGCGCGCCAAGCATCTGCTCGGCAAGGCGCGCGATCGTGCCCATGTGCTGGTGGGCCTCGCCATCGCCGTCACCAACATCGACGACGTGATCAAGATGATCCGCGCCGCCAAGGACCCGAACGAGGCGCGCGAAGCCCTGATGGCGCGCGAATGGCCGGCGACCACGGCGGCGACGCTGATCGAACTGATCGACGATCCGCGCCACAAAGTCAGCTCCAAAGGCACGGCGCGGCTTTCCGCCGAGCAGGCCAAAGCCATTCTCGATCTGCGCCTGCAGCGGCTCACCGCATTGGGCCGCGACGAGATCAAGGCCGAGCTCGACAAGCTCGCCGCCGAGATCGCCGACTACCTCGACATCCTGCGCTCGCGTTCGCGCATCCAGGCGATCATCAAGCAGGAACTGACCGCGATCAAAGACGAATTCGCCACGCCGCGCCGCACCGTCATTGCCGACGAAGAAGGCGAAATCGACGACGAGGATCTGATCCAGCGCGAGGAGATGGTCGTCACCGTCTCGCATCTCGGCTACATCAAACGCGTGCCGCTTTCGACCTACCGTTCGCAGAAACGCGGCGGCAAGGGCCGCGGCGGCATGCAGGTGCGCGAGGAGGATTTCGTCTCGCGGCTGTTCGTCGCCTCCACGCACACGCCGGTGCTGTTCTTCTCCTCGGCCGGCAAGGTCTACAAGGAAAAGGTCTGGCGGCTGCCGCTTGCCGCGCCGCAGGCGCGCGGCAAGGCGCTGATCAACATCCTGCCGCTCGCCGAAGGCGAGACCATCACCACCATCATGCCGCTGCCGGAGGACGAGACGACCTGGGGCAATCTCGACGTGATGTTTGCCACCACCAAGGGCACAGTCCGCCGCAACAAGCTGAGTGATTTCGTCGATGTGCGCCCGTCCGGCATCATCGCCATGAAGATCGAGTCAGGGCGAGGGCATCGTCGGCGTGCAGATCTGCACCGAGAAGAACGACGTGCTGCTCACCTCGGCCGGCGGCCAGTGCATCCGCTTCGCCGTGCCGGACGTGCGCGTGTTCACCGGCCGCACCTCGATGGGCGTGCGCGGCATCGCGCTCGGCAAGGACGACAAGGTGATCTCGATGTCGATCCTCAATCACGTAGAGGTCGTCGTCGGAAGAGCGCATGGCCTATCACAAGCGCGCCAGCGCCATCCGCCGCGGCACCAATGGCGAGGAACTCGCCGCCAGCGAGCCGGACGACGCGCATGAGAATGGCGAGACACCGGCGATCGAACTGGGCGAAAAGCGCTACGTCGAACTGTCGGCGGCGGAGGAATTCGTGCTCACGATGTCGGACCGTGGCTACGGCAAGCGTTCTTCGTCCTACGAATACCGCACCACCGGCCGCGGCGGCAAAGGCATCGTGGCGATGTCGCTGACGGCCAAGACCGGGCCCGATCGTCGGCTTCGTTCCCGGTCGACGAGGCGGACCAGGTGATGCTGGTCACCGACGCCGGCAAGTTCATCCGCACGCCGGTCGCCGGCATCCGCATCGCCGGGCGCTCGACGCAAGGCGTCATCGTGCTCGACACGGCGGACGACGAGCACGTGGTCTCGGTCGAGCGCGTGAGCGAGGAAGAGGGCGGAGGCCCCCGATGAACTGGCAACTGTTCTCCGCGTTCATTGTCATCACGCTGATCCTGGTGCTCACGCCAGGGCCGATCGTCACGCTGGTGATCGCGACTGGAGCGACGCGCGGCGTGCGCGCCGGCTCTGATCACCGTCGCCGGCAGCACCACCGGCAACGCCCTGCTGATCACCGGCATCGCGCTTGGGCCTAGTCATCGTCATTCAGAACGCGGCCGATCATCTTCGAATGGCTGCGCTGGATCGGCGCCGCCTATCTGATCTGGCTCGGCATCCAGGCCTGGCGGCATGCCGGCACGGCCAGCGACGTGCCTCGCCCGGCGGGCACGTGCACTTCCGCCGCGGTTTCATCGTCGCGATCACCAACCCGAAGACGATCGCCTTCTTCACGGCCTTCCTGCCGCAGTTCATCGACCAGACGCTGCCGGTCGGCATCAGCTTGTCGTCATGTGTGTCGTCGCCCTGATCATCGGAGGCGTCCCGATTGCGGCTGGGCGATCGCCGCCGGCGCTCGGCCGCGCCTGGTTCCTGCGCCGCGCCAACCGATCTGGCTCGGACGCATATCCGGCGCGGTGCTGATCGGGCGGCGGCATCTGGCTGTCGCTGGTCGCGCCGGCCGGGCTAAGCCGCGGCCAAATCCGCACAGCCTGGTGATGTCCCGGCCTTGCCGGGCGGAGGGAACGCGGTAGACCGCAGCCTATGCCGCGAACCGCCCTCTACGCCGGCTCGTTCGACCCGGTGACCAACGGCCATATCGACGTCGTGCGCCAGGCCGCCCGCCTGGCCGACAAGCTCGTGCTGGCGATCGGCGTGCATCCCGGCAAAAAGCCGCTGTTTTCTGCCGACGAGCGCCTCGCCATGCTGGAACAGACCTGCGGGCCGGTGGCGCGGCGTGAAAGGTGTAGGCTGGCGTGCATCACCTTCGACAGTCTTGTCGTGGCGGTGGCGCGCAAGCAGGGCGCGACGCTGCTGATCCGCGGCCTGCGCGATGCCACCGACTTCGACTACGAGATGCAGATGGCCGGGATGAACGCGGCCATGGCGCCGAAGGTGCAGACCGATGTTCCTGCCGGCCTCGCCGGAGGTGCGCCCGATCACCGCCACATTAGTGCGCCAGATCGCCGGCATGGGCGGCGACGTCTCCAGCTTCGTGCCGGCGTCGGTCGCGGCGCGGCTGAAGAAGAATATTCGAAATAATCAGGAGCATCCATGGTCCGCATTCTCGCCATCGTGTTCGCGTTCGTCTGCGCCGTGTCGGCGCTGGCACAGGTGAAACTGCCGGTCGGGCTCGATCCGCAGAACACCATTCTGCTCGACACGCGGCACGGCCGCGTCATCATCAAGTTGCGCAACGACATCGCGCCCCAGCACGCCGAACGCATCAGGCAGCTCGCCCGCGAGGGCTTCTACAACAACTGCACGTTCCACCGCGTCATCCCCGGCTTCATGGCGCAGACCGGCGACTGCATCCAAGGGCGACGGCACCGGCGGCTCGAAATATCCCAACCTCAAGGCTGAATTTTCCAACGTGCCGTTCAAGCGCGGCATCGTCGGCATGGCGCGTGCGTCCGATCCGAACTCCGCCAATTCGCAATTCTTCATCATGTACGGCGACGCCGCCGGGCCTGAACGGGCAATACACCGTGATCGGGCAGGTGGTGTCGGGCATGGACGTGGTCGACAAGATCAAGAAGGGGTCGGAAGCAAACAACGGCTCGGTGACCGATCCCGACCGCATCGTGCGGATGCAGGTCGCCGCCGACGCGAAATAGCGCCATGCGGTTGGCCGCAGCCGTAGCCGGTCTGGCGCTGCTCGTCGCCGGCGCGGTTCACGCGCAGGAGCAAGGCCGCTCAACACGCTCAGGGACATGCAGAATGCGCTGCGCAAATGCTGGGTCTGGCCGTCGCTTGCCGACTCCAGCGGCAACATGGATCTCACCATCATGCTGAGCTTTCGCGCCGACGGCGAACTGTTCGGCGGCCGCATCACGCACATGAACCGCGAGGTCTCGGACAACGAACGTTCGCTCTATGTGATCGCGCTCGAAACCATGATCCGGCGCTGCTCGCATTTGCCGCTGTCCCATTCGCTCGGCGAGGCGATCGCCGGACGCCCGTTCATCTTCCGCATCGTCGACACCCGCAGAGAGAAAAGGGCCTGAACCAATGGCAAAACCCGAAGACACCCTCACGCTGGAAACCACCAAGGGCAAGGTGGTGATCGCCATGCGGCCGGATCTCGCGCCCGGCCACGTCGCCCGCATCAAGGAACTGGTGAAGCAGGGCTTCTACGACGGCATCGTCTTTCACCGCGTCATCGACGGCTTCATGGCGCAGACCGGCTGCCCGAAAGGCACCGGCACCGGCGGCTCCGGCAAGATGCTCAAAGCCGAATTCAACAAGGAACCGCATGTGCGCGGCACCGTGTCGATGGCGCGGGCTGCGAACCCGGATTCGGGCGACAGCCAGTTCTTCATCTGCTTCGACGACGCCCGCTTCCTCGACAACCAGTACACCGCCTGGGGCAACGTCATCGAGGGCATGGACAACGTCGACAAAATCAAGCGTGGCGAGCCGGTCGCCAACCCCGACAAGATCGTCAAGGCGACGATGGGGGCGTGATCATCCCTCCCCTGAAAGGGGAGGGTGACCGCCGCAGGCGATCGGGGTGGGGTAGGCTTTTCAAAGCTGCTGCAGCGACCCCCACCCGGCGCTTCGCGCCGACCTCCCCCTTGCAGGGGGAGGTATAAGGAGCCATGCGCACCGACCTTTTCGACTTCGACCTGCCGGCCGACCGCATTGCCCTGCGGCCGGCGAGCCCGCGCGACAGCGCGCGGCTGCTGGTGGTGCGGCCGGCCCAATCTCCGCTCACCCCCGCGCAAGCGGGGGTCCGGGCAACGAGCAGGGCGGAGCGGGTGACTCCTGGGTCCCCGCTTTCTCGGGGCCGAGCGGAGTTATTCTTGACACCGCACCATCCGCGATCTGCCGGACCTGTTGCGGCCGGGCGACGCGCTTGTGGTCAACGACAGCAAGGTGATCGCGGCGCGGCTCAAGGGCCGCCGCATCGGGCGGGGCGCCGAGGCCGCAATCGAAGCCACGCTGCACAAGCGGCTGGACGGCTCGCGCTGGCGCGCCTTCATCCTCGGCGCCAGGAAGATCACAGTCGGCGATACGCTGCGTTTTGGCGAGGAGGGCAAGGTCTGTTTTCTTGGGCAACTCGATGCTCAAGTTTCACAAAAAGATGAGGGAGGGGAGGTAACCCTTTCATTTTCCTTCCATGGTCCGGTGCTTGACCAGGCCATTGCCGAGCGCGGCGACATGCCGCTGCCGCCCTATATCGCCTCGCGCCGCGAACCCGACGAGCAGGACCGCGCCGACTACCAGACCATGTTCGCTCAGCCGGAGGGCTCGGTGGCGGCGCCGACGGCGGGGCTGCATTTCACCGATGCGCTGCTCGACCGCCTGAAACAGCGCGGCGTCGCCCTGCACAAAGTGACCCTGCATGTCGGCGCCGGCACCTTCCTGCCGGTGAAGGCCGACGACACCGAAGGTCACACCATGCATGCCGAATTCGGCACGATCAGCGCTGAGGTGGCCGACGCGCTCAACGCGGTGCGCGCCAAGGGCGGGCGGATCGTGGCCGTCGGCTCGACCGCCCTGCGGCTTCTGGAATCTGGCCAGCCGGCGCAGACGGCAAACTCGCCGCTTTCTACGGCGAAACGGCGATTTTCATCACCCCCGGCTACCGCTTCCGCGCTGTCGACCTGATGCTGACCAATTTCCATCTGCCGCGCTCGACTTTGTTCATGCTGGTCGCCGCCTTCAGCGGGCTGGAGACGATGAAACGCGCCTATGCGCATGCCATTTCCGGCGGCTACCGTTTCTATTCCTATGGCGACGCGTGTCTGCTTTATCCTGGGACAGTCATGAACGCGTTTTCCTTCGCCGTGAGCAAGACCGACGGCGCCGCCCGTCGCGGCGAAATCGTCACGCCGCACGGCAGAGTGCAGACGCCGGCCTTCATGCCGGTGGGCACGCAAGGCACGGTGAGGGGGCTGACGCCCGAAGCGGTGCGCGCCACCGGCGCGGAGATCCTGCTCGGCAACACCTATCACCTGATGCTGCGGCCCGGCGCCGAGCGCATCGCCACGCTCGGCGGCTTGCACACCTTCATGCAATGGCCGCTGCCGATCCTCACCGATTCAGGCGGTTTCCAGGTGATGTCGCTAACGGCCCTGCGCAAGCTCGAGGAACACGGCGTCACTTTCCGTTCGCATCTCGACGGCGCCATGGTGGAATTGACGCCGGAGCGCGCCATCGAGATCCAGGCGCTGCTCGGTTCCGACATTTCCATGCAGCTCGACGAATGCCTCGGCCTGCCGGCCAAGCGCGAAGAGATCGAGCGCGCCATGCAACTGTCGCTGCGCTGGGGCGAGCGCTCGAAACGCGCCTTTGAGGCGAGGGCGCGCGCGGGCTACGCGCTGTTCGGCATCGTGCAAGGCGGCGACGATGTTGGCTTGCGGCAGCAGAGCGCTAAAGCGCTCGTGGCTACCGGCTTTGACGGCTATGCCATCGGCGGGCTTGCCGTCGGCGAGCCGCAGGACGTCATGCTCAAGATCGTCGAGGAGACCGTGGCGATGCTGCCGGCGACGAGCCCGCGCTATCTAATGGGCGTCGGCAAGCCGGACGACCTTTGCAGGCGGTCAGCCGCGGCATCGACATGTTCGACTGCGTTTTGCCGACGCGCAACGGCCGGCACGGCACGGCCTTCACGCGCCACGGCGCCATCAATCTCGCCAATGCGCGCCACGCCAACGACAACCGCCCGCTCGACGAACAGAGCGCAGCACCCCGCGGCGCGCAGCTTATTCGCGCGCCTATCTGCATCATCTGACCAAGGCCAACGAGATGCTCGGGCAAGTTTTATTGTCGACAATCAATCTTGCCTATTACCAGGAGCTGATGGCCGGCATGCGCGCGGCGATCACTGCCGGGCGATTCGCTGATTTCCGCGCTGCGATGGTGGCGCAGTGGGACAAAGGCGATCTGGCGCCGGTTGGCGCATAAAAGCGGTTGCAAATTCGGCAGCAGGCTCGATGATGCGACCTGAGGTGACCGTCCATCGCATCTCGCAAGGGGGGAAATTCATGAAGAAGATTGCATTGCTGCTCGTTGCCGCGGCGTTCGCCGCCACGCCAGCCGTGGTCGCCAAGAAGAAAGAACCGAAAATGACGCCGGAAGAGGCGCAGCGCGACGCGAGCTGGCGCCTGGTGAAGGGCGGCTTGCCGCTGATCCTGCCGACCTGGGCTGATGCCGATTCTACTTCCACATGAAGGAAGACGAAGCGAAGAGAAAAAGGACGAGAAGAAGTAGTCCGCTTCGGCGCCGCGGCCGGGCGTCATGCGTCCGCGCCTGAGCGCGGGATGGGTGCAATGTCACGTTAGAGGCAGCATGCGCCTGGCGCGTTGTTTCAATTATCACGACTTCCGGGAGCTGGCGCGGCGGCGTCTGCCGCGGCCCGATCTTCAACTATATCGACGGCGCCGCCGAGGACGAGACGACGTACCGACGGAACACGGCTGCCTTCGAGGACTGCGACCTGGTGCCGAATATCCTGAACCGGCGTCGAGCACCTCGATCTGTCGGTCACCGTCATGGGGCAGAAGCTGGCGGTGCCGTTTTACTGCTCGCCGACCGCATTGCAGCGGCTGTTCCATCACCAGGGCGAGCGCGCGGTGGCGGCTGCAGTGGAAAAAATCGGCACCATGTTCGGCATGTCGTCGCTGGGCACCGTCGGCCTAGACGAGATCGCCGCGAAGCTACTCGTTTCCGCAGTGCTACCAGTTCTATTTCCACAAGGACCGCGGCCTCAACAAGGCGATGCTGGAGAAGGCAAAGAGCGCCGGCGTGCCGATCCTGATGCTGACGGTCGATTCCATCACCGGGGGAAACCGCGAGCGTGATCTTCGCACCGGCTTCTCCATTCCGCTGCGGCTCACGCTCGCAGGCATGATCCAGTTCGCCATCAAGCCGAAATGGGCGATCGAGCATTTCACCATGAAAAATTTCGGCTGCCGCAACTCGACGAGCACGTCGACATGCGCGGCGGCGCGACCTCCATCGGCGATTACTTCACCAAGATGCTCGACCCGTCGCTGAGCTGGCGCGACGTGGCCGACATGGTGAAGCAATGGAACGGCCAATTCTGCCTGAAAGGCGTCATGAGCGTGGAGGACGCCAAGCGGGCCGTCGATATCGGCTGCACCGGCATCGTGGTGTCCAACCATGGCGGGCGCCAGCTCGACGGCTCGCGCAGCGGATTCGACCAGCTGGCGGACATCGTCGATGCCATCGGCGACAAGATCGACGTACTCATGGATGGCGGCGTGCATCGTGGCACCCATGTGCTGAAGGCGCTCGCGCTTGGCGCCAAGGCCGTGGGCGTCGGCCGCTATTATCTGTTTCCGCTCGCTGCGGCCGGCCAGGCGGGCGTCGAGCGGGCGCTGCAGATCCTGCGCACGGAGATCGAACGTGACATGCGGCTGATGGGCTGCACCTCCATCGGCCAGTTGTCGCGGCGCAATCTCAAATTCCGCGACGCCTAAGGTCCACCGTAAAGCCAGGCGATACCGTCATAGGCCTGCTCGGTGGTGCGGCCGCCGACCGCCATGTCGCGCAATTCGGCGGTGACGCCGCGTGCGTGATAGAATTCGCCGTAGACGCGCGCCATGATCTGCGTGCGCGCGGTGCGCAGATAGCGCACCTCGGTGTAGGCCTTGAACGCTGCCGGCAGATCGTCCGGCTCTGCCGCCACTTTCTCGGCCAGCACGACCGCGTCCTCGGTCGCCATGCAGGCGCCTTGCGCCAGATACTGAAGCATCGGATGCGCGGCATCGCCGAGCAGCACGACGCGGCCCTCGCGACCAGGTCTTCACCGGCTCGCGGTCGCACAACACCCACATGCGCCAGGTGTCGATACGCTCGAGCATGCGGGTGACCTGCGGTACCTGCATCTTGAAGTGCTGCCACATCACGTCTTTGGCGCCTTCCGCGTTCCAGCCTTCCTCGTAGCGGTCGGAGTGGAACACCGCGACCAGATTGTAAAGCTCGCCGCGGCGCAGCGGGTAATGCACGAAATGCGTGCGCGGTCCGGCCCAGAGCACGACGTCTGGCCGCCAAAGGTCTTTCGGCACCTCATCGCGCTTCAAGACGGCACGATAGGCGATGTGGCCGGAGACGCGGGGCGCGCCGTCGCCGACGAGGCGCTCGCGGATTTTCGACCACATGCCGTCGCAGGCGATCAGCGCGCGGCCCTCGGCGCGTTCGCCGTTTTCCAGCGTGACGGTGACAGCGTCGCCGTGGTCCTCGTAGAACTCGACCTTGCGGCTGTTTTCCAGGGTGACGAGATTGCTGCTCTGGCAGGCCTTCAGGAAGGTGCCGTGGATATCGGCGCGGTGGGTGACGGCGTAAGGTTGGCCGAAGCGCTGTGAAAATTCCGGCCCCAGCGGGATATTGGTGATGAGCTTGCCGCTGAGCGCGTCGCGCATTTCCTGCGCCGGCGGGCGATGCGCGTCGGCGAGGATCGCGTCCTTGAGGCCCACCTTTTCCAGCATGCGGAAAACATTGGGGCCGAGCTGGATGCCGGCGCCGACCTCGCGAAATTCAGCCGACTGCTCGAACAGGCGCACGGGAAAGCCCTGCCGCGCCAGCGCATAAGCCGCGATCAACCCGCCGATGCCGCCGCCGGAAATGAGAAACGGCGCCGCCACCATTCGATTTGCCGTTCGCTTTGGTCATGGGATATTTCCTCGCCGCACGTCTTTTGCGCCGACGATAAGGCGTCGCGGCGGCGGATGCAAAAACGATGAAAAAAGCCCGCCGGATTGCGCCGGCGGGCTTCTTCGTCGTCTCAAACGGTTTATTTCGTGAGCTGGCCGCGGATTTCGCCGCCCTTGTTGGCAGCGGTGTGGACGTTGACATACATGTCGCCATCCATCAACGCCTTGGCCTGCGCGTCATTGAGCGTGGCCTCACCCGCGAGCGGGCTGGTATTCGGCGTAATCGGGATCATCACGCCGGCGTTCTTGCCGGCGGGCGCCGGCCCGTGGAAATGCGCCGCGGTGGCTGGACCGGTGAGGCCGCTATAGGTGCCGTTCCAGGTCAGCTTCTTGGTGGCGTCGTCATAGGTCGCGGTGACCTCGCCCTTGCCGGCGCTGTGCGTTAGGCGGCACCTCGCTGGCGGCTGCCAGGTTGGCCTTGAAGGTCATCATGGCCGCCATGGACGGCGTGGCGAGCGCGAGCGTCGCGGCGCAGGCGAGGGCGGTGAGGCTTACCCGCAGAATAGGCGTTGTCATGTTTGCTCCTCCGTTGACAGGCTGTGCACAGCCCTTGAAGGTCAACACCATAACACATCACCTATTCCGCCGGTTCGGGTCTTTCCCGGCGGCAGTCCAGAAGGTGGTACTGGAGGAGCCCTGGCAATTGTCGCATTGCCAGTGGTGGCGGATTTCCCCGCCGACCACGAATTCCGACATTTCCGGAGCGATCATGGGGTCGCCGCAATGCGGGCAGCGCATCGGCGCGGCGAAGGCGCGTATACCGGCGAGTTTCGGCGAGTCGCACTGGAGCTGCATGGCCACGGTCTCCTGGTTCGGGGTTCCCGAATAGGCGAACTGCGTAGAGGCGCATCGTGGCGGCGGCGAGACGCTTTGGTGAAACTGTGATGGCCGTCACGCAAAATTTTTGCGACGGCGAGGTGCGCCCTGCTGCAACGCAAACTGAGCCTTTGGCCGGTACGCTTGGGGAAATCGTCACTTGCAGGCGCGCGGCAAATGAGACAAAGCTTGTCTGTCTTTGCCCAAATCCGTTCCAACTTGCCGGCCGCATGCGAAATAGCGGCATCATTGAGGGAGGACTTACCCGTGTCGATCAAATTTGCCGTTCGCGCCGCTGTCGCGGCCGCCGCCGTCGGGCTTCGTCGCCATGCCGACGCAAGCCGACGTGGCTTCGGTCAGCTCATGTGCACGAGCCCCGGCAACGCAAGCTTCGTCATCATGTCGATGCGCAGTTACGACTGCACCTTCACGCCGAGCGCCGGCGGGCCGGCGCAGCACTACAAGGCCGATATCAGCCGCGTCGGCGCGCAGATCGGAATGTCGAGCGACGTGACCTGGGCTGGACGGTGTTCTCGGTGACGACGCATGTCGCCCCCGGCGAACTCGCCGGCGGTTACGGCGGCGTGTCGGCGGGCGCAACCGTCGGCGTCGGCGGCTCCGCCAACGTGCTGCTCGGCGGCGTCAACTATTCCTTCGCCCTGCAGCCGGTCAGCCTGCAGGGACAGAAAGGCCTCGACGTCGTCGCCACCATCACCGGGATGACGCTGAGCGCGGCCAAGCCGATGCGCCATCACCACAAGGTGAAGATGAAGCACTGATCGTTTTCGCCGGAAATGAAAGCGCGCCGCGGACCACCGCGGCGCGTTTTTTAATTCGCGCGCCGCGCCGCCGCCAGCCGGTCGAGCGCGGCTTGCGGCAACGGGCCCTTTTCGACCGCGGCGAGCGCATCCTCGAACTGTTGCGGCGTTGCCATGCCGACCAGGATGGTGCCCACCGCTGGGTGTGAGATTGCAAACCGCGTTGCGGCTTCGGTTAGCGTCGCTGCAAAGCCATCGCTGACGAGGGGCATAAGCCGGCGGGCATTGTCGATGTCGGCGTTGTAGGAGCTTGCCGACCCGATCGGCTCCGGCGGCGGGCTGGCGATCGGATGACGCTCGGCTGATCCGCTGAGCGCGCCGCCCGCGAGCACGCGGATGGCGATCACGCCGGTGCCGGCCGCTGTGGTGTGATCGAACATGCGGCCGTAGTCCTGGCCCGGGTATTTCGCCGGCATTGGTTCGGCGGTGGACGGATTGAGCATGTTGTAGACGACTTGGGCGCTGTCGAAGGCGCGCAAGTCGATCGCCTGATGCAGCGCCGCGGTGTCGCCGACTGCGGTGAGGCCGAGAAATCGCGTCTTGCCCTGCCGGCGCAGCGTCTCGAACGCCGGCACAACTTCGTTCAACACTTGCCGGACGCTCAGCGCCGGACCGCCGCCAGTCTCGGTGATGGAATTGTGCAGGTGGAAAATATCGACATGGTCGAGGCGCAACCGCTTCAGGCTCGGCCTCGAGCAATTTAATAACTGCATCGGCGACTGACCTGACCGGGCTTTTTTAGACCAGGCTTTGTGAGAAAATGGTCTTGGAAAGGAGCTTAGGTCATGCCGAAGAAGAGGTTCAGCGCGGAGCAGATTGTGACGCTGCTTCGCCAGATTGAAGTATCGATGGCGCAGGGAGCCGCGACGCCGGTGGCCTGCCGGGATGCGGGCATATCGCTGCAGAACTACGCGATGAGCTGCTCAACGGTGAAATCTTCTACAGTCTGAAGGAAGCCAAGATTGTCATCGAGCAATGGCGGAAACACTACAACACGATCAGACCGCACTCAGCTCTCGGATATAGACCGCCGGCACCACAAACATTCGCGCCCTCGGCTAACCATCTAGATGAGATCATGCCGATGCAGTAGTCTCTATCCCGCTGGTACAAAAAAGCCGTCAGGTCATAGCCTTCCTCGCGCGATTTTAGCTGCTGCACTCATCCGGCTTGGGCGCAGCGAAGAAGCAAGCGCGATGGCGCGGACGATACTTGAGCAAGAGCCCAGCTTTACGATCGGTGGCACTGCCGTCTATGCCGAGCTTGAACCGGCTGTATTCAGGCCATTTGCTGATGCGTGGCGCGACCTTCGGCTGCCGAATTGATGTTTGCTAATGGCACATAGCGTCATTTTTCTGCGATACAAAAATCGGTCGCTATTGGACCTAGGCTGTGTGAAAACTCATGCATTGGAAAAATGTAGAAAATAAAATTCTTCACCGTGGCTTTTGGCCAATGCTTTGCAACATCATTAGTTCTCAAAGCAGATGATCTCTAAAACATTATCCCATGCGCGCAGTTGGCATTTGCGTTTTTACACGGCCAAGACCCATAGGCGACTTCGGCAGCTCATCACCGCGGAGCTGCGGAGCAGACGTGTCCAACATATTCCAGATTTAGTGGCACGATCACTCAATCCATTCGGTCCATGGGAAGGCCTCATCATGGATTTCAGCATGAGTTTGGCTCGCACTTTCGGCATGCCGCCGAGCGTAGAGGGCATGCCCGTGCGCAATATGGGCATGATGAGCCGCCTTCTCATGCGTCCCGGCCTTATGATGTTTAGCCGCTTCGACATGATGGTGAGCCGCTTGATTATGGTGGCTTGCGGCAGCGTGATGATGTTTTATTATCTTTTCGACCTTTGGCATTTACCCCCTCCATGGATGGTCCAGATAGATTTGTGACCGAGACGGTCAATAGGCTATTGCTTTAGCGTTGGCAGTTCGAGTGGCTTAGCGCCAATTTTAGTATTTGGCGCTTGGCTATTTCTAGTGACCATACGGGCATTGGCGATGCTTAACCGTTCAGAATGTCTTGGCATTTGGCATCGTTTCTGCACCGCGAAACCGGCCGCCATTAAATGCACAGCGAAAATTGATCGACTCCGGCGTTGAATCGCTCGGTCGTTGATGACGCAATTGCGATATGAGACTGGACATCGTGGGATGTCTGCTTATGGCACAACGCTGCATTCGCTGCGCCGCGAAATTTATGTCGCTATCGGACTAACAACGGACAAGGGCTGCCCGGAGGCCGAATTGGTCCGCAGCGTTTGACCTAGGCTGTGTAAAAACTCATACATTGGAAAAATGTAGAAATAAAATTCTTCAGCGTGACACCTGCTCATAGGTCCGCAGCATTATCAGTTTGCAAGATGCGTGATCTCCACAAACTTTTCCCACGTGCGCGGTCGGTTTTTGCGTTTTCACACGACCAAGACCCAAAGCCAACATTCAGGCGATGGGCTTCACAATTGCACCGGCAATGCTTGTTCGCTTCGACCATCGAATTAGTCCGCGATGTCTGCTATGGTTTAGATAGCATCTCAGCGTGGAATAATGAAGACAGTCGAAATTATATATCGGTATGCGGCGCAGGACGCCGCCGCCAGGCCTCGGCCGTCGGATAGTAATGCCGCACACCTCCGTTTGAACGATGGCAACCAAACATTTGCCGCACTCCTCGAAGGAATCGCGGACGATAATAGTAAGGTGCAAAAAATTATCTTTATCGATCCGCGTGATCTTGAACTCTTGGCCGGCGACCCAGCGCTGCCAAAACAACGTCCGTTCGCCGCCATTCTCGGCTGCTCAGACGCTCGTGTGCCGGTCGAATTGATCTTCAACGAAGGGCTGAACGATCTTTTTGTAATTCGCGTTGCCGGCAATAGTCTAGGCACCGAAGTGCTGGGCAGCCTGAAATATGCCGTTGACTATCTCAGCGGAAGTCTGAAGCTCATCGTCGTCTTGGGACATAGCGGCTGTGGGGCGTTAACAGCTGCGGTCGATGTATTTTTGAATCCGACTGATTACTTATCACTCGCCACCAAGCATTCATTGCGAAATATTCTTGATGGCCTGCTCGTTGTAGTACAGGCCTCCGCGAAAAAAATTCAGGAGGCCTTCGGATCCGATGTTTCGCATCATCCGGGTTATCGCCAGGCGCTAATTGAGGCGTCGATTGCCACCAATTCCGCGCTTGCTGCCTACTCGTTACAGCAAGAATTTGGGGCCAGCGATCCAGCGGGATTGCAAGTCGTATACGGCGTTTATCTTCTCGCGACCCGACAAATATGGGCTCCGCATGTAGGCAAAGCCAGGGGAAATGGATTGGCCGCCGCGCCCCGAGACCAGGCAGAATTTGTACAACTTGGCAACACGATATTACGGTCAGAGAGAATTGTATCGCTCATCCAGACTTAAATGCCGACGCCTTTGGGTGATGTCGGCTTTTGATATGGTGAACGGCACCTCCTTACCAGCATCGAGGTGCCATAGGGTGGTTCATCGGAGCAAGAATCGCATGAGAGGAGCCGTCCATATGCAGATTACCACGATCGGTTTGGATATCGCCAAGAACGTATTCCATGTTCACGGCATCGACCCGACCGAAATGGTCGTCGTCAGAAAGCAACTCCGCCGCGGCCAGTTGATAAAAGTTCTTTGAAGCTCTGGCACCGTGCCTTATCGGTGACCTGACGGCTTTTTTGTACCAGCGGGATAGAGACTACTGCATCGGCATGATCTCATCTAGATGGTTTAGCCGAGGGCGCGAATGTTTGTGGTGCCGGCGGTCTATATCCGAGAGCTGAGTGCGGTCTGATCGTGTTGTAGTGTTTCCGCCATTGCTCGATGACAATCTTGGCTTCCTTCAGACTGTAGAAGGATTTCACCGTTGAGCAGCTCATCGCGTAGTTCTGCAGCGATATGCCCGCATCCCGGCAGGCCACCGGCGTCGCGGCTCCCTGCGCCATCGATACTTCAATCTGGCGAAGCAGCGTCACAATCTGCTCCGCGCTGAACCTCTTCTTCGGCATGACCTAAGCTCCTTTTCCAAGACCATTTTCTCACAAAGCCTGGTCTAAAAAAGCCCGGTCAGGTCAGCAATTCCACGCTGGTTTGTCGCAGTTGGGTCATTCGCTACCAGCAATCCGGCCGGTGTACCGACCGATGTCCGCTATGCCCCCAATAGCAACCAGAAATGATGCGTCGCGGCGAATGACGCGATGTGCCAGACTCGGACATCGCATGTAGCGATCGATGCACTGCCTGGCTCTCTTCTACGGCGCCCGGAAGCTCAAGCGTGTCAGGTCTGGGCTGCAATTGGGTTGCCGGCGAGCCATGACGCGCCTTGTCGATATAAGGCTTCGACAGCCGTGCCCTTGAGCCCTGGCATGTCAGGCTTAACCGTGTAGCCAATCCGGGTCTGCAAATAGGCAAGGTGCCGGTAACCCTCGGGAAAGCTGTTCAACAAGCCGGCGTCGAGCCGCAAGAGTGCACCCGGCTCGACCGGATCGAGCCTGTCCTTTTCGTATATCGGCTGACGAAGGACGAAGCCCCAACGATCCGAACGTTTTTCAAGAAAGTCATAGAAGCGGCCAGTGCAGACTACATCGCAAAGCACGCCCTCGACGTGATCGCGCTGCGAAATCGTCATCTTGGTCTGAGCAACAGCCCGTTCGCCAGCAATGTCGACCGAGGTGCCGCCTAGAAAGTGAAGGATGCTACGCCCCGCGCCCAACCCTCCTTGTTGGCCTCGATGAATTCGTCGCCGGTCCCCTGAAACCACGTCGCCATCATTCGGCCGTCGCTGTGCCAAACTCCTCGGAATCGTTCCCAATCCCGGAATCGCGCCACAGCACCCAATTTTCGATCAACTCGCGTATCAGCAGATCGTCCGACATTTCGAGATCCTTTCACCAACTCGATGGGCCGCTGCCGGGTTCCTCGCCGTTGTGGGATTTCCCCAACGTTCTTATTACACCGCACACGGCGGGCGAAACCCGGCGTTACGAAGACAATGTCCTCGACATTCCCGTCGACAACCTCGAGCGGCAGTGGCGGGGCGATTAGGCGTTGCGTAACCAGATTGTATGACGTGCAGCTTCAATAAAGCGGGGGGCGACCTCAAGGCAAAAACCGCGACTTAAGGAGGCGATGTGCTCAGGTGCGGGTTTTTTATGGGCGCCGATAATCGCCATTCTCGGCGATGTGCCGCTTTACTGTTTAAATTTCAGAAGCTTATGCGAGTTTATTAAAGCGGGCGCTGGCTGACCTATTTGTCCTGAAGCAAGGCAAGCTCCGACTCTTAATCAGCGAGCTTAGCTGAATCGTTCTTGGAGTGTCAGCATACTTTGCCCCCGGTTGTGCTGTCTTACCGCGCCTTGCTTGCAACGGCGCCTGGTCCTTCCCCGAACCGCGAAAGCCGGAAAGCTGACAAATCAAGCAATGGTCGGCCCTTGATGATCCATTCCGCAACCTGCTTACCGACCGATGGACCCAGCGCGAAGCCATGGCCGCTGAAACCTGCCGCAACGAACAGGCCAGGTGCGGCTACTGGCTGATCGATGATCGGGATTACGTCGGGCGTCAGGTCGATGCGGCCGGCCCAGGTGCGCGCCAGATCGAGATTGCCGACATGCGGAAACAGCGCGCGGAATGCCGCGGCGTTGTGCGCAATTTTTTTGCTGTTCACGAGTGGCTCGGGAAGAGCATCCATAGCCGACTTGCGGCCGATGTGGGCGTGCAGACGGTGGAAGCTCTCGGCACCAAGTGTGAGTCGAAGCTGCCGCCAATTGCGCCGATAGGCCGGCAAGAAGTAGCGCAAATGGGCGAACGAATCGATCGTCAAATCATAATCGGGCCCGGCGCCTCGATAGCCGTTACCGATGACGAAGCTACCGTCGGCGCGCGGCCGGAATGCGACCTTCGGTCCCCACATCGCAACGCGGGTGAATGGCGTCGCAGCAACGGTCTGCGAAACCGACGAACGGATGACTTGGATCGGCAGCTCAATTCCCAGCGGCTTGGCCAAGGCTTGTGTACCGATACCTCCGGCGAGCAAGACCACCTGGGCTGCGCAACGGCCGGCGGAAGTCACAATGCCTAAAATCCGTCCAGCTTGCGTCTCGACCGCAAGCACTGAGCTCCTTTCGTGGACGGAGGCTCCGGCATCGCGGGCGGCGTACGCGATGGTGCGCGTGGACAATGCCGGCTCGCCATGGGCGTCGCCCGCAGTGTAGAGGCCCGAGCGCCACGTTCCGGAGAGTTCCGGGATCAGGTCGCGAATCTGGCCTGCATTCAGCAGCCGGGTATCGAGGCCGAGGCGGCGGGCCACATCGAAGCCCTCACCGATTTGCCTTTCATCGTCAGCGGTTTCGGCTGGCATCAGAATTCCACCCGGCGTAAAACCGGTGCGGGCCGCGCCGTAACGCGCCGTGATTTCGACCCAGAGCCGGTTTGCTTCCGCAGCAAGCGGGACTTCTGCTTCGTGTCGCCCCTGCTGGCGGATGAAGCCCCAATTGCGGCCGGATTGCTCTGCCGCGATCTCGGTGCGCTCGAACAATGCGACCCGGACGCCGCGTGCCGCGAGATGCCAGGCGGTCGCGCAGCCCGTGATGCCGCCGCCAACGACGGCAACATCGACCGATTCAAACGCCGTCTTGTTCAAGGCCAACTCCGCGCCAGGATCATCTTACAACGCCATGCACAGCCGCAACGAGTCGAGGATGGCGGCGTGAACGTTGCGGCTCGCAACCGCATCGCCGACGCGGTGCAGCTCGAATGGCGCATCGGGTCTGATCGTTCGGGGTTGCGGGTCGCGCGCAAGCAGGGCCGGAAGATCGGTCACCCCGTCATTCGCGGCCGCACCGCGCATAGCGCGATAAAGCTCGTCGGCCGGCTGGGTGCCATGTTCCACGACGATCTGGTCGGCGGAACGCTCCACCAGCGCCTGGGTGGTAAGGTTCCTGAAAGTTGCGACGATCCGGTTGCCTTTGCGTTCGACCTTGACGATCTCGTGATCGAAGGTCATCGGCACCGCGAGTTCGTACATGCGCTTTTTCCAGATCAGCCGCTCCGCATAGGTGAGTTCCTGGGCGAGCTGACTGTCAATGGAAACGAACGAAGCCTGCCGTCCTTCGCGCACCGCCAATTCGGCGACTTGCGGAGCCGGATGGCGGCCCGTGCCGTCATAGACAATCACTTCGAAGCCGAGTGCCACCGAGCCACTGATCGCGTCCCACACGCTGGTGCAATGCTCCGTGCCCTCGATCCAGTCGATGTCCGGCACGCCGCCGGTGGCGACAATCACGATGTCGGGCGCTTCGGTCCGCACTTCTGCGGCTTCCGCGTAGACGTTGAGACGGACCTCCACCCCGAGCCGCTCAATTTCCGCCTGCCGCCAGTGAACGATGCCGAGCAGATCCTTGCGCCAATTTGCGCGAGCGCCGAGCAACAATTGTCCACCGAGCCGATCCGCCGCCTCGAACAAGACCACGCGGTGTCCGCGCTCCGCGCACACGCGCGCGGCTTCAAGGCCGGCGGGACCGCCGCCCACAACCACGACCTTGCGGCCCGGTCGGCTGGCACGCTCGATCATGTGCGGCAGCGTGGTTTCCCTCCCGGTCGAGGGATTGTGCAGGCAATGCGGACGGTATTGCGATTGGCAATGTGTAGCGCCGACACATGGACGGATGCGCATCTCCAGGCCGGCTTCGATCTTGCTAACGATATGCGGGTCGGCGATGTGGGCGCGGGTCATCGCCACCATATCGAGCAATTTCTCTCGGATGGCGTGGCGGGCCGTCGCGATGTCGGAAATGCGGGCGGCGTGGAATACCGGCAGGCGCACCGCCCGCCGGAATTCGCCGACACGAGAGAGCCAGGGCGCGATCGGGGAGGCCATGCCCGGCATATTCTCGATTGCAAGTGCGCGCTCGGAGTCCATCCGGCCGTAGATGGCGTTAAAGAAATCGAGCATTCCGGCGCGCTCGAGCAGACGGGCCATCTCGACGCCTTCCTCCAGTGTGAGCCCAGCCTCGTCGCCCTCATCGATCACATAGCGCATGCCGACGATGAATTCGTCGCCGGCCTGGCGGCGGATCTCCTCCAGTACCATCAGGGCGAAGCGGCAGCGGTTCTCGCGCGAGCCGCCGAAATCGTCGGTACGCCGGTTGGTCATGGGGGAGAGGAATTGGCCGACCAAGTGCCCGCCAGCGAGCACCTCGATGCCGTCGAGCCCGCCGTCGCGGCAGCGGCGGCCCGCCGCCCCATAGGCTTTCACTACGCGACGGATGTCGTGCTCGTCCATTTCCTTCGGGAAGCTGCGATGCAGCGTCTCGCGGATCGCCGACGGTGCGATGGTTGGCAGCCAATGTGTCGCGTAGGGCTCACCGCGGCGGCCGAGATGCGTGATCTGCACCATCAGGGCAGCGCCATGCGCATGGATGCGCTCGGAGAAGCTCTGCAAATAAGGAACAATGGCGTCGGTACCGACGTTCAGTTGACGGAAAATATTGGGCGAATCCACATCCACATTGGACGAGCCGCCGAACATCGTCAGCGCGATGCCGCCCTTGGCCTTCTCCTCATGATAGAGCTGGTAGGGTTCGGTTGGCAGGCCGCCGATTTCAAGCCCGCTGGCGTGAACTCGTGCTCATGATCCGATTTTTGAGTACGAGCGACTTGATCCTCAATGGTTGCAGAAGTGGATCACGCGTCGTCGCTGCTGACGATGCTGCCGGTGCTTCGAGGATGGACATTTCCCAGTCTCCTGTGGCGTGATGCGAAGATCAAGCGCTTCGCGCGGCCGGCAAGGCAAATTCCGAAACTGCGATCTCGTATGCGAAATAGGCAAGCCGACATTCGGGATTGTGTGGAGTGATCGTTGTCACGTGGGTTTCCTGCGATTCTGGATTGCCGCCTGTCTGGCGAATGTCGCCTCAACCATGTCGTCGGCGATCTGCGGAAAACGGCTTGTCAGCACATCCAGCGCCGCATGCGTCATTCCGCCGGGCGTTGCGGTCGCGCGCACGATGTCGCTCCAGCTATAGCCTGCCTTGGCGAGCGCGGCGACTGCCGCTGCGGTTTCGGCCATCATCGCGTCGAGCGTTGCGCGGTCGAGCGTCGCTGCGCGGGCCGCGTTGGCCGATACGAACGTGTCGCAGAGCGCGGCAAACAGAGCGAGCGCCGATCCGGCGACGTTGGACGCCACGCGGTCGTCGCGCCCATCGATCACTATCGGCAGGCTGAAATGGGCAAAGACGGCGCGGACGGCCTCTATATGCTCGGGCAGCGCGCCGGGGGCGGCTACAAGCAGCGAGACGCCGCGTCCGACCAAGTGGGCAAGCGTCGGGATCGCTTTCACCACCGGTTTGGGCGCGTGTTCGGCGATGGTAGCGAGTGGCACCGTATTATTGACGCTGAGCACGATTGCCTGCGGCCCAAGATGTTGGGCGATCTGGTCGACGAGCGGACGATAGGCCTCCGCCGGGACGCAAAGCACGACCAGGTCGGCAACGCGCGCCAAATCCTCCGGCGAGGCAGCGACAAGACCGGGAATCTCGCGCCGCAGTGCGTCCAATCGCGACGGATCGCGGCTTGCCGCGATCAGTTCAATCTCCGGCGCACAGGTTTTCGCTGCACGCAGCAATGTGGTGCCGAGGCTGCCAGTTCCGATAACGCCAAAATATGTCATTGGCCGACCGCGTCCAAAAATTGATACCAGCCGGTGACGATCTTGACGGCCGGCGTGGTGAAAGCTTGCAAGGGTATCGGCGCGAGCGGGCGGCCGATGAGGCCGAGATCCGGCTTTTCACCGCGGCTAAGCGCCGCAAGCTGTCGGCCCAGCAGATTCGACATGGCGACTCCGGTGCCGTTGTAGCCGGCCGCGAAGAACACGCCGTCTTCCAGTTCGCCCACGTGCGGCAATTGGTCCAACGTCATGGCAACGAGGCCGGACCACCGATAATCGATCTTGACGCCGGCAAGTTCGGGAAAGGCGGCCGCCATGTCGGCGGCCAGCCGGTTGAACGAGGCTTGCGAGTTTTTCCGGCCGAAAGCGCCGCGGCCGCCAAAAACCAGGCGACCGTCCACCATGCGGTACCAGCGAAGCAGGCGCCGGGTATCGGCCGCTACCCGGTTAGTCGGCAGAATAGTCTTCCGCGCAGCGCCGGATAGCGGCGCCGTCGCCACGACGGCGCTGCGGAAGGGAATGATCCGGCGGCGCAACGTCGCCGTTGCAGGCAGACGCCCCGAATAGGCATTGGTCGTCAGGATCAGTTGCGGGGCGCGCACGGCACCATGCATCGTTTCGATGCGAATGTCGGCGCCGTCGCGTTCGATGCGCGTTGCCGGGCTATTCTCGAAAATCTGGACGCCGTGTGCAGAAGCGGCGCGAGCGAGGCCCCGCACATAATTGAGCGGATGCAGACTGCCGGCGGCGGAATTTAGTACGCCGCCAATATAGGTCGACGATCCAGTCTCGGCCGTGACCTCCTCATGATCGAGTATGCGTGACGACGTGTCGCCCAGCGCATTAGCCAGCCATTCGGTTGCGGCGCGCTGTGCCTTGATTGCCGCTATGCTGTGGGCCGCCGCCACGTAGCCGGACAGCTTGAAACCGGCAGAGGCGATGCCGTGTTGGTCGATCAATTCCGCTACGGTCTCGACGGCTTGTTTGCCGACACGATGGAGGCGCCGGGCCTCCTCGCGCCCATGGCGCGCATCGACTACGTGGAACGGAACGCGGAATTTTCCGGAAACAAGCCCGCCGTTGCGGCCGCTCGCACCCGAGCCGACTGCGTCCGCCTCCAGTACGACCGGCCGCCGGCCGTCCTTGGCGATTTGGAGCGCGGCCGATAACCCGGCAAAGCCGGCCCCAATGATCGCGACGTCGGCACGTGCGTCGTTCATCAACGCGGAATGGCACAGAGCCGGATCAGCATTTGCTTCCCAGAGCGACGGCATGCGACTTCGGTCAGGCGGCAAGGTCGAGGTGATACTGGCGCACGAGGTCCTCGAGACTTACGGCCAAAAAGTCCGGCGGGGTATAGCGTGGCGGCACCTGCGTGCCGCCATAGCCCGGCTTGCCGTGGCGGCGGTAGATCCAGGCAGTGGTCAGACCTACGGCGTGCGCCGCGCCGATATCGTGGAACTGGCTTTGCGCAACATGGAGGATTCGTTTTCGCTTCACGCCAAGCTTCTCCAGGTGTCTGATGAAATACTCGAAGGCGCGCGGGTCCGGCTTGGCAACCCCCATGTCCTCCTCGGTGATGATCTCGGAGAAAGGCGAGCCGAGCGCGTTCGCCATCACGCGGGCTGAGATGCGGTCGCCGTTCGTCACGACCACCAGGAAGCGGAAATGCCGTCTGAGCTCGGCGAGCGCCGCGGCGGAATCCGGAAATGCCGGCCAACGACGGGCCGAGCGAACGAAGGCCGGCCCGTCGCCGGGGTCGACCGCAACCCCATATCGGGCCGCAACGCCTTCCCAGATTTTCGGTAGCCGTGCGCTGAATAAAAGCTCGGGCGCCCGCGTGCGCACTTCGCTCTGCGCGCCCGCATAGGCCTCCAGGACCTCTGCGTCGGAAATCTCAGGTTTGGCAGGCAGCAGCCGCGAGCGAGCAAAATCGAGCACGCCCTGCTCGAAATCGATCAGGGTGCCGATCATATCGAAGGTGAGGACATCGAAATCGGTTAAACGCATCGTAGTTCCTTTCTGTCAGCTCATTCCACGATTTGCGTGCATTCTGCGTGCCGGTCATTCAGAAACGCAGAATCTTTCCTCGTTCTGCCATGCATGTTTCGACTGGGACGAGACACGCGGTCGCGTGACTTTGATCTCGCACGACGAAAGGCGGCCGCTGCTGGGTGCAGGCGGGGATGCGTCGCGCGCAACGCGGCGCGTAATTGCAGGCATGCGCCAGATCGGCGATCTCAAGCCGGATTTCGTCGGCATCGGTAACAATCGCGCCCGACGCCGCACTGCGGGCGCGCAGTAGACTCAACGTGTATGGATGGCGAGGATCGCCGAAGACCTGCTCAGTCGGTCCGATTTCGACGATACGACCGAAATACATCACCGCGATCCGGTCGCACAGGAAACGCGCCACGCCAAGATCGTGGGTGATGAAAACGAGGCTCACGCCCGTCTCGCGGTTCATCCGCTTGAGCAGATTGAGCACCTGTGCGCGTACCGAAACGTCAAGCTTGGAGGCCGGTTCGTCAGCAACGATAATCCGCGGCTTCACGCTGATGGCGCGCGCGACTGCCACGCGTTGGAGCTGGCCGCCCGAAAGCTCGTGCGGATAGCGGCGGGCGTGTTCGGGGCCAAGACCAACGCGCTTGAGCAGAGCGGCAATTTCATCGGCAATGTATGCCTTCGGACAGATGCGGTGGAGTTGCAGCGGTAGCGAGAGCGAACTTTCAATTGTGAAGCGGGGATTGAACGAGGATAGCGGGTCCTGGAATATCATCTGCAGGTCGCGACGCAGCGGACCCCAGCGGCGTGGCGGTAGCCTCGCAAGGTCTTGGCCCGCATAGAGGATTTGTCCTTTGGTCGGAGTTAAGGCGCCGAGGATCGTCTTGCCAAGTGAGGTCTTGCCGCTGCCGGACTCGCCGACGAGGCCGACAATCTCGCCCGGTGCAATATCAAGATTTATTGAGTTGAGCGCGCGCAACGGACTGCCCGTCCCAAATCGCCGGACGGCGCCGAAATCGTGCGTGAGATCGCGCACCTGCATGGTTGCGGGCGACGTCATGTCGGAGCGCGAGTCACTGTTCATGGAGCAGGCATCGCGAAATGTGGTTTGGGCCGACATCGACCGACCGGGGTTGCGTCGACCGGCATTTCGCCATCGCCTTTGGGCAGCGCGCCACGAAGGCGCACCCTTGCGCGCCACTGCGTCCGCTTGCCTCGCCCTGCAATTCGTAGAGATATTCGTCGCGCCGATCGAGCGAGGCGGAGGTTTGCAGCAGCCCCTGCGCATAGGGATGCTGAGGATGCTCGAGGACCTCGCGGGCCGGCCCCATTTCGACGATCTCGCCGGCATACATCACCGCGATGCGATCACAGATCTCTCCCGCGACTGCAAGGTCGTGAGTGACGAACAGCACCGCGGCGCCGAGCTTCCTCTGCTGCACCCGGATCAGATCGAGGATCTGCCGCTCAACGAGGTTGTCGAGATTGGTGGTCGGTTCATCGGCGACGATGAAGGCGGGGCGCAGCGCAATCACCATGGCGATCAGGGCGCGCTGCAGCATACCGCCGCTGAGCTGATGCGGGTAAGAAGCGAGCACGCGTTCGGGCGCGCGGATGCCGACGTCTCGCAGAAGTCGGGCAATCTCTTCGGGCCCATCGCCTTCGTCATTGCCGCTAGATGCGTGGCGGCGTGCGATCGCCTGCCTGAGATGCCACGCCACGGTCTTGGCGGGATTGAAGGAGCCGACCGGATCCTGGAAGATCATGGCGAGTTGAATGCCCTGGAGTGCGCGGAACTCCTCGCCCGATAATTGATCCAACTCTTCGCCACGGAAGCGCATGGCGTCGGCTTCGACCGATGCATGCGGCGGCAGCAACCGAAGCAGCGATAGTCCGGTGACGGTCTTGCCGGAACCGGATTCGCCAATCAGCCCGAATACCTCGCCGGTCGCGATCGAAAAGCTCACCCCACGGACGGCCTCCACCCGCTCGCTTCCGACCGCGAACGCGGTGCGCAAATTCATGACCTCGATGAGTGCGGTACTCGTCACAGTCGCGCTCTCAGCTTGGGGTCCATGACGTCACGGATGCCGTCGCTCAACAGATTGAGGCCGAGCAAGGCAATGGAGATCGCGACGCCCGACAGCGTCAGCACCCATGGGGCGCGTTGAAAATATTCTCGGCCATCGGCCATAATGGTGCCGAGCGAAGGATCGGGGGGCTGTACACCGAGACCGAGAAAGCTCAGGCCGGCCTCGATCACGATGCCGAATGCGACGCCGAGCGCGATCTGTACGAAGAGTGGCGCTGCAATATTCGGCAGAATCTCGCGGCTGAGAACGCTGAAGGTCGACTGGCCCATAAGCTGCGCGGCCTGCACCCAAGGCTCCCCCTTGACCACCAGCGCCATATTGCGCGCCAAGCGGGCAAAGAGCGGGAAATAGATCAGCGCGATCGAAGCAGCAATATTGGTGGCGCCGAAGCCCAGCACCACCATCAAAAATAACGCCAGCACGAAACTCGGAAAGGAGAACAACAGGTCGGAGATCCGCATCAGCACGGCCGCGCGCCATCCGCCCGCGTAGGCCGATACCAGCCCAGCCGAGCCGCCGAGCAGAGCCGCGGCGAGCACGCCGGAGACGCTCACCACGAGCGAAATCCGCGCCCCATAGAGAATGCGGGTGAGCACATCGCGGCCGAACGAATCCGTGCCGAAGGGATGCACAAGACTCGGCGGAGACAGCAGGGCGAGGAAGTCTGCTTCGGTCGGCGAATAGGGCGAGACCCAGGGACCGACGGCAATCGCAAGCAATACGAAGCCGGTAATGGCGGCGCCGAAGAGGGCGAGCTTGTTGGCGAGGAAGGCGCGCATCTCGTTCCTCTCAGGCCGAGCGCGGGTTGAGGGCTGCGCAGAGCAAATCAACGAGGAAATTCGCCGTCAGCACGCAGCCCAGAAATGTGAGCGCGCAGGCCTGCACCAATCCGTAGTCGCGGCCGAAGGCCGCATCCACCATCAGGGCGCCGACGCCCGGCACGCCAAAGATGCGTTCCACCACGACCGTGCCGCCGAGCAGATAGCGTATCTGAAGCCCAATCACGGTCACGTAGGGGATCAGCGCATTGCGGAACACATGATGCAGGAAGATAAAGGCGCCGCTATAGCCGAGCGAGCGAGCGACCCGGACATGATCCTGATAAAGCGTCTCGATTAGCGCGGTGCGCAGAATACGGGTAAAGGCAGCCGCCATCGGAGCCGCAATGGCAAGTGCGGGTAGAAAGCCGCTATAGAAGGCGCGCACAAGCGAGACGCTAGGCGAGACGAAGCCATAGGACGGGAATATCCCAGCGCCCAAAGCGAGCGCGTAGACCAGCACATAGGACAGCCAGAAATCCGGCATCGAGATGCCGAGCACCGCCATCGAGGTTGCGGCGGTGTCGATCATCTGGCCGTGGCGCAATGCCGACACTGTGCCGGCCATCAGCGAAATCGAGACCGCGATGGTCAACGCATAGAGGCCGATGAACAGCGTATTGGGCAGCCGTGATGCGATGAGGTCGGCGATCGGTACGCCGCCCGCAACCGTCATTGAGATGCCAAAATTGCCCGTCAGCGCCCCAGACAGCCAGCGCCAAAATTGCAAGATCAGTGGCGCGTCGAGGCCCCAATGGTTGCGGAACGCCGCAATTGTTTCGGGCGACGCCGTATCGCCCAATGCGTTGAGTGCCGGGTCGCCCTGGCCCGCGCGCATGACGAAAAACACCAGCGCCGCGCCGAGGAAGGCGATGAGAAGCACGCCTCCAAACCGGCGCGACGCCCGCGCGATATTGATAATCGCAGCATTCATCGGTTCAGCCGAGCTCGATCGTTCCAAACTGGTCGCCGAAGTTGGAATAGGGCAGTTGCACAAAGCCCTTCACGTTCGGCCGCAACAGGTTATGGACGTTCGAGCAGAAGCAGGGCAGCACGGGCAGTTCATCCGAAACCATGCGGTCCGCCTCTTGATAGACCAGTTTTCGCTTCACCGGATCGATCTCGGTTCGGCCGCGTTCCAGCAACGCATCCATTTTTGGGTTGGAATACCCGTGAATATTACGGAAACCCTTCGACCCGACAAGTTCGCCGATATATTCGTCTGGATCCACGAAGCCTAGCCATCCCATAACCATGGCGTCGGCTTCACCCGCCTTCATGCGCGAATAGGCGGCGCTGAAGTCAGACGCTTGCAGGGTGATCTTGGTGCCGAGAACCTGGTTGGCCTGTCCGGCCACGATTTCTCCCAGGCGCCGCCACCAGTTTGAGCCCCATACCAACAAAGTCGCCTCGGCCCCGGCCCTATAGGCGGACTTCGCCAACTCGGCGCGGGCGCGTTCCGGATTGAAGGTGACATATTCGCCGAACACGGCTTTCGGATCGGCCCACAATGCCGGCGGCAACACGCCGGGGATCGCGACGCCTTCGCCGAACAGCACCGCCTTAACCAGCACGTTGCGATCGAACGCCATCGAAACGGCGCGGCGGAAATAGATGTCGGAAAATGGCCCTTTCTTGTTGTTGAGTGCGATATAGCGTGTGTTGAGGCCGGCTTGCTTCAGGACCTTCACTTCGGGGCGCTTCTCGAGCGATGGAACATCGGCAAACGGGGCCGTGCTGGTCAGGTCGATCTGATTGCCGAGGATAGCGGTCATGCCGCTCGATTCCTCCGCGATTAAGGGGCACTTGACGCGGGCGATCTTCGGCGCACCCGAGAAGGCGCCTGGAAAAGCTTCAAGCTCCAAGCTCTCGCCCGACTTCCAGTCCTTGACGATATAGGGCCCAGTCCCGATCGGCCTGCGCCCGAAGGCCTCGTCGCCCATTGCCTTAATGGCGGTGCGGGAGACGATCTGCGTCGCCGTGCGGGTGTTGGTGAGATAGTTGAGGAGCGGGGCGAACGGAGCCTTGGTGATGATGCGGACCGTATAGGGATCGGCAATCTGGATATCCTTGATCGCCCCGACCTTGCTGCGATTGGGCGCGGCGTTCTTTTCGTCGGCCACACGATCGAGCGTGTACTTCACGTCGTCCGCGGTAAAGTCGCTTCCATCCTGAAACTTCACTCCTTTGCGGAGCTTGAATTCAAGCGTGGTGGTATTGACCACCTTGAAGCTCTCGGCCAGATCCGGCACCACTTCCATCTTGGCGTTGAACTTCAGGAGCGCGTTGAACGCTCCATAAATCACATAGAATTCCGGGATCAGCGTCGCCTTCATTGGATCTAGTGTGTTGATCACGTTGAAACCGACAATGCCGGCGCGTAGAGTTGAGGTTTGCTGTGCAAAGGCGCCGCCGGCTGTCCACGGCATACCGAAGCTCGCAGCCACCGCGCCGCCGGTGAACTTGAGTGCGCCGCGCCTAGTGAATTCATTCCCCTTGATCGACATGGTTTGCTCCTCTGGTTTTTATAGACTACACGTCCTGCTGGATTCCAATCGACCTGGCACTTGGCCGGTGAGGCTGCGCTCCGTCCGCACATGCGGCGGGGCATACAGGTCGTACCACTCCGCCTCGAAGCGATGCGTTTCGTCGGCAATGCGGGTTTCGTCCCAAGCAAGTATCGCGCCGAGTTCGGCCGCGGCCTTGCTGAGATCCTCGGCATTTACGGGACCGGACCACGCCGTCCCGCGGCGGCGAAATAGTTCGTCTGACAAGGTGGCGGCATGCTCCGCGCCGCGCCGCTCGCCCGGCGCCATATAGCTCGGTGCCTGCAGCGCGCGCGTCGGCGACAACCGCTGCGCCACCAGCCGCGTCAATTCCCGCGCGGCCGAGCGGTAAGTCATGACCGGCCCTGCCGTTAGGGCGAACGCAGCTGGCAGCCCGTCGGCGCTAAGATCATGGATCACCCGCGAACGGTTGCCGAACGGCATCGCCGGATCATAGGTAAGCGGACGCACGCCGGCCCAGCTGAAAAGGATATCGGTGGCGGTGAGGCGCAGTCCCGGCAGCAACACATTGGCTTCCGCGATAATCCCGTCGGCCTCTTCTGTGGTTACGAAGACCCGATCTAGATTGCCCTCATAGGCGGTCTCGGTCGGACCGAAATAGTGGAACTTTTTCCACGGAATGCAGTAGAGCGGCTCATTGCGACTGTTCAGGGTCGCAATCCCAGCGCCGGCGCAGGCGTCAGGCAGCTTGACCACCAGATGACAGCCCTTCGTGCCGAAGATCTTGCGGGCCGCCTTCGGTTGCACGCCACGCACCTGCTCATCGATCCACACACCTGACATCATGAGCACCAAAGAACCATGCACGCGCACCGGCGGAGTTTGTCTCAACATGTCGGTCAGTTCCACTGTCCAGCCATTCTCCCGCGCGAAGTTACACAACCGAGCAGCGGTATGATTCCGCGCCGTTGCGCCGAGCCGCTCTGCGTCAAGAACCGCGTCGAGACCGATCCGCTCTGGCCAGTTGAACTGGTATTCGCGAAAGGCCGCGACACCGACCAGTCGATCTAGATCGCGCAAACCGCCGAGCAGCGGGTGAGCGCGCGCCTCCTGCGGCGACATCCGGCGATAGTCGAGTGGCACGTCTTTCGGCCCTAGCCGCTTGAGGAGCTCGAAGGCGGCGCCGATCTGCCAAGCCGAATAGGGCCCGCCGCGATAAATCGGAAAATGCAGTGCCATCGCGGCGGTGCGGCTCTCAGTGGTGCGGACGAATTCGCTGCGCGCCTGCATGGCGAGACGGGCCATGCGCAGTGCGACTAAGAGCCGGCTCGGATGGCGAACGAAGTCGGAAATGGAGCGGCCGGGCGCCAGATACCGCAGGCCACAATGCAGCAATCTACTGGAGCGCGAGGAGGCTCCCGAACCGAAGTCGTCCTTGTCGACGATCAGGATGCGGTAGCCAGCCGCGGCAAGATGCTGAGCCGTGCTAGCACCGTTGATTCCGCCACCGATGACGATGACGTCGAACCGTTCGCCGGCCAGTTCAGCTATGTTGGGCCGCATCGAGTCCACCTTTTGGCTCGGGACGGATCGAGGCACCGGGTTACTCCAACGTGGGTCGAGTGTCACCTGCGATCCTATGCAGTCAAATGCCCGAACATGGGTCGCCTATACAAAAACTGTCCGTCGTCAGATAATTTGAGGCAGATGGCGATCTGATTTACGGGAGTGACCGGCTCATCTGGTTTTAGTTTATGCGGCTTTCTTTTGATGCTGCAAGCGTCGATTCTGGATTGTGTTGCGTTTGATCCTTTCTCTTTCCAACAGGATTGTTTGACCGCGCCCGAAGTACACGTCGGCCGGCGTTAGATTGCTCAAGCTCTCATGATAGCGCCGATGGTTGTAGTGATCGACGAAGCGGCCAATCCTGGCTTCAAGATCACCCGGCAGGTAATAGTTTTCCAACGGGATATCCTTTCGACGGGTGGGTGTGTTTGTCTATTTTAAGGAAGAGGATTTGATATTGAATGCCTATATCGCGGCATTCCAAAAGCAAATGCTCGCGTTGGGTTGGTCAGTGGGAAAAAACTTACAGATCGAATATATGTGGACCGGCGACAATGCCAGTATTATTCGTACACATGCTGCAGAGTTAGTTGCGCTCAAACTAGACGTAATCTTGGCCGCGGGCGGATCAAATGTCGGCACACTGCAGCAAGTTACGCGCACCGTGCCGATCGTGTTTGTGGAGGTTGCCGACGCGGTTGGCGGCGGCTTCGTCCAAAGCTTGTCACACCCTGGTGGAAATGCGACTGGCTTCACGGATTACGAATATGACATCAGCGGCAAATGGCTGGAGCTGCTTAAGCAGATCGCGCCGAATATAAAGTTGGTAGCATTCGTTCGGGACCAAACAAATCCAAGCGGAGCCGGTCAATTCGGCGTCATTCAGGCTTTGGCACGATCCCTCGGTGTTGATGCGAGTCCGGTAAATTCGCCAGACGCTGGCGAAGTCGAGCGAGGTATCAGCGAATTTGCGAGTAAGCCAAATGGCGGACTCATAATCGCCCCGAACAGATTTGCACTTGTGCATCGTGAGTTAATCACTACTTTGGCTCAGCGATATAAGGTACCTACGATTTACCCGTTTCGTTACTTTGTCGGCGGTGGAGGTTTGATTTCATACGGGCCTGATTCCGTCGATCAGTACCGACGCGCAGCCGGGTATGTCGACCGAATACTAAAAGGTGAAAAGCCCGCCGACTTGCCGGTCGAGCAATCCACAAAGCTTGTTTTGGCCATTAATTTAAAGGTCGCTCACGCATTCGGCCTGACGGTGGCGCAGCCGATGCTCGCCACTGCCGACGAGGTGATCGAGTAGCTGTGCTGTTTGCCGCGGTGCATCGGACGCGATTGGCACTTAACGTACAAACCAGCCGCGCCGGGTTTTGTCGCCTATTGGACTAACAACGGACAAGCGGCGGCGCTGGGCTTCGACGGCTTGATCGCGCGATCATCGGCTTTGCGCCATTCCACTGGCGCAGCTAATACGGGGCCCTAGGGCTGGTATAGTCGTCGTCAATCGCTATTCTATTTATGATTCAGTCCGGGGGACGAGCATGAAAAGACTTTGTCTCGGCATTGCCGCGTTGTCGGCGCTGCTAATTCTTGTTGTGTCAGCATCGGCGCAGGTTAAATCGGGCGTCGACAAACTTTATATCCTTAATTGCGGCGACGGCGTCGCCGGCGACATTTCACGCTGGTCGGGGATCGATGTCGGCAAGTCGATGGAGATGTCGGAAAACTGTTATCTGATCCACCACGCGCAGGGCTGGCTGCTGTGGGACACCGCCTTTAGCCCCTGAGGTCGCTTTTCGTCTTTCGCCCATTGCAGAAGATTTCCCCATTCAGGCGCATGATGGAATCAGAGCATTGCCCATGAACTCACCGTGTACCGAGTCACGAGAACAGAGAAATCCGCAAAAAACTCCGTAGCTCCTTTGCTGAGAGGAATCTGCGAATAACTTCAATGGGCAGAGGAATTTGGCGGCGCGCACCTCCGCTAAACTCATACAGCAGAGAAATATACGCCCAGAGTCCGGGGGGAGGGGGTACCCCACCAGCAGCAGTGGTTGATGCCGCATTCCCGCCGCACAGGATGCACGCCAGAGTTTCGGAAATCGCTTTCGAATGAGATTTCCCCCTGTGCTCCCGGTCACCCGGCCCCTTCACATCGCTCCGATAAAATCAGCCTGAGGATTCAAGACACAATGGCCCGTAAGAAACTGATCGCTGCAAATTGGAAGATGTACAAAACGCCTGCCGAAGCCAAGGCGTTCGTCGACGCATTTTTACCCCTGGTCGCCGGCCACACCCGCGACGAGATCGCGCTCTTTCCCTCGCCCGTGCTGCTGCCCACCGTGATCGACGCCGCCAAGGGCTCGCCCATCGCCGTCGGCGCCCAGAATATTCACTTCGCCGAAGAAGGCGCTTACACCGGCGAGACCTCGGTCGGCCAGCTCACAGCCGTCGGCGGAACCCATACCCTCATCGGGCACTCCGAGCGCCGCCAGTACTTCGCTGAAACCGACGCCATCGTCAACAAGAAGCTGCACACCGCCCTCAAACACGCGATCGTCCCCATCGTCTGCATCGGCGAAGTGCTCGAAGAGCGCGAAGCCGGCAAGACAGAGTCAGTACTGAAGACGCAGATCACGGGCGCCCTCGCCGGAATCGGCCCCGATGCTGCCAAGTCCATCGTGATCGCCTACGAGCCCGTGTGGGCCATCGGCACCGGCAAAACAGCCACCCCTGCAATGGCCGCCGACGCGCACAAAATCATTCGCGCAGAAGTCGCCAAGCTGCTCGGCAACGACGTTGCCTCCAAGATGCGGATTCTTTACGGCGGCAGCGTCAAGCCCGACAATGCCACCGCCCTGCTCAGCATGGAAGAGATCGACGGCGCCCTCGTCGGCGGCGCAAGCCTCAAGCCCGACTCCTTCACCGCCATTGTCAAGTACTGATTCTGTCCGAGGACACGCAGGCCGCGAACTCCGGTTCGCGGCCTTTCGTATCATGGGTCATGGCCCAGCGAGACCTGTACATCGACCGCCTCCGCAGCGTCATGACTGCCATGGTCCTCCTGCATCACACCGCCATCACCTACGGAGCGCCCGGCGGGTGGTTCTGGTACGAGCTTCATCCTTCGGGATCGCCCACAAGCCTGCTCTTTACTTTGTTCGTATCGACGAATCAGGCCTATTTCATGGGCTTTTTCTTTCTTCTCGCCGGATACTTCACGCCCGCATCGCTTGAGCGCAAAGGCTACGGCCATTTCATTTGCGATCGGTTTCTCCGTCTCGGCCTGCCGCTGCTCGCTTTCGGATTGCTGCTCGGCCCGTTGACCGCGGCAATCGCGAACGTCGGCAACGGCGGACATTTCTGGCCAACCTTCGTGCACTTGTGGCAGCGCAAACAGTTCATTAACGGGCCGCTCTGGTTCGCGCAGGCATTGCTGATCTTCAGCCTCGCCTATTGCCTCTTCCGCCGGTTCTTTGGCACACCTTTAACCAGCATCGAGCGCAATCCAAAGCCGGTTCCGTCCTATCTCTGGTGGTTCATCTCCGCCGCTGCAGTCGGCGCCGCCGCACTCGCCATTCGGCAACTCGTTCCGGTCGGCGTAAACGTGTTCGGACTGCAACTCGGCTACTTCGCGAGCTACATCTTCCTCTTCGCTGTGGGCATCGCCGTGTGGCGTTATGACTGGCTTCGTCAACTCAACTGGAAATCCGCGCGCCTCGCAGTCTTCACCTTCGTGATTGCATGGCCGCTGATGCCAATCGGCATTGCCATCGCGCGCTCGATGAGCGGACCCGCCAAAGCAAACTTCGCCGGCGGCCTGACATGGCCCGCCATCCTTTACGCCTTCTGGGAGCCCTTCGTTGCTTGGGGCCTCATCGCCTTATGGCTGGTTCTCTTCAAATCGAAAATGAATCAGCCATCGGCATTCTGGAGCTGGCTCAACCGCCGCGCCTATGCCGTGTACATCCTGCATCCACCCGTTCTCGTCGCCCTGAGTCTTCTGCTCCACAGTTGGTCAGCGCCCGCCATCGTCAAGTTCGCTGTAACAGGCACGCTTACCTGCGTCGCAACATGGCTCGTCGCCGATCCATTCGTGCGCCTCCCCGGCGTTCGCAACGTCGTCTAGTGCAGGGTTGCTGCCCTCATTCGTTCTTCACCAGACAACCTGCTTCGCAGACCAGGCCATCAGATGGTCGAAGGAGAACCGCGATGGCAACCAAAACAAAATCGAGTACCGCTGAAGAAAGCAGTAACAACACCTCCAGAAAGAAAACACCGGACCGGAAATACTCGCCCTCAGCCAGCAGGAATGTCGAGATGGAGATGCGCGCGATGAAGCAAGGCAAGCTCAAATCCGGCCGCAGCGGCAAGACTGTAACCAATCCGAAACAGGCCATCGCCATCGGACTTTCCGAAGCGCGCAGAGAAGGCAAGAAGGTACCCGCCCAAAAAACCGGAGCCGATGCCCGCGCTTTCGATGCCCTGCGGGAAATGTAATTGGAATGTGCTGTGCGTGTTCACATCCTGCAGCAACCTATCGCGGAATATCGCGATGCACGGCCTTCACATGGTAGCCGGCCTTGCGCATTCGCTTGGTCATCTCTTCGGCCATCATCACGCTGCGGTGCTGTCCGCCTGTGCATCCAAAACCGACGGTCAGATAGCTCTTCCCCTCTTGCACATAGTGGGGCAGCAGATAAAGCATCAGGTCGGTGACTTTGCCCAGAAACTCCTTCGTCTGGGGAAACCCGCGCACGTAGGCCGCAACCTTCGCGTCTTTGCCCGTCTTCTTGCGAAACTCTGGAACAAAATGAGGATTAGGCAGGAACCGCACATCGAAGACCAGGTCGGCATCGAGAGGCACGCCGTTCTTGAAGCCGAAACTCAGGCAACTGACCAGCAGACGCTTGGTCTGCTCTTCATGGCCGAATCGCTGCTGAATGTGCGCACGCAACTCATGCACATTGAAGTTCGATGTGTCGATCAGCGTGTCGGCCACATTGCGAATCGGATCCAACAGCTGCCGCTCTTCTACAATGGAGCGTTCCACGGTCTCCGAACGGCGCAGTGGGTGCGGTCGGCGCGTCTCAGAGTAGCGCCGCACCAGCACAGAGTCCTGCGCATCCAGGAACACCACGCGCGTCGGAAGAATCTGCTTGATCTGCTTGAGGATTTCCGGAAGCCGATCGAGCGTCTGTCCTTCGCGGATATCGACAACGATGGCGGCGCGCTCTATTTCTGGCGATTTGCCCACCAGGCCTGCAAACTCGGTCAGCAACTCCAAGGGCAGGTTATCGACCGCGTGATAGCCCAGGTCTTCGAAATCCCTGAGAGCCGAGGCTTTTCCGGCGCCTGAAATGCCGGTCACGATCACCAGCTCCTTCTTGGGCTTCTTCAAAGACACCACATGTTCGCTGTCTGCGCGCGACTTTCCGGATAGCACAGGGGACACCTTGGGCGGGGATGTCATGGGCCCATCGTACACCGAATCGAGACGAGCCTGTACGATCTCCGGCTTAAAGATCACTCAAAGTCATTCAATCGTCGAATGCGTCCCAGAGTGGGCGGAGACCGGTCATGCGTGACCCGATGACGACTCTGTTTTCTTTGACAAGCACCCCACCTCAGGGAATCTCCACCAGTTCCATCTGCCCGTCGCGCCGGCGATGGAGAACGAACAATGCGCCGATGGAATTGCGGAAAACAAGCAGATCGCGATCGCGAAACTCCGCGTCTTTCACGGCTTCTTCAATCGTCATCGGCCTGATCGCAATCGCCTCGGCGCTCGAAAGCACGTGCGGCTCCACGATCGTGGCGTTGGTCGGGAAGGAATGTACGGCAATGGATGCCCGCGGCTTCGCAGGCTTGCCATTGCCTTCCACTTCTCGCAGCTCCGAAGGACGAGACTTTGACCGCGTGACTGGAGGCGCGGTGAGCACCTTCTCCTCTTTCGGCAGCCGCTTGCGCGTTAGATGCCGATCGCGATAACGCAAGGCCTGGTGCTCCGCACGCCCCAGAGCTTCGCGCAGCGCGGATTCCAGAGAATCCGATTGCCCCGCGGCGACAATCGTCTGGAGGCGCGCCTTGATTGTCAATTCGGCGATCTGCAGATGGCGCTGAACACGAAAAATTACGCTGGCAGTTGTGGTGCGGCCAAGAATACGCGCAATGCGATCCATGCCTTCTTCAGCCTGCGCGCGCAACGCTTTCGAGACTTTTACCTGTCTGGCTGTCAACTCAACTTGCATCGTCAGCCCTCCGGCATACCGTTCCTTGCGGCTTTCGGATTGCGCCGCCGAACCTCAAGAAGCAATCATAAACCTGCGGACAGACATGCCCCGTCTGCGTCGCGTGGGGGAATTATAGCGACTGCGCTCCTCTCTTGGACGAAAGATGCGTGAAGAGATGGGCACACTCCAGGACGAAACTGGCTCCCAGATCATGAGACGGTCCGCGCCGTCGCGGCCCTAGTACGCGGCAGGGATCGCGGATGCAGCCGTAGCCGAAGTCTGCCAGTTGGAATCGACCTTGCGCTCGCCGGCGCCCAACTCGACACCACGCGCATCCTCGGCGCCGTCCGCAACTACATTCAAGGTTCCGTTGCCAGGGATGAAGACTCGGAAACACGTGATGGATCCGCCCGCGCGCCTGTAGCTCCGGTAGGAAATGCGCCCGTTGTATTTCTGCAGGATGCCCTTGCTGATCCAGAGCCCCAACCCCGTACCCTTCGCCGCCTTGGTGCTGTAGAAGGGTTCAAAGAGCCGCTGCGCATCTTCCGGTTTGATTCCAACACCGGTGTCGATGATCGACACCGAGGGCCCGCGCCGCAGCGTCATCCAGTCGGTGGACTCATGCACCTGCAGACTGAGCACTCCGCCCTGCGGCATGGCTTGCACCGCGTTCGCGATCAGGTTCATGAAGACCTGGCGCAGTTCCACCGGAAACCCCGTCACATTGCTGGCGTTTGAATATTTCTTCCTCAACTCGATTTTGTTGGCCTGAAAAGCACGATGCTGCAACTCCACAACATCGTCGAGAAGCTCGTGAACGCGGATCGGCGTGGGCTGCTTTGACTCACGATAGAAACTGAGCGTCTGTCGGGTAATGTGCGAGACGCGAATCAATTCCTGCTCCGCCGCCGCGGCGTACGTCCGCGCTTCGTCGTTCAACGACGGGTGATTGCGCAGCAGATAGAAGATGTTCGTAATCGCAGCAAGGGGGTTGTTTATCTCGTGCGCAATGATGCCGGCCACCCGACCCATGGCTGCCAGTTTCTCGCTCTCGCGCAACGCTTCCTCTGCGCGCATTTGTCCTGTAATATCGCGGCTCACCTCGAGGATCGCATTTGCCTCGCGGTTCACTGTCTTCCGGCACGCCACCACCACCTCGCGCCCGCCTTGCGTGTACTGGACTAGATTTCCCTGCCAGTTCTTTTTCTGGGCCAGCTCCCCCTCTACTTCAGCCCGCGATCCCGGAAAAACGGTGCGCAACATGCGATGCAAATCCTGACCGATCGCGTCTTCCCTGCTCCAGCCGTAGAGCGCCTCGGCGCCCCCATTCCAGAACTGGATGATGCCGTCAAAATCACGCACGATGATCGCTTCTGACGCAAGCTCGAGGAGATCGGCCTTGGTGCGGAACTGCGCTTCGCTCTCGCGCAGCTCTTCGGTTCGCTCTTCTACGCGCCGCTCCAACTCGCCATTCAGCTTCTCCAGCATGCGCGTCTTTCGGTGCAGTTCCACAAAGATGCTGACTTTGGCGCGCAGCACCTCCGGAATCACGGGGACGGAGATGTAGTCCACGGCTCCACTGCGATAACCCTGGATCTTGTCGGAGTCGGCGAGATGAACGCCCGAGATGAAGATGATCGCCGTCTTCTGAAAGCGCGGATGCTGGCGAATCACATCGGCAAGCTCAAAGCCGTCGAGATCGGGCATGCTGACATCCATCAGAACCACGGCGATGTCCGTCTTCAGCAGGATGTTGAGCGCCTCGCTGGCTGAAGAGGCCTTGATGAGGTTTTCACCCAGCTCAGCGAGGATGACTTCGTAGCTCAGCAGCTTTGCCGGCTGGTCATCGACCATCAATATGTTGATCTTGTCTACCGTCATTCCCGTTTCAACTCCTCGCCATTCCGCACCGATCGTCCCATCGTGCCGAGAAATCCCGCTCCTAGCGATGCAACCACATCCTCAAAGCCGCCAGCAGTTGCTCCGTGTTGACTGGCTTAGCAAGATACTCGGATGCTCCGGCTTCGAGACACCGTTCGCGATCCCCCTTCATTGCCTTGGCGGTAAGCGCGACGATGGGCAAGCGGCGCAGCGCAGGATTCTGACGGATGACCTGCATCGTCTCGTACCCATCCATCTCCGGCATCATGATGTCCATCAGAACGATCGCAAGATCGGGCGTCTTCTCAATCGTCTCAATGGCCTCGCGCCCCGTGCCCGCGGAAAGCACAGTCATCCCGCGCCGTTCCAGCACGCTGCTGAGCGCGAAAATGTTGCGCACATCGTCGTCCACCACCAGCACCTTGCGCCCCGCCAACGCATCGTCCGAGCGATGCAGCCGATCGAGCATCTGCTGTTTCGACTGCGGCAGATCGGAAACCACGCGATGCAAAAACAGCGCCGTCTCGTCCAACAGGCGCTCCGGCGACTCAACATCCTTCAGCACCACGCTGCGCGCCAGCGTCCGCAGTTGCGCATCCTCCTCCGGATTGAGATCCCGGCCCGTGAATACAACCACCGGCACGTCTCTCAGGTTAGGCCGGTCGCGCAATTGCTCCAGAACCTCAAACCCCGTCATGTCAGGCAGGCGCAAATCGAGAACCACGCAGTCGAAGCCGCCCTGTTCGAGAGCCTCCAGGGCCGCGGCGCCCGAGTCCGCAGCCTCAATGTCGATGTCTTCATGCCAGAGCAGTTCGCGCGTGCTCAGAACCTCGGCGGCGTTGTCTTCGACAAGCAGCAGCTTCTTGCGCCTCGGTTGCGAGTACTCTTTAATCCGCGACAGCGCCGCATCCAGATCCTCCGTCGAGGTCGGCTTGGTGACGAAAGCAAACGCGCCACGCGACAGTCCATGATGGCGATCCTCGTCAAGCGTCAGCATCTGCACCGGGATATGACGCGTCCTCGCATCCTGCTTGAGATGATTGAGCACCGTCCAACCCAGCATGTCCGGCAAAAAGACATCGAGCGAGATCGCCGTCGGATTGTACTCCTGGGCAAGGGCCAGCGCTTCTGCGCCGTTCATCGCGCTCAACACCTTGAAGCCCTTGTCCCGCGACAGATCGCACAGCACGCGCGCATAGTGCAGGTCGTCTTCGACAATCAACAGAATCGCATCGCCCTCGTTGAGGTTGTGTCGATCGTCTTCGATCCGGGCTTCCTGCTCCACGGCCGAAACTTTCGTGATGAAGATGGGGCTCGCAGTCGGCGACCCGGCCTTCTCCGCCCTGGGAAGGTTCGGCGCCGCTGGCCCCACATAGGTCTGCGGCAGATAGAGCGTAAATGTGCTGCCCTGTCCCGGCGTGCTCTTCAACTGAATTTCTCCGCCCAGCAGGCTCGCAAGTTCGCGGCTGATCGCCAGGCCCAGGCCCGTTCCGCCGTACTTGCGGCTCGTGCCCGCGTCCGCCTGTTGGAAGGCCTCGAAGATGATGCGCTGCTTCTCCGGCGGAATCCCAATCCCGCTATCCGAGACCGAAAGCGCAATCACGGAGCCAGCCCCGCTCAGGATCGGATGATCGGGGCTCCAGCCTCCGGAGGCGCGCGTGACGGTGAGCTTCACGCCGCCCTGCTCGGTGAACTTGAACGCATTCGACAGCAGGTTTTTGAGCACCTGCTGCAAACGCTTCGAGTCCGTGACCAGGCTGCGGCCGAGATGCGGGTCACCGCTGACTTCGAACAGCAGCTTGCGATTTTCTGCTTCGTGGCGGAACGGCCGCGAAACAGTCTCAAGCAGCGATCCAAAGAAAATCTCTTCTGCCTCAACCGACACCGTACCGGACTCGATCTTCGAGAGATCGAGAATGTCGCTGATCAGGTTAAGCAGGTCGGTACCCGCGCCATGAATCGTGCGCGCAAATTCCACCTGCTTCGCTGTCAAGCTTCCATCGGGATTCTCCGCAAGCTGCTGCCCCAGGACCAGAATCGAGTTGAGCGGCGTCCGCAGCTCGTGCGACATGTTGGCCAGAAATTCGGACTTGTACTTCGAGGTCAGCGCGAGTTCGCGCGCCTTCTCTTCCAGAGCCCGGCGGGCTTGTTCGATCTCCTGGTTCTTGCGCTCCACCTCGTAGTTCTGTTCCGCCAGCTGTTGCGCCTTTTGTGCAAGCTGTTCGTTGGTCTGCTGCAGTTCCTTTTGCTGCGTCTGCAATTCGGTCGCAAGCTGCTGCGACTGCTTCAACAATCCCTCAGTCTGCATCGTGGCCTCAATCGAGTTCAGCACGATGCCGATGCTAGCCGTCAGTTGCTCAAGAAATGCCAGGTGCGATGCCGTGAAGGCGCTCAGGCTGGCCAGTTCAATCACCGCCTTGACGCGGTCTTCAAAAAGTACCGGAAGCACAATGACATTCTTCGGTACCGCCTTGAAGAGCCCCGACCGAATCGGCACCGTCTTCTTCGGCAGCTCCGAGATCAGCATGCGGCGCTTTTCAGCGGCACATTGCCCGATCATTCCCTCTCCCAGGCGGATTTCCTTCGCGTAGCCCTCCGGTGTGTCCGCGTACGTCGAGAGGAGCACGAGGTTGCCGTCGGGCGCGGTGGACTCAATGCCCATCTGATAAATCACGCCCTGCTGGGCACTCACCAGCGGCGCAAGCTCCGACAGCAACATGCGGCCCACCGTGGCCAGATCGCGCTGGCCCTGCAACATGCCGGTGAAGCGCGCCAGGTTGGTCTTCAACCAGTCCTGCTCTGTGTTCCGATCCGTGGTGAGACGAAGGTTATCAATCATCGTGTTGATGTTGTCCTTCAGCTCCGCCACCTCGCCGCGCGCATCCACTTGAATCGATCGCGTCAAGTCGCCCTTGGTCACGGCGGTTGCGACCTCTGCGATCGCACGGACCTGGTTGGTGAGGTTATCGGCCAGCAGGTTCACGTTGCCGGTCAAGTCCTTCCATGTTCCGGCAGCACCAGGCACATTGGCTTGGCCACCCAGGCGGCCTTCCACGCCGACCTCGCGCGCCACCGTCGTCACCTGGTCGGCAAACGTCGCCAAGGTGTCCGTCATGTTATTGATGGTTTCTGCGAGCGCCGCCACCTCGCCCTTGGCGTTCACGGTGAGCTTCTGCGTCAAAGCTCCGTTGGCAACCGCGGTCACCACCTTCACAATGCCGCGAACCTGTGCCGTCAGGTTCGCCGCCATCACGTTGACGTTGTCCGTCAGATCCTTCCACGTGCCCGCCACACCCTGCACCTGAGCCTGGCCGCCGAGCTTGCCCTCCGTACCCACTTCGCGCGCCACGCGCGTCACTTCGGCGGCAAAGGCATTCAGCTGATCCACCATCGTGTTGATCGTGTCTTTCAGCTCGAGGATCTCGCCCTTCACATCGACCGTGATCTTGCGCGACAAATCGCCGCGCGCCACCGCGGTTGTCACTTCGGCGATGTTTCTCACCTGTGCCGTCAGGTTGCCGGCCATGGCGTTCACTGAGTCGGTCAAGTCCTTCCACGTACCGGCAACGCCCGGCACGTTGGCCTGTCCGCCAAGACGGCCTTCTGATCCAACTTCGCGGGCCACGCGCGTCACCTCGGCAGCAAACGAGCGCAGCTGCTCAACCATCGTGTTCAGCGTCTCTTTGAGCTGCAGAATTTCGCCGCGCACGTCAACCGTGATCTTGCGCGACAAGTCTCCGTTCGCAATGGCGGTTGCCACCTCGGCGATGTTTCTCACCTGCGCCGTCAGGTTGCCGGCCATGAAGTTGACCGAGTCGGTCAGATCCTTCCACGTTCCCGCTACCCCAGGGACCATGGCCTGGCCGCCAAGCTTGCCGTCCGTGCCCACCTCGCGCGCCACACGTGTCACTTCACCCGCGAACGCGTTCAGCTGATCCACCATCGTGTTGATGGTGTTTTTCAGCTCGAGAATCTCGCCTTTCACATCGACAGTGATCTTGCGGCTCAAGTCGCCGCGCGCCACAGCCGTCGTCACCTCGGCAATGTTTCTCACCTGGCCCGTGAGGTTTGAGGCCATGGAATTCACTGAGTCGGTCAGATCCTTCCACGTTCCCGCTACCCCAGGCACGTTGGCCTGGCCACCGAGTCTGCCTTCGGTTCCCACTTCGCGCGCCACGCGTGTCACTTCGCCGGCGAACCGGTTCAGCTGATCCACCATCGTGTTGATGGTTTCCTTCAGCAGCAGAATCTCGCCGCTCACGTTCACCGTAATCTTCTTCGACAGATCGCCCGTTGCAATCGCCGTCGAAACTTCCGCAATGTTCCTCACCTGGCCGGTCAGATTCGAGGCCATGGAGTTCACGTTGTCGGTCAAGTCCTTCCACGTGCCGGCCACCCCAGGCACCTGCGCCTGGCCGCCCAACTTGCCATCCGTACCCACCTCGCGGGCCACGCGCGTCACTTCGCCCGCAAACCCATTCAACTGGTCCACCATCGTGTTGATCGTGTCTTTGAGCTCGAGAATTTCGCCCTTCACGTCCACTGTGATCTTGCGCGACAGATCGCCACGCGCCACGGCCGTCGCCACCTCGGCAATGTTTCTCACCTGGCCTGTCAGGTTCGACGCCATAAAGTTGACGTTGTCCGTGAGATCCTTCCACGTTCCCGCCACGCCGGACACCTGCGCCTGGCCGCCCAGCTTGCCGTCCGTGCCAACCTCGCGAGCCACGCGCGTTACTTCGCCGGCAAACGCATTCAACTGGTCCACCATCGTGTTGATGGTGTTTTTGAGCTCGAGAATCTCGCCCTTCACGTCCACCGTGATCTTGCGGCTCAAGTCGCCGCGCGCCACCGCCGTCGTCACTTCCGCGATGTTTCTCACCTGAGCCGTCAGGTTGCCGGCCATCGAATTCACTGAGTCCGTGAGATCCTTCCACGTACCAGCAACGCCCGGCACATTGGCCTGGCCGCCCAGTCTGCCTTCGGTGCCCACTTCACGGGCCACGCGCGTCACTTCGCCGGCGAACCGGTTCAGCTGGTCCACCATCGTGTTCAGCGTTTCTTTCAGCTGCAAAATCTCGCCGCGCACGTCCACCGTGATCTTGCGCGACAAGTCGCCGTTGGCGATCGCCGTCGCCACCTCCGCGATGTTTCTCACCTGGCCCGTCAGGTTGCCCGCCATGAAGTTGACGTTGTCGGTAAGGTCCTTCCACGTTCCCGCCACGCCGGGCACGTTGGCCTGGCCACCGAGCTTGCCTTCCGTGCCCACTTCGCGCGCCACACGCGTTACCTCGCCGGCAAATGCGTTCAGCTGGTCCACCATCGTGTTGATGGTGTCTTTCAGGGCCAGAATTTCACCCTTCACATCGACTGTGATTTTGCGCGACAAGTCGCCGCGCGCCACCGCCGTCGTCACTTCGGCAATGTTTCTCACCTGCGCTGTCAGGTTGCCGGCCATGGCGTTGACCGAGTCCGTCAAATCCTTCCACGTTCCGGCTACGCCCGGCACCACCGCCTGGCCGCCCAGCTTGCCGTCCGTGCCTACTTCGCGAGCCACGCGTGTCACTTCGGAGGCGAACGAGCGCAGCTGATCCACCATCGTGTTAATAGCTTCTTTAAGCTGCAGAATCTCACCGCGCACATCAACCGTAATCTTGCGCGAAAGATCCCCGCTGGCCACCGCCGTCGCCACCTCGGCAATGTTGCGCACCTGCCCGGTCAGGTTCGAGGCCATCGAGTTGACCGAGTCCGTCAGATCCTTCCACGTGCCGTCCACGCCCGGCACCACTGCCTGCCCGCCCAGCTTGCCGTCCGTTCCCACCTCGCGGGCCACACGCGTCACTTCCGCCGTAAACACGCCCAGTTGCTGAATCATCGTGTTCACAATGTTCGCCGAGCGCAGGAACTCCCCCTCCAGCGGACGGCCATCGACATCGAGGCGGACCGTCTGGGTGAGGTTCCCTTGCGCCACCGCGGCGATCGCGCGCGTCACCTCGGTCGTCGGACGAAGCAGATCCTCGACCAGCGTGTTCACCGAGGACTCCATATCGTCCCAGGCGCCGCGATGCCGTTCAAAGCGAATCCGCTCTCGAGTCCGACCCTCTTTGCCCACAGCCTGGCCAACACGCTTGAGCTCGCGCGCCATTTGCTCGTTGGCGGTCACGATCTCGTTGAAGTGATCGGCAATCTTTCCCGGAAGGCCCGTCCACGAAACAGGCAGGCGCACACTGAAATCGCCGTTCTTCATGGTCTGCAGGCTCTGCAGAATCTCAGTCATGTAACCGGCTGGGCTATGTTCTATCCCGTTCGTGGGCAGAACGGCGTTGATGGGCTCTTCCTGTTCAACTCCAGGCTTCGAAACAACGGTCTCCATCGGCATGACCTTCCGCTTGGAAATCTATGAGATCCAGTCAGCCGAGCGCACAGGGGCCGAGACGAAGTGCAAACAGTCCGGGGGGACGACCGCATCTTGTACGCGCAGCTTAAAAGGGGATGCGGCGAAGACGCAGAGGGTTGTCTGAAGAGCGCAGCTTCTGCCGCAAATTTGTCTCGAGCAAATCCGGGGAATGAGTTTTCTTGGGCTGTTGCTGGGCCTTCAGCCGTCCCGGCGACGGCGCTGGTGGGTCGAAGGAATACTCATATCCTCCCGGTACTTCGCGACGGTCCGGCGAGTCAGCTGGATGCCCTGCGCCTGCAGCATAGCGGCCAGCTGGTCGTCGGTGAGAGGGTGCTTCGCGTCCTCTTCCTCGATCAGCTTACGAACTTTACGCTTCAGCACCAGCAGAGGCGTGTCCGCCCCCTCAGGACCATTCGAGCCTTCAGAAAAGAAAAAGCGAAGCTCGATCACGCCCTGGGGCGTATGCGCATATTTGTTGGCGACCGCGCGGCTGATGGTCGACGGATGGACGCCGATCTCCTCGGCGACCTCCTTGATCATCATGGGCCGCAGCGCCTCAATGCCATTCTCCAGAAAATCCTGCTGGCGGCGCACAATCACTTCGCAGGTGCGCAAGATCGTGCTCTTCCGCTGCGCGATGTTCCGCATTAGTTGCATCGCGGAGCGGAACCGTTCCTTGACGTATTCCTTGACTTCCTTGTCTGTGCCCTCCGCCACCAGCATCCGGCGATATCGCTGGCTCAGGCGAAGGCTGGGAAGGTCTTCCTCGTTCATTGAAACAGCCCACTCGCCGCTCCCGCGCTTCGTGAAAACCACGTCGGGCTCAATCAGCCGGGTTTGCTCGCGGTTGTACAACCGCCCTGGCCGTGGGTCGAGGGTGCGAATAAATTCGACCGCCGCATGCGCCTCAACCGGAGTCACCTGAACCGCGCGCGCCAGATCTTTCACGTCGCGCTTCTGCACCAGGTGCAGGTGACGATCGACGATCAGTACGGCAACCTCCATCGCCCGACGCCGTTCTTCAAGCTTGGCCTCGGCTTCCGCGCGGAGGTTCCCATGGATGTCTTCCGTCTCGTCTTCGTTCTGGCGGGCATACACCTGCGCAAACTCATTCTGCTGCGCCGCAATCTGGATCATCAGGCATTCGCGCAGATCGCGGGCCGCCACGCCGGGCGGGTCCAGCCGCTGCACCAGTTCAATGCCGCGCCGCACAAGATCCAGTGCCGCCCCGTGATCCAGCTTCTGGCTCTCCCGAAACTGCCCCAGAGCCTCAATCAGCTCTTCCTCGCTGACCGTAAGGTACCCATCTTCATCGAGATTCCCGATGATGAACTCCGCAACCTGCTCCAGATGGGGTTCCACCGTAGACGCGCCCAGTTGCCACGACAGGTGATCGGAAAGTGTCGTCGGCTGCGAAAGAAAATTCTCGAACGAGGGCCGCTCGTTCTCCTCATACTCCGGCTGCGTGCGGTAGCCCGGGTCAAGATAGTCCTGAAAATAAGACCCAAAGTCGATCTCGTTGAACGAATCGCTGGGAGTCGCGGGGGCCTCGGTCGTCGTTCCCTTCTCCTGGTGCTCAATCCGATCGTCCCGCTCGTGGCGCTCCTGCCGCCCGGCAACCTCATCGAGCATCGGAACCGTCTCGTCGATCTCCTCAAGAACCGGATTCTCGACCATCTCGGCGTCGATCATTTCCTTTAATTCCAGCTTGTTGAGCGCAAGAACGCTCACCATCTGCATAAGCCCCGGAGTCAGGACCTGACGCTGTGCCACCCTGAGATTCAGTCTTGGCTGTAAAAGCGCCATTCGGATACTCGATTCCCGTTCAAAGGCTAACAATAAGTTTAATCGGACCAGAACCCGCCCAAAGGCGCTTCCCAGTCCCGTTTGAACCATTTTCCCAAATTGGACGAATTCATCGGGCGCATTCCCGGGCCCATTCCCGGGTGCATTCCTGGGCGCATCCCTGGGTGTACTCCTGGGCGCATCCCTGGTAGAACTCTGCGGCCGGATCAACCGGTCCACCCCATACCGTCGGGACCAGTCCCGAGTCGTTCCACTCCAAAGCAACCCCGGCCGACAGTCGCAGTCCCGCGACCAGTTCAACTCAACGAAAATCCCTCTCCGAGATAGACGCGGCGTACCTCAACGTCGTTTCCGAGTTCGTGCGGCGTCCCGGCCCTGAAGATCTTTCCTTCTGCAATGATATATGCCCTGTCGGTTACGCTCAGCGTCTCCCGCACCTGGTGGTCGGTAATCAGCACGCCGATCCCGCTTGCCTTCAGGTCGAAAATGATCTTCTGCAGTTCCAGGACCGCGATCGGATCGATGCCGCTGAACGGCTCGTCCAGCAAAATGAACTTGGGCTGGATGCACAGAGAACGCGCAATCTCCACCCGCCGCCGCTCGCCGCCCGACAGCGCGTACCCCCGCGTGGTACGGATATGACTCAAATTGAGCTGCTGGATCAGCCGCTCGGTGCGCGCCCGGCGTTCCCGCGCATCCAGAGGCTGGGCCTCCAGAACCGCGAGAATATTCTCCTCCACCGTCAGCTTGCGGAACACCGACGGCTCCTGGGGAAGATAGCTGATACCGAAATTCCGCGCCCGAAGATACATCGGAACATGCGTGATATCGACATCGTCGACAAGAATGCGACCCGTTTCCGGCGGAACAAGGCCGACAATCATGTAAAAACTGGTGGTCTTGCCGGCGCCGTTCGGCCCCAGTAGCCCGACCACTTCCCCGCGGGACACCCTCAAGTTGACCCCGCGAACAACCTGCCGACCCTTGTAACTCTTCCCGATCTCTTCCGCGATCAATGTTTCCATCAAGCTCTCAAGCCCGTCGAGCGGGCATCATGGCCGTTTGGGAGCCGCAGTTTCGGTCGCGGTGCCGCGTCCATTGCCTTCGACACTGACGCTATCATCGCGACTGTTGAAAATCAAAGACGCCCCGGTCACCGTACCTCGCTGGGGATCGACAATGCGCGGCGGAGTGGCCGCCGAGCCGGTCAGCACGTACGTGCCGCGCTCGCCCGAGTAGTCAAGCTGGTCCCCGGTTCCGCGCCTTCCCCGCGCTTCAAGAATCACCCCGCCACGGGCCGTCATCCGATCCACCTGCGCCGCGCCTCCATCCGATCCCGCATGATTGCCGGGCGGCAGCAGCACAAGCTCCACTTCGTCGGAGTGGGTCGTCGCCTCGCCCGTCTGCGCCACCACCGCAGCCAAAGCACCCGCGCGCATCACCGCCTTGCGTTCGGCATCGGAATACTTCAGTTCGCCCCCGCGGACCCGAATCACCGACGGACCTTCCGCCCTCTTCTCCGGCTTGGCCTGGCTCTCCGGCTTGGCCTGGCCCTCCGGCTGAGCGGACTTTCCCTGACTCGCCCCTCCCGTGCTCACCACCACCACCCGCACAGGCTCGCTTGCATTGGTCGTTCGCGCAACCAGCGTCTGCTTCACCCGGTCCAGCACGATCACCGGCGCGGCAATCGAGTTCGCCTCCTGCCACAACCTGGCCTGCCCCTGGAACGTCGCCTCTCCCGTAGCCTGATGCAGCTGAGCCTCGGCGGCAACCACGTGAGCCGGACTCTGCGATCCCCGGCCAAACGGTTCAGGCGAACCCGATCCACCTTTCTGCCCATCGCCAAACCATGTTGCCTTCACATCGCCGTGGGCAAACGCATCGCCCGAAGCCCGCGCCACGTCGATCTTGTCGGCATCAATGTCCAGGCTTCCGTTCTCCACATGAGGGCTGCCGGTCAGATGAAGCTTTTCCCCTGCGCCCTCGTAGTCGGCACGCTCCGCGGTGGCCCGCAGAGCGGTTGAAGTCGAGCGCCCCAGAGTGGCGGTCTGCTGCACAAGCACCACGTGCCCGAGCACCGAAGCCGATTGAATCTGACCGGCCGCTGTGCCTGATCTCCCGTTCGCGCCCGCCTTCCCCGTTCGAGGACCGTCCGTTGCAGGCATCCCCGCAAAGTGCGCTTCCAGCCTGTCTCCGCTCGTTGTCTGGTGTGTGCCTGTCTCCGACGTCTGCTCCATCGTTGCGTGGCCCACGCCCGTCATCCCGCTAAGCGCAGAGTCAGCCCCAAAGGTTCCCGTGACTTCATCGGCTGTCATCCGCGCGCGTGCCGGCACACCGGACCCGCGCTGCGTCTCGCTGGTAAGAACAACCCCGCCTGTTCCATGCAGAGAATCGAGTTCCATCGGGCCCTTGCCCGTCCTTCGAAACAGCACATCGGCCACCGGAGAAGCCCATGCGCGCCGAGCATTCACCAGTGCGCCCGCTGTCCCGGTCTTCTCGTCATCCGCGAACTGCACACCTCGCTCCAGGTGGGCCAGACGCAGATCGCCATTCTTACCAAATTGCAGATTGGCCGTCGGCGCCGTTCCATGCACCTTCCGGCTCTCGGTTTCGGAGTCCACCGTGACGCCCCCCTCCAGATGCCCGGAAGTGGGCTGATTGCCGGTGTCAAACGTGAGCGAACCCCGCTGCGCCCCGAGCCGGCCGCCCGAAGCGGTCGTCAAAACGAAGCCGCTCGATACGTCCAGTTGCGCCGCCGTTCCGTCCGCGCGAAATCGTACCGTCGCCCGGTTTGCCTGGGACGTCCCTCCCCGGTAGCGCGCGATGCCTTCGGTCAAGTCACACAGGTTCGTGCTCCGGTCAAACTCTGCATGGTGCGCCTGAATCTCGATCGTGTCCGCTCCGCGACGACTGTGAATGTCCACCGCACTCGGCAACACCAGCAAACCCTTCTGCGAATCGAACGACGCACCCATCGCGCTTCCCCAGCCCTGCGGCAGTGCGAACTCTACATGCTGCGATGAACTCGCCACGCCCGTGTTCTGGTTGAACACCAGGCCCGTCGTCTTCACATGAATTTGATCGGGGGCAGCTTGGACTTGATTGGGTGCAGGAGTACCCGTCAGGCCCGCTCCATCCCTCCCAGTTGGGGTTGCTGTCCCAGGCCGCGCCGTGCGCGGGCGTTCCAGCGTGATTTCCACAGGGCCCGCCGCGCTCGCGATGCCCGCACCCTGGTCGTATTCAAACTCGGAGCCCTCGATACGGTCGGTGCCGCCGCCCTTCGCGTCGTATGTCTCGATCTTCACCACGTGCAAACGATAGCGACTGTTCTTGAGCTGCTCCACCTTCGACGCCGTGATCTTGAACAGCGCGTGGCCCGCATGAAACTCGGCATGAGTAAACCCGTTGGCTTCCTGCTGAATGTCGATCCCAAGTTTCTTGGGCAGATCGCGCCGGCTGAATGGGCTCCGCCATCGGCCAACAGTCAGAAACACCCCCAGCGCAACAACGAGCAAAACTCCGGCGACCAGGACCACCGTTCGAATTCGCTCAATCGTGAAGCGCATGCGCGGGACTGTCATCGAACCTCTTAGTTCCCCATGCCAAGCCGAGCTGCCAGGCGCTGCGCGAGACTCTCGCCCAGCTCGCTCCACAACACCCGCGCCGTGGCCCCCGAACCCTTCTCCAATGCCGACGTAAGTTCGATCAGCTGGCGCACATTCTCCTCGATATGCCGAGCCGAGAATGCGTCAAGATCCCCATCCACTTCAAGAAAGGCTTCGTCGTCGCCAAAGTCGATGCGGATATGCCCCTCCTGCTCATACGACCCATTGTCAAATAACGGGCCGAAGCCCATTACCCGCACCAGCCGCGGCCCCCGTGCCCAGCGCGGATCCAAGTTGGGCGCCCTTTCAAGCTCCCACAGGTTCCAGCCAATTTGAAACTCGTAGGCGTAGTCCTCGTGCAGCAGTTCCATCGCATCCTCAACCGCCAACCGGGGCTCAGCGCCGCGCTCCCCCCATCCATACACGCGCTGAAACACCGGGGCCTCGCTCCAGTTCACCGGCCACACGGTTGCGGAGTAGATGCGCGGCTCGCCGCCGTACGCAGAAAATGTGTCGAGGATTGCCGTCATCTTCTCGGGAAGCGCGGCAAGGCGCAGATTCGGAAACCACAGACTCAGATACAGGTTGTCAGACATCTCTATTGATTTTAGACGCGCTGCCGCTTCTGCCGATTCAGCCGGCGCCGTTTTGCGCCGTGGGTATCGATGCATGCGGCTTTTGCGTAAAATTAACTTCGCCCGTCGCATAATAGAGGGAAGGTGACAACCGGGGCCGCGATTAGGAACGACGATTGAAGAAGCGGCAGGATGAAAGTCCGTACCCACCAGCAGGTACCCCCCCCTCGCTATTAGCAAGGGAGTCAATAACCGAAGTGTGCCGCAGCCCGCAGTTTTCCAGCGCACAATTGCAGAAAAATGCGAGGACTCATGGTGCAGACCGGCGTCGGTTGCCGATCGCGGTTCGAGGACCGGAAAGGGTTTCAACGCGGAGGGAGCAGGGGGCCTCGACGCAACAGGGAGCAAGGGGCCTCAACGCGGAGGGAGCAGGGGGCTTCAGCCCCCTGAATCGATGTCCGGCCAGCAGGGCCTTTAGGCCCGGATCGAAGTTTGCCGCGCAAAGACCCGCATTGACAGCATCCCTCGGGTTTAAGCAAGATGTCAGCATCCCGTTTCACGGTTCCGCGTCCATCCGTCGTCTATGCAGCGAATTCTCAGATTCCATGAGGCCTCCCATGCTCCGATCCAGGCCAAATGCCTTTTTCTTTCTAATCGCTCTTCTCTCGCTTTACCCCTGTGCCCATGCCCAGGCAGGCGGGCCGTTGCTTGTGAATCTGCAGGGTGTCGTACATGGCCCCGACGGTAAAACGGTGCCAGCGGCCCGCGTGGACGTACGCGCAGGGGCCTCAAGTGCGGACTCGGTTGTCGACACCGTCACCGACATCGACGGCAAGTTTGCGCTGCTGGCTGTTGCCCTCACTCCAGGCCCGTATCTCCTCCATGCCTCGGCTCCGGGTTTTGGAGAGGCGGAGCAGACGTTCAAGATCGATGCCGACCAGCCCGCCCGCAACCTGACATTCGCGCTGGCCCTGCCGGCCCAACCAAAAGAACGCGGGGCAACTTCCGGCTTCACTGTAGTGCGCGTCCTGTATGCCACCGACCGAAAGTCGCAGACGGACCAGACTGGCCTCCAGTATCTCGGCCTGCGTTCCGACAAAGGCGCCCTATCGTACGGGTCGTGCGAGGTCAGCATCCCGGAAAGCCATCTGCTCGCGGAGGTGGAGCGCCCCACCATCTGGAAACTGGAATTCCACCCCGACCCCGAACGGCACATGGTCCTGAAAAAAGTCGAATCAGAACAAAAGGCCGCGTTCCTCAACGACGTCGCGGGGATGGTTTCTGCATCGCCGGGCAAAGAGGCTTTCGTCTTTGTGCACGGCTACAACGTGACCTTTGAAGATGCGGCAATTCGCACCGCGCAGCTGGCCTACGACTTCGGATTCAAAGGCGCCCCCATCTTCTACAGCTGGCCCTCGCGCGGAAGCCTCTTCGGCTACCTCGACGACGAGCAGAGCGTCGAGCAGACGGTTGGCGGCCTGAAGCAATTTCTACAGGACGTTTCGACCACCTCCGGAGCCACGGTGGTCCACCTCATCGCGCACAGCATGGGCAACCGCGCTCTGCTGCCGGCGCTCTCCCAGCTTGCCGGCGACCCGCAGTTCAAGGATTTCAGCAAGTTCGACACCGTCGTCTTCGCCGCGCCCGACGTCGATCGCGACGTGTTCATGAATCTCGCGGCGCAGATTCACAAACCGCAAAGCAAGATCACGTTATATGTGTCCGAGCGCGATCAGGCACTCGTGGCCTCGCACGTTCTCTTCCACAAGGAACCGCGTGCGGGCGAGGGCGGCAGCAACACCATCGTCATGCAGGGGCTGGATACAGTCGATGTTTCAAAGCTCAGCATGGACGCCCTCGGCCACAGCTACTTCGGCGACAATCGCAGCGTGGTCCAGGACCTGCTCAAGTTCCTGAAGGGCCAGCTCGCGCCGCGCCCCGGCCTGTCGAAGATACCTCTGGGCAGCCTGGCCTACTGGCAGCTCGCGCCAGGCAACTAAGCACAGGCCGCGCGGATGTTTTCTGCGAAGCCCCAATCAGCACGATCCTGGGTGCCCCATCCTTGCGCAGCAAGGGTGGGAAAGCACGAACCCAAATCAAACCGTTGTCATCCTCAACGGAGCGAGGGATCTGCTTCTCGCGCACGCGAAACTAGCCGGTCACGATTTCGCTGAAGTCGGCGATGCCGGAGAAGCTGCGCAGAACACCATCGATCAAGCCAAGATTCACACCGCGCAGTGTCGGGTCGGGATCGAGCACCATCACTTTGTCGAAGAACGTATCGACCGCGGGCCGCAAGGTCGCGATCAGGGCCAGCGCTTCGCCATACGCCCGGGCATCCCGCAGCTTGGCAACCTGCGGTGCAAGCAACTCCGCAGCATCGGACAGCTGGTGCGCTTCAGGCGCAAGCTTCACGTCCTTCGGCGAACCAAGCGCGAACCCCTTCTCTTCGGCCTGCCGCAGGATGTTCTTGATGCGCTTGAACGCCGCCGAAATCGCCGCAAAATCCTCCGACCCGCGCACCGCCGTCAAGGCCTCGGCACGCGCAATCGCATCCCGCACATCGTCCGCGCCCGAAGCGAGAACCGCGCTCACCACGTCGTAGGCGAAGCCGCGCACATCCTTAAGGTAGAAGTGGAGTCGCTCCTTGAAGAAGTCAGAGAGCTGCTGTCGGCTCGCGTCCTTTGACGCGGCAGCATTCAAGACACTGGAGAGAGACAGCGGAAGTGCCGATTCTGCAAGTATCTTCACAATCCCATTCGCCGCGCGGCGTAAGGCGAACGGATCCTTTGACCCCGTCGGAGCCATGCCAATACCGAACATCGCGGTGATGGTCTGGATGCGGTCGGCAAGCCCAAGAATCTGCCCCTCCACCGAAACCGGAATCTCGTCCTCTATCGAAGCAGGCGTGTACTGCTCGTAAATCGCGAGCGCGACGCGCTCGCCCAGACCTTGCGCACGCGCATACAGACCGCCAATAACGCCCTGCAGCTCGGTGAATTCCTTCACAAGCTCCGCAGCCAGATCGGTCTTCGCCAGCCAAGTGGCTTGTTTAAGCGCATTCCATTCGACGGTCGCTGCTGGAATCTTCCATAGCACAGCCTGAATGTCAGCGTAGAGCGTTTCAACGACCTTGAGATTCTCTTCTGTCTTCCAGTAATAGCTGCCCAGCTCCTTCTGGAACGTCACGTTCTTCAGGCTCTCGACGCGATCCACCAGTGGCGTTTTCTGATCGAAGTCCCAGAAGAACTGCGCGTCTTTGAACCGCGCCCGCAGCACCTTCTGGTTGCCGTGACGAATGATCGCTTCTCCCTCGGCATCGACGGCCATATTCAGCACCGCAAGAAAATGCGGTGCCAATTTGCCGCTCGCGTCTTCCACCGCGAAGTATTTCTGGTGGTCGCGCATCACCGTCACCAGCACCTCTTCTGGAAGCGTCAGGTACTCAGTCTCGAAGGTGCCGAGGATCACCGTGGGCCACTCCGTCAGGTGCAGCACCGTTTCCACCAGCGCCTCGTCTTCGCGCCAGCGGGCCCCGGCAACCGTGCGCGTGGCCTTGTCCAGCGCCTTGCGAATCGTCTGCCGCCGCTCCGCCACATCCACCACCACGAACGCCTTGCGGAGTGCCTCGACATATTCGCCGGCGGAACGCAAAACCACGGAGTGGTTTCCATGCAGAACGCGATGCCCGCGGCTCGTGTTCCCTGCCTTGATGCCCGCAATCTCCAGCGGCACCACGGCCGAATCCAGCAGCGCCACAACCCACCGCACCGGCCGCACAAACCGTTCCGGCTTGCCGGCCCGCCAGTACATGTTCTTCGCCCAATAGAGGCCCAGAACTTCTTTGGGCAAATCCCCCGTCAGCACATCCGTCGCGGAACGGCCCACGCGCTTCACCGTTGCGCCAACGTATTCGCCCTTCGGCGTCGTCACCTTCTCGAGCGCGGAAACCGCAACACCGGCCTTCTTCGCAAACGCCTCGGCCGCAGCCGTCGGCACTCCATCTTTGTAGGCCACTTTCCACGATGGGCCCGTCATCTGCTCTTCCGCATCGGCCTGCGCCGTCAGCACGCCTTCCACCAGCACCGCCAGACGTCGCGGCGTTGAATACGTGGTCATCTTCGCCGCGGACGTAAGCAGCCGCTCGCGCGTCAGCAGCTCGTGCACGCGGCGACCCAACTCCGCTTCGGCCCCCGCGATCATGCGCGCGGGCACTTCTTCCAAACCAATCTCGAGGATGAAATCCGGCATATCTCTCTTTGCTCTTTCGATCGCGCTAGGCGGCTTGCTGCGCCGCGTACGCCTTCGCAACGCCCACAACCAGCGCGCGAATGCGTCCAATCACGCCTACACGTTCTGTCACGCTGATAGCTCCGCGCGCATCCAAAATATTGAATAAGTTCGAGCACTTCAGCGCCAGCTCGTAGGTCGCCAGCAGCGGAAACCGCCGCTTCTCCGCGCCTGAGGCGCTTTCAGTCTCCAGCAGCGTATGCGCCTGGGCCAAGAGCGTCTTCGCTTCCGCTTCGTAAAGATTGAAGTGTTCCCAAAGCTTCGCGACATCGGCAACTTCAAAGTTGTACACCGAGAACTGCAACTCCTCGGCCAGCCGCACCTCGCCGTACGTCACCGGCTTACCAGTCTCCGGATCGCGCGCCCACACAATGTCGTAGATCGAATCCACATCCTGCAGAAAGGCCGCGATGCGCTCCAGCCCATACGTCAACTCTGCGCAGATAGGATCGAGATCCAGTCCCCCGCACTGCTGAAAGTAAGTGAACTGCGTGATCTCAAGCCCGTCGAGCATTACCTGCCAGCCCACGCCCCAGGCACCGCCCGCCGGCCACTCCCAGTTGTCCTCTTCGAACTTGAGGTCGTGCTTCTTCAGGTCGATCCCGATCGCTTCGAGCGACTCCAGATACAGCTCCTGCACATTGACCGGCGGCGGCTTCAGAATCAGCTGAAACTGTGTGTGCTTGAACAAGCGGTTCGGGTTCTCGCCGTAACGGCCATCGGCGGGCCGCCGCGACGGCTGCGCATAACCCACGCGATAGGGCTTCGGTCCCAGCACGCGAAGAAAGGTTTCCGGCGCCATCGTTCCTGCGCCTACTTCAACGTCGTAGGGCTGCTGCAGAATGCAGCCGCGCTCCGCCCAAAAACCTTGCAGGCGAAATAACAATTCCTGAAACGTAAGTGCGGAGGTTTTTCGAGGAGATTCAACAAGACTCGACGGCACAGGCAAGGCTCTCTTTTATGGGACTTCTGACTATCTTACCAGCCTGTCCATCGGCTCTTTTGAGCGGGCCCGATTATGGCCGCTCAGCCACTTAGGCGCGCCAGCACCTCGGCGGTGCGAAGCTTACGCTCCAGGTGCCGCTCGATCGACTGCAGCGTGAAGCGGCGCAGGTCCTGTCCCCTCCGCTTTGGCCACGGCTCGGCCGCAAACGCGCCCACGGGCGCCCTCAACATCCGCATCGCCATTTGCCACGAGTCAACACTCAATTCGCTTGCACTCTGGTTACGGTGCACCGCGCAGAATAGTCCATCCGCATAGGTATTGAACGTGGCTTCGCCGGGGCGGAGCGTCTCGCCGCACGCCGTGCAATGCGCAATGTCCGGCAGCAGGCCCATCAAGCGCGTCATCCACAGCTGAAAATACGTGAGGGGCATCCAGGGCTGTTCGACCGTGGTCTGCTCCAGCACAGAAACCAACAGCCGAAAAATTGTCTCCTGCGGATCATGCTCGGGCAACGCCTGATCAAGCAGCTCCGCAAAGAAACTCAAGACCGTCATGCGCACCTGGTCCACCGGGCTTGAGAGCGGTGAGCGCACAACCTCCAGTTGATCCAGCCGAACCAGTTCCTGCCGCGGCTTCTCCGCATACCACGCACGGGCAAGGGTCATGGGCTCCAGCGCTCCGCCAAAACGTTTGCGGCTTCTCAGCGCCGCTTTGGCGAGTCCCTTCACCCGGCCATGTTCGCGCGTGAAAAAACTTACGATGAGATCGGACTCATGGACCGGCCAGGTCCGCAGAACCACCGCTTCTGAGGTGAGCACGCTCATTGGATTCCATCATCGCACCTGCGCGCGAACAGAAGCCCTCCGCTCGCTCATAAGCCCGGAACCGTAGCGTATCTCAGCCTAAAGCTGCTTGATCAAGACCAGGCTCCACGGCGCAATCTCGCGGTGCACGTCCAGAGCGCCGGTGCCGTCCGCACGCACCACTTCCTTCTGCGTATCCCATGCCGCCTCGCGCAGGGCTCGCGTTTGCTCGCGCGTCGGCGGCTCCGGCCTGCCCATCGCTTCCCATACCGCAACCGCATCGCCGTGCCGGCGATCCAGTGTCTCAATCAAAAACGACGACCCCGGGGCAAGTCCGCTCAGATGCAGGTCAAACATCCGTGCACTGCCGGTGGAATCCAGCGCATCAGCTTGTTCGACAGTATCGGTCAACGGCAGCGCGATCTTCTCTTCCGTCGGATAGTTATAGGCCAATGCAGTGACCTTGCCGGAGGCTTTGTCGCGCGATACGATGGCGCCATCGGTTCGGGCTACCAACTGATCGCCCAGCTGGTTCAGAAAGCGGTAGGCATGGAACGCAGGCTTCACGATCTCTTGATAGTTGATGAGCCCGAAGCTTCCATGAAACACCGAATCAGTCTTCCGGTTCTCTTCAAAAACGTCTGTGAACACCCAGTATGAAAGCGAATCGACAAGCCCGATAGAGTCTAGATTCGTCTTCACAATGAAAGCGCCCGCAGCCAGCGAATCATGCGTATGGTCGGTTGGCGATGGGCTCGAGCTCCACTCCGTGAGCTGAATCTCCGCATGCGGATAGGGGCTGGCGTCGATCATCTTGCGCAGCATCCGCAGGTCATCTCGCGTTGAGTCGATGCCGCGGCGCAAATGATCGTGGTTCGCAAGCTTCGGGTCGTCGATCGTAAAATCCTGCGGATATGGATGTGTCGAAACAAAATCGACCGGCAGATGATTTGCCTCGCAGTAGGCAAGAAAATCTTCGATCCAGACAGGGCGCCAGGGAATCTGCAGCGGATCGTAAGGCTTCCCCGATGCGATCGCGGCCTTCACGGCCTTCTCATCCAAATCGAAGTTGCTGGTCGTGGGTCCGCCCACCCGGAGTTGCCCATCCACTTTCTTGATGGTCAACGCCGTGATCTTGTAGAGGTCGAAGTACTGCTGCTGGGTGCCGTTCTTGAAGAAGCCATCCAGGTTAGGCTCGTTCCACACTTCGAAGTACCACTTCCGGACTTCGTCGATTCCATAGCGGGCAACAAGATGTTCCACTGTGGCGCGCACCAGGCCGGCCCACTTTTCATTGTCCTTGGGCGGGGCGCCATTGGCCTGCCACCAGAACGTCGTGTTGTGCGCAGTGGCCATCTCCGCCGGAGAAAAGCTGAGCTCCACAAACGGCCGCACGCCGGTCGCCAGCATCCGATCGAATACGTCATCGACGTATTGGAAGTTGTAAATCGGGTGACCCTGTTCATCTTCACGATAGACAAACATGTCGTCGTGAAAGAGGCCGTGGAAGCGCACATACTCAAAGCCATCGTAGAGAGCTGCCGCCTTCAGTTCTTCCTGCCACGTGGAACGCAGGCCCTCGTTCGCGCGACCCGCACCCACAACCTTGCTCCAGAAGTGCACCAGGGGCTTGCCGGGTGCGTCCGCATCCGCTTTGAGACGAATTGCCGTCTCTGTCTGTGCGCTCCCTGTGAGATAGAGGCACATCGCACCAACTGCAACAAGAAAAGCAGGGCCCATTCGATTCGTATGCATGCACACCTCGACCCGCCTGCGTCCTACGCGGGCTGCACTTTTCAAGCGATTGAGGAACACCGGCCAATGTATTGGCGCTCCGGCATGTTGTCAATGGAACGAGAACGGTTTGCCGCAATTCTTCCCTGCAAAGAAAAACGCGCACTCTGTGCGAGTGCGCGTTCTCGATGTTGAGCGTATCGGCTAGCGGCCGAAGTGGGTGGCGTTCTTCTCCGTAAAATGAGCCCACTTTTCCGGCAGATCGTCCAGCGCAAAGATGGCCGACACCGGGCACGCCGGAACACAGGCGCCGCAGTCAATGCATTCGACTGGATCGATGAACAGCTGCTCGGAGTCTGCAAAGCCTGCTTCATCTTTCTTGGGGTGGATGCAATCGACGGGACAAGCGTCCACACAGGCGGTGTCCTTGGTGCCGATACAGGGTTCTGCGATCACATATGCCATCGTCAATCTCTCCGAAAGGTAATCTTCTCGACGCTGATAGTAGCACAGGACCCCGCGCCCCGAGTCAACCCCGGGGCAAAGACGTTTTGCTATGCGGGAAGCGCTCCGCTTGCAATGCCCGACCCGACCCATCCCGGTCCGGCGCGGCCCTGCCCGTTCATTGGGGAACGATCCTCAGCGATCGGCAGCGGCGCGCGCCTGACGCTCCGCGGCCCATTCGGCCGCCGTCGGAATCGGCGCCAGGTTCCGCCCCGCAAACATGTCTCCGAAAAGCGCGATCAGCTCTCCATGAATGTTTCCATTCGAAGCAAGAATCTCCGCGCTGTCGATGCGATAGTGATTCCCCTGAAAATCGGTAACACAACCCCCAGCCTCTTCCACCAGCAGAATGCCCGCTGCCGTATCCCAGGGATTCAAATTGAATTCCCAGAAAGCCTCCAGGCGGCCAGCCGCGACATACGCCAGATCCAATGCGGCCGAACCGGCGCGGCGTACCCCATGCGAACGCAATGTGAATTCCTGGTAGAAGTGGATGTTCGGGCTGGCATGCCGCTTGCGGCTGGGAAAGCCGGTCGCCAGAAGCGCCTCGGCAAGCTCCGTCGTCTTCGAGGCGTGCATGCGCTTTCCGTTCAGGTAGGCGCCTTTTCCTTTTTCCCCGGCAAATAGCTCGTCGCGCAGCGGATCGTAAATGACTCCCGCCACCAGGGTGCCGTCTTCGTCGGGTTTCAGATTTGAGGCGCGTTGCTCAAGGCCCATCGAAACACAAAACTGAGGAAATCCATGGGCAAAATTTGTCGTGCCGTCCAGGGGATCGACATACCAGCGAAACTCGCCTTCCAGGCGGTCCCGCGTGCCTTCCTCCCCATACACACCGTGTTCAGGAAAAGTCTCAGCGAGTCGTGTGCGGATCAGCTTCTCGACCGTTCGGTCAGCGATCGTTACCAGATCCACGTCGCCCTTGTATTCCGTCGCAACACCCTGAGCAAAAAACTCGCGCAGACGCGCGCCCCCCTCGCGAGCGATCGCAGAGGCTTTCGGAACCCAGTCCCCTTCTGGCACCCAGGCACCTGTCGAGGCCCAAGCCAAAGAGGGCGCGGTCAACGGCTCGCCGGTCACGAAGTGGCTCCGTTTGCAACGCGCGGGCCGCGCCGCCGGCCAGCCTCGGTAATGGTCTGGATCTGGTGTTTGTAAATGAAGAGATTCGGCTTGCCTTCCCGCGTCAAACGCAACATGCCGTCGTCGAAATACTCGATCCAGCCCCGAACTGTCTCGCCGTCCCACAGCTTCAGCGTGACCGGCACCCGGCGGTCACTCAGCGAGCGCAGATATAGGGCTTCCTGGCCGGTTTCACCCGGAGGAGGGGTTTTCGAGCGTCGACGAGGGGAGAGGGGGGGAGTCATGTCGTCATTTTAGATGCAGGAAACATCTGCGCACGCAAATCGAATCGCGCAATGTGGGAAGTGCCGCTACTCCTTGGCAGCGGCATCGCGCTTCAGTGGACTGTCGGCATAGTAGCCGGTTCGATACCGGATGTTGAAAGCACTCGTGTCTGCTCGCGGAATCGTGACCCGAAGCCGATGAAAGCTCGTGCCGGGCTCCTGGTTGCGCGGGTAATACCCCAACAGGTATTGGGTGCGCAAATCCTCGCTCACTTGCGAGAACACTTTGTCCAGCCCACCCGCATCGACGTAGAAGCTCTTGCCCCCTGTCTGCTCGGCCAGGGTGATCAGCGCGTGCTCGCCGCCCGTGTCTCGGCCGGCGCTGGCCTCGATCGGCACGTCGATGATGCTGTAGATCATCACCTCGTTGCGCAGTGCTTGCTCAAGTGCCTCCCGGTAGGTGGTGCTCTTCACCGTGTCGTCGCCGTCCGAAACAAGGATCAGCACCCTGCGACCATCCTTGCCCCCCAGCCCCTGCGCCCCGAGATAGATGGCGTCGTAAAGTGCGGTGCCACCCGATCCGCGGATCCGATCGAGACCGCGATCGATTTGGGCCACTTTGCTCGTGAACGGCGTGAGCTCGGTAACGAATGTGTCGAATTCCAAAACTCGCATCCGGTCCTGGCTCCGCAGCAGGGCATGCACAAAGCGCTTCGCGGCTCCCTGCTCCAGCGACCGGTCTTTGAACGTGCTGGCGCTGGTATCGATGGCGAGGGTCAGATTGAGCGGCAGTTCCGATTGGCGTTCGAAAAGCGCGATCTGCTGCGGTCGATTGTCTTCCGCAATCGCGAAGTCACCCTGCGTGAGTCCCCCGACAAGAGCACCGTTGGCATCCGTCACGTTCACAAAAACGTTTACGAGCTTGACGTCGACACGGAGCGTCACGCCGTCCTGGGCCGTTGCAGCGCAGAAAGACGCGAGAAGAAGGCTCGCCGACACAATCCACCATTTCGCTGCAGCCCGGTCAAGATGCATCGCTCGCCTCCAGGCCGATCTCGGCAGGAAATGCCTCGCCATCCGCCCAGACTGCCCCATCCACAAACGTCTCCTTCTTCCAGATCGGCACCGTCTTCTTCAGCGTGTCGATCACCCAGCGACAGGCATCGAACCCCTGCCCGCGATGCGCCGAGGCAACAACGATCAGGACACTCGTCTCGCCGACCATAAGCCGCCCGAGCCGATGAACGATCGTCACCTGCCGGACCTTGAAACGCTCGCGCGCTTGCCTGGCAAGCTCGTTCATCTGCCGAAGCGCCATCTCTTCGTAGGCTTCGTAGTCGAGATGCAGCGTCAGCCGCCCCCGCGAGTTATTTCGCACAATGCCGTCGAAGACCACGACCGCGCCGTCTTCGCCCCTCTTGGCCGCCGCAACAAGCGACTCTGCGTCGATGTGGTCGCGGGTCAGCCGGACGAGGGCCTCCTCGGCTTCGTTCCCAGCTATCGGTCTTGCGTCAGCCCCGCCTGATACCGGGGGCAGCAACCCAACTTCATCGCCCTGGTGAAGCACCTGGACTGCCGGAGCATATTCAGCATTAACACTGACCGCGATGCCGCGCAGCGGGGCAGCGGGATGAGACTGCGCCAGCTCGGCCAGCAGCTCTCCAACCGTCGCCTCATCGCGCAACGTCATCTCGATCGCGTCGGCCCCAAATGCGTCTTTGAGCACGCCGAACGCCAGCACATGCACCCGGATCATAACCAAAAGCATATCGTCATTGGTTAGACTCTGGTACGAGCCGAAGGGGGTGCTCAGGTGCTTTCGGAGACCTTGTACAGAAAGCCCGAGGGAGTTCCCCAAAGATTGCGGGAACGATCTTCGTAGAAAATGCTGAACTCGAGTCCCGCAATGTCGAAATCAAACAGAGGCACGCGGTCAAAAGTTGAATCGCCGCGGAAGGAATACTCGTCTCCCGCGCAATCGATCATCAGCGTGTCCCCTGCCGAAAGGCGCTCCGGATGCGTCAGGAGCAAGACGGCTACAGCCAACGCGCCCAGTCCAAATTCGTTTCCCGCCATGGAAACCCGCGCCCGGCGCGCCGAGCAGCCCCGATGGAGCATGCCTGCTTGCGCCGCAAGGACCAGAATCTCCTGCCCCGGCTGCTGCTCCGCCAAAATCTCCTCGGCCAGCTTCGACCGATTCGACTGCCGAAGATAGGTCCGGTCGATGCGACCAATGATTCGGTTCGAAAGCCTTCTTCGCGCGCCGAGGGCTTTGAGGACCAGCTCGATAGCCTCATTGTAGGTGGATGCAAGGGCCTGCCACCGCGGAATCGCAAACCATGCCTCCGCCCCCGCGGGGAGCGGCCTGCGACCCAGCTTTTCCAAGCAGCCGCCAAGCGAGGGAAACAGCTTGCGTAACTCCGTCACCTGCGCTTCGATTGGGCGAACCTTGTATGTCGCAGGGTAATTGAAGTTCGACGGCACCTGCTCATTCTTAAACCTGTCGCTGGTCGCGTGGCGATGCACGATCTCGACGATCGCATCGGCCACCTCGGCCTCAACCTTTTGATGAAAATCAAGCACGACCTGCGCCCGGTTCTGGTCCAGCTGCCCGAGCGCCACCCGGCAGGCTTGCTGGGCAGCCGCTCCGAGAAATGTCTGCAACTGAGAATTCTGTAGATCCGTCGTGTTGCCGGTCAGATGAAGTGGAACGATCGAGATTGCGCCCATTTGTGCCGCCCGAAGTCCTCGTAGCCTGCTTCTATACACGCTATCGGCGGCGGAAGAACATCCTGCAGTGGTGCCTCACGGGGAATTTGGTCAGCCCATCGTCGATGATCGGGCGGTCTGCATCGGAAGCGATTCCCTATCGAAGTACGCTGTTCTCAAGCCGCAAAAAAGGCCGGCACCTTCGCCGGCCTTCCTGCCCTTCTTCGAGCTTCACTCAGGCTGCCACGCTCGTTCCCGACTCAGCCATCGACAAATTCTGCCCGTGGGTCTTCAGCATCGGCAGCGCCACCGCCAGTACGTCTTCGATGTGGCTGGCGAAATGGATGTCGACTCCCTGAATCATCTCCGGCGTCAGGTCTTCTTCTACGCTCTGCCGATTCTCGGCAGGCAGGATCACGGTCTGCACTCCGGCCCGGCGCGCCGCAAGGAACTTCTCCTTGATGCCGCCCACCGGCAGTACATTGCCGCTCAGCGTGATCTCCCCCGTCATTGCCGTCAATGGACGAACCGGTGTGTCCGTCAAGCAGAGAAGCAAGAACCATCGGCCATCGTGACGCCCGCCGAGGGTCCGTCCTTGGGAATTGCCCCCGCCGGCACGTGGATGTGCAGGTCGAGGTCCTTGTTGAAGTCCTCCGGTAAGCCCAGCTTCTCTGAGTTCGACCGAACCCAGGTCAGCGCCGCCTGCATTGACTCCTGCATCACCTCGCCAATCTGGCCGGTCATCGTGAAGCTGCCCTTCCCCTTCATCTTGTTCGCCTCGATGAAAAGAATGTCGCCTCCGGCCGGCGTCCACGCCAATCCTACCGCCACGCCAGGACGCTTCACCCGCTCCGCCACTTCTGTTTCCACGCGCACTTGAATCCCGCCGAGAAACTCTTTCAGCACGTCGCGATTGACGACCAGCTTGTCAGTCTTGCCCTCGACGACGCGACGCGCCTGCTTGCGGCAAACCGTTCCGATCACCTGCTCCAGTTTTCGAACCCCCGCCTCGCGCGTGTAGTGGCGCACGATGTGCCGAACGGCCTCCTCGGGGAACTCAATCTGTTCCGCGGTGATCCCGTTGGCCTTGATCTGGCGCGGAACAAGGTAGCGATTCGCAATGTGCACCTTCTCCTCCTCGCTGTAGCCCTGCAATGGAATGATTTCCATGCGGTCGATCAGCGGGGGCGGCACGGTGTCGAGCATGTTCGCCGTGCAGATAAACAGCACTTTCGACAAGTCGAACGGCACGTCAAGATAGTTGTCGCGGAACGAGTTGTTCTGCTCCGGATCCAGCGTCTCCAGCAGCGCCGACGCGGGATCGCCGCGGAAGTCGCGGCCCAGCTTGTCGACCTCGTCCAGCATGATCACCGGGTCGTTGGTTTCAGCCCGGCGAATGCTCTGGATGATCTGCCCCGGCAGTGCGCCAATATACGTGCGCCTGTGCCCGCGGATCTCCGCCTCGTCGTGCATGCCGCCCAGAGAGATGCGCTGGAACTTCCGTCCCAGGGCCCGCGCAATCGAACGGCCCAGGCTGGTTTTGCCCACTCCCGGTGGTCCGACAAAGCAGAGAATCGGTCCCTTCATGTCCGGCTTCAGCTCCAGCACGCTCAGGTAGTCGAGAATCCGGTCCTTCACCTTCTTCAGCTCGTAGTGATCCTCGTCGAGAATTTCCTTGGCCTTGCTGATGTCGATCTTCTCGCCCGAGCTCTTCGCCCACGGCAGCACCGCGAGCCATTCAATATAGTTCCGCGTGAGCCCGTAATCGGCGGCCATCGGAGACATCCGTCCAAGGCGATTCAGCTCCTTCATTGCCTCTTTCTTCACGTCTTCGGGCATCCCTGCGGCTTCAATCTTCTCGCGCAGATCGTCGATCTCCCGCTGGCCCTCGTCCTGCTCGCCCAGCTCCTTCTGAATGGCCTTCATCTGCTCGCGAAGATAGTAGTCGCGCTGCGATTGCTGCACCTGGTCCTGCACCTCGCTCTGGATCTTGGTGCGCAACTGCTGCACCTCGATCTCCTTGGCAAGATGCTTGTTCAGCTGTTCCAGCCGCGCCAGCACCGACGGCGTCTCCAGCAGCTTCTGTTTGTCGTCCGTAGTCAGGAACGGCAGCGACGAGGCAACAAAGTCCACCAGCCGCCCCGGATCCTCAATGTTGGCCGCGATTGTGCGCAGCTCGTCGGAAAGCGTAGGCGACTCCGAAACAATCTGCTGGAACTGGCCGATCACGTTCCGCACCAGCGCCTCAACGCTGGCATTCGATTCCGGCTCGGCGTCTTCCAATTCCTCGATCTCTGCCACCATAAACGGCTCAGTCTGCACATACCGCAGTACCTTGACGCGGCTCACGCCCTCCGTGAAAACGAACCGGCTCTGGTTAGGCATCCTGACAACTTTGTGTACCGTCGCCAGGGTGCCCACCTCGTGCATGTCCGTGGGCTTGGGCGAGTCCAGCCGAGGATCCAGCTGGGTGGCAACCAGGATGGACCTCTCCTCCCCGAGAGACTCGATCAGTTGGATTGAGCTTTCGCGTCCAACTGTAAGGGGAAGAACAGCATGGGGAAACAAAACCGTATCGCGCACGGGCAGAACCGGGATCCGGCGCGGTCCCGGGGAGCTTGATGCTGATGCAGGGGGCAAAATCGTCGGCTGACTTGGCATTGAGTGTCCTTTTATCAACTTTCCTTCATTAGACAACGCATGGCCAGAAAAGTTTCAGAAAGTCGGCTTCTTCGGCCGTTCCAGCTCCCAGAGAGAACCCCGTACAGTCTTCTACGATCTCCGGGCGCACGAGTTCCCTGCCAGCCTGCGCCTGCCTTCGGCATTCGTCAATAGAGGCAAGCGGCAACGCATAGATCACCTCTTCCCCTGTACCCGCTTCCTGCCCGCAGGCGCAGGTTCTGCTCTCGCAAGGTCCCGGTAGATGCAGTCGCTCGCTCGGTATATCGGCTGAGCACCCACCGAAGGTGAGGGCCGGGCTGGACCCGGCCACCGTTCCGCCGAAAAACAGGCCCAGACAACGGGCCCAGTCAGTCAGGCTGGGTCGAGCCCTCTTCTTTTTTGATCGCCAGTTCGATCCGGTCCCAGAGGTCCTCTTTGGGCTGCTCGATCGGGAGCAATTGGCGAGCCGCATCGGCAATCGTTTGCAGATCGGCGAGCAAAGCTCGGCAGTTGTCGCAGGTCGCCAGGTGGGGATGATTCGATACATCTTCGCCGGTCGCGATCAGATCCGCCAACTGGGCCTGAAAAGCATGGCAGCTCATCTGGGTACGATCTTCGGTCATCGCTGCCCCTCCCTCTGGAGAGAAGTGCGCAGAGCGTCTCTGAGTTTCAATCGCGCCTTGTGCAACTGCGATTTGCTGTTGCCGATCGAGCAGTCGAGCATGCCTGCGATCTCATTATGCTCGTATCCCTCCACATCGTGCAGCACGAAGATGAGCCGATAGCCAGCCGGCAGATCCGCCACGGCCCGCTCCAGCGCCAGCCGGTCGATCGATCCGGAAAGCGACAGATCGGGCGCTCCGAAACTGCGCCCTGGACCATCGTCATGCGTCGGCTCCATGGCCTCGTCCAGCGAAGTTACAGGAAGCCCCTTCTTGCGCAGATGCATTAACACAACGTTGATTGCAAGCCGGTGCAGCCATGTGGAAAAAGCCGAGTCGCCTCGAAACGTCGCGATCTTTCGATGCAATTGGAGAAAAGCTTCCTGCGTCAGGTCTTCGGCCTCCGCCGCGTTGCTCACCATGCGCAGGCACAGCGAATAGATGCGCCTCTTGTGAAGGGAATAAAGTTGCGCAAAGGCGTGATGGTCCCCGGCCTGAGCGCGAGCCAGGGTGTCGGCGTCAGCAGAAATGGGAGACGAAACAGGCACTCGCTCCTTTTCGTCCACGCCGGACGACGGAGCGGCATCTGAAGTGGGTGAGGCACTCTTTGCAGAATTCGTTCGGGGCATGCATAACCTTCCGGGGGAATCGCCGTTGTTCGCGACACTGGTCTGGCTGCACCGGGCCTGTTTCCTCGTTAGTATAGGGTGCAGCATTTCAGTTGGCGGAGCTTCAGCGTTCATTGATTTGAGCAATGCCATGCAGATTTCTATTTGGATGCAATCATTTGGCGCATCGAAGCCTCAGGTCTAGCTTTTTCAGGAGAAAAGTTTTGAGGAGATTGGCAGAACAGACCTTACGAGAGACGACAAGGTTTGGCCGCCTGCTCACGGGTCTGCTGCTCGTGCTCTTCTCCTCGATCCCCCCTTCCGGAGCGCAACGCATCTCATCCGTTACCCCCCCCGGAAATGGCACCGTGCCCGGAACAGCAATCGACCTCGAGCAGGCTCCTCCAGCGCCCGCCTCCGGCCCCGCAGCCTCGCTCTTCGGGCTCAAGGTGATCGCCATCCAGTTCGAAGGTGTCACTCCCGATCGGTTCACCCCACTGCCGGATAACCTTGCCCGGATGATCGGAACCTCTCTCACCCAGGAGGATCTGAAACGCGGACTTCGCCTGGTGTACGCGTCCGGCCTCTTTGAGACCGTCGACGTCGAAGGCATTCGCCAAGAGTCGGGCGTAACCCTCGTTTTCCGCGGCGCTCCACGTATGTTCATTGGCACCGTCAACGTCATCGGAGCCAAAGGCGCCACCTTGAATACCCAGTTGGTACGTGCCTCGCGCCTTCTTGCTGGAACCCGCTTCACCGAACCCCGGTTGAATCAGGCGCTGGATCAAATGCACCAGGCCCTCGCGGACAACGGCTTCTACGAGCCCGTGATCACTCACACGGTCACTCCGCGTCCAAACGAGCAGCTGGTGGATATCGCGTTCAGCGTGGTCTCCGGGCCGCAGGCCCGCATCGGCGACGTCGAAGTGAAGGGCAATCCCGAGTTGAGCGTCGACGAGTTCCGGCGTCACGCCCACCTGCGCGCCGGGGCTCACGTCGGCCACGACACCGTCAATCGCGCCTTGAATGGCGTGCTGCAGTACTACCAGAAGCAGCGCCGGCTGGAAGCTGAGATCAAGCTCGAGGCCCAGAATTATGTGCCTGCCACCAAGCGCTGCAACTTCACCTTTTCAGCCACCCGCGGGCCTGTGGTGACGGTGCGCGTCGCCGGAGCCAGCATCGGATCCGAACGGCTCAAGCACGCTATTCCTGTCTACGAAGAAGGCACCGTCGACGAGGATCTGCTCAACGAAGGAACACGGCGTCTGCGCGATTACTTCCAGCGTCTCGGCTATTTCGATGTCAAGGTTGAACACGAACGGCAAACCCCCGCGCCCGATCAGGTCCTCATCGTCTATACCGTCACCCTGGGCATGAAGCGCCGCGTTGAGAGCGTTTCCGTTTCTGGAAATCACTACTTCGATTCCTCGACGCTGAAGGATCTCTTGAGCGTCCGCGCTGCCGATACCCTTGACCGCCACGGTGTCTATAGCCAAGCTTTGCTGACGGCCGATGCCGCGTCGCTCCAGGCGGTCTATCAGAACAACGGGTTTTCTTCGGTAAAAGTGGCTCCCCGCACCAACCAGGCAGCGTCGGCCGCGCCGACAGGCGGATCTCCTTCCGGTAAACCCGCCGGTCTGGCCATCGAATACCAGATCGACGAAGGACCGCAGCAAAGAGTCGGCGACGTTAAGCTCGAAGGCAACAACCATGTCGATGCAGCCAAACTGCTGCCCTTGCTGAACTCAGCCCCGGGACAGCTCATGTCTCCCCAGAATCTGGCCGGAGATCGTGATGCGCTTGTCACCGACTACTTGAGCCGCGGATTTGAGCAGGCGCAGGTCGAAGTAGCCGAGCAGCCCCAGGAAGGCAATCCCAACCTCGTCAACATTACCTTCCACATCACCGAAGGCGAACAGCACTTTGTGCGCAGGGTACTGGTCACCGGGCTGGTCTACACGCGTCCCGACACCATCGCGAATGCCATCACTCTGCATGCCGGTGATCCACTCAATCAGTCTGCATTGATCGAGACGCAGCGCAATCTCTACAACTTTGCCCTCTTCAATGAAGTCGATACAGCGATCCAGAACCCAACCGGTGACGAGACCCACAAAACCGTGTTGCTGCAAACCAGTGAAGCTCGCCGATGGACGCTCACCTATGGACTTGGATTTGAGGCGCAGACCGGAACCCCCCAAAACAACTGCGCTGGGTACATCGCCACCGGAACGCCTTGCTCGCCCAACGGCAAGACCGGCATCAGCCCCCGTGTCCTCGGCGATCTCACCCGCAACGGCCTCTTCGGCCGGGAGCAGTCCGCGTCCATCCAGGGAACCTACGGCCTGCTCGAACAGAAGATCAATCTGAGCTTTCAAAACCCGCACTTCTACGGAAATCCCAACTTCGGCCTCACCGTCGCGGGCGGCTACGCGAACAGCCAGGATGTCAGCACCTATGTGGCCTCAAAACTCAACGCCGGCATGCGTTGGACCGAGCACTTCAGCGGGACGGGCAAAGGCCTTTCGCGCGCCAACACTTTCATCTACGAATTCAATTTTCGTCGCGTCAAGGTTGCCGCAAGCAGCCTCCAGGTCTTTCCAACAGAGATTCCGCTTCTCTCTCAAGCGGTCCGCGTCGCCGGACCGGGCCTGACCTGGGTGCGCGATACACGCGACTCTCCGCTCGACGCGCACCGCGGAACCTACACCAGCTTTCAGGAATTCTTTTCAGGCCACGCCTTCGGTTCGGAGGCGCAATTCAATCGCCTCGATTTTTCCAACTCCAGCTTCTACGGATTCGATAAGAATCGCTTCGTGCTGGCGCGCAACAGCCGCTATGCCCAGGAGCGCGCCTTCGGCGCGGGCTCCGACGAGCTGCTCCCTCTCCCTGAACGGATCTACTCGGGTGGCCCCACCTCGCTGCGCGGCTTCTCCATCAACGCCGCCGGACCCCGCGATCCTGAAACCGGCTTCCCCATCGGAGGCGCAGGCGCACTGGTCAACAGCACCGAGCTGCGCCTGCCCCCGCCCATGCTGCCCTGGGTCGGAGACTCGGTCAGCTTCGTGCTCTTCCACGACATGGGCAACGTCTTTGCCAATGCCGGCGACATCTGGGAGAGCGCCCTTCGCATTCATCAGCCCGATCGCGACAGTTGCAAAGTCCTCACCCCGGCTGATACCAGCACAACCCCACCGGCGCCGCCAACCCCCAGCGGTCCCACTTATTCGATCGGCCAGCAGGGCCAATGCAACTTCAACTACTTCTCCCATGCTGCAGGTCTTGGTCTGCGCTACCATACGCCCGTCGGGCCCATTCGCCTGGATTTCAGCTATAACCTGAATCCGCCCATCTATCCTGTGAACGTCAAATACTCGCTGTCTGCGCCTTATTCCGAACCGCATGTGGGCGAAGCCGGCCACTTCAATTTCTTCTTCAGCCTCGGCCAGACCTTCTGATGAACTCTCCTCGCATGCTCGCTCTTGCCCGCCAACACTGCCTGCACTTGTTGTCGGGCATGCTCCTTTGCGCTTCTCTCTCGTGCCCGGCGCAGGACAGCACCCAAGCCGCGCCCGGCCCCACCGCGCAGCCCGTGGTGCTGGATCGCGTGATCGCCGTGGTCAACGGCCGCGCAATCCTCTCGAGTGATCTCAACGAAGAGATCTTGCTCTCGGTCCTGGAACCCCAGGACGAAGGCATCAAGGAAACCCCGCAGCAGGCTCTCGAACGCCTCATTGCCCGCAACCTCATCCGGCAGCAGATTCGGGAAGAAGACATCCAGCCCACCGAACCCTCGCCGGAAATCGTCCAGCAGCGCATCGCGCAAATCCGCAAACAACTGCCCATTTGCGTTCGCGAAAACTGTGCCACCGAGGCAGGCTGGAATGCATTTCTTCTCAGTCACGGGCTCACCCAGCGCCGCGTTGAAGCCTACCTGCGCAGTCGCACCCAGATTCTCACGTTCATTGAAATGCGCTTTCGCCAGGGCATTCGCATCTCTCAGCAGGAAACCGAAGCGTACTACCACAACACCCTGGTTCCCCAATACCAGACAGGACAAGCCGTTCCCTCCCTCAATGACGTCGCTCCCCGCATCGAAGAGATCCTGCTCCAGCAAAAAGTGAATGCCATGTTCAGCGACTGGCTCGATAGCTTGCGAAAGCAAGGCGACATCGAAGTCATGGATCCCTCTCTCGAAGCCGCCACCGGCTCCAGCGCGGGAGGCGCGGCCTCCCCATGAGTTCCCTCCTGAATCCATCTTCTGAAAATATCCCCAAGACTCCGCGCCGACGCAGACGCCTGCTTTGGATCGGCGGTGGCTCCATTTTGCTGATCCTCTGCATCGCGGGCATCTTTCTCTGGGCCGGCTCGACGGCTTGCGAAAATCTTGTCCGACGCCGGGTGATCGCAGAAATAGAAGCGGCCACCGGTGGCCGTGCAGAGATTGCGGGTTTTCATTGGCATCTCCTCGACTTGAGCGCCGATGCCACCGGCCTCGTCATTCACGGACGCGAAGCTGCCAATGAGGCGCCGTATGCGCGCGTGGCGCGCGTGCATGTCGCCATCAGCATCCTGGGAATCCTTACACCTCATGTACGCCTGCGCGATCTCGAACTCGCGCAGCCCGAGATTCACTTCATCGTTTATCCCGATGGCTCAACCAATCAACCCCAGCCGCAAAAGCCGCGCAAATCCAGCACCTCGGGACTTCAAACCTTTTTCCATTTGCAGGCAGGACATGTTGCCCTGGAGCAGGGCTTTCTCGACCTCGATAACCGCGCTGCCACTTTCGACGCTCAGAATCGTCATATCCCGCTCAATTTTTCTGCCAACGACCTCTCGGCGCTCATCGCCTACGTCCCGGCGACAAGATCTCAACCCGAGTGCTATCGGATCGAGGCCGGCGCCCGTGACATCGTCGTCGCCAGAGGCCCACGCGATCACCCCACCTCGAAACCTGCCGAAGGGTTTGCGCAAGCTACGCTCGACCTCACCCGCAATGCAGCTTATCTGCGTTCTCTGCGGCTCACGTCGCGCAGCAAAGACGCCGAAGATCGGACCCTTGAAGTTTCCGGCTCGCTCATCGACTTTTCGCGCCCTCACTGGAAGGCAACCGCCAAAGGCACCCTGGACATGCGAATCCTTGAGCCCACGACCGGCTATTCCAACTCGCCCGAGGGCATGGCTCAACTCGACCTCACCGCCGAAGGGCAGGATGGACAATTTCGCGTCGACGGGACAACGCATATTGACGGTGGTTCCTATATCGCTCCCGGCTTGAATGCACGGGGTGTCGGAGTCGATGCCCACGTGCATGCCGACCCGCAGCAGTTGCTCCTCACCTCCGTAGTCGCGCGGCTGCGCCAGGGCGGCCAACTCGAAGGCTCCATAGCCCTCGATCACTGGCTTCCGGATTTGCCGGGCACACCGGTTCTGGAATCCGCTGCGGCTGCTGCGCCTGTGAAGAAGTGGCACTTCCTGCGAAGACAACCCGCTCGGCCCGACAGCCTTGCCAAACCCATCCACCCTGATCCTGCGGCTGGCTCGATGAACGGCAAAGTCGTGGCACAGCTGCAGGACGTAGCGCTCGACTCGATTCTCGATATCGTTGCCCAGGGCACGTTTCAGCGGCTGGGCATCGACGCTCGCCTGGTCGGGCCCGCAACCGCGACCTGGTCTAAAGGCGATGTCAGGACCCTCGCAGTCGGCGCAACGCTGAATGTTCATCCCTCCGCTCGAACACGTCCCGACGAGTCCCCGGCCTCCGGTGCCATTGACGCCACCTATACCCAGCGGGACGGAAGCGTTGATCTGCGCCAGTTCAATCTGTCGTTGCCCGAAAGCCGCCTTGAAGCGCACGGCCGCCTCGGAGCATTTCCGTTGAGCAGTCCTTCCGCCATCTCTGTCAATTTTCAGTCCGATGATCTCGGTGAATTCGACACCGCGCTGAACGATCTCGGCCTGCGCCGCGAAGGGAGAGCAGGAACGGCCGCCCTTCCTGCTTCGCTCGGAGGAGAAGCAGAATTTCACGGAAACTGGTCCGGCTCTTTGATCGATCCGCATATCAGCGGCGAACTGAAAGCCGCGAATGTCTCTGTCGAAGTCCCCGCCAACCCCAGCGGCAAATCTGGAAATCCGCAGCTCCTGCATTGGGACACGGTTGAAGCGATCGGAAGCTACTCGGCGGCACGCATTTCAATCGACCGCAGCGAACTCACCCATGGCCCATCGGTCATCCACCTGGATGGAACTCTGGCGGCAGCTGCGCGCACCATTCATCCCCGCTTTGACGCTAACTCGGAGCTTCACATGCACCTCAATGCCGCAAAGGTGCAGGCCAACGAGCTTTCCTCCTATATGGGCCAGACCCTGCCGGTCAGCGGTGAGCTCAGCGCGCAGATTGAGTCCAATGGCCCCGTCCACCTCCTCGAGAGCTCTGGATGGGTTCAGCTGGATCATGGCGCAATCTATGGCGAAGCTGTGTCCCGCGCACGAGCACAGGGCCGGGTCGAAGGCCATTCAGTACAGATCAGTGCGATCACCCTGACCGGCGAAGCAGGCACAATCGCGGGGTCCGGCAACTTCGACATGCAATCCCACCGCTTTCAATTGGCCGCCCAGGGGGCGCACATCGACATCAGCAAAATTGCCAGACTCCAGCAGGCGGGCATGCCGGCAAGCGGGGCCTTGGGATTCTCCATTTCCGGCTCCGGGACATTCGAAGACCCCAATCTGCAGGGACAGGGAAAGGTTGTCGACCTCGCCCTCGGTGGAGAACAGATCGGGGATTTGCAGTTCAACGCGCACACCGCAAACCACGCTCTCGTGTACGATCTCGCCACCAACTTCCAATCGGCTTCTTTAACCGCTCACGGCCAGACTGCCCTCGGCGGCGACCATGCAACCCAGGCCAAACTCGAATTCTCTCAATTCAACATCGAAGGGCTGTTGAAGGCCGCTCACCTTCCCGGCATTTCCGGGCAATCCTCGCTGGCCGGAACGGTAACGGTGGAAGGACCGCTCACACATCCCGAGCAGCTCCGCGGAGAAGTGCGCTTGCAGGAACTCGCGGTTGATCTCGGCGGCGTTCATCTCAAAAGCGAGGGCCCTGTCCACGCCACGCTGGCCAATTCCCGCATCAGCCTCGACCCGCTCCACATCACCGGCGAAGAAACCGATATGCGCGTCCAGGGGACCCTCGACCTCAAGGCCAATCGACAGCTCGACCTCGCCGCCAACGGCTCGGTCAATCTAAAGCTTGCCGAGACCCTCGATCCCGATCTCACCTCCAGCGGCACGACAACTTTTCAGGTTGAAGCGCATGGTCCACTCGGAAACCCCGACTTGCGGGGTCGCGTCGATTTCCAGGATGCTTCGCTGGCCCTGGAAGATCTGCCCAATAGCCTGAGCCAATTGCGCGGAACCCTGGAGTTCAACCAGAATCGCCTGGAAGTGCGATCCCTCACCGCGATGACCGGCGGCGGCCAGGTCAGCGTTTCCGGCTATCTCGCCTATCAGCACGGCATCTTCGCAGACCTCTCAGTGGCCGGCAAAGGGATTCGCATCCGCTATCCCCAGGGAGTCAGTTCTCTGGCAGATGCCAACCTCCAACTGCAGGGACCCCAGAATAATCTTCTCCTCAGCGGCAATGTCGTTGTCACGCGCTTCACCGTCAGCTCCGATCTCGATATCGCTGCACTCGCCACTCAGGCAACCAGGATTCAGCCTGTCGCGCCGCCCGATGCGCCGTCCAATCATGTCCGACTAGACGTACACATTCAATCCTCGCCGCAGTTGAATTTTCAAAATGCGTACGCAAAGCTCGCTGGCGACGTCGACCTGCGCCTGCGCGGAACGCTCGCCACACCATCACTCCTGGGCCGCGTCTCGATCACAGAAGGCAATGCGATCATTGCCGGCACACGCTACGAGTTGCAGCGCGGCGACATCACCTTCACCAACCCAGTCCGCATCGAGCCGTCAATCGATCTGAATGCCACCGCCCGCGTCGAAGACTACGACATCACCCTCGGCTTGCATGGCACGCTCAATAAAATGTCCGTCTCCTACCGCAGCGATCCTCCGCTGCCAGAGGCGGACGTGGTGGCCTTGTTGGCCCTGGGGAGAACAGAAAACGAGCAGCAGATCTACGGACAGCAACAGGAACAGGTGCTCCAGAACCCCGCCACGCAGGCCCTGCTCGGCGGCGCGCTCAACGCGACCGTCAGCAGCCGCGTACAGAAGCTCTTTGGCGCGGGCGCTGTCAGGGTCGACCCCAACTACCTCGGTGTCCTCGGAAACTCCACGACGCGCATCACCGTGGAAGAACAGATCAGCAAATACGTCACGCTGACCTACGCAACCGACGTCAACACCACTGCCCAGCAATTGCTGCAGGCCGAGATCGCCATCAACCGACACGTCTCGCTCCTGGTGGCACGCGACGAGTCCGGCGTCTTCTCCATGGTGGTAAAGGCTGTGCGACGCTATCGCTAGCCATCCCAAAGCCACCTGATCGACCCGATTTCAGCTATTCAGCGTCTTCAACAACTTGATCGGGTGCACCGGCTTGGCCAGAATCTCGAAGAAGTAGCCTTCGACCGACGCATCATCGAGCAGGCTCGCGGTGTCGACATTGCCTGAAAAAAGCACGATGCGCGTATCAGGGCATAAAGATCGCACAGCCTTCGCGAGTTCAATCCCGTTCAAATCCGGCATCACTACATCGGAAACGACAATGTCCGGACACTGCTGCTGCACTGACTCAAGAGCCTCCCTCCCGCTATACCTGGAGATCGCTTCGAATCCATTGCGGTTGAGAATTGTCGCAACGCTGTCTGCGATCAGTCTTTCGTCGTCGACAACCAGAACCCGCCGCTGCGCGAATTCGGATTCCTGTTCGCGATCTCTCTCAGTGAATCGCGATTCACCAAGTGCTCCAGGAAAATTGACTGCCAGAAACTGGGGAAAAGCTCCTCGAACTACGACCTTAACAATAGTCGTGACCAGAAGACGTACACGTTGATCGATCATTTGACTTCACTGCCTCATCGCTTGATTCCTCGCTTCGGCTCACAAAAAACACCTTGCCTGCAATCCAGCAATCGTCCTCGCCGATGCAGAAAGAGTGGGGAAACCGTTTTGCTGCGCGATCAAGCACTTCTTTGCCACCCTGATCCTGTTCCAGGATTGGGTGGAGCTTGGAAAACTTTGGAACTGGGGAGTGCGACGCACGCACGACTCTGTAGCGCACAGCAATGCGCTCCCCATGTTGCTCAGATTGTCGGGTTGGGGTGCCGATCGAAATCGACCGAAAATGTGTCCAGTCTCGTTCCGATCCTTAGGAAACGCTTGGAGTGCTCACCATCTTGAGTCCTGACAATTCACTACGCCTCCATTTCAAGCCTGCAGTGAACCAAGGAAACTCAAGCGCCTCACATATGCACCCTCCTTACGATGCAGCTCTTCGTCCTCTTGTTGTCACAATCTGCCTCGAACTTTTAATTTTCACCTCCGCCGGCCGCCAGCTTATAAAACATCACGCAACTCCTGTGCCGTTTTCTGTGTCTATTAGTCATAGGATGTACGGCAGCCCTTCCAATCAAGACTGCCGCGTTCGACCAGAAAGAGGAGGAAAGCACGTATGACGACGAAATTAGGTCGTTCCAAAGCCGTATTGACCGCGGCGGTGCTCGCTGGTTCCCTCCTGAGCCTTCCCCAGATTTCATTCGCGATGGCCGGGAATGCCGGAGCGAGTGCCGTTGGCGCTGAGGATCACTCGGATGCAACAAGCGCAGCAATAGCCAAGTTGGATAAGCAGCAATTCAAGAACGTTCAGGTGACCGTCGATTCCAATGGAATCGCGACATTGACGGGCGCGGTAAATCTTTACGAATACAGCGCCGACGCTCAAAAGCGAGTCAGCAAAGTCAAGGGTGTCACCGCCGTCAAAAACCAGATCGAAGTTGCTGGACCTGCGGTTTCAGACCAGGAACTGGAATCAAAGCTCCGTGAAAAGCTGATGTATGACCGCGTCGGTTACGGCACCACTCCCTTCAACGCCATTACCCTCACTGTGCAGAACGGCGTTGCAACCCTCGGTGGCCATGCCTACGGCTACGTGGATAGGGACTCGGCATTGGCTCTCGTCAGCACATATCCCGGCGTGAAGGATGTCGTCAACGAAATTGAGGTCGACCCGACCTCGATCATGGACGACCAGAGCCGCATGCAGGTGGCCCGCGCCATCTACGGTTACCCCTCGCTTAACAAGTACTCGATCGATCCTGCCAAACCCATTCGCATCTCCGTGCAAAACGGACATGTCGAGCTCTACGGCACGGTCGATTCACAAGCCGACAAGGACACGGCATTCATCCGCGCCAACGGCGTTCCGGGTATCTTCAGCGTGAAGAATTACCTTCAGGTCGCCGGCCAGACAACTGAATCGAAAAACTAAGTTCGATTCATTGATTCATTGATTCATTGACTGAAGCGCCAGGGCCGAGTGGCTCTGGCGCTTTTTCTTTGCGCCTAATCTGGATCCCCTCCAGCCCCCCACTCCGCAATGTTGCTCGATCCTCAACAAGCAACGCCCTTCCAGTAAACTATTTGAGGTGGGAATACTCGCAAAAATACGCACTACGCTGGAGATGATCAAGTGGGAGCACTCCATCTTCGCTCTCCCATTTGCTCTCACCGCCGCACTCCTGGCCGCCCGCGGTATACCCACAGGTTGGACCCTGGCGTGGATCCTCGTAGCCATGGTCTCAGCCCGCTCCTGCGCGATGGCGTTTAACCGCTGGGCCGATGCGGCAATCGACGCCGAAAACCCCCGGACCCGCACACGCGCCATCCCCGCCGGACTCCTCACGCGATCCTTCGTGCTCGGATTCACCGTTCTCACCGGGCTCATCTTCATCGTTGCAACCGCCAACCTGAATCGCCTCACACTCGCCTTGTCTCCGATCGTGCTCATCGTCTTGCTCGGCTACAGCTATATGAAGCGGGTCACTCGCTGGTCACACCTTGTGCTCGGGCTCGCCCTCGGCATGGCGCCCGCAGCCGCGTGGATCGCGGTCCGCGGTAGCCTCGATCCGCGCATCCTCGTCCTGACTGCTGCGGTAACACTCTGGGTCGGCGGCTTCGACGTCCTCTACGCCTGCCAGGACTTTGATCACGACCGCTCGGCCGGGCTCTACAGCCTTCCCCAGTCCATCGGCATTCCTTCTGCGTTTCTAGTCGCACGCCTTATGCACCTCGCCATGCTGTTCCTCCTCGCCTGGTTTGCCTGGCTCTTCTCTTTCGGAATTGCCGGATGGCTCGGCATAGCAGCCGCGAGCCTCTTGCTCGCGTACGAGCACTCCATCGTGTCGCCCACCGACCTGCGCCGCCTCAACGCAGCCTTCTTCACCATGAACGGCGTCATCGCCATGGTGTTCCTCTGCTTCGTTGCCACCGACCTCTGGCTGCGTCGTTGAGGCCAGCCGTCCGAGCACTGTGGTATGGTGCCAAAAGGCTTTTCGTCCGAAGTACTTCAACGTTATAGATGAATCCCGAAACAGCATGAAATTCGCAATTCAGGGTGAACCCGGATCATTCAGTTTCGAAGCGGCAAAGAACCTGAACGCCGAGGCGGAAATCGTTCCCTTATCGCTTTCGGCCGAGGTATTTGCCGCTCTCGCCGCCGGCGCCGTCGACGCTGCGGTCATCCCCATTGAAAACAGCCTCGCCGGCTCGGTTCTCGAACACTTTGACCTTCTGCTGGCAAACGATGTCCGCGTCGATCAAGAGACCCTGCTCCGCATTCAGCACAACCTCATCGCCCTTCCCAGCGCTTCGATCCAAGACATCGACCGGGTCTTCTCCCATCCCGTGGCCCTGGCGCAATGCAGACGCTTTCTCGCCACCCATCCAGCCATGCGCTCTGTTCCTGCCTACGACACCGCAGGGAGCGTCAAACAACTGGTTGAGACCCACGACACCCGTGCTGCGGCGATCGCAAGCAAGACTGCGGCGCAGGTTTACGGCGCGCGCATCCTCGAAGCCAACATCGAAGACAATCCAGAGAACTACACGCGCTTCTTCCTGGTGCGGCCCGCCAGCCAGTCCTCTCCCGAACCAAACCCGAACAAGATCAGCATCGCCTTCTCCGTCGAAAACCGCCCTGGCTCCCTCGTCGCCGCGCTCTCCGCTCTCTCGGCCGTCGGAACCAATCTCACCAAGATCGAGTCCAGACCAGTCCAGGGCAAGCCCTGGGAATACATCTTCTATGTCGATTGCCAGATTCATTCATCCGACGAAGGTAGCCGCGCTCTCGAATCCTTGAAGCCGCATTGCGCCATGGTCAAGGAGCTGGGGCGCTACCGTGAAGCAGGTAGGAGCAGGGAGTAGGAAGTTGGGATACACAGCTCGTAAATGCAAATGGGGACGGCGTCAGCCATCCCCATTTTTAATTCCGCATCGCATGGAATCGGGGCTTGCTATTCCCGATTCCCTGTCTCTTAGAAGTGGTACGCCACGCCAACCGCGGGATAGTAGATGTTGTACCAGCGCTTCGTGTCTAGCTGCGAGTCGCCAAACGTGGGCACCTTGGTGACAATGCCGCGATACTCAGCGCGAATATCGAAGCTCGGGCTGATTTCATACGCAATGCCCGCGCCGTAGAGGCCACCGACGCCGGTCTGCTGCTTCACATCCAACGATGTTGTCGTCGAATTGCGAATGGGCAGAAAGATCAATATGCCCGGGCCGGCTTCAACAAACGGATTGAATCTGCGAAAAGTGAAGCTGCGCACGTACGCGAAAGAGATCTCCTGGGTGCGCGTGTTCACCAGGTAATTGTTCGTGTTGCTGACGAGGTAGTGAATCTTGTTTTGGTAGGTGGTGCCGTAGTTGGCTTCCAGCGCGCTCCTGGGAGTCAGCATGAATCGGTAACTGACCATCGCCCCTTCGCCAACATTCGAGCTCACCTGCACATCGGTGGAAGAAGCTTTGAATGGTTCGTAGATGCCTGTGGCGCTAATGCTGATGTCCTGCCTGCTCTCCTGGGCACGGCCCGCTGCCGCGCACACCGCCAGCAGGAATGCAATAAAAGCGATCTTCTTCATCCCGTCTAGAACCTCACGACTGCCCAACCGTCCGGCCGGCAACCAATCTTGTTGATTCCGGTGCGCCGGTTCGTGCCGGGCCCCGCTCTCAGCATTGTAAATGGCCAGAACGGATCAGCACAGAACAGGTTAGCCGGAATCACTCTATCGCCTTAGACGCGGACCATCGCAAATGGGCAGTCAGACGCGCTCTCCCTAAAAAAATGTCATTCACCGACTAGAACCTTGGCCCTATTCCCTGGTCCCTGGTCCCCAGTCCCCGGTCCTGCTCCTTCAGTTCGGCCGCTCAACATGATAGTAGAAAGGCGGTCCCTTCTCCTCCGCCATCGACCGCACCGTGCGCAGAAAAGCTCGCGCCGCATAGCTCGACGTTGCCTGCCGCCGATGCACAAGGCGCAGAACACGCTTCATCTCCAGCTCGTCCACCGCAATGCCCACCAGATCGCCGGCGGCCAGTTCGTGCGCAACCGCCAGATGAGGTAAAAGCGCGACCCCTGTGCCCATGGCCACAAAACGCTTGATGGCCTCAATTGTCGGGAGCTCGATGCTCATGTTCAGCGGCGTCCGATAACGTTGGAACGCCTCAATCACCTTTTTTCGCAATGGCGACGCCACATGGTGCCCAATAAAGTCCTGCTGCCCAAGGTCGTTAATTGAAACCCGCTCGGCGCGCGCAAGTGGGTGCCTGGGGCTCACGACCAGCAGCAGATTGTCCCCGTAAACAGCAATGGTTCGAAACTGCACAGGGTCCGGTCGATACGAAATCACCCCGATTTCGAAGCTGCGCAGATTGAGTTCTTCAGGAATACGACTCGCAAGCATCCGGTGGACCGTCACGTTGATGTGCGGTAATTGGCGTCGAAACGCCTCAATGGCCGGCAGCAGATACATGCATGTGTACTCGTTTGCCGCCAGTTGCAGCTGCCCTCGCTCCAGGCTCTTCAGCTCCCCCAGGGCGCTGGTGGCTTCGCGGCGCAAGGCCAGCAGGCGCACGGCATAGTCGCGCAGCAGCACCCCTCCCGCAGTCAGAGTCCCGTCGCGCGCCGCGCGGTCGAACAGAGTCTCCCCGAGTGACCCTTCCAGTTTGCGAATTACCTGGCTCACCGCTGGCTGGGTCCGGTTCAGCCGCACCGCCGCGCGCGAAAAGCTTCGTTCTTCGGCCACCGCGAGAAACGTCTCGAGCTGGGTGAGGTCCATCGGGCCGGCCCTTTCCTATCTTGATTATCATAACGAATTCTAATGGGTACTCCAAAAAGAATAACTTTGCCTTATGGTGCCCCCATGCGAGAAACTTGATTTGTGCGGGAAGGTCTTCCCTGGCAGGCGAACCTATGACATCGGACCACGTAGTCTTTTTTGACACCACCCTTCGCGACGGCGAGCAGTCCCCCGGCTGCAGTATGACCACCCAGGAAAAGCTCACCATGGCGCACGCCCTGGAGGATCTGGGAGTGGACATCATCGAGGCCGGCTTCGCCATGGCTTCCGAGGGCGACTTCGCCGCCATCTCCACCATTACCCAGGCCATTCGCAAGCCGCGCATCGCTTCCCTGGCCCGCGCCAAGACTGAAGATATCGAGATGGCTGCCCGCGCTCTCCAGTTTGCCGACCGCGCCCGTATCCATGTCTTCCTCGCATCGAGCGATCTGCATCTCGAGTACAAGCTTAAAATCACCCGCCAGCAGGCCCTCGATCTGGCCGGCGAGTCAGTCCGCCTCGCCCGTTCGCTGGCCGACGACGTCGAATTCTCGCCCGAAGACGCAACCCGCTCCGACCGCGAATACCTGGTCGAAATGGTGCGCATTGCCGTCGAAGCCGGAGCCACCACCATCAACATGCCCGACACCGTCGGCTATTCCACCCCTGAGGAGTATGGACAGATGTTCCGCGAGGTGCGCCAGCGCATTCCGGCCATCGATGAAAAGGGCGTGGTGCTCTCGTCGCATTGCCATGACGACCTGGGTCTAGCCGTTGCCAACTCACTTTCCGCCATCTCTGCCGGAGCCCGTCAGGTGGAGTGCACCGTCAACGGCATCGGCGAACGTGCCGGCAACGCCTCGCTCGAAGAACTGGCAGCAGCCCTCTACGTGCGCGGCGACCGCTACGGCGTCTCCACAAGCATCAAGCTCGCCAACCTTTACGCAACGAGCGAAGTGCTAGGCCAGATCATCACCTTCAAGCCCTCGCCCAATAAGGCCATCGTCGGCGCCAACGCCTTCGCCCACGAGTCAGGCATCCACCAGCACGGCATGCTGGCCAACCCGCTTTGCTACGAGATCATGACGCCTTCGCTGGTTGGGGTTTCGAAGACGCACCTGGTGCTCGGTAAGCACTCCGGCCGCGCCGCTCTCCGTCACCGGCTTGAGCAGCTTGGCTTCACATTGACCCGCGAAGAACTCCAGCAGACCTACTACCGGTTTGTAGCGTTGGCCGACCGCAAGAAGAACATCTACGACCAGGACCTCGTCGGCCTGCTCCCCGACCAAATCCGAGAGCGCCGCAACGTTCCGGTCGCTGAACTCGACTGACACCGTTCACTGATTCTTCATCCCTGTTTACTGAGAGAAGTATGAAGCTGAGAATTCTTGTTGTTGCCGGCGATGGCATCGGCCCCGAAGTCACAAACGAAGCAGTTGCGGTATTGAAAGAAATCGCCGCGCAAGGTGGTCACGAATTTACATTCGACGCCAAGCGCATCGGCGGCGTTGCCATTGTTCAGGACGGCACGCCACTGCCTCCCGAAACATTGGAGGCCGCACTCAGCTCCGACGCCGTGCTCCTCGGCGCCGTCGGCGGCAACGAATTCAATTCCCTGCCCCCGGACAGGCGCCCCGAAGCTGGCCTGCTGCAGATTCGCTCGGCACTCGGCGGATTCGCCAATCTGCGCCCGGCTTTTGCTTTCAAAGAACTCGCAGTCAACAGCCCGCTGCGCCCCGAGATCGTCGAAGGCGCCGACATCCTCTTCGTCCGCGAACTGCTCGGCGGCCTCTACTTCGGCAAGCCGCGCGAGTGGAACAAGACCACTGGCGAAGCCTGGAACACCATGCGCTACACCCGCGACGAAGTTGCCCGCGTAGCCCGCATCGCCTTCCAGCTTGCCTCGCAGCGTCGCAAAAAACTCACCAGCGTTGACAAGGCCAATGTCCTCGAAGTTTCCCAGCTCTGGCGCGCCACCGTAAATGAAGTTGCGGCCGAATTCCCCGGCGTCGCCGTCGAACATCAATACGTCGACGCCATGGCCATGCACCTGATGAATCAGCCACGCAACTACGACGTCGTGCTCACGGAAAACCTCTTCGGCGACATCCTCTCCGACGAATCCGCCGTCATTACCGGCTCGCTCGGCATGCTGCCTTCCGCAACCATCGGTGGCAAAGTCAATCTCTACGAACCGGTCCATGGATCGGCCCCCGACATCGCCGGCAAGGGCCTGGCCAATCCGCTGGGCGCAATCCTCACCGGCGCACTGATCCTGCGCCACTCCGCCAGGCTCGAAGCCGAAGCCGCCGCCATCGAGGCCGCGGTCCGCAAGGTCCTCGAACAAGGCTTCCGCACCCCGGATCTGGCACGCGGCAACACTCAGGGATTCACGGTCCTCTCGACAAAGGACATGGGCGCCAAAGTCCGCGAAACCGTCAAAACGCAGCTTCTGGCAACGAGCCGCTAGCCTCTGACTCTTTTGCGGACGAAGCAAGCAGCATGAACAGGCAACACAACGCTGGAAGCTGAAACCTAGGAGCTGTTCTGAAATGAGTTCCGAACCAAAGACGTTATTTGAGAAGGTCTGGGAGCAGCACATCGTGGTCGACCCGAAGGGTGAGCCAACCGTGCTCTATATCGACCTGCAGTTAGTCCACGAGGTCACCTCGCCGCAGGCTTTTGAAGGGCTGCGTCTCGCTGGCCGCAAGGTGCGCCGCCCCGATCGCACCATCGCCACCGTGGATCACAACGTCCCCACCACCATCGAAGGCCGCCTGAACATACTCGACCAGATTGCTGCCAAGCAGATCGCGACGCTGCGTAAAAACTGCGCCGACTTTGGCGTCGAGCTCTACGACGTCGATTCGCGCGAACAAGGCATCGTGCACGTCATCGGCCCCGAACTCGGCATCACCAAGCCCGGCATGACCATCGTCTGCGGCGACTCGCACACCTCCACCCACGGTGCCTTTGGAGCCTTGGCATTTGGCATCGGGACCAGCGAAGTGGAGCACGTGCTCGCCACCCAGACCCTGCCGCAGTCGAAGCCCCAGACTTTCCGCATCTCCGTCGAAGGCCAACTTCCCAAGGGCGTCACGGCCAAAGACATCATCCTCGCCATCATCGGCAAAATCGGTACCGACGGCGCAACCGGCTGCGTGGTCGAATACGCCGGCTCCGCTATCCGCGCTCTCTCGATGGAAGGTCGCATGACCATCTGCAACATGAGCATCGAAGCAGGAGCCCGCGCCGGCATGATCGCTCCCGACGCCACGACCTTTGCCTACTTGGAAGGCCGCCGCTTCGCTCCAAAAGGAGAAGCCTGGAAGCGCGCCGTCGCCGAATGGAGCAAGCTCCCCAGCGATCCCGGCGCAAAGTTCGATCGCGAGCTCGTCATCGATGCCACCACGCTTGTCCCCTACGTCAGCTGGGGAACAAGTCCCGGCATGGTCGCCCCCGTCACCGATCGCGTTCCCGATCCCGCAGACGCACCCACGGAGCAGGAGCGCAAAGGCCTCGAGCGCGCCCTTGAATACATGGGCCTCAAAGCCGGCACGCCTCTCAAAGAGGTGGAGATTGACCGCGTCTTCATTGGCTCCTGTACCAACTCGCGTATCGAAGACCTGCGCGCCGCCGCTCGCATCGCCGCAGGACACAAAGTCTCGTCGCATGTCAGCGCAATGGTCGTTCCTGGTTCGCAGGCCGTCAAAACACAGGCTGAAAAAGAAGGCCTTGACCGTATCTTCAAAGAGGCCGGTTTCGACTGGCGCGAGCCGGGCTGCTCCATGTGTCTCGGCATGAACCCCGACATCCTCTCCCCCGGTGAACGCTGCGCCTCCACCAGCAACCGCAACTTCGAAGGCCGCCAGGGAAAAGGCGGGCGCACCCACCTCGTCAGCCCCGAGATGGCCGCAGCAGCCGCAATCGCCGGCCACTTCGTCGACATCCGCACCTGGAACGTGAACGAGGAGGTCGCCGTCTAATGCAGCCATTCAAAACACTCACGGCACTGGCCGCGCCGCTCGACCGCGCCAACGTCGATACCGACCAGATCATTCCCAAGCAGTTCCTCAAGCGCATTGAGCGCACCGGCTACGGCGAGTTTCTTTTCTTCGACTGGCGTCAGACGCCAACCGGCGAACAGGACCCCACTTTTGTCGTCAACGACCCGCGTTTTAAGGGCGCGCAGGTTCTTATCGCCGGCAAAAACTTCGGCTGTGGATCGAGCCGCGAGCACGCAGCCTGGGCCCTCAGCGACTTTGGCTTCCGCTGCGTCATCGCACCCACCTTTGCCGACATCTTCTTTTCGAACGCAGGCAAAAACGGCATCGTGCTCGTTCGCCTTGCAGAAGATCAAGTCAACACCCTGCTCCAAAAGGCACAAACCGTTCCGGGATACCAACTCACCATTTCGCTGCAAGACCAAACCGTAACCGACGACGCAGGATTCAAAGCAAGCTTCGAGATCGATCCATTCCGCAAATTCTGCCTGATTGAAGGTCTCGACGACATCGGCTTGACGCTGCGGCATGCGGCAGCACTCGACACGTACGAAACAAAACACGATGAAGCAACCTGGCTGCAGGCCAAGTGAAAAGAAGCTTCTAGCTGTTAGCCACTAGCTTCTAGCTCTCCCTGCAACAGCAAGCAGGATCGGCAAAGAGCGAAGGTCATCGTAAAGAAAACGCCCGGACGTAAGGTGAGGCGTAAACGCAGCACGAACGAGCTAGGAGCTAGCAGCTAGAAGCTAACCGCCGGCGAACGAAGAGAGCCAATGACCATCGAAGGCAAGCGACAAAGTATCCCGTTGACTGAAGGCCCCAGCCGCGCCGCGGCGCGTTCTTATTTGCGTGGCTCTGGATTCTCCAAAGACGATCTGCACAAGCCCATCATCGGCATCGCCAACACCTGGACGGAAATCGGAACCTGCAACGTGCACCTGCGCGAAATCGCTGAAGCCCTGAAAGAAGGCATTCGCGAAGCGGGCGGCACTCCGATGGAATTCAACACCATCACCATCTCCGATGGCATCACCATGGGCACGCAAGGCATGAAGGCTTCGCTGGTGTCGCGCGAGGTCATCGCCGACTCCATCGAACTCGTGGCGCGCGGCAATCTCTTCGATGGACTCGTCGGCATCGGCGGATGCGACAAAAACATGCCTGGCATCATCATGGCGCTCTGCCGCCTCGACATCCCCGGCATGATGCTCTACGGCGGGTCGATCGCCCCTGGAAAACTCGCCGGCCCCAATGGCGAAAAGATCGACATCACAATTCAGAACGTCTTTGAAGGCATTGGCGCTTTCGCCGCCGGCAAGATCGACGCCGCCGGCCTTGAAGCGCTCGAAGCCAACGCCTGTCCCGGCGCCGGCGCCTGTGGCGGCCAGTTCACCGCCAACACCATGGCCATGTCCGGCGAAATTCTCGGCATCTCGCCTATCCAGCTCTCCGGCGTTCCCGCAACATGGAAAGAGAAGCACGCTGCAACCAAAGAAGCGGGCCGCATCTTGATGGACGCGGTGCGCGCCAATCGCCGCCCGTCGCAGATCATCACACGCAAGTCTCTTGAGAACACCATCGCCAGCGTCGCTGCCAGCGGCGGCTCCACCAACGCCGTGCTGCACCTGCTCGCCATCGCGCGCGAGATCGACATTCCTCTCTCCATCGACGACTTCGACGCCATCAGTAAGCGCACTCCCTTTATCTGCGACCTCGTCCCCGCAGGCAAATATATGGCCTCGCACTTTCAATCCGCGGGCGGTTCGCGTCTGCTCGCAAAGCGCCTCATCGATGCTGGCCACGCCGACGGATCCACACTTACCATCAGCGGACGCACCCTCGCGGAGGAAGCCGCCCTTGCAGAAGAGACCCCCGGGCAAATCGTCATCCACACCTTCGACAAGCCCATCAAGCCAACAGGGGGCCTCGTCATCCTCAAAGGCAACCTCGCCCCCGAGGGCTGCGTGATGAAGATCGCCGCAGCCGATCGCTACGACCATCGCGGTCCAGCGCGCGTGTTCGATTGCGAGGACGACTGCTTTGCCGCCGTGCAGTCTGACAAGATCAAGCCGGGCGATGTGCTCGTGATCCGCTATGAAGGGCCGAAGGGCGGGCCGGGCATGCGCGAGATGCTGCAGGTCACCGCAGCCGTCAGTGGCCATCCAGAGTTGAGCTCGACGGTTGCTCTGTTGACCGATGGCCGTTTCTCCGGCGCCACACGCGGCTTCACCGCCGGCCACGTCGCACCCGAAGCATTCGTTGGTGGACCCATTGCTGCCGTCCGCGAAGGCGACATCATTCACTTCGATATCCCCAACCGCAAGCTAACCCTCGAAGTCAGCGAAGCCGAAATTGCGAGCCGCCTCAAAGAATTCAAGGCACCGGCGTTGCGCTGGCCGAAAGGCGTCTTCCGCAAGTATGTCGATCGCGTCACCTCGGCATCGCTCGGCGCAACAACATAAGAACAGCTACGAGCCGCTAGCTTCTAGCTAAAGCTCAGTAACTGACGCAACAGAACCAGGCTCTACGACGCAAAGAAAAGCTAGAAGCCAAAAAAGGAGCTACCCATGGGAACCAATGCAAACACGCAAGCCGCAGACGCACACCTCACCACTCCGACACGTCTCACCGGATCGGAGATTGTGTGGGCCACTCTGGTCGGTGAGGGCGTCACCGACGTCTTCGGCTATCCCGGCGGAGCGATCCTTCCCGTCTACGATGCGTTGCGCAAATTCCCCATTCACCACACTCTGGTACGCCACGAGCAGGGCGCCGCGCACATGGCTGATGGCTACGCCCGCGCCTCAGGCAAGGTCGGCGTAGCAATCGCGACCAGCGGCCCGGGCGCAACGAATCTTGTCACTGGCATAGCCACGGCCATGCTCGATTCCATTCCGATCGTCTGCATTACGGGCAACGTTTCAAGCAAGGTGCTCGGCACCGACGCGTTTCAGGAAGTCGACATCACAGGCATCACGCTGCCCGTGACCAAGCACAACTTCCTCGTCAGCAAGACTGAGGACATCGCGCCGGCATTGCGGCTGGCGTTTCAAATCGCGCAGTCGGGTCGGCCGGGCCCCGTGCTCGTCGACATCACCAAAGACGCGCAGCAAGGAAAGGCGATCTTCGATTTTGCCGCGGCCAAGCCGCGCCCCTATCGCCCGCACCCCATGCTGAAGGTCGAGCAGCGCGGACTGGAACAAGCGGCCGAACTGATCCGCAATGCCAAGCGGCCCATCATCCTCGCCGGTCACGGCATCTCCGAGTCCAGCGCGATGGAACAGGTTCAGACCTTGGCCGAACGGACGCAGACTCCGGTTGCGCTCACGCTGCTCGGCCTCGGAGCCTTCCCTGCTTCGCATCCCCTGAACCTCGGCATGATGGGCATGCACGGCGAGGCCTGGGTGAACGACGCAATTCAGGAAGCAGACCTGCTGATCGCCTGCGGCATGCGCTTCGACGATCGCGTAACCGGCACGCTGGCTTCTTATGCAACCAAGGCGAAGAAGATTCACATTGAGATCGACCCCGCCGAGATCAACAAGAACGTGAAAGCAGACGTTGCCCTGGTCGGCGACCTGCGCGAGGTGCTGGAGGAGTTGCTGCCGCACATCTCCGGGCGCGATGGCAGCGCCTGGCTCAAGACCATCGAAGCCAGCAAAGGCGAATCTGCTGTACGCGACATCAAGAACCTTCCCGATGACGGCCATCTCTATGCGGCCCACGTGATGCACGATCTGTGGCGCATCACTGGCGGCGAAGCCATCGTCGTCACCGATGTAGGGCAGCACCAGATGTGGGAGGCGCAGTATTTCCACCACGAAAAGCCGCGCACGTTGATCACATCCGGCGGATTGGGAACCATGGGCTTCGCTCTGCCCGCCGCCATCGGCGCCAAAACAGCTTGCCCCGATAAAGAAGTCTGGGTCGTCGCCGGCGATGGCGGATTCCAGATGACCGCCGCCGAGCTCTCCACCATCGTGCAGGAGAAGCTCAAGATCAACATCGCCGTCGTCAACAATGGCTTCCTCGGCATGGTGCGCCAGTGGCAGGAGTTCTTCTATGATCGCAACTACGAATCGACGCCGCTGATCAGCCCTGACTTTGTGAAGCTCGCCGATGCGCACGGTATTGCCGGGCGCGCTGTTCGCTCGCGCAGCGAGGTGGCCGACGCGGTCAACGCAGCGCGCACATCGTCTGGCGCGTTTTTGATTAATTTCCTGGTCGAAAAGGAAGACTCGGTGTATCCGATGATCCCTGTCGGCTCTGCCTTGCATGAAATGATTCGCCGGCCCGACAAGGATCCCCTGCTCGAAACGCCGGAAGACATTTAAGACAGCTCCTGGCTTCTAGCTTCTAGCCACTCGCTTTTCCTGTCGCCGAATAGACTATCGTCGCGGCTCCCGAAGAGTGAAGGCAACAAGCTAGCAGCTAGTAGCTAGAAGCTAGAGGCTTTCTATGCTGCATACCTTCGTTGCTTATGTTGAAGATCTGCCCGGCGTGCTGACGCGCGTGGCATCGTTGTTCCGCCGTCTCAACATCAACATCCACTCGCTCTCGGTCGGACGTAGCGAGCGCCCTGGACTTTCGCGTCTCACGCTTGTCTGCGAGGCCTCGGCCGAAGCTGGCCATCGCATTCAGGCAAGCCTGTACAAGCTTGAGAACGTCGTCGACGTGGACGACATTGCGCAGGCTCCTTCGGTTACGCGCGAGCTAGCGCTGATCAAGGTCGCGGCCTCGCCCCAGAATCGCTCGCAGATCTTCGAACTCGTTGAGGTCTTTCGCGCCCGCATCGTCGATCTCACATCGGAATCCCTGATGATCGAGATGACCGGCGTCGAAAGCAAAATTGAAGGACTGATCCAAGTTCTGAACGAGGGCGAAGAGCGCATTCTTGAAATTTGCCGCAGCGGCAAAATGACGATGCGCCGCGGGCATCACACCAGCCGAGTGCTGCGCGCACTGGGCGCCGGAGAAGACGAGAAGACTTCCCTCTCTGATCCGGTCAGCGACGAGAAAACAGTGATTGAATCGGATTGATTCAACACTGCCCTTCATTTCTTTGAAACGAGATTTCTAACCCAGTACGCAAAAGGAAATTCGAGAACACAATGGCAAAGACTTACTACGATCAAGACGCCGACCTCACGCTGATTCAAGCCAAGAAGGTCGCAGTTATCGGTTATGGCTCCCAAGGTCATGCTCACTCGCTCAACCTCAAGGACTCGGGCGTTCAGGTGAAAGTCGGCCTGGCCGCAGGCTCCAAGTCAATTACCAAAGCCGAGAAGGCCGGCCTTGAAGTCGACTCTGTTGCCGCGGTGACAAAGTGGGCCGACGTCATCATGGTCCTCGTTCCCGATCAGACTGCGGCAAGGCTCTACGCCGAAGAGATCGCGCCCAATCTCTCCGCGGGCAAGCTGCTGCTTTTCGCGCACGGCTTCAACATTCATTTCAAGACCATCACCCCTGCAGCCGGCATCGACGTCGGCATGGCCGCGCCGAAAGCGCCGGGACATCGCGTGCGCGAAGTCTTCACTGAAGGCGGCGGCGTTCCGGGATTGATCGCCATCCACCAGGACGCGACCGGCAAGGCCCACGCGCTGACGCTGAGCTATCTGAAAGGCATTGGCTGCACGCGCGCCGGGGTGCTGGAGACGACATTCAAGGAAGAGACTGAGACGGATCTCTTCGGCGAGCAGGCAGTGTTGTGCGGCGGTGTGAGCGCGCTGATTAAAGCTGGATACGAGACGCTGGTTGAGGCTGGGTATCAGGAGGAAAGCGCGTATTTCGAAGTGCTGCATGAGCTGAAGCTGATCGTCGATCTGATCTATCGTGGCGGTCTTGCGTACATGCGCTACAGCATTTCGGATACCGCGGAATGGGGCGATTATGTGTCCGGGCCGCGCGTGATCAACGACGAGAGCAAGAAGGCCATGCGCGCGATTCTGAAGGAGATTCAGGACGGCAGCTTTGCCAAGCGCTTCCTCACCGATCAGAATTCGGGACGCAAGGAATTCCAGGCATTTCGCGATGCGGAAGCGAAGCATCCGATCGAGATTGTGGGCAAGAAGCTGCGCGCATCGATGCCGTTTCTCGATCCAGTCACGGTGGAAGAAGTTGCCAAGTCGCGCTAGCGCACTGCTGTTTCTGGATGAAGGGCGATCGCTGAAGCGATCGCCCTTTTCTGTTTTCGCGCGCCGTTGATATTGGTTTCGTCTCTGCGAAATTGTTCCACGTGGAACAATTGTGGGACTTGCCGTCCAGGCAGCGGCTTCGCGTGGCAAGGTCGTTTCACGCGTCTGAAATTGTTCCACGTGGAACAATTGTGTTGATGGATACATGTGCGCGTGAGGAGTTGCAGAGAATTACGGTGACGCAGGTACCGCGTAGTTGCACCATTTCGGCGGCACGCGGGGGGGGGGGGGGGGGGGAGGGGGGTAGCTCCGATCCGCGACGGAGAGGCGTTGCTTCACATAAAGGGCAAAGCTGCCCATCGTGGACCTCGACACGGATCGCGACCCTAATCTCTATTGCCAGTCCCATTGTCGCGCATCTGCGCCTAATTCTCTGCAATCGCCCTTCTGGGCTCGCGACAGGGTCGAAGGCTTGGGGTGCGTTTGAAGATTAGAAGTCGGTTGCCAGGCGCAGGGAGAAGCTTCTCGACGGCCCAATAGCGTTGCCGGAGAACAGCCCGCCGAAATCGATCACGTTCAAGACGTTATTCAAGTTCTGGCCGTCGGCCTGAAAACGCACGCGCACGCGATCGGATCTGTGGATGTCGGCGCCGAAGGAGGCGTTGGCTTGAAACGCTGGATCGATGCGGCCGCGCGCGAAGTTGATGCGGTCAAGGACCTGCGGACCGTACTGTGCCAGGACGGTTGAGGGATCGCCATCGAACTCGAAGGGCAAGCCGCTATCGAATTGCGCACCGAAGGCGACCCAGATGCGCGGTGTTGCCTGGTAGCGGATGCGGCCGCGCACAGTATTGCGCTGGTCCTGGGAGCCAGGGAAGTGGCCGGACAATTGTTGGGAGGCCTGGCTTGCGCCGGAGCCGAAGAAGAGGCCGCCGGTAACGGGAAACCAGGCGTTGCCGACGATGTAGGAGTAGCTGCCGAAGCCGGAGAATCGATTCCATTCGGGGATTTCCAGCTTGCCTTCGAGGCCGTAGAGAATTGCTTTACGAAAGGCGATGGGGAAGCTGACGGTGGTGTTCTCGATCTGGCTGTCATCGGCATAGTTGTCGACGACTCGGCGGAAGTAGTTGCCGCCTATCTTGACGCGGCCGAGAAAGACCTTAGTGATGCCGGCTTCATAGTAATCCCCATGCGATGGCTGAACGGGCAAACGAAGAAACCCCGTGGGATCGATGGACACGACATCAGGGGAACTGGAGAGCAGGACGTTTTCGAAGGATGGGGTTTGAAAGATCCGGTCGTACGAGAAGTGGAGGACGGCTGCTGTTTTTTGAAAGTAGCGAGAGACAGCAAGGCGGGGCTGAACGGATTGCCGGTTGAGGAGCAACTGATAGTGGTCCCAGCGCAGCCCGGCGCTGATGGTCCAGCGGCGCAGTCGGATGAGGTCCTGGAGATACGCCGATTGTTCGAGGTCGGGGCGGTGTCCTTGATAGTTGAGTGTGGCTGGCGAGCCAGGATCGAACTGGGTGGGGTCGGTGATGGTGTAGTTCAATCTCTCGTGGAGAAAAGTATTGTCGGACTCGACACCGGCCTTCCACTCGCTGCGGCCGCGGTTGAGGGTGATGCCGGCTTTGAAATAGCCTTCACGAAACCAGTTGTGTTGAAACAGCTCGATCGGCGTGGACTGGGGGTTGGAGTAGAAGTCGTTTGAGTTATCGCGGACCATGCCACTCAGTTCTCCGCTTGCGGTTGCTGAGAACGCGTGCTGGAAGAAGGCGGTGCCGACGGTTTCGAAGTTGTCGGCGTCCTGGCGCTGATCGGCGCTCTGCTGCAGCATTTCATTGGGAATGTCGTAGCGGGCCAGCTCGCGGCGCACGGAGAGTTTGAGGCGGTCGTTGGGGGTCAGGTCACGCGCGTAGTCAAGGGAAAAATCGCCGAGCGTGCCCGTGTTGGAATAGTTGTGAGGGACGACAGGGTTCAAGTAGCGCGCGGTAGTGCTGCCGCTGGCGCTGCCGCCGAGCGCATTTTTACCCCAGGCATACTGTCCTTTGGCGAGTGCGCCGCCAGAGCGGAAACTGCCGCCGGAGAGGACGAGCTTGCCGTGGAAGCCGGGCTGAACGTCCTTGAGGGTGTTGATCTCGACCACGCCGCCCATCTTTCGTCCGTATTCGACGGGGACCCCCGCGGTGAAGATGCTGATGGATTCAACGTCGTCGGCTTCGATCTCGGGCCCGAAGCTTGGCGAGCGGTTATCGGTCAACGGAATGCCGTCGACAACGAACTGCGTCTGATACTCCGACCCGCGCGGATGCAGGACTGCATTGCCCTCATAGAGCCAGCCGGGCTGCGAGTTCACGAGGTCCTGGAGATCGCGTCCTGGAACCGAACCGAGCCGGTCTTGAATGAAGGCGGCTCCGATTTGGGTGACCGAGACTGCCTGTACGGGATCAAGAAAAGTATTCGCCGCATTTACTGTGACCGACTGACTGACAGGGAGGAGCGCCAACTGGACTTTGCACGCGGTGGGGAGAGCGGAGCGAATCTCGATGGATTTAGCCTGGGGGGCAAAGTCGGGCCGCTCGATTTGAAGCCCATACACGCCGTAGGGCAGGCGCTCGACGTCGAGGTTTCCCTGATCGTTGGTGACCAGAGTACGGCGGTATTGATTGGCGGTGCTGAGGATCTGGACGGTTGCCTTGACGCCAAGACCGGAGGGGTCAACGATTTTCAGATGCAGTTCTCCGCTGGCGCTCTGTCCTGGCAGAGGGAGTGCAGTCAGGAATAGCAGAGCTGCAAGTCCCCTCATGAAGCGCGCTTCTCCTTTTTTGGGCAGGATGCCTCAAGCTTCATCGTACGAGAATACCTATTTACGGCGGATTGGCTCTCACCCGTGGACGTTACGGAAGGAATTGGAGGGGGGGCAGTGGAAAGAACGGGGGTAGGGCCCGAGTCGGCCCAGAACGATCCATTGACGTCGAGAAAGGGAGTATGAATTTTTGGCTTCGACGCCGGCGGGCGATTGGCGGTCCCGGCTTAGCATCGCTATGCTGAAAGCTCACACCATGCGTTTGGACCTCACCTCACTGCGATTTCTCGCGCTGGCATGCGTCCTCTTTGACGCCGCGCCGGCGCTTGCGCAGCTACCGTTTTATACCGATGACACGGGGGTAACGGAGCGGGGCAAGTGGCACTTCGAATTCTTCAATGAATACGACGCTCTGCAACTGCAGTATCCGAATCGCGAGCAGAACACCGCGAACTTCAAGCTGAACTATGGATTGCCCCACAACCTTGAATTGGATGTGGACGTTCCCTACCTCGACATCTATCGCGCTCCAGGGAATCCGCCGGCGAGCGGAGGGGGCGACACGAACCTGGGAGTCAAGTGGGTATTTCATCACGAGCGGCCGGGATCAAAGACTCCGGCGTTGGGCGCCAGCCTGTACATTGAGTTTCCGACGGGAGACTCAAGCCAGCAGCTGGGCTCAGGATTGACGGACTACTGGCTCAACATGATCGGGCAAAAGTCTCTTTCAGCAAAGACAAGGCTCACCGGGAACCTTGGGTTTCTATTCGCCGGCAATACGAGTACGGGCGCACTGGGGACGCAGAACTCGCGCGGGCATGTGTTCACCGGCGGTCTCTCGTTGCTGCACGATTTCACACCGCGGCTCACGCTGGGCGGCGAACTGTACGGCGGCTATGCGGACAACGGGAACCTGGGACGAAGCCAGTTTCAGGCGATGGCGGGTGGCCAATACGCGCTGCGCAACGGCCTGAGTTTCTGTTTCGGCTTACTGGGCGGCAAATATGTGGCGAGCCCGCGGCTCGGCGGCCAGATCGGTGTTGCTGTGGACTTTCCGGATATCTGGAAGGGGGCTACGGGGCCGGGGGGCGCGCAGTAGTCTGTTGGTGGATTTCCAAACGCTAGTGCGTTTAAGGGGATCTATCGGGATTTAGGCTCAGGCCTGTTGAGGCCAGTGGAATCCCCGGTCCCCAAGTGCGAGGGACCGGGGGCACCCTCATCTGTGGCACACAAGGCTTGCGGGGCCGGGGCCACCCGCCGTTTGCTACCCTTGGCGAACCATGATGAAACAACCTGGCATGAAACGAACTGTTGCCGTAAGGGTGGCGCTGCTTCTGCTTTGCTCTCTTTCGTTGCCGGCGCAGAAAAAGGTTCTGCCGAAAACGATCCGCTTCCAAGGCGCGCCGCAATACACGCAGCAGGAGTTGCTCGCGGCTGCCGGTTTGACCTCTGACGCGAGCCTGAACTTGCGCGAAGTGAAAGCTCATGCCAGGCAGCTCACGGATACCGGGATCTTCGAAGAGGTCCGTTTCATCTCCGACAGGAAGGGGCTGCTCTTCACGCTGAAGCCTTCGAGCCCGCTGTTCCCGACCCATCTTGATAATGTGCCTTTGACGCCGGGTAAAGAGCTCGATGCGACGATTCACGAGCGTTTTCCGCTCTATCGCGGTCTTTTGCCCGCGAGCGGGTCCATGCTCGATGGAATCTGCCGGATATTTGAAGAAATGCTGGCGACTCAAAACGTGAAGACTACGGTGAAAGCCGCCTTGACCAGCGGCCTGGGCCCGCAAAAGATCACGGCCGTCAACTTCGCAATCGTCTCGCCGGTAGTGCATATCGGCCGCATCCAGTTTGTGGGTGTCTCGCCGGCGATGCAAGGGAAGGCTGGTTTGCTGGCGAGCGGCCAAAGCGGAAACAGCTTTGACACGGAGAACACTGCGATCGGACTTCAGCACGCTTTCGAAGACCTGTATCACGACCAGGGTTATGCAGCTGCGCAGGTGGATGTGGCGCAGGCGGGTCTGCCCGTGGTGTCGGATCAGGCCATCGATATTCCCTACACGGTAACGATCAAGGAAGGCGGGATCTACAAGGTCGGAACGGTCGACTTGCAGGCCGGCGGGCCGGTGACACGCGGAGACGTTGAGAAGGTCCTGTCGAAATATCCGAAGGGTTCCGGGCGGCCGCTTGATCTGTTTCTGCTGGCGGTTCGCGACGCGTACCATGACCGGGGCTATCTCGATTGCTCGATCGTGGCGCACCCTTCATTTCAGGAGGCTGCGCGGATCGCGAATTACAGCGTTGAAGTCGCTCCGGGGGCGCAGTACCGGATCGGGTCGGTTAAATTCGACGGAGCGCCGGCCCCGATCGCGGCCAAACTGAAGCTCGCCTGGAAGATGGCGCCTGGCGATGCGTATGACGAAAGCTACCTCTCAAATTTTGCGGCGCAGGCGCAAAAGAAAGACAAGGCGGTTGCGAAATGGATGCAAACCGTGATCACCACGTACGACGTGAAGGCCGACCCTGCCAGACACGAGGTGAATTGCATCTTTCATTTCGCCAAGGCCGCTCCGAGCCCTGGCTAGCATCGCGTCCCATCAATTGCTAGCTGGGACGCGGTACGAAGGGGATTTGGGCGTCGGGCTGGGGCGCAAAAAAGCGGTGATGTCCGCCCTTGAGGCCAAGGGTAAAGGACGGGCAGCGCGGGCTTCAGGAGCAACGGGCTTGGGATGGGAACCGGGATCCGAATTGGCAACGGTGGTGGTGGCGAGTCTGCTCTGTGACGAACCGGCACTTGCGTAAACGCAGGATCGGATATTCTGGAGATGCAACCCGGAGGTACCCGGATGCTCTCCCCTGCCGTAACCGCACCTGTTTCTCCTACTCCTGCTGACGAGATAGCGACCGCGTTGGATCGCGTGGGGCCGCTGCACGGCCTTCCGTTTGAGGATCGATTGTGGCTGGCGCGCCACGGCGAAGAAGTCGTGGTGGAAGCCGGCAGTGTGTTGTTTGAAGAGGGCTCGCCTGCTGACCGGATGATGCTGATCCTGAAGGGCGAGATCCATGTACGCCGGCATCATCAGAGCGGGCCGATGGCCTTGTTTATTGGCCGCGCCGGGCAGATGACGGGCCTGCTGCCCTACTCGCGGATGAAAAGCTATGGCGGACAAGGGTTCGCGATTTCGCCCGTGTGGGCGATCCTGATTCACAAATCGCTGTTTCCGGAGATGCTGAACGCGATTCCGTCGATGGGGCAGCGGGTGGTGGCGACGCTGCTGGACCGGGTACGCGAAGTGACGCGGATCGAGCAGCAGGCGGAGAAACTTGGATCGTTGAACAAGCTGGCGGGTAACCTGGCGCACGAGCTGAATAATCCAGCGTCGGCGGCGCAGCGGGCGGCTTCGAGCCTGGTGACGGAGCTGCGGGCGAACCGGCAGAACCGCTTCAAGCTGGTGAATCTTTGTCTTTCAGACGAGCAGATTCACAAGATTGAGGACTGGGAGCAGCGGGTGCTGAGCCGCAGCGATGCGACATCCCATGAGAAAGCAGGCGACCTGATTGTGCGCGAGGAGCAGTTGCGTCAGTGGCTGACGGAGTTGCCATGCGACGAAGCGTGGGACGTTGCCGCACAACTGAACGAGCAGGGCGTGAGCGTGGAAGAGCTGAACCAGCTGCGGGGGTTCCTGGGAACGAAGGAGATTGCGGTAGCGCTACAGTTTTTTGCGCGGTATCTGCGGTCGTCGCGCTCGGTGGAGACGCTGATCAATTCGACCGACCGGATTTTCGATCTGATCAGCGCCGTGAAAGCGTACTCCTACATGGACCGTGCGCCGATATTGGAAGTGGATGTGCCGGCCGGGCTGGACGCGACGGTGCAGATGCTTCAGTCGCGGATGACGCATGTGACGATCGAGCGCGAGTACCAGCCGAATCTGCCGCACATCAGCGCCTATGGCAGCGAGCTGAACCAGGTTTGGATGGCGCTGATTGAGAACGCGCTGGACGCGCTGGGCAATGCGGGGCATCTGCGGCTGGCATGCCGGCTTGAAGGGGAGATGCTGCTGGTAGAAATCTGGGACGCGGGACCTGGAATTCCGCCAGATTTGCAGGACCGGATCTTCGAGCCGTTCTTTACGACCAAGCCGCCGGGACAGGGGTTGGGGCTGGGGCTCGACAATGCGATGCGCATCGTGCGGAAACATCGGGGGCACATCAGCGTGAAGTCGGAGCCGGGGTCGACTTGTTTCCGCGTACGCCTGCCGATGGACCAGCTGCAGGCGTACTAAATCACCGGTGTGGGATTGCGTGCGCCGGACTCACGGGGACGTTGTGCTGAAGGGGTGTCATGTCTGAATCGACGAAGAAGCCGACCATCGCCGCTCTGCTGAACGTGCGCCGCGGAGTCGAAGCGATCGAGTTCTACAAGACGGCGTTTGGCGCGGTTGAAATATTTCGCACCGAGAGCCCCGACGGGGCGGTAGTGGCGCAATTGTCGATTGGGGAATGCGATTTCTGGCTTGCGGACGAGTCGCCGGAACATCAAAACTTCAGCCCGGAGACGCTGGGTGGAAGCACGATGCGGATGATGCTCATCGCCGACGATCCGGATGCGATGTTTGACCGCGCGGTTGCGGCTGGAGCGACGAGCGTATCGCCGGTGGCCGATCAGCCGTACGGCTGGCGCGTTGGCAGGCTTGCGGATCCATTCGGGCATCCTTGGGAGATCGGCAGACCCACAGGAGATGAGTCAGGGCCCCATTCCTAGCACGGGGAGCGAGATCGATGAAGGGGCCCAGGACAATTGAGACGGAACGGCTTGTGTTGCGCAAGCCGACGATTCACGATGCCGAGGCAATTTTCGAGCGTTATGCAAGAGACCCGGTGATTACCCGGTATATGAGCTGGCCGACGCATCGTTCCGTTGCGGATACGTGCGCCTTTCTGGCATGGAGCGAAGCGGACTGGGAGTTGTGTCCTGCCGGATCGTACCTGGTGTTTTCCCGTACGGCGAAGGATTTGCTGTTGGGAGGGACGGGGCTGACGTTCCGCACGCCGATGATCGCGGCGACAGGCTATGTCTTCGCGCGCGATGCATGGGGCCAGGGTTACGCGACCGAGTCTCTGCGAGCGATGGTTGCCTTGGCGCAGCAGACCGGTGTGCGGCGCCTGGAGGCGGTGTGTCATGCGGAGAACCTGACCTCGGCGCATGTGCTGGACAAATGCGGATTCCAGTACGAGGGGATCGAGCGCGAGCACTCGGAGTTCCCGAATCTTGTGCCGGGTGTACGAAGCGACGTGCTGAGCTATTCACTGCGATTCGAGACCTAAAACGAGACGTCGACGGGCTCGGTGACGCGGAGGACGGACTGGTCGCCGGTGCGCTGCTTCCAGGCCGCGCGGATGGCTTCAATTTTGTCGCGGTTCACCTGGGTGTCGGGGTAGTCGACGATGAGCATTTTGGAGCGAAGGCGTTCGGGTGCAGTTTGATTCTTACCCTGCCACTGGCCATAGACGTCGACAACACTGAGGCCGGCGGGAAAGCGCGTCGTGACCTCCTTGTCGAGGAAGTCGCGCCACTGGGATTCGCTGATGCCGTTGCCGGGGGTGTCGGCGAGGCCAAGGCCAAAGTAGAGTTTGGTATCGACCCATCCGCTGGTCTGGCCGGGATGGGCTGGATCGCCGGCGAGAGTGGGCGCTGCGGCGTTCGCGGTGAGGGGCGCCGTATGGTGCGTGCATCCTGAGAGCAGCACTGCGAAAGCGATTACTGTCAAAGCGACGTGATTCGCGTTATGGCGAACTGCTTTCGTACACATCGATGAAGAGTCTCCGCAAGCAAAAGAATTTCCGGAACGACAACACCCGGGGGTCCCGTCTTCTTTCGATCAGGATTCGGCGTTAAAAAAACAGTACCTTGACGCCTCAAGCTCGTTGGGTTGCGTGGTTTCCCAGGTCTCAGAATCGAAACATGGAGCACCCATTTCGTGCTGACGGCTACTTCGGTTCTCCGAGGCTAAAGCCTTGTTGTTTTCTACGCTTGATTCAGGGGCCTGAAGGCCCCTGCTCCCTCCCTTCCCAAGTCTCAAAATCGAGACGTGGGGCACCCATTTTCGTGCTGATGGATGGATTGCCGATGCCTCGCCGGAGTCCCTATTTTTCGATTTCGACACCGCGCCAGAAGGCGACGAAGCCCTTGATTTTGCGCGCGGCGGGCTTGGGGTCGGGGTAGTACCAGGCGGCGTCAGGGTTGTCCTGGCCATCGATGAGAAGGCTCAGGTAACGGGCTTGGCCCTTCCAGGGGCAAGTGGAGGTGGTGCTGCTGGGGCGAAAAAACTCCCGTTTGAGACTCGCATCGGGGAAGTAAACGTTGCCCTCGACGGTTTCTGTCCCGTCACTCTCGGCGATTACCTTACCATTCCAAAGTGCTCGTGCCATTGAAGTTACCGGCCAATAAATCGAGTTGCCCGGCGGGCCGCCATGAAGCGGCTGCGCAAGGTTTCAACGGATACGACAGTAGCAGAGATTGGCGCGGCTGGCGAGTGTGGTTCGAGGTTCGCCCTGCTGTGCGCCTTATTTTGCGGCGGCAACAGAGTCGATGTGGACGGACTTCTTGCCCTCATCGGTGGTGGCGTGGATGGTGACGTGCTCGCCGTAGAAGGCCTTGACGGCGTCGGGGTTGTCGATAGACCAGACTGCCTTTTTATCCTGATCAACGAAGACCGGCTTCTCACCGCCCTCGATGCATTTTTTGGCGCAGGCGGCGCCGGTGCCGGCGTGTTTGGCGCCGCACATGGCGTCGGAGATCCAGCCGTTGATGGAGGAGGAGTCGGCGGCGTGGGCCGCGACGGCGGCGGATGCGACGAGGAGGGCGAACAGGGCGACACTACGTTTCATGGAGACCTCGGGGAGCGTGAGATGGTGTACCGCAAATCATGATGCGCCTTGCGATGCGAAATACACAAGCCGCAAGCGGCGCAGGGGGCGAGGCGATTGTGAAGGGAGCAGGGGGATTTTAGTGCGCCTGCATACCCTTGCGCCGGGTTTCGACATTTTTGAGGACGATTTCGAAGCGAGCCGCAGCGGACTGATTGCGGTTGACGAGCTCGGAGGTTTTGGTGAGGAAGCCGGGAATTTTCTCGCGAATAGCGTCGAGGATATGGGTGAATTTGGCGAGGAGGAAGAAGCCTTCGGCGTTGCAGTCGGCGAAGAGATCGGCGGAGACGGCGCCGTGCAGGACGAGGGCCGCGGCCATTTCCCAGTAAGTGGTGACCTGGCGAAACCAGGCACTGTGGGGGTCGGCGGGATTGGTAGCGACGGCAAAGAAGTCTTCGACGTTCTGGGGCCAGAATTCGCCGATGATCCAGGAGCGTGCCTGGCGCATGACGGCTTCAGTACGCAGCTCGTAGAGTTTGAGGATAATTTCGGCGTCGGCGGGCGTAGCGAGCATGCGTTCCATGGGAGAGTCTCCGTGGCCCATGGTAGCAGTTCGGCGGGGGTGGGATGGGAGGTGTCAACTCCGCTTAAGCCGGCTGCAGTTCCCTTTTCGTCTTGTCCTCGCCCTCGATTACCGGGCCGTGAGTATCGGCGGTGGGCGGAGGCGGCGCGTCGCCGATGCGCTTGGAGTAGCTGCAGACAACGGCTGCGCCTGCTTCGGGCTCAACCGCTTTTTTGCCGCGCTTCCTGGGAGCTTCTTCCTCCGCACTCTTTTTCTTGTTGGGGCACTCGAGATAGATGCCGGACTTGAGCGTCTTCTCGATGAGGTAAGGGCTGCCGCACTCGGGGCACTTGGTGGGCACGGGCTTGTAGTTGGACGTGAAGTCGCACTTGGGGTAGTTGGTGCATCCCCAAAAGATGTTGCCACGGCGCGCTTTGCGTTCGGCGATGTCGCCCACGCCGCATTTGGGGCACTTCATGCCTTCAATCAGGTTCTGCTTGACGTACTTGCACTTGGGGTAGCCGGAGCAGGAAACGAATTCGCCGTAGGCGCCCTGGCGCAAAACGAGAGGCTTGCTGCAGAGGGGGCAGTCCTCGCCTGTGGGCTTGGGTGCGGACTGCTTCTGCTGCTGCTTCTGGCTCAACTTGCGGAAGGTCTTGCAGGGGGGATCATCGTTGTATCCGGGGCAGGACATGAACATGCCGAAGGGACCGCGCCTGAGCACCATCACGCGTCCGCAGTTCTCGCAATACTCGTCCTGTTCACCGGCTTCCTGCGCCTCGGGGGTGTTCATGTCCGGCTTGCCTGCCGTGTTCTCTTTGGTGAATGTGCAGCTGAACTGCTCGACTGCGATTTTTCTGCCTTTTACCGCCGGCTCATCTGCGACCTCTGCGATTGCGGCGGCTAACTGCTTCGCGTCCGACACTTCTTTCGAATAGACGCTGGTATCGTCGACGGTGGCGCGGACAGTCATGGGAAAGCGCAGCTCTTTTTTGATCTTGTCGATGACTGCCTTTGAATCTTTTTTCCAAGGACCCATCGCAACCGTCACCGGCTTCTTTTGAGTGAAGTTGGAGCAGGCAAAGAAGCTGCCGAATTTGCCCCATTTCAGGAGCAGCGGCGAACCGCACAGGTCGCACTTCTCGTTGGTGACCTGCTCCATCCGCTTGATGCTTTCCATTTTTGAATCTGCGTCTTTGAGCTCTTCTTCAAAGTGGTCGTAGAAGCCATTGAGCAGCGTGGTCCACTTCTCTTTGCCGTCCTCGATGTCGTCCAATTCTTCTTCGAGTTTGGCGGTGTACGCGATATCGAAGATGTAAGGGAAATTCTTCACCAGCAAGTCGCACACCACCATTCCAATTTCAGTGGGATAGAACCGCCCATTGATCTTGCTCACGTATTCGCGATCCTGAATGGTGCTGATGATGGATGCATAGGTTGAGGGCCGGCCGACGCCTCGTTCTTCGAGCACTTTTACGAGCGAAGCTTCGTTGAAGCGCGGGGGGGGCGAGGTGAAGTGCTGCTCATCGAGCAGTTTCTCCAAATCGAGAGCCTTCACATGATCTAGATCGGGCAGCTTGTTGGACGATTCGTCCTCGTCGTCCTTCGGCTCTTCAGCGACTTCATAGACTTTGAGGAATCCGTCGAAGCGCAGAACCGAGCCGCTTACGCGGAAGTCATAGGTCTTCCCTGTCTTCGCCGAGACGGCCGCAATTTTTGCGGTGGTCACATCGAATACAGCGGGCAACATCTGCGAGGCTACAAAGCGCTGCCAGATGAGGCGATAGAGCTTGAGTTGTTCATCGGTCAGATACCGCGCAATCGACTCCGGCGTCCGCGACGGGTCGCTGGGGCGAATAGCTTCGTGTGCGTCCTGCGCGTCTTTTTTGCCTTTGTAGACATTGGGACTCGCGGGCAGATACTTTGCGCCCAACTGCTGGCTGATCCAATCGCGGGCTCCAGCAATGGCTTCAGGGGACACGCGCGGCGAATCGGTACGCATATAAGTGATGAGGCCGGTGGTGCCTTCATCGCCGATGTCGATGCCCTCATAGAGCCGCTGTGCCACACCCATGGTGCGGCGCACGTTGAAGCCGTGCTTGCTGGACGCATCGCGCTGCAGCTGGCTGGTGATGAACGGCGGCAACGGGCGACGCTGCTGCTCACGCGATTGAACTGAAACCAGGGACCATTTTGCGGTTTCGAGAGCGCTGACGACTTCTGCCATCGATTTGCCATCGGCCAGAGCGTTGGCGATGAACTGGTCTTTACCGTCTTTGTCTTTACCGTTGGCGACCCGCGCGGATTCCCCGTCAATGCCGACGAAGCGGGCCTTGAAAACCTTGTCGGCTTGGCGCTCGGGATGAAGCATGGCATCGAGCGTCCAATATTCGACGGGATGGAATGCGCCAATCTCGCGCTCGCGCTCCACGATGAGGCGCACGGCAACGGTTTGCACGCGGCCCGCGGAGAGACCACGCCGGACTTTGTCCCAGAGCAGTGGAGAAATCTGATAGCCCACGAGCCGGTCGAGCACACGGCGTGTCTGCTGCGCGAAAACGAGATTCTGATCGACATCGCGGGCGTGCTTGAAAGCTTCCTGCACAGCCTTCTTTGTGATCTCGTTGAAGGTGACGCGGCGGATTTTTTTGCGCTCTTTTGCGTTGGTTCCAAGCTGAATTGCGAGGTGATAGGCGATGGCTTCGCCTTCGCGGTCGGGGTCAGGCGCGAGGAAGATTTCGTCGGCTGCGGCGCCTGCGCGCTTCAATTGCGCAACGACTTTTAATTTGTCGGGAGACACCTCAAGCGTTGGCTCAAACGTGCGGTTCTCCAGTTCCACGCCAATGTCTTTCTTGGGCAGGTCCATGATGTGACCCACCGACGCGAGAACCTCGAAGCCTTTGCCCAGATATTTTTCGATCGTCTTGGCCTTAGCCGGGGATTCGACGATCACCAGTGTTTTACTCATCACTATCCTTATTCATTGTTCCTGCTTCCGCACGGCCTGTTGGACTGAGGAAGGCGTATTTCGTTTGGTCCCCGAGCGGTGTGTACCGACATTGTGCACGGTCGCGGTTCGCGAGCCTGAGGAAAATGGACTACAAGAGTTGCACGCTAACACGGAACCGGGCTTCGTTTCCACTCGCAAAGAAACGATTGCGGTGCGAAACGTTCCTGATTGAGTACCCGCGAAAACCGCCAACGTTGCGGTAAGTTTCGCAGAACCGCACTGTTGGGGACGATTTTCGAGGTAGCTGTTCTCACAACGCACGGACGTAATTCTTTCCCGGCAATTGCCGGATTCGGCCTGCGATCTCAAGCTCGAAGAGGGCGGTGAAGACCTCGGAGGAGGTCAGCTGGCTCTCCAGGAGGTCGAGGATTTCGTCGATCTGCAGCGAGCGATCGACGTGCAGAACTTCGAGGACCATGGACTCCTGGGGCCGCAGGACCGGTTCAGGCAGAAGAGATGCGGCGAGTTGGCCTTTGGATTCATGGCCGGATTCAGCTTGGGCCTCGGCCTCGAGCTCGACACGCACTTGCGAGGGCAGATCTTCCCAGATGTCCTCCCAGGTGGCGACGAGCTTTGCACCCTGTTTAATCAAGGTGTTGGGGGTCCAGGAGTTCTTGTTGGTAACGTTGCCGGGCACAGCATACAAATCGCGATTCTGCTCGGCGGCGCAGCGGGCGGTGACGCGGGTGCCGGAGTTCTCGCCGGCTTCGACGACAAGCACGGCGATACTGAGGCCGCTGAGGATGCGATTACGGCGCGGAAAATTCTGTGGGGCAGGGAAAGTGCCCATCGGCACTTCGCTGGCGATGGTACCGCCGGCGGCGAGGATTTCGTCAGCGAGCTTCTTGTTCTCCTTGGGATAGACAACGTCGATGCCTGTTCCCCATACGGCGACGGTGGGCATGCGCGCGCTGAGTGCTCCCTTGTGGGCGCAGGTGTCGATGCCGCGTGCCATGCCGCTGACGATCAACAAGCGACGGGCGGACAGGTCGCGCGCCAGCATTTCGGCAACGCCCGAGCCATAGGGCGAGGGATGGCGTGTGCCCACGATGGCGATGGCAGGGCGAGCCAGGAGATCGATTGCGCCGCGAATCCAGAGGACTGGCGGGGGGTCGTAGATTTCCTTGAGGCGCTCGGGGTAAGCGGAGCAGCCGAAGGTGAGAAGGTTTGCGCCAAGTTCGACGATCCGCACCCACTCTTCTTCGGCAGCGCGGCGTGCCTGGCCGTCGAAGATGAACTGCGCGGCGTGTGCGGGGAAATGGAGAGATTCGAGTTCGGTGAGGGAGATGCGGAAGATGTCACTGGGAGCGCTCATCCTTTTGACCGCGTCGAGAATGCGGCGAGGGCCGAGGCCGGGGGCGAGAGTGAGCGCAAGCCAGGCGAGTCTGTCGTCGTCGAGCGGGAGTGAAGCAGAGACAGCGGACACAAAGGAAGTGGCCGGTTGAGAGAGAGAGCCTGGATTCACAAGAGCACACAGATGCGTCAGGACGCACGTCCGATCCACCGCAGGGTAACCGGATCTACTTTCATTGGATAATTGCGGTGACAGTAACCGGCGTTGGAACTGGAAGTCAAGGATGGCGGACACAGGTGTTGCGAGGATGGGAAGCGCAGCGGTAAAGCAGGTTACGGTTGCACGCATCGTTCTGCCCGGATTGGTAGTCTAAGGAAGAGTGAACGCTCAGGCAGATCGCAAGCTGCGGATTGCAGCCATTCGGTTTCTGAATCCCGCCCCGCTGATGTGGGACTTCGAGCACCCTCCCTTGCAGGAGGAACTTGCCGGGCGCTATGCGATTGACTGGATGCTGCCGTCGGAGTGTGCGGACCGGCTGGCTTCGGGCGCGGCCGACCTGGGGCTGGTGCCGATTGCGGCCCTGGCGACGGTGCCGGGACTGCGGGTGTTGCCAGGCTGCACGATCGCCTCCAAAGGCAAAGTGCGGTCGCTTCTGCTGGTGCGCCGCGCGGGGCAGGAGTTGAAGGCGCTGCACAGCGTGGCTGCGGATACGGCGAGCCGCACAACGATTGCGTACGCGCGCATTCTCTTTCACAAATGGGGCAATGCAGACGCTGCGTTCGTGCCGATGGCGGCAGATCTTGATGCGATGCTGGAGCGCGCCGATGCGGCAATCCTGATTGGCGACCCAGCGTTGATGGCGCTGGAGGAACGGCACAACCAATTCGAACGCACCGGCGAAGAGCTGGTGTATCACGACCTGGCCGAGGAGTGGGTGACGCTGACGGGGCTGCCCTTTGTGTCCGCTGTCTGGTGTGCTGCGCACGGCACCACTGCGTGGGGCGGATCTTTGCAGGAGCAGGTTGCGCGCGACCTCATCCAGTCGCGGGATCATGGCCTGGCGCATATCGACGACCTGGCGGTGGAGTGGTCGCAGAAGATTGCGCTGACCGAGCAGACGATTCAGTCGTATCTGTCGGAGAACATCCACTACGTGCTGGACGAGGAATGCCTGGAAGGGATGCGAGGATTCTTCAGAATGGCAGCGGAGACGGGGGTGCTGCCGGAGTACGAGATGAAGCTTGACAGGGTGAGCTGGGCAGGATGATCTGAGAAGTGCCCGGGGTTCATGCTTTCCCAAGTCTCAAGATCGAAACCTGGGGCACCCATTTTCGAGCAGACTAGTCGATCTTCCCGACCCACCGTTCCTTGGCCGCTCTGTTCAAATTTCCCAGCGCAGCAGCGCGGCGCCGACCGTAAAGCCAGCGCCGACGGCGGCGAGCAGGACAAGATCGCCCTTCTTGAGCTTGCCTTGCTCGATCGCGGTTTCCATGGCAAGAGGAATGGTGCCGGCAGAGGTGTTGCCGTACTTTTCGATATTGATGATGACGCGCTCGGGATCCATGCCGAGACGGTCCGCGGTAGCGGTGATGATGCGCTTGTTGGCCTGGTGCGGAATGAAGCAGCCGAGGTCGGCGCCGGTGACGCCGTTGCGCTCGAGAACTTTGGTGGTGGCTTCGGCCATCTTGCGAACGGCAAACTTATAAACCGCCTGACCATCCTGATAGATGTAGTGCATTTTCTTATCGATGGTTTCGTGGGTGGGCGGATTGAGGCTGCCGCCGCCCTTGAGGTTGAGGGCCACGCCGCCGGCGCCATCGATTTCGTGAACGAAGTCAATGAAGCCGATTTCGCCTTCTTCGCAGGGTTCGATGAGGACGGCGCCGCCGCCGTCGCCGAAGAGGACGCAGGTGGCGCGATCGGTGTAGTCGGTCATGCGGGTATTGGCATCGGCTCCGCAGACCAGGACTTTAGCGTGAGCGCCGCTCTCGACAAGCTTGACGCCGGCCTGGAGGGCGAACACGAAGCCGGAGCAGCCGGCGGAGACGTCGAATCCCCAGGCTCCTTTGGCTCCGATCTTGTCCTGGACCAGACACGCAGTGGAGGGAAACATCATGTCGGGAGTGACGGTACCAACGATGATGGCTTCGACTTCAGTGGGCGCGATACCGCGCGCGGCGAGGCATTTCTTGGCTGCTTCAACACAGATGTCGCTTACGCCATGTCCCTTGGCCAGCACATGCCGCTCGCGAATCCCGGTACGGCTCAGGATCCACTCATCGGTTGTATCCACTATTTTTTCGAGGTCCTGATTGGTGAGGACCTGGGGAGGGACGTAGGTGCCGAGCGCAGTGATTTTGGCGCGGCGTCCTACGACGGGGCGAACGGACAGGGTCAACGGACTTCTCCTTACTGAACTCTGCAGATGTTGCCGGAAAGCTGGCGACATCTTCTCTATCGCGGGACCCGTGGCCCCGAACCCAAAGTAAAAGCGCCCTCGGGCATTTTGCGCGGCCGCGGGTTCAGAAAAGAACCGAAGCGGCTGCAGCAAAAGCGCGTCTGGCGCCAAAAAAGTACCGGGTGACCTACTGCGCCCGTACTAGCCCGTTACCGTTGCTTCCTTCCGGACCTGGCGGGGTTGGCGGGATTACGTCGCGTAGGACCCGGCACTTATGGATTTTACCACCGTGACAGGAGAGCGTATCGGTTGCCGCGACCATGCTTCGATCGGCTGCGGGGCGCTGAATATCGCGAAAAGAGGGGAATGGGTTATTCTTTGGGCGCTTCGTGAATCCATCTTGAGGAGGGCGCGAAATGAGGCGCGGGCTGCTGCTTCTTTCCTTAGCGTTTTTTTCTATCTCCGTATCGGTTTCGGCGCAACTGCCGCCGTTGGGTCAGAGCCCGGAACAAAAGCCGGCGGCGGCGACGACGGCGCCGGTAGCGGGGCAGCTGGCGATTGAGGCTGCCAACGCGGACTTGAAAACAGCGCGTACCGCCAACCAGGAGAAGCGCTATGCCGACGCGGAGACCCTGATGGCGCGCGACACGGCGCTTCGGGGCGATATGCCTTACCTGTGGATCGAGCTGGGCCAGGCGCAATTGGGATTGAAGAAGTACGCCGAGGCGGAGACCAGCTTCAAAGCAGCGGTGGGCGGCGGCGAACCAAACCAGAAGCAGCCGATTTCAGGCGCCTTCTACGCTGAGGGAAAGGGCACCGTGGGTCACATCAGTGTCCAGAGGGTTGCTTCGACACCGGAAGGCAAGACCCGCGCGGAGATTGAAGGCATCAGCTATTCGAGCCTCGGGCAACTCTACATTGTTTCCAACAAAGTTCCGGAAGCAAAGGCGGCCTTCGACGAGGCGGCCAAGGATTTTCCAGAGCAGGCGCCACTCTACTATCGCAATGAAGCAGTGTTTTTCTTGCAGGCTGGGAACGCGGTGGAGCAGGTAGCGGCGGCGGAGAAGGCAATCGCAGTGGATCCAACGCGCGCGGTTCTTTATTTCTACAAGGGGCAGGGACTGGCGGCGCAGGCGACGGTTGATGCGAAAACGCAGAAGCTGACGCTGCCCGCGGGTTGCGCCGAGGCGCTGCAGAAGTATCTCGACCTTGATCCTTCGGGACCGTATTCGGCGGATGCCAAGGGGATGCTGGCCGCGGCGGGGATTGCGGTGAAGGCGGCGAAGAAGTAACGGGGCCGACCGCGCCGATTGAGGCTTTGCTCGTTGATGAAATCTTTGGGGTTCGTGCTTTCCCACCCTTTCCGCAGAAAGAAGCGGAAAGGATGGGGCACCCTCGGTCGTGCTGACCAAGGCGCGAAAATCGAGTTCCCGGTACAATGGACAGGTGAGCAAAGTTTCCCCACCCACGGCGCCCACCGTGGGCTTTATTTCGTTAGGCTGCCCGAAAAACCTGGTTGATTCCGAGGTGATGATGGGGCTGCTGGACCGCGCCGGTGCGCGATTGACAGCGCGTCCGGAAGATGCGGATGTGCTGGTGGTCAACACGTGCAGCTTTATCGATACGGCCAAACAGGAATCCGTCGACACGATTCTGGAGATGGTCAGGCACAAGACCGAAGGCCGGGCAACGAAGTTGATTGTGGCCGGGTGCCTGGTGGAGCGCTATCGCGACGAGATTCGCAAGAACATTCCTGAAGTGGATGCGGTGGTGGGGACGGGCGAGTTGGAATCGATACTGGAAGCGGCGGGGATTGCGCCCATGACCGTCGCTGCGCCATCGCCGTTCAACATTCTGAGCGGGAATGGACACGCCGAGATTCGTTCGGGACGGGAGTCGGAGGCGGGCACGCATAAAGCCAACCACCCTCATTCCACTGAGAACGATCCGCAGGGATCTCGTCCAGAGGGAGACGCGCGGGAGCGCCAAGGCCGGTTTAGCCGCGAAGAGTGGCAGGGCGCGGGGCATCTGCTGCCGACGTATCTCTACAACGAAGACACGCCGCGGCTGTTGTCAACAGGACGGACGTCAGCGTACGTCAAGATTGCCGAGGGCTGCGACCATCCTTGCAGCTTCTGCGTGATTCCCAATTTGCGCGGGAAGTTTCGTTCGCGGCGGTTCGAGTCGGTGGTTGCGGAGGCGCAGCGGCTGGTGGCGAGCGGCGTGGAAGAGATCACGCTGATTGGGCAGGACACGACGTGCTACGGCGAGGATCTTGGTCTGAAAGACGGGTTGGCCACGCTTCTGGACACGCTGGCCGGCATCGAAGGGCTGCGCTGGCTGCGGTTCCTGTACGCGTATCCAAACAGGATTACGGGGCGGCTGCTGGAGACCATCGCGAAGCACGACAACATCTGCAAGTACCTTGACGTGCCGTTGCAGCACGCGTCGCCCGATGTGCTGAAGCGGATGAAGCGCGGGGCGGGGGCGGAGATTTTTTTGAAGACGCTGGAGAAGGTGCGGGCCGCGGTGCCGGGGATTGCGCTGCGCACATCGTTCATCGTCGGCTTTCCCGGCGAGTCGCTCCGCGACTTTGAGATTCTGGAGCAGTTTATTGGCGAAGCGAAGTTCGACTGGCTGGGCGTGTTCAATTACTCACACGAAGAAGGCTCGGGCGCGTTCGCACTGGATGCGCAAGTGCCGAAGCGGACGATTGAAGCGCGGAAGCGTCGGCTGATGAAGCTGCAACAAGGGATCAGCAAGCACGCCAAGAAGGCGTGGGTGGGGCGCGAAGTGACCGTACTGGCCGAGGGTCCTTCGCAGGAAACGGACCTGCTTTGGGAGGCCCGTACGGAGTACCATGCGCCGGAGATCGACGGCAAGGTGTACATCAACGATTTCGGCAATTTGGAGCGGTTGGAGACGGGCAAGTTCTACCGCGCAGAGATCACAGAGGCGCACGCATACGATGTAGTGGCTCGAATTCTCGCCGATTCGCTTTAGACTGAAGTGCAATGGACGATCTGAGCTATTTCCGGCCACCGCAGGCTATCGAGGCGATTCAGGCGCGCACAGCTGAACTGCAATTTGACATGGCATCGGAACCGCGCACGGGGGCGCTGCTGCAGATGCTGGCAGCATCGAAGCCCTGCGGACGGCTCCTTGAATTGGGTACTGGAACCGGTCTGGCAACGGCCTGGCTCCTGTCGGGCATGGATGCTGGGTCGTCCTTAATCAGCGTCGATACGGATGAAGAGGTGCAGGCGGTGGCGCGCGAGGCACTGTGCCAGGACACGCGCCTGAAGCTGGTAACGCATGATGGAGCCGCGTTCTTATGGCGCCAGCCGAAGAAGAGCTTCGACCTGGTGTTTGCCGATGCGGTCCCTGGGAAGTATGAGGCCTTGGACGAAGCGCTCGCGATCGTGAAGACGGGCGGGTTCTACGTAATTGACGACATGATGCCGCAGCCGAACTGGCCGGAGGGTCACGGCGAGAAGGCGCAGGCGTTGATCGAGCGCCTCGCAGCGGACGACAGATTTGTGATGCTGCCAATGCCCTGGTCGACAGGAATTATTGTGTTGGTAAGAAAACCGCCTGTTGGGATTCAGCCGGAGATCAAGCTGTGACCGCGAAAAAGAAATCGTTAAAGGTGCTGCGCTGCCCCATATGCGGGATGCTGGTGCGGGCAAAGGATGAGGACTTCCCTTTCTGCAGCGACCGGTGCCGCAAGATCGATTTAGGCAAGTGGGCGATGGGGGTCTACAAGATCAGCTCACCGGTGCTGGACCCTGAAGTGCTGGACGATCTGGGCGGGTTGGGCGGCGAACGGAATCAGGAATCCGATGAGTAAGACGACCGACGCTGCGGCTACGCCTGCACAGCGCAAGACGACGTGGGCCTGGGCGATTGCGACGTTCTTTGGCGCGGGGCTAGGCAAGCCCGGGCCGGGGACATGGGGCTCAGTAGCAGCGGTGCTGCTGTGGGCAGCGTACGCGTGGGGCGCGCATCCCGGTGCATCGGCGTTGCTGGCGGCGCTTGCCGTCGGGATTGTGCTGTCGATCGCGCTGGGCGTGCCGGCGGCGACCATTGCGGCGCGGGAGAGCGGCCGGCACGATCCGCAATTCGTGGTGATCGACGAGGTGGCCGGGCAGTGGATCGCCCTGTTGGGCTGCATACCGGGATGGCGATCGGGGCTGCTCGCCCTTGTGTTGTTTCGGCTGTTTGATATTACGAAACCCTTTCCGGCGCGGCAGCTGGAACAGTTGCCGGAGGGATGGGGCATCGTCTTCGACGACGTGGCCGCCGGGCTGTATGCTTTGGGAGTAGGTTGGTTGCTGCGACATTTCATACCGTCGCTGCAGACCTAAGGCGCGCCATGGCACGGACACGATCTCAATTTGCAGCGGAGGATGTCTTCGCTGATCCTCGCATCGACGGGATTGTTCCCCCCTCCGCCCTTCCCTCGGGCGAAGTGGAGTTGACCGGCGTGCATCTTGGTCCGCACGCGGCGGGCCACCCCGTGGTGCTGGTGGGAACGCTGCCGGCGCATGTGCTGATGAGCCGGCCAACGCGGTTGGCATTCCGGGTTCCCGAGGACGCTACGTCGGGGCTGATCGAAGTGCGCTCGCCGGTTGGAGTGAGCAATGCGGCGCCGATCCAGGTGGCGCACGAGCTGAGCAGCGGGTTGCACCCCGTCACGAGCCCTGCTGTAAGCCGGTCGGGCATGGTGTACTCGACAATTTCAGGGTCGCGCGGCAAGCAGACGCCGGTGTCGGTGGTGCGCGTCAGTCCCGACGGACGGGCGACACCGTTTGTGACTGGAATCTTGAACGCGACGGGCCTGGCCTTCAGCCCTGAAGGCGATCTGTACGTGACATCGCGCGCGGAAGGCAATGTGTATCGCGTGGATGGCGCGGGCGAATCGACCCTGTATTGCGAGGGGATGGGGGTGGCCACGGGCGCGGTGTTCGACCGGGAAGGCAATCTCTTTGTTGGAGACCGGAGCGGAACGATCTTCAAGATCGATCGCGACCGCAAAATCTTTGTGCACGCGACGCTTGAACCGAGCATCGCGGCGTATCACCTGGCCATCGATCCGCAGGGGACACTGTATGTGACGGGTCCGACGCTTTGCTCGAACGACGCCATCTGGTCGATTGATTCGCATGGCGAGACCAAGGCGTGGTTCCGCGGGCTGGGAAGGCCGCAGGGGCTGGCGCTCTCAAAGGAAGGCGACGTGTACGTAGCGGCCTGCCTGCGCGGGCAACGAGGGCTGGTGCGGGTGACAGCGGCAGGAGAAGCGAGCCTTGTGTTGAGCGGGAATAACCTGGTGGGTGTCGCCTTTTCGCCCCTGGGTTCCACAATCCTGGCGACCAATGAAGCCGTTTATGATGTGGAGTTGGGCGTCGAAGGGATGCTTGCTTCCTAGCTTCCGAATTGTGCTTCACGGTTGCCTCCTTGCAGGCGCGGCCAGACACAAGCGGAAGCGAGTTCCGTTACGGACGCAACCCAAACAAGCCTGAAGACCGGAGCTCGCTGCTGCGTTTATGAAATCGGAAATCATTGCTGTCGGATCCGAGATGCTGACCCCGTTCCGGCAGGACACGAACTCCCTCTACATCACGGAAAAGCTGAACGATATCGGCGTAACGGTCGCATTCAAGACGATCGTCGGGGACCGGCGCAAAGACCTGGTCAGCGCGATCCGAACCGCGCTGCATCGGACTGACATCGTCATTCTTGTGGGCGGACTGGGGCCGACAGAAGACGACCTGACGCGGGAAGCCGTGGCCGAGACGCTGTCGTTGACCCTGCGGCGCGAACCGGCGCAGGTGGCTGCCCTGCATGCACGGGCCGCGACCTGGCGCATCTCGATGCCGGAAAACAATCTCAAACAAGCCGACGTAATCCAGGGCGCGACCGTGCTGACCAATCCCAACGGGAGCGCGCCGGGGCAGTGGCTGGACACGACGTTCGAAGGCTATCGCAAGCTGATCATGATGGTGCCGGGGCCTCCACACGAGTGCCACGCGCTGTTTGATACCGAGTGCCTGCCGCGTTTGCGCAACGAACTGCCGCCGCGCTCGATTGCAGTGCGCACGCTGAAGGCCGCGATGATTCCCGAGTCGCAGGCCGACAAGCTGCTGGCCCCGATCTATACCGAATACGCAGACGTGGAGACCACGATTCTGGCGCACAACGGCGACATCCAGTTGACGCTGATCTGCTCAAAGGCGACGCAGGCGGCCTCGGATCATCGCGTGGATGAGCTGGCGGGAAAGCTGGAAGAAGCGCTCGACGACTGGCTCTATTCGTCTGAGGGCGAATCTCTGGAGCAAATTGTTCTGTACTATCTTGGGCTGCGGCAGGCGACGCTGGCAGTTGCAGAAAGCTGCACCGGAGGGCTTGTGGCGCAGCGCATCACGGGTGTACCGGGAAGCTCGCGGTCATTTCTGGGCGGAGCCGTGGTGTACTCCGACCCGCTCAAGACATCGTTCGCAAATGTTCCGCCGGAATTGATTGCGCAGCATGGCGCGGTTTCGTCTGAAGTGGCGTGCGCTATGGCGGACGGGATCCGCAAGCGCACGGGTGCGACGCTGGGCGTGGGCGTGACAGGCATCGCGGGTCCGACCGGCGGCACCGAGCAGAAGCCTGTGGGGCTGGTGTTTTTTGCTGTCTCCGATGCGCAGAAAACAGACTCGTTCAATCGCACATTTCGCGGTGATCGGGACCGGGTACGGCAGTGGGCGGCGCAACAGGCGCTGGACCTGATCCGCAGGAAGCTGATGTAGGCGGGAGGGATTTCGCATTGACGCGAATCCCTCTACTCTGCAAAACTCCGGCCATGCGCTACAGCGGTAAGGTGGAATATGCGGATGCCCGCAAGATGCGGCAACGCAACAAGGGCTACTATCGGGTGCTGCACTGGCCCATCTGGATCTGGGTGTTCTTTCTTGCGCCGGGGCCGCTCACGTTTTCGCTTTTTGCGCACGGGTTCAGCTGGGCTAATTCCGCATGGCTCGCAGCGGTGTTGCTCGGCACCGGCATCGCGGGGCTCTATGGGCAGATGCCCGGCGTTGAGCCGCGCCCTTACATTCTGCGCTTCGACGAAGACAAGCCTAACCCGCTGTATCGCAAAGTCTGCTATACGTTCGCGTGGAATGCGGTGTTGAATTTCGCGCTGCTGAATCTTACCGGTCTCGCGATCGCGAGCCTCACAGGCGTTTGGTATATGAAGCAGCTTTACCAGTATGCCTACCTGCCGCTGTGTGCGCTGATCCTGCTGCTGGGTGCGGCCGGCAAGCTGCCGCGCGTGGGGCGATCGACCAAAGGCGAAGGGACGGAGAGACGCTATTTCTACGGCTCGGTGTGGGCCGTGACGATTGCACAGACGGTTCTGCTGGTCTTGTGGAAGACGCTGCCGGCGACGCGAATCGGGAGCCTGATCAAGCTGGCGGTGTATGCGGCGACCTTGATTGCGATGGGCGTGGCCGCATACAACGGCGCCCTGCCGCGCACGCGACCTATTCTGCCGGGCGAGCTGATGGTGGATTGAGGCGGCACAAAGGTTGTTTCAGGTTCATGCTTTCCCAGGTCCCAACACAGGGACCTGGGGCACCCACTTACTTGCTTCACCCTCAACGTGTGCTCGATGGAGCAGTCTGAGAATCAAGCTTTAGTGACGGGCGTATACCCGGAGGATGACGCTTTCTTCAACGCCGAAACTCCCTGGGCTACGGTGAGCAAGGGCGTCGTCTTGGTGCTCTTCAATGCGCCACCTGCTGCAATGGCGAGAGACAGCGCCGCGGCGCTGACGTTGTTGGGCAAGTCGGCGATGGCTACGATGTCCTGGTCGCCAAACGACAGCCAGAGACCGGTTAACGTGCCACCAAGGTTTTCGACAGCCTTGGCCACAACCGCAGTGCGATCCTGCGGCTTCTTGATCAAAGCCTGGAGCGCTTCGATGGTGTACGACGCCTGAACGAGATAGCTGGGCATAAACCCGCCTTTCATGAGAAGTGAAGATTGTTGGACCCTGGGGAGAGCCCCAACTATACACGGGAGACTCGAGCATGGTCGCGATCAATCTTGTGGCGACTTGCGAATCTTTCCTCCGGCGACGAGGCGAGCCTCTGATTGCACCCAGCGGCGAAGCGGGTCCGGCTTGAGGACGCGTGCGGCCGATCCAAAACCGAGGACGATGAAGCGCGCGTGCAACTCGGAATCAAAATCCGCCTCAATCTGGACGCGATTGCCAGGGTCTCCCGACTCAACAAGCCTGGCGACGCACCAGTTCTTCAACTGCTGTACAGCCGAGGGCGTGACGGAGAGAACGACGGGGTAACGATTCCGGAGGCGGTCAAGCTCTGCGGTTGACTGCTTCCAGAATTCAGCGAGATCGAAGCGGGGCGGCCGCTCGAATCCGCCGGCCAGTACAGTCACGGCTTCCATGCGCGAGACGCGATAGGTGCGAACGCCATTGGCGCCGCGAGCGACCAGATACCAGCTAAGCCCCTTGGCGACGAGGCCCAGGGGATCGACGGTGCGCGGAGCTTTTTCGCCATTGGCCTTGGTGTAGTCGAAGGCCAGCTTGCGCTCGCGGGCCACGGCATCCTGCACCGTGGTCAGCATCGAGAGATCTTCGCCGGTGTCGTGCCAGCCGGTCGCATCCACGTGCAGGCGCTCGCGCATGGCGGCGGCCTGAGCACGCATGGGGCCGGGCAGCGAGGCCATCAGCTTGTTGAGCGCGCTCTCTGCTGCGGCGGCCAGGCGCGGATGACCCACCGCGCGAGGCTGTGCCATGAGGAGCGCGCGCAATTCAGCTTCGTTGAGTCCGGGAACCTGGGTGCGCCATCCCTTTTCGAGCTCCCAACCGCCCTGCGATCCGCGCAAGGCGACCACCGGCACGTGCGCGGCGCTGAGCGATTCAAGGTCGCGGTGAATGGTGCGCTGCGAAACCTCGAGCCGCTCGGCGAGTTCGCGCTCGGTGGCGCGGCCCCTGGCCTGCAACAACATCAACACCGAGAGCAGCCGGTCAGCCTTCACAGCTCGATTCCCTTCCCGTTCACAACATTTTTATTCTTTCCGATGATATATGACACTGATTGTCATATTTCAAGAAAGATGATGAGTATGTGAGATCGAGGTGGCATATGCGTGATAGTGCAATTCATCTATTTGTCTTTGACACCATGGCCGACTGGGAGGCTGCATTTGCTGTAGCCGCGATCCAGAATCCGCAGTTCCAGCGTTTGCCGGGCCGGTATCGCATCGTCACGGCGGGGCTGACTGGGGAGCCGATCATGACCATGGGCGGGGTTCGGATTCAGCCGGATATAGCGCTGGGCGAGATCTCGCCATTTACGAGCAGCATGCTTCTGTTGCCGGGCGGCCAGAGCTGGGAATACGGCGCGAATGCAGCCGCGATCGCGATGGCGCGAAGGTTCATTGCGCATTGTGTTCCGGTGGCGGCAATCTGCGCGGCTACCCTGGCGCTAGCGCAGGCCGGACTTCTGGACAACCGCTATCACACCAGCAATGCGCGTGAATATCTCGCGGCGAGCGGGTATCGCGGAGGACGATTCTATCGCGATAAGCCGGCGGTCTCTGACCAGGGCGTGATCACGGCGTCGGGCGTTGCCCCTGTCGATTTCGCCCGAGAGATTTTCGAAGCGCTCCATCTCTACAGTCACGAGGAGCTGGACGCGTGGTACGCGCTCTTCAAATATGGGAACGCATCGGCTCTTTACGAGCTTGAGCCCCGCGCCCAATGCAGCCGCTGAGGTAGCGACGCTTCCCTTCTCTTCTGAACGAGACCCGCTTTTGAAGGAGATATGAAAATGACGTTGACAGAGCTATTTGTAGCGCAGCTTGAGCGTGAAGGGGCGTTGACCCGCAAAGCCCTGCAGCGCGTGCCTGAAGGGCAGAACGGCTTCAAGCCGCATGAGCGATCGATGGAGCTGGGCTATCTGGCTGCGCTCGTGGCCGGGATGCCGGGCTGGATTGCTTTCATGATTGAGCGCGATGAGCTCGACCTCGACAGGCCCGATTCAGAAGGTTTTCGCACCAGGCCAGTCTCGACAAGAGCAGAACTGCTGGCCAGCCTCGACGCGGGACTCGATCAATCGCGCCAAGCGCTCTGGGCCACGACAGACGAGCATCTAATGACGCCGTGGGCGTTCAGGATGGGCGGCCGGACTGTGCAGCAGCAACCGCGGCACCTGATGATTGCGGACGCGGTGTTCGGCCACCTGGCGCATCATCGCGGGCAGCTGACTGTTTATCTGCGGCTGGCTGCGTCGACGGTCCCGGCGCTCTATGGGCCGTCGGCAGATGAGATGTTCTAAGCCGGAATGGGGCATTGCGCAGGGGGGTCCATTGACGCGTCGCGGGCGCATGTCCTAGGCGCCGTACCTGCTACACTCGTTCTCGTTATGCCCGTTGGAAGTCTTCTAGTTGTGGTGGCGGCTTACTTGCTTGGGTCGATCCCAACTGGATATTTATTAATGCGCATCTTTCGCAAGCAAGACATTCGCAAGCTCGGCAGCGGCAATATCGGCGCGACCAACGTATTGCGCTCGGGAGCTCGGGGACTGGGTGCGGCGACGTTTCTGCTTGACATGCTGAAGGGCTGTTGCGCCGTATGGCTGGGCGCGGCCCTGGCTCCTTATTTGATGGCGAATATCCCGGAGCGCAACGTCGAGGCGCTGGCGGCGCTGTGTGCGGTGCTGGGTCACATGTTTCCGGTGTGGCTGGGCTTCAAGGGCGGCAAAGGCGTGGCCACCGGGTTCGGCGTTTTTCTGGTGGCGGCGCCGCTGGCTGCGTTGGCGGCAATTACGGTGTTCGGGCTGGTGCTGGCGATCAGCCGATTTGTTTCGCTCGCTTCGATTTTGGGCGCTGCTTGCTTCCCCGGGTTTGCCTGGTTTCTGGTGTCGGGGGACAAGCCGCCGTTCTTTCTTGCAGTGCAGGCAATTGTGGCGCTACTGATTATCGCCAAGCATCGCCAGAACATTCACCGTCTGCTGTCGGGAACGGAGAGCCGCTTTGGACGGCGCGGCCAGGAAGGAAAGCCCGCATGAGTCGGATTGCGGTTCTTGGCGCAGGAGCGTGGGGCACGGCGATCGCACTGACGTTGCATCGCCGCGGCGGTCACCAGGTCACGCTCTGGTCGCACAGTGCGGATGAGGCCCAAAAGATTCATGACGCGGGCGAGAACGTCCTGTTTCTTCCGGGATTTCCCTTGCCTGCGGATTTGCAGGTGACGGCGGAGATGGCGCGGGTGACGGAGGCCGATGTGCTTGTGTCGGTGATCCCGTCCGAGTTTCTGCGGCCAACGCTGGCACGGCTTCGGACGCATTTACGCAACGGGCAGTTTATTGTGAGCGCAACCAAAGGCGTGGAGGATCGCACCTTTCTGCGCATGACCCAGGTGATTTCGGAGGTGCTGGAGCCAGCCGGGCTTCTGCTCTCGATTGGCGCGCTCTCGGGACCGAGTTTCGCAATCGAGGTGGCGCAAGGTCAGCCGACCGCGGTAACGGTGGCATTCAGCGATCCGCAAATTGCGAGCCTGATCCAGAAAGATTTTTCATCGGAAACGTGGAGGCTCTATACATCGACGGATGTGATCGGCGTCGAGCTGGGTGGAGCGCTGAAGAACGTAATCGCGATTGCCGCGGGTATTGCCGCGGGCGTGGGGCTGGGCTACAACTCGGCCGCAGGATTGATGACGCGGGGTATCGCCGAGATTACGCGGCTGGCAGTGGCCTGCGGCGGCCGCCGCGAAACGCTTGCCGGACTTTCAGGGGTAGGCGACCTTGTGTTGACCTGCACGGGATCGCTCTCGCGCAACCGCACGGTAGGCGAAGCGCTGGGTCACGGACGGAAGCTGCCGGAGATTCTTGAAAGCCTGGGCGGCAAGGTGGCAGAGGGCGTACGCACGACGCGCGCAGCGCTGGGGCTGGCGCGGCGCTATGGCATCGAGATGCCCATCACGGAGCAGATGGAACTGATTCTCGACGAGAGCAAGGACCCGCGTGAAGCGATCCGCGACCTGATGCTGCGGCCGGGGAAAGACGAGCACTAGAGCAGTTTCGGAATGCACGTAGAACTTGATTGCTATGGATCCGCTTCGATGCCTTGTAGTGCCCGATCGACAAGGGCTGTCGCGCCCTTAGGCGGAATCGCCCATCATTGAGAAGCGCTCTTTCGACTTATCGTTGAGAGGTTACTCGTCTTCCGTTCTTTAGCCGGAGGGATTCTCGGAATATCTCGAGCGATGGCCGGAGTGTGGGCGAGACGGCCGTTCGATTCGCGTGATGCGCCCGCAATTCCGTAGGTATTGATAGCTCGCAGTGTCCCCAAACAGAATTGAAAGGTCTGCTCCGCGTCGATGAGTGTCGGCGGAGGACTGGCCTCTTTATCCCTTGGATGGGCCAGCTGATTGCGAATTCTGCGCAGGCGATCGAACTCTGCGTCTACCCGCGAGGGTTCAGAAAGGGGCAGAAGAAACGCCAGCATTCGCACTTTCAGTTTTGTAGGGAGGGCCTTGATTGTCAGACCGCGCGCGCCCCAGCCTTCGACGGCACAATCCAATCCGTCCTCAAGCCCGACCCAGCTGAGCAAGATGCAGGCACGTACGCACCGGCTGAGCCGCACCGATGCACTGGGAATCGCGGGAAGGCCTTTGGCTTCCATCAGGAAGAAATGGGCATCGTCGAGCGCGGAAAATTGCATTATGGATGAACCAGTGGGGGAATCCAGTATATGCAAAGAAGGGCGGAACCGTTCACGCGCGCAGAAAATTCATAGTACTGCTGATTGCCGCGCCGATTTGTGTTTTCAGTAACCGGATTGAACGACTCGCCGTTCCGAGCAATCCGTCCGGACAAGCACTGAAGTAATCGCGTCCCTTGCCTCGCAACACAACCGCGCTTTAGCGATGGATCAATGCGGTGGCCCGATCACGGTCCTACCCAGTCGCGGAATTTTACCGCCAGGATCACCGGGCGTCAGAATGACAGCGACTAGCCTCCGGCGATCGCGCCGATGATGAGCAGCGGTTCCCTGCCCTCCGCAACGGGGGTGGGTAGAGGTGTGTCGAGAGGCTGGAGCGAGAGGTCTTCTTCGCAGGCGAAGAAGCGCAGGAAGGGACGACGCTTGCCTGTATCGTGTTCACGGATCGTACCGGCCAGCATGGGGTAGCGGGCTTCAAGGGCGTCGAGGACGGAGCCAATGGTGGCGGGCGAAGCAACTGTGAGCGCAAGCTCCCCATCAATGCGCGCGAGGGTGCGCAAGTGATAGGGGAGCTGGACGCGGATGGTTGCGGGGTCAGGCATATCGATTGGGATCAACTGCACTTTCCCCTGTCTGAGAATCCATCCCGGAGGCGCCGGTCATCGAGTCAATTGAAACACTCAAAAAAACATTCTCGCGATGACTGACGTGCGGCGAAAAGCGAATTCATCCAACAAGAGTTTGAACCTCAACGCTGAGCACCGCGGGGAGGTCGTGGACGATGGGCTGCCACGAATCGCCACCGTTGGGTGAGCAATAGACCTGGCCGCCGGTAGTACCGAAGTAGATGCCGCAGCCGTCAAGCGTGTCGACGGCCATGGCGTCGCGCAAGACATTGACGTAGCAGTTTTCCTGCGGCAGGCCTTTGGTGAGCGGCTCCCACTCGTTGCCGCCGGTGCTGCTGCGGAAGACTTGCAGCTTACCGTCGAGGGGGAAATGCTCGGAGTCGCTCTTGATGGGCACAACGTAGATGGTCTCCGGCTCGTGAGAGTGCACATCGATGACGAAGCCGAAATCGGTGGGAAGGTTGCCGCTGATCTTCGTCCAGTTGTCGCCGGCATCGTCGGAGCGCATGACGTCCCAATGTTTTTGCATAAAGAGAACGTTGGGGCGCGTTGGGTTCATGGCGATGTGGTGGACGCAGTGGCCCACTTCGGCGGTGGGATTGGGCATCATGTTGGAGACCAGGCCCTTGTTGATCGGCTTCCAGGACGCGCCGCCATCGTCGCTGCGGAAGGCTCCGGCGGCGGAGATAGCGATGTAGATGCGGTTGGGGTCGGAGGGGTCGAGGATGACGGTGTGAAGGCACATGCCGCCCGCGCCCGGCTGCCAGTTTGGACCGGTGCCGTGGCCTCGCAGAGCAGGAAGCTCGTGCCAGCTGACGCCGCCATTGGTGGAGCGGAAAAGCGCAGCGTCTTCAACGCCGGCGTAGACGGTATCAGGGTCAGTGAGCGATGGCTCGAGATGCCAGACGCGCTTGAACTCCCATGGATGCTGGGTGCCGTCGTACCACTGATGCGTGGTGAGCGGCTTGCCGGTTTCGTTTGAGGCGTCGTAGGCGAAGCGATTGCTTTTCACCGGCGGCCACTGCGGCTTCGTGTCTTCAGGCTTGACCCCGGGCTGGAACCAGGTTTTGCCGCCGTCGTCGGAGGCCTGCAGTATCTGACCAAACCATCCGCTGGTCTGCGAGACGTAGATTCGATCCGGATTCACCGGCGAACCTTTCATGTGATAGATCTCCCAGCCCGCGAAGTGCGGGCCGGAGACCTGCCAGTCTTTTCGTTTGCCGTCCGAGGTGAGGATGAAAGCGCCTTTACGCGTTCCGACCAAGACACGCACGTTGCTCATGCGGGGAAAACTCCTGATTTTGAATCCTGCGATGCGGAGCAATTGTTCCGAATTGAGTTGCGGTTTGCAAGTGAATTGTGATGAGCCGGACGGGATTCAATTCGATTGCGCGAAGCCGCAGAAAGCCGCATTGAATCGCAGGAGACTAGCGGGCAGCGAGGTTGGTGCCATCGACGATCTTGTGCGCGTGCTCAATTTCCGGTAGCGCCGGATCGGCGGAGGCCCAGACTTTGAGAAACGCCGCATAGGCTGCGCGCGCGCCAACGGCGTCGCCGGAGAGTTCACGCACATGCGCCAGGCCGTACAGCGAGAAGCCGGAGTTGGGTCGCTCTTGCAGAGCAACTTCGTAAGCCGCCTTGGCTCCTGCGTAATCTTTGGAGCGGAGAAGTGTGGCAGCTTCGTTTTCGCCGACGGGGCGAATGTACATGGGCGGTTCGTGGTAGCCGAGCTTTTTTTCAGCAGCAATGGCTTCAGCATAGTTCTTCTTGGCTACATCCAGTTTCCCCTGGGCGGCGAGGACACCGGCGCGGAGTTCGAGAGAGGCGACACTAAGAGCCTTGAGCAGCGGTCCAGCCATGGCGTCGGGCGAGATGGGAAGAGCCGGAGCCGGATCCTGCTGCTTCTTCTTTTGCGCGGCGTCGGCGCGCGTCTTGGGCTCCTCCTTTGCTTCGGCATCGCGTTGGGCCCGCCAGAGGCTGGCATCCATGTGGTCAGAGGCTATCTCTGCGGAACGAACATCGTCGTTCTCAAGGGCGCGCATGCCACGCGCGAAGTCGCCGAGCGAGGATGCAAGGAAGCGGAGATTGGCAGCCTTCTCAGTGTCGGGGATGTTTGCCTGATCGAGAAGAGTGAGGACAGAATTCCAATCGGCGGTTCGCAAGGCAACGGGAAGGCGGCGGCTGATGCGGGCCATCTGGTCGCGGGCCGACCAGATATACAGCGTGGCGGAAAGCTTGCCGCGCGCACCGGCAAGGCGATCGGAGAGAGCGTTGGCCTGCTCGAGTTTTCCCTGCTCCATCAGATTCGCGATGGCGTACATCATGTTGTGGACGTAGTTCCAATCGTCATCGACGCCAACGTGCTGCGAGCGCATGTATGTTTCGTCAGCCTGTATCGAGGCCGTGAACCAATGCTCAGCCTGCGCGTAGTCGCCGACGCGGTAGTATATGTGGCCCGGCATGTGGACCATGTGGCCTGAGGTTGGAGCAAGGCTCGCGAGTAACGCGGCACTGGAGATGGCGCGCTCGGGATGATTGCTCGGCTCCATGGCGTGGATCCAGTAATGATTGGCGGCGGAGTCGTTGGGAGCCTCGCGCAGCACGCCTTCGAGAATCGCGATGCGTTCCTTCTGTCCGGCCTTGGGCTCGCCGTTGTCGTCGTAGCCGTCGCCCACTGCTTCGGCGAGAAAAATGCGGGCTTCGATATCGTGGGGAGATTTTTTGATCAGCTTGCGGAGGAGGTTGATCTCTGCGCTGTGGTCGTCGCCCTTGGCGTCGAAACCGGCCTGTGCCGCATCGATGTAGAGTTTGTCGGATGCACTGGCATGCTTCTTGAGCGCTTCTGCCTGCGCGAGGGCCTGCCTGACATAGGCCACGGCCTCCGTACCGCGGGTGCCGAGCGCCGCCGCGAGTCCCCATTGGCACATGGCGCATTTGGGATCGACGCGGATCGATTGCTCGAAGGCTTTCGCGGATTCGTAGTCCCAGAAATCGTGAAGGAGGCTCAGCCCCTGATCGAACCAGGCCTGCGCTTCAGGCGAGGCATTGATGCCGATATGGCTGTTGCCAATGCCAGACATCTTGATGGGAACGGGAAGCTGCTCGGGCGGCGGGATGGGCTGCATGTCGGCCATCGTGTGGCCGGAGCCGCCCATGGCCTGGCATTGTGCTAAGGCGCAGCTCACAAAAACTGGAAGGAGGACAGCGGACGCAACCATGAGAAGCGAGCGCAAGCGCAATGCGGGGAAGCAGTGACATCGCATGACGGCATAGTACCCGACGCCACAGGGACTGGGCATTGAAAAACGACTGCATGGAGCTGGGGCAGAGAAGAGGTCTGCTGGCAGCTGCTTTAGACTGAAGGCTGGCTATGCCTGAATTCATTACTCTTTTTGGGAACCACGACGCCGATCCACCCGAACCGGAGGAGAAGCGCGGCTTGTTTGGCCGCATGCGCGACGCGGTAACGCGGACGAGGGAGACTTTTTCGTCGCGCATCAACGACATTGTTGCGCTCACGCGCGAGGTGGACGAGGCGGCGCTGGAAGACCTGGAAACGGCGCTGCTCACCAGTGATCTAGGTATTCAGACGACGACGGACATTCTGGATGCGTTGCGGGAGCGCGCGAAGAGGCAGGCAATTGCGGGCGGGGCGGAGTTGAAGGATCTGCTGAAGCAGCAGATTCGCGGATTTCTGGAAGCACCGGCAAAGCCTGTGCCGGAGCCTGCGACTCCGCCGAAGATAACGTTTCTTGTAGGCGTGAACGGAACGGGCAAGACAACGACGAGCGGCAAGATGGCCGCCTGGTATCGCGCGCAGGGGCACTCCGTGCTTTTATGCGCTGCGGATACCTTTCGTGCCGCCGCCATTGAGCAGCTGGAGATATGGGCCAAGCGCAGCGGCGTGGAGATGATCAAGACAAAGCAGGGCGGCGATCCGGCGGCGGTGCTGTATGACGCAGTGAACGCGGCGACGGCGCGGAAGATCGATGAGCTGATCGTGGATACGGCGGGGCGGCTGCACACAAAATCCGGACTCATGGACGAGCTCGAGAAGATGCGGCGCACGGCGGCGAAGCTGGTGCCGGGGGCTCCTCACGAAGTGCTGCTGGTGATGGATGCGACCACAGGACAGAACGGATTGCAACAGGCGCGGCTGTTTACGCAATCGGCCGGAGTCACAGGGATTGTATTGACGAAGCTGGACGGAACGGCGAAGGGCGGCATTGCGGTGGCGATTGCGCGTGAGCTGAATTTGCCGGTGCGCTTTGTGGGCGTAGGCGAGAAGATGGAAGACCTGCTGGAGTTTGAGGCTGGGGCGTTTGTGGATGCGCTGGTTGGGTGAAGACAGGGACTAGGGACTGAGGGACTGGGGACTCAAGCCCGCGGAATCAATGGTGAAGGTCAGTGGCTTCGATGAACGCGTTGGAAACTCTCGATCGAGACATCTACTGGATGAAGCGGGCGCTGGAGCTCGCCGCGCGCGGCATCGGCGTAAGCTCGCCCAACCCCGCTGTGGGCTGCGTGATTCTGGATCGTGCAGGGCAGGTGGTTGGCGAGGGCTGGCACGAGTACGACCTGCTGGATCATGCAGAAGTGGTCGCGCTTAAAGAAGCGAAACAACATGCGCTCACGCGCCAGGATGATCGGCTGAAGGGCGGCACGGCCTACGTCACGCTGGAGCCGTGCAACCACACCGGACGCACGGGCCCTTGCACGGAGGCGCTGATCGCGGCCGGATTGAAGCGGGTCGTCGCGGCGACGACCGATCCGAATCCAAATGTAGCCGGGCATGGACTGGAAGCGCTGCGTGCGGCTGGGCTTGAGGCCATTGTGGGCGTATGCGAACGCGATGCGCGGCGGCTGAATGAGGGATTTGCGCGATGGATCCAGCATAAACGGCCGCTGGTGTTGATGAAGGTGGCGATGACGCTGGATGGGCGGATTGCGCCTCCGCCGGGAGTGCATACGGCGCATGCGCCCTACTGGATTACGAGTGAAGCGTCTCGGGCGGCGGTGCAGCCACTACGCTGGCAGGCCGACGCGGCGTTGACGGGCGTGGATACCGTGCTAGCCGATGACCCCCTGCTGACGGATCGCAGCGGGTTCAGGCGACGGCGGCCGCTGCTGCGCGTGGTGCTGGACTCGGCGCTGCGGATGCCGCTCGATTCGAAAATGGTGAAGGGCGCTGAGAATGATGTGGTGATCTTCACCGTGTCGAAGGATGAGGCGCGGATTCAGGAGTTGAGAACGCGCGGCGTGCGCATGGAGGTGTTGCCCGCGGATGTTGGGGGCGACAAATCCTCATCCCTGCAAGCGGGCCGCGTGCCGCTGGGCAAGGTTCTCGACAAGCTGGGCGAGGAAGGAATCCTGACCGTGATCACGGAGACGGGGACGCGATTGAACACGGCGCTGCTGGCGGCAGGGCTGGTGGATCGCGTGCATCTGTTTGTTTCGCCGCAGATCATGGGGTCCGATGCGGTGCCGGCCTTCAAAGGCATGCCGCAAGCGCTGCGCATGGCCGAGGTCGAGGTGGAACGGTATGGCAACGACCTTGGACTTTGTTCGCTGCTGAAAGATCCGTGGCCACAGGAACAGGGATGAGGGACCAGGGACTAGGGGCCGCATCTTTTGCACGCCCGCGCTCAAGCTACTTTGCGGACTTGAGGGTCAGCGCGATCTTGCGCGCGGCATCGATATCGTCGCCGGAGTAGGTGACCTCGACGAGACAGACTTTGCCGGGAATCTGGATGCCGCGATAGACGTTAGGCTTTCCGTTGATTCCCTGCCCTTCCATCTGGAATTCGCTTGCCGTGTCTTTGACGACTTTGTCGTTGGGATAGAGCTGGGGGACGTTTTGCTTGACCGAGGCGAGAGTCGGGCTCAACTTGGGTGAGGAAACCGCGACGCCCATGGACTTATCGGGCGCGTCGGCAACGCCGAAGGGCAGGGCTGAGGTCCAGTCATCGGGCACAGAGACCTGGCAGCTGCCGTCGTGAGAGGTAACAGCTCTGGTGGTTTGCGCGTGCAAAGGGGAAGGCGCAAGAACGGCTCCTACGAGACCGATTACAGCAAGAGCCAACAGGGAAATTCTCATTGATCGTCCTTGAAGGTGGAGTTGCTACGGCGGACGTAGAGTACCGCAGAGATTGCGCGGCAGGCAACGACTTTTGCGACGGAGACTGCGAAGCGAATCCTGCGTTCAGAGCTTGCCTGAGAAGGCCGCCCACTGCTCTCTGGTCAGCTCAACATTGCCCGCGCAGACCACGTCCTCGTGAAAAGACCACTCCTCCTGGACGAGAAGATGCACCTCATGTGCGGAATGGAGCGCGATGACCCAGACGCCCACATCGCCCTCGGTGTTGCCCTCGAGGACTTCCCAGTTTTCGAAGGCCGCGCGGCGCAATGTCTGATGGGACGCAAGCGGAGAAAGCGGTGGGTGCTGCGCGGGGATGCATGTGACGAGTGCCGGCAGCGGGGCGACGTCGTCGATCCGGACCGAAATCCACGCGGCTGCTTTCTCGCGTTGGACGACGGTCTCAAGGCGGCAAAGCGCGAAGGCGGAGTGAGGGATGGTTTCGGGAGCTTCGGCCCAGCCATTTTCCGCAGCGCGGGCAGGCAGATAAAGGATCCAGAACCGGGCATCGCCTGGGGCGCGAAAAGGGTGCCTGACGCGGATGGTGCGATATTGGCCGACCTCGGGAGGTGTATCGGAGCGCGACCAGATGTTTCCTGCCGGGATCGGCGCATCCGGGTCGAGCCACTCCGCGTTCGACGCCGAGAAGGCGGTCCAATGCGGCGGCGACGCGGCGGAACAAGATCCGCAAAACAGATTCAACTCCTCGTTCATTTCAATCCGTGTACGTATCGAGTTCGGGCGGGCGATGGGGATGCGTGCCCGCCGCTGAGGCAGAAGCATAGCACGGAGCTCGATTGATTTGAGATTCGCGAGGGGTGTAGTAGATTGTCGGCATGCGCATGGCGATGGTTGTCACGCTGGCCCTGTGTGGATTGGCACGTACAGCATTTGGTGCGGACGGGCCCGTGCCTTCGACCGTGGAATTTACGACGGAGGACGGCGGCGTGGTGTACGCGGACGTGTATGGATCGGGTGAGCGGGCGGTGCTGTTGGCTCACGGCGGGCGGTTCACCAAGGAGAGTTGGGCAAAGCAGGCTCCGGTGCTGGTGAGCGCGGGGTTTGAAGTAATGGCGATCGATTTTCGTGGACGCGGGAAGTCGCAGGGGCCCGGCGGCATGGACGCGAGCGACAAGCAGCTGGAAATGGATGTGATGGCTGCCGTGCGCTATCTGCACGCACACGGTGCAAAGACGGTTTCAATTGTGGGCGGCAGCCTGGGTGGAGCCGCGGCGGGTGACGCGTCGATCGATTCGCGGCCGGGCGAGATTGACAGGCTGGTGATGCTGGGTGCTGCGCCGAATCTACCGGCCGAAAAGCTGAAATCGCCAGCACTGTTTATCGTGGCGCGCAACGATGCGAGTGGAGATGGGCCACGGTTGCCGGGAATTCAGAAGCAGTATGACAAAGCTCCGCAGCCGAAGAAGCTTGTGGTTCTGGAGGGGTCGGCCCATGCGCAGTATTTGTTCGCGACGGATCAAGGCGAGCGCGTGATGGAGGAGATTCTGCGGTGGCTGGAGGCCAAGTAGGCGGTCGTTCCCGCCGAGCACGACCCATGGCAAGCGGCCCTGAGCGAATCGCCGGGAATTCGGCGTTGGCGATCAATCTTGCCGCGGCGCGTGCAGGGGCTGTGAGAGAATCATCGGCAACTCTTCCCCTTCGCTCAAAATACTTTTCAAGGAGACCCTGATGCCGGATGCAGCTGCCGCACAATCTTTCACTCTGGAAGTGGAGCGCAAAGGCGAAAAAGCGCTGGTGCATTGCCATGGGCGGCTTGTGGCTGGGCAGACCAAGCCTCTGAGCGAAGCCGTGAAGCCGCTGATTCCCGAGTGCAAGCTGATCGTGCTGGACCTGACCGATGTGAAGTTCATGGACAGCATGGGACTGGGCACGCTGGTGCGGCTCTATGTTTCGGCCAAGAGCAGCGGGTGCCGGCTTGAGCTGATCCATCTGGGCAAGCAGATTCGCGAGCTGCTGGGCATCACCAACCTGCTCTCCGTGCTCACGGACATGTGCGAGCAGGGGGTTACGCTGCGGTTTTGAGATGAAGACTCGCTCCTGCTCCTAAAATAGAAACCATGTTTACAGGAATCGTTGAGCAGACGGGAACGCTGGTGAGCCTGACGGACCGCGGCGGCGTGCGAAGGCTGACGGTGGAGGCTCCGGGGATTGCGCAGCGGCTGCGCGAAGGCGATTCACTCGGTGTAAGCGGCGTGTGTCTGACGGCGCTGGAGCCGGATCCAAAATACTTTCATGCGGACCTGGCGCAGGAAACGCTCGATAAAACATCGCTGGGCGCGCTCAAACCTGGGTCCAAGGTAAATCTGGAGCTGCCGACCGCGGCTGGGAGTCCGCTGGGCGGCCATGTGGTCCAGGGGCATGTGGACGGGACTGGCGTATTGGCGGCGCTCGACCCAGTGGTGCCGACCAATCGAGCGGAATTCGACGCCCAGACGACGGACTGGACGCTGAAGGTGCGTGTACCCGAAAGCACGCGGCAGTGGATGGTGCCCAAGGGGTCGGTGGCCATTGAGGGGATCAGCCTGACGATTGCGGCGATCGAGAGTGTGGAGGGCGGGGGCGATGAGATTTCGATTGCGATCCTGCCGCTGACCTATTGGCGGACGAATCTGCACACGTTGAAAGTCGGCGCGCCGGTGAATGTGGAGGCAGATGTGCTGGTAAAGCTGGCCTATCAACAGATGATGGAAAACCCAGTTCCCCAAGGGCGAGGGACTTGGGGCACCCAGTCCCCCGGGTTGGAGCTGACCGAGGCCTGGCTGGTGGCGAACGGGTATTGAGGGCAGGGATTGGATTTCAGGTGCGGCCCGATCGATTTGGGATATAATTTGACTGGTCAAGCAACTGGTCAATTTTATGCAAACCATACAAGCATCTGAGGCAAAAACAAAGTTTTTAAAGATCCTGGACGACGTTGAAGATGGACAGACCTTCCAGGTCACTCGTCATGGGCGGAAGATCGCGCGGATAGTGCCCGAGCCTGATGACGATGCCTACATCGAGCAGGCGCGGCATGCGTTTCAATCGATTGGAGAGATTCGCAAGCGCGTGAAACCTATCTCGCTCGCGCAGATTCTCGCGGACAAGAACGAAGGGCGGAAGTAAGCGTGCCTTTTGTTTTGGATGCATCGATCGCAATCTGCTGGGCCATGCAGGACGAGAGCGATGCGCGCGCCGAAGCAGCTAAGGCACGGGCTCTAACCGACCGCCCCATGGTTCCCGGGATATGGTGGTACGAGGTGCGGAACATCCTGATTCTCAACGAACGGAGAGGCAGGATTGAGCCGGGAGAATCCGAGAAATTTCTTCGATCGATAGGCTCGCTGGCGCGGGTTGTATTTCCGCAGGAGAGCAAGAGAACCATCCAGTTGGCGCGCAAACACAAGCTCAGCATCTACGATGCCGCCTATCTGGAACTGGCCGTCGCAGAGAAGTTGGAATTGGCGACGCTGGACAGAGCTCTTGAAAAAGCCGCGCGAGCGGAGGGGATTTCACTGCTAAGTTGAACCGCCCCGGATGCAGCGCTCAGGGCTTCGCTGGCAGTTTGGGCGGGTCGGTGACGTAGTCGTCGCCGGTGCGCGCGAGCAGGAGCCGCCGGCGGTCGTCGAGCAGCTTGAGCTGGGTGGTCACTTCGACGAATTCCTTCTGCTGATCCGCATTCAGCGGTGCGGGCTTGCTGATCTCGGCAGCTTTCGATAACTCGTCGAGGCGTGCCTGGAGCCGCGGCATTGCGCGATCGATCAAGACCGGGCGAATGACGGGCGTTTTGGTTTTGCCGGCGGCGACTTCGTTGCGGTTGTTTTCTCCCCAGACCGGCAGAATCCCCACGTGGCCCAGCTCGACGCGGATGCCTCCCGGGCCATAATCCTGACGAACAGCGGAGAAGAGGCCGATCATCTCATCGCGCGGATCGCCGTCCTTGTCAGGCATGAGGTCGTCGACGTAACTGCGGGACTGGTTCGAAAGGAAGTTGCCGAGCGAATAAAAGATGACGGTGTTGCGGCCGTCGGCGGTGCGGTAAGTTTCAACGGGCTGGAGCACGTGGGGATGGTGGCCGACGATGACGGAGGCTCCGGCGTCGAGCATTTTGTGCGCAATCTCAACGTCTTCAGGGCGCGGGGCCGGCGCGTACTCGATGCCCCAGTGGATGGAGACCACGAGCAAATCGCACTGGGCGCGTGCAGCCTTGATGGCAGCGAGGACTTGGGCTTCATCGGCGCCGGGAGCCCCGCCGGATTCGCCTGGGTACGGGAAGAAGTTGACGTGGGGCTGGTCGGGGCTGTCGGGGTTGCGATTGCCGTTGAGCCAGCGAGTCATGCCGAGCCAGCCAACCTTGATTCCGTTGGCCTCAGAAAAGACGGGCTGAAAAGTTGAGGCGGCCGTGTCACCGGAGCCGGCGAAGAGAAGGCCGGTTTCGCGCAGGTGCTCGCGGGTCTCGATGAAACCGGGCCAGCCCTGGTCCATGACATGGTTGTTGGCAAAGGAAACGATCTTGATGCCGCTGGCTTTGAGGGCTTGGGGCAGGGCAAGGGGAGCATCGAACATGAAGGGCTTGCTGCCCTTGGAGTGGTTCGGGGCGACGGGCGTCTCCATATTGACGAAACCGAAGTCGGCGGACTGGAAGACGTCGGCAACGTCGGAGAAGAGGGCGGTCCAGCCCTGCACGTCTGGGCCCTCGGCAGCAGCGGCGGCGCGGACGGCCTCGTGGGGGATGACGTCCCCGGCAACGGCGAAGCTGACCCGGGCGATCTCGTGGGGGTACGGAACGACTGGCTTGGCGGCGTGGACGCTGCCGCGGAAGACGGGTCCCAGCATGACGGCGACAAGAGCGAGGGCCAACAGCGCGGCGGCCGCGAGACGGGGGCGGCGCTTTCCCGCTCCGAAGAGGGCCCAGCGGGTTGGATCGATCGATTGAAACGCCATGGGGTTCGCGCCTTGAGGAACGAGAACAGGATACATGGATAGGATTGCTGGCGAACGGTTACCAAGGGGGTTGCGTCTATCGGGAAAGTGAGACTGGTAACCTTGTTGCAGTAAGTGGGGTACAGGCGGAGCCGGATCAGAGGACCGGCAGCCGGACTATGGCAGAATTCGTCATCAAATTGGCCGATGAGCGAGGCCGCGTGCAACAGCAGACCCATACGGCGGCGACTGCCGAGGAGCTGCGCCTACGGTTCACGCATGCGGGTTATCACGTCTTCGAGGTGCAGGCGCGCGGCACGGCGCCTTTGCTGGGACGGCGCAAGGTCAAGCTGGAAAAGTTCCTGATTTTCAACCAGCAGTTTTTGACCCTGGTACGGGCCGGCCTGCCGATTCTGGGCTCGCTGAACATGCTGGCCAAGGGGCAGAAGGACGCGCACTTTGCCGCCCAGCTGGAAGACGTGGCGAACCGGGTAAAGACGGGTGAGTCGCTTTCGGCGGCATTCGAAGCGCAGGAAGGGATTCCGCAGATCTACACGACGACACTGCTTGCGGGCGAACGCAGCGGCAATCTGCAGGAGGTGTTGGAGAGGTATGTCGCATTCCAGCGCGTGTCGCTGACGTTCCGCAAGAAACTGACCGCGTCGCTCATTTATCCGGGCCTGCTGCTGACCCTGGTCTCGGGGCTGATGGTTTTCCTGTTCACGGTCGTGATTCCGCAGTTTTCAAAGCTCTATGAAGAGATGGGCTCGCAGCTGCCGGCGATGACTCAGGCATTGCTGTCCTTCGGTACCTGGACGCAGCGCAACTTTCTCTGGATCGCGCTCGTGGCAGTAACGGTGGGCGTGGTGGGATACCGGTTTTCGCGTACCGAGAAGGGCCGCGATTTTGTGGATGGCTTTCGGATCGGGCTGCCGGTGTTCGGAAAGATCTGGCTGAAATATCAGGTCGCGTTATTTGCGCGCACGCTTTCGACTCTGCTGACTGGAGGGTTGCCACTGGTGCCCTCGCTCGATACCGCGGCGCGCTCGATTTCGTCGCGGCGGGTGTCGAAGGCGGTGCAGGACTCGATTGTGACGGTGCGCGAAGGTAAGAGCCTCGCGGATGCGCTGACATCGACGAAGGTGATTCCCGACCTGGCAACAGAAATGATTGCGGTGGGCGAACAGACGGGCGCGCTGCCGCAGATGCTGAACTCGGTGGCAGAGTTTTTTGAGGAAGATGTGGCCACGGCATTGACCGCGGCGCTGGCCTTGATCGAGCCGGCAATCCTGATTGTGATGGGTGTGGTTGTCGTCTTTATTCTTATCTCGCTTTATCTTCCGATCTTTTCCCTGGGATCGGCAGCAGGAGGGCAGGGATAGATATGTCCGACACGGGTGTTCTTTCAATTCCGTTGGGACCGCTTCCGGGTAGTCCCGAGGAGCGCGCACAGGCACAGGCGCTAGCCGCCCGGTACCGTGCAGAATTTGTCGACCTGAAGAATTTCAAGATTCAGCACGACCTGTTGCGGACGGTTCCAGTGGAGCTGATGTTCCGCTACAATTTTGTGCCCATCGAACAACAGAACGAGGCCTTGGTGATTGCGGTCAGTGATCCCTCGCGGCTGATGGTGCTGGATGAGATTGCCGGGCTCCTGGGCCACCGAATCACCGCGCGCGTGGCGACCTTGTCGCAAATCACTGAGGTCCTGAAGAAGACCGAGCAGTCGCAGCGAGTGCTGGACGAGGCGAGCGAGGGCCTGACCTTCGATGTGCTGTCTGCCGATGACAGCTCCGATGAAAACATCTCGATTGAAAAGCTGACCAGCGATGAAGACATCAGCCCGATTATCCGGCTGGTGGACACGACGATATTTACGGCGCTGGAGCGGCGTGCATCCGATATTCACATTGAGAGCTACGACGATTCGGTGCACGTGAAGTACCGCATTGACGGCGTGCTGCAGGAGGCGATGGCGCCCATCGCGCGCGAGCATCACACAACGATTCTGAGCCGCGTGAAGATCATGAGCGAGCTCGATATTGCCGAGCGCCGGGTTCCGCAGGACGGGCGATTCAGGGTCCGATACAAGGGCAGGCTGATCGATTTCCGCGTGTCGATTATGCCGACGGTACATGGCGAGAATGCGGTGCTACGCGTGCTCGACAAGCAGTCGATGAGCGAGAAGTTCAGCAACCTCACGCTGGATGTCGTGGGATTTGCCGAAGACGATCTGAAGCGGTTTCGCCGGTATATTCGCGAGCCGTATGGCATGGTGCTGGTGACGGGGCCAACGGGTTCGGGTAAGACGACGACGCTCTACGCCGCGCTGAACGAGATCAAGAGCGACGAGGACAAGATCATCACCATCGAGGATCCGGTGGAGTATCAGATTCGCGGAATCACGCAGATTCCGGTGAACGAAAAAAAGGGTCTGACCTTTGCGCGCGGCTTGCGGTCGATTCTGCGTCATGACCCGGACAAGATCCTGGTGGGCGAGATTCGCGATCAGGAGACGGCTCAGATTGCAATCAACTCGGCGCTGACCGGGCACCTGGTGTTTACCACGGTGCACGCAAACAACGTGGTGGACGTGCTGGGACGCTTTTTGAACATGGGCGTGGAGGCGTACAACTTTGTTTCGGCGCTCAATTGCATCCTTGCCCAGCGACTGGTTCGCACCATTTGCGAATACTGCGGGCGGACGGTGACCTATCCAGATGAGTTGCTGCTGTCGAGCGGGATGGACCTGGCGGAGTGGCGCGGCTTCGAGTTCCGCGAGGGCGCGGGGTGCATGGAGTGCGGCGGAACGGGCTACCGGGGGCGAACAGCGATCCACGAGCTGCTGGATTTGACCGATCCGATTCGTGAGCTGATTCTGGACAAGAAGCCGACGTCGGAGGTCCGCAAGCTGGCGCGGAAAGAAGGCATGTGCTTCCTGCGCGAGTCGGCGCTGGACAGGGTTCGGCGGGGTGTAACGACCCTGAAAGAGATCAACAAGGTGACCTTCATCGAGGCGTCGAGGTAAAGATCAGGTTTCAGAGATCAGGTTTCAGGGGTCAGGGTCAGGCGATTGGGAGTTCGAATTTGAGTACGAGCAAAGCTAGAGTTCAGGCGGGCGGACGCCCCCCGGCAGCGGTGGAGCTGATGCCGGAAGGCGCGCTGGCTGCGGCCATGCCGGGCAAAGGCGGCACAGCGGTCTACGCGTTTGCGCCGCTGGCTGCCGGTGCGCTGGTTGCCGGAATTGAAGAGGCGAATCTGCGCGCGCCGGAGGCAGTGGCGCATGCAATCAAGTCGGCCCTGGAGGATGTGTCGCCGCCGAGCCGGTTTGTAACCCTGGTGCTGCCCGACACGGCAGTGCGGGTGTTCGTCCTGGACTTCGATTCCCTGCCCGCAAAGCCGGCCGAGGCTCTCGCGGTGCTGCGGTTTCGGCTGCGAAAGATGGTTCCGTTCGACGTGGAGAAGGCGGGCGTAAGCTACCAGGTGCTCACCGAGACCAAAGCCGAGTGCCGGGTGCTGATCGCGGTTTTACCGGGACCGGTGCTGGAGGAGTACGAAGCGGCGGTGCGAGCGGCGGGATTCGAGCCCGGTGCGATTGTGCCATCGAGCCTGGCGGCACTGGCAGCACTGGAGACCGATGAGCCGGCGCTGACCGCCTGTTTCAGTGGAACCTCGCTGACGACATCAATTACAAGCGGGCAGGATCTGCTGCTGTATCGGACGCTGGAGCTGCCCACCGATCCGTCGCAAAGGCTGAATGAAGTGCAGCGCGACATTGCGGTGTCGGCCGCCTATTTTGAAGACAAGCTGGCGACGCGGGCGCGACAACTCTACTATGGCGGGGTGGGAGGCGCGGAGGAATTTGCGCGCTGGATCCAGATGAGCGAACCGGAGATGCATGTGGTGGAGATTGCACCACGGCCGACTACCGGCGCGGCCACGTCTCTGGGCAAACTGAATTTCGCGGGCGTCCTCGGGGCGCTGGCGGGGGCCGCCTAGACGATGCGCATCTCTCTCAATCTCGCGACCAGGCCGTTCACAGATATCGGGCCTCTGCTGAAGCGGTTGCGCATCGCGATGGCCGTGCTTGCGGTCGTGGCGATCGCTCTCGGATTTGGCGTGCATGCCCTGGATGAGCAGGCGCAGGAGGCGCGCGAACGGGTGCGCGGGTTGGACAACCAGATTGCGCGTGTGACCCGCGAGCGCCAGGGGTACGAAGCGATGATGCGCCAGCCGGAGAATGCCGCGGTGTTGGCGCAGGCACAGAACCTGAACCAGCTCTTCGACGAGAAAGCGTTCTCGTGGACACTGGCGATGGAGGATTTAGAAACGGTGCTGCCGGGCGGTGTGCAGGTGACGACGCTGGAGCCGACCAGGGATAAGGAAGGTCACATCACTTTGCATCTCAGGGTGCTTGGACCGCGCGACCGGTCCATTCAGCTGGTGGAGAACCTGGAACACTCGCGGCGCTTCCTGAGCCCGCGGATTGTGGGCGAAAGCTCGGAATCGAATGGCGGCCCGAATGATCGGATGCAGCCGGTGAGCGCAGCAAACCGCGTGAACTTCGATCTGCTGGCCGACTACGTTCCTGCAAAGCCAGGGGAGCGAAGAGCAGGAAAGGCAGCCTCAAAAACCGAGAGCGAAGTACCTTCGGTCGGCAAGGATGCTCCAATGCCGCGGAGAGCGCATGCAAGGACGGGAGGCGTGCGATGAGCGACGGCGTGAAGACGACCTGGCGCGAGCGGTTGGCATCACCGCTGACCTGGCATGTTGCGGGCCTTGTGCTGATGGCATTGTTTGTCTGCGGACTTGCAGCGCGGCTGGCCATGGATTGGGCGGCGACGCATGGAAGCGCGCCGGATGAGATGGCCGAGGCCCGGGTTCAATTGAAGGCGCTGGAACTGCAGACTGCGCCCCTGAGGGGACTCGACAAGCGGGTGGGGCTGTCGCGTGTGCAGATGCAGGAGTTCTATCAGAAGCGAATTCCGGCAAACTACTCGTCGATTGCGAGCCGGATCGGCGATCTCCAGGTGAAGTCGGGAGTGCGGCTGTCGCGCGTGCTGTACGCACAGGGCGCGCCGAGCGGGGACCTGACCGAGATCTCGATGGATGCGGGGATCAGCGGCGATTATCCGCAGATCATGCGCTTTGTGAACGGGCTGGAGCGTGACCATACGTTCTTTGTGATTCGCGCGATGGCATTGACGGGGCAGCAGGGCGGCATGGTGAACCTGCGCCTGCGGGTCTCGACATGGCTGCGCGCAGCGGATGCAGTGAACAGCGGCTTGCCGCAGGCGGAAAGCGAACCTTCAACCGCGAGTCCGAAGCCCGGACGGGAGGGCGGATAGAGATGGCCCTTGCTCTCGGCGCAGAAAACAAGCGGCAGGTGTATCTGCTGATCGGGCTGGCGGTGGTGATTGCCGCGATTGGTGGCTACGAACTATTGGGGATGTTTTCGGGTCCGTCGCCGAACGCAGCCCCGCGACCGGCGACGACGGCGCGAATTGTCGTGGCGACCGGGTCTGCAGCAACTGGGCCCGCAGCAACCAAGCTGACGAATGCCAGTATCGATCCGGCGCTGCATCTCGACAAGCTCGCATTGAGCGAGGACGTGGCCTATGCGGGGACGGGACGGAATATTTTTTCTGCCGAGTCGGCGCCGGTAGCAATTCCAGTTCCCGTCAAGAGCGCACGGATCGAACAGCCCGCGGTGATCGCTGCACCGGGACCACCGCAACCGCCGCCGATCGACCTGAAGTATTTCGGCTACACGGAAACGAAGGACAAATCGCTGCAGGCATTCCTGGTGCGCGGCGATGACATCTTCATGGCCAAAGCGGGCGACATTGTGGATCACCGGTATAAGGTGCTGTCGATCATGCGCGGCAACGTGCAGGTGACGGACCTGGCGTACAACAACACGCAGACGGTACCGCTGACGAATTGAGAAGCGCAGTGAACAATGGACAGTGCGCAGTGAACAAGCCTTTACCGATGCGCCGCAAGCCTTCAGAAGAAGGCTACCTGCTGGTTGCGGTCGTGTTCCTTCTGGCGATCCTGGTTCTGTCGATGGCGGTTGCGGTGCCGAAGGTTCGAGAGAGCATTCAGCGCGACCGCGATGTTGAAACGATGCGGCGCGGACAACAGTACATGCGCGCGATCAGGCTCTACTATCGAAAATTCCATGCGTATCCACCCAGCGTAGACGCGCTGGTGAAGACGAACGAGATTCGTTTTCTGCGCAAGCGGTACACCGATCCGATCACGGGCAAGGATGACTGGAAGCCGATTCAGTTTGGACAAAACAAGACCGCGGCGGCGATGGGATTCTTCGGACAACCGATGGTAGGCCAGGCATTGGCAGGAACCGGGCCGGGCGGGATTGCAGGAGCGTCCCCGATTGGCAGCGGAGGGGGCTTCTCAAACGGCGGGTCGCTTTCGGGCGGAAGCTCTCTTTCAGGGGGCAGTTCGATCTTCGGCAGCTCCGGAACAAGCGGTGGTTTGAGCGGCCCCGGGACAACCGGAAACGGCAGCAGCGCAGGGACCGGAACGACAGGGACGGGGACGACGGGGACAAGCGGATCGGATTCCAGCGGCAGCGCAGGAATCAGTTCCAACCAGACTTTTGGCGGAGGAGGGATCATCGGGTTCTCGCCGGGGAGCGGGAAGCAGTCGATCCTGGTCTACAAGAAGAAGGACCACTACAACGAGTGGGAGTTTCTTTACAGTCCTCTCGCCGACCAGACTGTGATGCGGGGCGGAAACACCGGCATGACGGGAACGCCGGCCGGGAGTTTAAACGGGTCAGGGACCCAGACGGGACCGGGCATTGGCGGACTCGGCACAGGAGGTTCGCCGACGACGCCAACCTCCCCGCAGCAGTAGAAGGTGGCACGGGGCCAGGCCCGCGGGGACTGGAGTCAAACCACAAGGCCCATCCGCTCGCGGATGGGCCTTGCGTTTGAAGCCGGAGAATCGGATCTGAAACTTAGACGCTGAAGGAGGACCCGCAACCGCAGGTGGACTTGACCTGGGGGTTCTCAAACTTGAAGCCGGCGGCCTCGAGCGTTTCGACGTAGTCGACTATGCAGCCGTTGAGATACATCAGCGACGTAGCATCAACGAAGACCTTCAAGTCATCGAAACCGAAGACCTTATCCATCATTCCGCTCTGATTCTCGAAAGCCATCGAGTACTGGAAGCCGGAGCATCCGCCGCCGACAACACCAATGCGAAGGCCTGCGGGAAGCGGGTCCTGGGTGGCCATGATTTCGCGAACCTTGGCAATGGCCTGAGGCGTGAGGATCAAAGGGGTCTTCTTGGCTGTTTCTTCCTGGGGCGTGACGGTGGCTGTGGACATAGACTCTCCGATTCTTGGGCTGGATACTAACCGCTAGCTTAACTCTACCGCCCCGGGAGGCGGGATTCAAGGTCTCAACCCAGGCACTCCTTAGTTTGATGTGTCCGGATACCAGGGGTTGCAGAGGTTTCGGTCCCCGAGGCGCAACGGCTACGGGAGGCAGGGAAGAGTGATGAAGGGGAAGGAGTTTCCCACTTTTCCCGGAAACCCGTGTGATTTTTGTCACGATTACGGCCCCAAAACGGGGCTATGATGTGTCCCGTACGGCCCCTCTACTCACGAGACCGCGGTATGTAACAGGCACGGCCCGCCGGTATCTGGGACCCACAAGTTCTATGGAGGTGTTGTATGGCTATCGCTCCAGTTTTATGGGCGGTTTGGGGTGTACTGGTTTTGTTCACGGCGGCGCTTTTCGTCTACCGCTCGACCCTGACGAAGGACGAAGAAGATCAGATTTTTCTTGACGATTCCTTCGACCATATGAAGATCGAACAGGCGGCCATCGTTGCCAAGGTGAACAAGATCCAGCCCTTGCTTCGAGTTGCACTGTGGCTGGTCGGCGCTGCGACGTTGTCCGTAGTTGGCTACTACGTCGTCGACATCTTCAACCAATTCAAGTAAGCAGCCTGGCTCCCTTGGCTGCAGGTGGGACCCGGCGGCAGCGGAAACGCTGCCGCCAGGACGCCGTGTCGGCGTCCGATTCTGTCCGTCACTCGACCTCCTGACGGGCGCGATAGCCATCGCGCGCAATAATGTCGTATTTCAGCGCCTTGCGCTTCTCGTCCTGCATGCGCAAAGGCTTCCCTTCTTCATCTACCAGTTCGACGCGCAGTTTGCGATAGCTGCCGTCCTGCTTAGGATCGGACGGATGATAGATGAGCTGGTATTTCGAGCGAATCGCGGTGTTGATATTGGAGAAGATCTCCGGCATCTCACCGACGAAGCGTGGGTCGAACCACATACCACCTGTCATCCGGGCAAATGTCTTCATCTGATTGTCGGCCTGCAGGTAGTCAAGATCGCGCATCTCCTGGCCCATGCCGGGCCCTCCCTCGGTCATCGCGCGCAGGGCGCCACCAGTGGAGACGGTGAAGATGGTGATGTCCGGCGTGTTCTTGACCTTTTGCAGGATCTTGTCGAGCGTGATTTTGGAAAAGGTGTCTCGGCCTGAGGCGATCAAGATGATGTATTTGCGGCCCTCGATGCGGGTGAGACGGTCTTCAGCCTCATAGACAGCGTCGAAGAGGTTGCGCTCGCTGAAACCGGGGATGATGAGCGAGTTGATGGCGTTGTAAAGCTGGCGCTTGTCCTGGGTGAAATCGGTGACGATCTGGGTGCGCAGATCGAAGGTCATCATCGCCACGTAATCCTGCGGCCGCAGCTGCTGAGCAAACGACCACGCGGCATTGCGCATGTCGTAAACGAAGTTGTAGTTCGTGGATGCGAATTCACAAAGCAGCAGCGCGGTGATCGGCGCTTCGACGCGCTTGAACCCGACAACCTTCTGCTCGACGCCGTTCTCGTAGACCTTGAAATTCGCCGGCTTGAGGTTGGGCACGAATTGCCCCGTCTTCTCGAGCAGCACGCCCACGTCGACGCTGACTTCGGGGACATCGACGCGAATGGAGAAGTTCTCGAGGCCCTGGGGGTTCTGGATCTTCCGCTCCGCAGGAGCAGGCGGAGCTGTTTCCTCGGGAACGTCCTTCTTCTTCGGCAAGGCGATCGCGCCGTTGTCTCCGGAGGGGCCGCCGGCATCGGGCGCGGCTTCTCCCGGAGGAGCAGAGGTCGGCTGTTGCTGCGAGGGCGCCTGAGCGTGGCCCGGCAAACCGAGCAGGACAGCGAGCGCAGCCAGCAGGATCAACGAGAAGGACTTCGTTCGCGGGAAAAGAAACGCGATTCTTGGAACGGTGTGCATGACAACCTCTGTGCTCAAAACAGCATACGGGATAAGCCGGCGACAAGGGCTTCGATTGTGGCCGTGACCAACGGTTTGTCTTGCACGTCAAACGACTACGAACCAATGGACAGGGGCGATTCATTGGCCTTATCGAAAACCAATGCGACCGGTTGTACTCTTATAGACGTGAAACAGAGCCTGAAGGAAATCCTGGGGGCCCTGGCAACGTCGCTGGTGGTTCTCGCAGCGATGGTGTCGGCAATGGCGGCGTCGCCGGGAGCGGCTGTCGCACAGGACGTCTCGACCGCCCAGGCGGGGCCGCCGCGATCAAATGAAGGATTCTTCCCGCTGAGCCAGGTGCATCGCGGGCTGATAGGCACGGCCTGGACGGTGTTCACCGGCGATAAGCCGGAGCCGATGCAGGTGGAGATTCTGGGCGTGTTGCGCGGAGCACGCGGACCGGGTCATGACATGATCCTGGCGCAGTTGCATGGCGCCAAGCCCGAATACACGGGCGTAGTGGCCGGGATGAGCGGCAGTCCGGTGTACATCGGGAACAAGCTGCTGGGATCGCTGTCGTACCGGATCGGTCAGTTCAGCAAAGACCCCATCGCGGGGATCACGCCGATCGAGCAGATGCTGGAAGTCCGCAACCTGCCGACCGATGCGGCGCGCGCAACCGAGATCGCGAGCCAAACGAGCACGGCGCCAAGCACAGACGGCATGATGTTTCACGCCATGGAAACACCGTTGGTGATGAGCGGGTTTCGCCCGGAGGCGATTCGGTTGTGGCAGGAGAAAATGGCTGGAACCGGCCTGGAGATGGTGGCGGCGGGCGGCGGCAGCGGCAGTTCCCTGCCCTCAAGCGACGGCGTGAACGGAAATATCTCCGAGAGCGCGATCGCCGGCATCGTTCCCGGTTCCGCAGTAAGTGCCCAGCTGATTCGGGGCGATCTTGAGATCGCAGCGACATGCACCGTCACCTATGTCGATCCGAAACAGCTTCTGGCCTGCGGTCACCCAATTTTGCAGGCCGGTCCAGTGTCAATGCCGATGACCGCAACTGAGGTAGTGGCGACGCTGGCGTCACCGCTGAATGCTTTCAAGATCGTGAACACGGGAGAGACGATCGGCGCATTTACGCAGGATCGCGACGCGGCCATTCGCGGGGTGCTGGGCGAGAAGGCACATATGATTCCGGTGCATGTCGCGGTGCACGGAGGCGAGAGCGCGCGGAAGCTGAACTTCGAAGTGCTGGATCTACCGGCACTAACCCCACAGGCTCTGATGGTCTCGATCTACAACGCATTGCTGCAGACCAATGAGAGCACCGCCGATACGAGCTATCACGTCACAGGCACAATCGCGCTGGAGGGCTATCCACCATCGCCGCTGGACCTTTGGGCTTCCGGTGGCAACGGTCTGCCATCGCCAATGGCGGCGGCGCTGCTGACCGGCGAGAGCTTCGCCAAGCTCTATTCCAACGGAACACGCCAGGGATCGGTGCACTCGATCGATTTGAACGTCGAGGAGATTCCGCGCAATATGCAGGTCACTCTCGACGGGGCCCGGGTGATCTCGGGAGACATTGTGCACGCAGGCGACACCATCATGGTGGAAGCGACACTTCACCCATGGCAGCAGCCGGCGCGGAATGTGCGGATCCCGATTCGAGTACCGGCGCGGCTGCAGCCGGGCAACCTGCGCCTGCTGGTTTCAGATGCGGGTACGTTGGACAGGACGATGGATCAGCCTCGGTTCGCAGCACGACCTGCAGACCTGGAGACGACTCTGGCGCAAGCCAGACGCCAGCACTCGGCCGACCAAGTGTATGTGAGTGTGCTGGCGCCTGAGACCCAGGCAAATATGGAGGGCCAGACCTTGTCGGGGTTGCCTCTCTCGATGGCCAACGCGCTGGAGCCGCTGCACGCCGTGCAGGATGTGACGATGAACGGCGAGTCGGCGATCGTGGCAGGGCAGGCGCCCGCTGGCGGCGTGCTGACGGGTTTCCAGATCCTGAGCCTCCACATCGAAGACGGCGGCGGTTTAGACTAGATCACGATTCCGTTCTACCGTTTGGGCAGTTCAGGAAATCTGGATGCCCACCTACCAGCTCCGAGCGAGGACTGCGGAAAGACTATGGGCTTTATTCAAGGACTTGCAGCGCACGCAGCGGGAGCCGAACTTTTGCCTTTTCGCTATGACCCCGGGGACCTGGGTCTTGCAGAAGTCGAAATCGGCGTCACCCACTGCGGCATTTGTCATAGCGATATTCATTTGATTTCCAATGACTGGGGAATCAGCCAATATCCGTTCATTCCAGGACACGAAGTGATCGGCACCGTGACCGCGATTGGCGCCGCCGTGCGTTCGCTTGTCGTGGGACAGCGGGTTGGACTGGGGTGGCAATCGAATTCCTGCGGGCAATGTGAGTGGTGCATGCGCGGGATGGAGAATCTTTGCGCAGAATCGGAAGCGACCTGCGTGCACCGCAACGGGGGCTATGCCGACCGGGTGCGCGCCAATGCGCGGTTCGTTCTGCCGATCCCGGATGCCTTGCCCAGTGAGCAGGCAGCTCCGCTGCTGTGCGGCGGGATCACTGTCTACAATCCGCTGCGGACACACGGGGTGAATCCGTCGTCGCGCGTGGGAGTGATTGGCATTGGCGGGCTCGGGCACCTGGCGATCCAGTTTGCGCGGGTCTTCGGCGCGGAAGTGACGGCATTCTCGACTTCGCCTGCGAAAGAAGAGGAAGCGCGCGCGCTGGGCGCGAGCCACTTTGTAAATTCGCGCGAGACCAAGGCCATGCGCGACGTGACGGGGACCATGGACCTGATTCTGAGCACGGTGAATGCCGACGAGGAATGGAACACCTACATCCAGGCGCTGCGTCCAACGGGCGCGCTCTGCCTGCTGGGAGTACCGCCTTCGCCGATCGCATTGCACGCGTTTCCGTTGATCGCCGGCCTGCGATCGGTCACCGGCAATCCTACCGGCAGCCCGGCGCGGCTGCGGGAGATGCTGGACGTGGCGGCGCGGCACGGCGTTCAGGCAAAGACAGAGCGCTTCGCTATGGCTGAGGCCAACGAAGCCATCAAAAAGGTAAAGAAAAACAAAGTCCGCTATCGGGCCGTGCTCGCGAACTGAACCGGCTCATCGATTGGTGCTCTCGGGCGTATCGCGCGCCTGCACAACGAAAATGAAAGCAGCAAACTTCCGCACTCCGTCGATCCGGAGTGCGGAAGCGCTTTGGTGGACAAAAAACTAGACGGTGGCTGCGTGCTGCGACTTGCGATGCTTCAGGCCGTCCGCGATGCGCGCCAGCAAATCAGTGGGATGGACAGGCTTGTTGAGCAGCACAAACTGATGGCCGTCGCGGTTTGCTGCGGCGAGCAGGTCGGCGGTCGACGCCTGACCGGAAAACAGAATGATCTTGCAGTCGGGAAAGATGCGCTTGATGGTGATGGCCAGATCGATGCCATTCATCCCAGGCAATACAACGTCGCTAATCAGCATCTCCGGGGGCATCAGGAGTGCCGATTCGAGAGCACTGTCACCGTCGTAAGCAGTCACTGCGGCGTAGCCGCTGCGCGAGAGGATTTCTGATAGCGTATCGGCGATGCTGCTTTCATCGTCGACCACCATCACCACCGGGCGATACGATCCTCGATCTTCGAACAAGGTGGAGCTTGGCACTTCCTCAATCGGCACTGTGGGGAAATTCTTTCTTGCGGTCATTTTATTTAACCTCTAAAGCCAAACTAACAGCCTTTGCGGAATACGGGTTACATCTTTAAAATCAGTTTTTTAAAGGCAATATCAGGGCATCAATTCTACTGCGAGCGAGAGTTTCATCAGGTCCCCACAAGTTCTGGATCAGGGATGGCAAATATATCTGTTCCGTTAGTCTTCCTCTACTGCTAGATTAGCTTTACGTTAGGTGTACGTTAAGTGGAAACGGCAACGAGAATCCTGTGCTGGAGGGTCGAGGAGCATGGCCACTAATTCAGACTCGAATGGGCCCGGAATGAAGTTTGAATCCATACCTCAGCTCGAAGTGCCCAAAGGCCGGGATGGAAAGCACAAACAGATTGTCAGCCAATTGTTGGGCGATATCGAGCAATTGGGGACAGGCTCGGCGCTGAAGATTCCGCTTTCCGCCTTGCCCGATAGCAAGGAGAACATCCGCGCTGCCCTGAACCGCGCCACCCGGCAAAAAGGAATCGAAGTGGCCACATCCAGTGACGCCGAATTCCTCTACGTGTGGAAGGCCGAACCGGAGTCGTGATCGAATTCCTGCCGGATCGTAGTCGAACTTCCTCTCATGATCGGGTGTGACCTCTGTGCGCATCGACAAATGGCTGTGGGCGGCACGCTTCTTCAAGACACGAGCGCTTGCGTCGAAAGCCTGCGACCTGGGAAGGATTCGTTCGAACAGCGTGGAGGCAAAGCCGGCACGCGAAGTGCGCGTGGGCGACATGCTGCAGGTGCGAAACGAAGCCGGGGAGTTCGAGATTGAGGTTGTGCAACTGAGCGAGATGCGCGGCCCGGCGGCAATAGCCCAAACGCTGTATCGCGAAACCGAAGCCAGCAAGGAAGCACGCATCAAGGTGGCCGAGGAGCGCAAGGCGATGCAGCAATTTGCGCCTATACCAGAGCGCCGGCCGTCGAAGCGCGACCGGCGACGGATCATTCAATTCCGCGGCGGCAGCTGAGCGGCTCATCCCGACCGACGACTGCTGCGGGTAAACGAGTGCGGTCAACTGCACGCTGGGCGCGGAGTCTAGTAGACTCAACGGCAGCATGGTTGTCTCAATCCGCGCCAATTCCCTTTCCCTTTTCGCCCCTCTTATTTCCCTGCTCGGGGCAGCGTTCCTTATGTGCAGTGCTCCGATCGCCGCGGCGCAGGATACGCACCTGTGGACGCAGTCGCGCTTCGAAGAATTTGAGAAGGGCACGCCCCAGGGCGTTGCTATCAGCAGCGACGGCTCCCTGCGTGAGGGGCCGGCGTTGAAGGAGCTGCTGACGACTCCGTCAACGTTCGTCTGGTCGGTTGATACGAACAAGGCCGGAACGATTTTCCTTGGGACCGGTTCGCCCGCCTCGGTTCTGCGCGTGGAAAAGGGTGGGAAACCCTTCACGCTGTTTGAGAGCAAGGATCTGAGCGTGCAAATCGTACGCATCGGTCCGGACGGCGCGCTCTATGCAGCCACCGTGCCGAGCGGCAAAGTGTACAAGCTCGATGCAGCGGCCACGACAAAAATTGATGAGCAGAAGGCGACGGTAGTTTTCGACGCGTCGAAGCTAGACGGCGGAAAGTCTGGCGAAGCGGGCGCGGACAAAGATGCGACCCCGGACAAATCTGACGCCAAATCGCATTACATCTGGGATCTGACATTCGATCCTGAGGGCCGCTTGTATATCGCGACTGGAGGCCCTGGAGCTATCTATCGCGTCGATGCCGGAAAGCCGGGGAGCAAGCCTGAAGAATTTTTCAAGAGCGACGAGCAGCATATTCGATCGCTGGCGTGGGACGGGAAAGGCAATCTGATCGCCGGGTCTGACGGCAGCGGACTTGTGTACCGGATCAACCCCGCTGGAAAAGGCTACGTGGTGTTTGAAGCGCCGCGTCGCGAAATCACGTCGGTTGCAGTCGGTGCCGACGGCACGATCTACGCGGCCAGCGTGGGCGATAAGAGCCGCAATCCTCTGCCCCCACTGCCCGTGCAGGGAATCGGCTCGATCACAATTACGATTGTGCAGCCCGGCTCGGTGCAGGCTACGAATGCCAGCACCTCGGTCCCTGAAGGAACAGATGTCTATGCTCTGCGCGAGGGCCAGGCGGCCCTGAAGCTATGGTCAAGCAAAGACGACATCGTCTACGCGCTTGCTGCGCAGCCAAGTGGATTGCTGGCTCTGAGCGGGAATCGCGGCCACATCTTCCGCATTCAATCCGACGGCACGTACGCCGACGTTGCCCACCTGGAAGCACAGCAGGGACTGGGCCTCGCGCATGGAACGGGCCAGGATCTGCTAATCGCCACCGGCAACACCGGGAAGTTGTTCATGCTGGGCGCAGCGGAAAAACACGAGTATGCGAGCGACGTACTGGATGCCGGTGCGACGGCACGCTTTGGGCACATCGAAGTGGAACCTGGATCGAGTGGATACGAGATAAGGACGCGCACAGGCAACGTGGAACAGCCGGTTCGCGGGTGGAGTGACTGGGCTCCGCTCAAAGACGGCGCGGTCGCGTCGCCTTCAGGCCGCTTCCTGCAGTGGAAAGCGGTTTTGAGCGATCGCGGCGTGGTTGCCGGAGTTGGGGTGAATTATCTTCCCGTCAACTCGGCGCCCGTAGTGGACGATGTGGTGGTGGTGCCAGGCGCGCGGCTAAATGCGCAGGGTCAAGCAGCCGCGCAGCAGACGGTGAGCATCGCTTTGCCATCGGCAAGCCAGGGCGCGGTGGTTGTGCTCGATGCGGGATCGACTGGGCCGATTCAGGCTATGAAGGACAAGGGCGCAATCACAGTGCGCTGGGCCGCACACGATGACAACGGAGACGACCTGAGTTACTCGCTCTACTTGCGTGGAGACGGCGAGCATGTGTGGCGGCTGCTGAAAGACGATCTGACCGACAAGGCGTACAGCTTCGATGCGACGCTGATTCCCGACGGCGGTTATCAAATCAAGGTGGCGGCCAGCGATGCCCCCACGCACACCCCGGGCGACGCGCTGAAAGGCGAAAAGGTAAGCGACCGATTCGAGGTGGACACGACTCCACCGGTGGTCGCTGGACTTGAGGCTGCCGAAGAGCCGTGCGCGCAGGCTCCATGCACGAAGCCGGTGCGGGTGGCTTTCGAGGCCACGGACGCGGCCACGCCGATTGGCCATGCCGAGTACTCGCTCGACGCGGCGCCATGGAAGTTTATCGCGCCGGTGGGCGAGCTCTCTGATGCGAAGCATGAGCGCTACGAATTTCGTCTGCCCGCGGCTCCGCTCGAAGGCAAGCCCGGGGAACATCTGCTGACGGTGCGGGTCTACGATCGGTATGAGAATGCCGGCGTCGCCAAGACCGTGTTCACGACGTCGGCAAAGTAAGGCGCGCAATGCGATTCGAATTGTTTGTGGCGGCGCGTTACCTGAGGGCCAAGCGGCGGCAAGCTGTGGTTGGCGTGGTGACGACCATCTCCATTGCCGGTGTGACGGCGGGTGTGGCAGCGCTGATTATTGCGCTGGCAATCACGAATGGCATGCGGCGCGATCTCGAGGACAGGCTCGTCGACTCCAGCGCCCACGTGCAGCTGCTGCGAGTGAAAGGCGATGGCATTCGTGAGTGGCAATCGATGCTTGAACGATTGCGCCGGTTGCCGCATGTGGCCGCAGCGGCTCCCGAACTTGATGAGCAAGTAATGGTGGCCCACGGCGCACGCGCTGGCTTCGCGCTGGTGGAGGGCGTGGTTCCGCAGCTGGAACAAAAAGTAAGTACCGTGCTGAAGAACGCTACGCCGGGCTCGATGGATGCGCTGCACCCGCAAGCTGCCTCTACGACTCCCGCAAATTCAGATCTGCCGCCAATCATTCTGGGCAAGGAGCTGGCGGATTCGATCGGTGCAGGCGTCGGCGACTCCGTCATGCTGGTGAGCCCGCAGGGTGACCTGACGCCGCTCGGAATCATTCCAAAGTACGTGCACTTTCGGCTGGCCGGCACGTATCACACGGGGTTTTACCAGTACGACTCGGGGTGGGGCTACGTGCGGCTGACCGATGCACAGCGGCTCTACGACGAGCCCGACCTGGTTTCAGTCATCAGCTTTCGAGTGGACGACATGAACCGCGCGGCAGAGATTGGGCAACAGATCGAACAGGCCGCGGGGCCCGGCTACATGACCAACAACTGGATGGAACAGAACCGCGAGCTGTTCCGCGCTCTGAAATTAGAGCAGGTGGTGACCTTTATTGTGATCGCCCTGATCGTGATTGTGGCTGCCCTGAATATCCTGATCGCGCTGACCATGATGGTGATGGAGAAGACGCGCGACATTGCGGTGCTGATGAGCTTCGGCGTGGATCCGGCGCAAGTGAGGAACATCTTTCTGATGCAGGGAGTTCTGATCAGCGTGATCGGTACGCTGCTGGGGCTGGTGCTGGGCTACGCGGCTTCATGGGTGGGTGGCTACTACCACTTCATCCATCTCTCGGCAGAGGTCTACGCCATCGATACGCTCCCCTTCGCGCCGCGCGCAATCGACGGGGTGATCGTGTCGGTAGTGTCGATCGGGATTTCCCTGCTGGCGACGCTGTATCCCTCGCTGGCCGCGGCGCGCGTGCTCCCGGCCGAGGCACTGCGGTACGAGTAAGTCTGCGCCAAGAATTGTAGTCGGGCCATCGCCGCGCGCAGATTGACAATGTGACACATTTTGTGACACATTGAATACATGCCTAGCGTAAACGTACGACAGCTCCGCGACACTCGGCAGCTCTTCAAATGGCTTGAGGCGGGCGAAGTTGTCGAACTCAAAAGGCGCAACTCAGTGGTGGCCCGGATTGTTCCTGAGTCTCCAAAGCTGAAATCGGCCGAATGGCCGGATTTTGCGGCAAGACTGAAACGCAACTATGGAGATCGGATTTTACCCGGAGCGGATCTGCTGATTGAGGAGAGGGAAAAGAGCCGCTATTGACTGTCTACGCGGATAGCAGTTTTCTAATCTCCTCGTACGTGCAGGATTCGCATGTCACGGAGTTTCTTCGCAGAATCTCGAGGCATCCCAAGGTCTGGACTACGCCGTTCCATAAAGCCGAAGTGGCACACGGCATTTACCTTCATGTTTTTTACAAGAAGATTGTCCAGGATGCGGCATCACGGGCATGGAACGAGTTTCTGCAAGATTGCGCTGCAGGAGTTTGGACCTCAGTAAGTCTCCCGGAGAAGACCTGGGATACAAGCATCGCTCTCGCCCGTAAACATGGCCCCAGCCTCGGTGTCCGCACACTGGACTCGCTGCATGTAGCTTGTGCGCTCGAATTGGGTGCGGAACGGTTTTGGACGTTTGACGAGCGGCAGGCCAAGCTGGCGAAAGCGGTTGGGCTCAAGACGGGCGCTTGATCCGACTATCTCGCTACTCCGCGCGCCAGGTTTATTGCGGCGAGATGATGCCGCCCACGGCGTGACGGCGCGGCAGCACAATCCCCCGATGATCCAGCACCGCGTGCAGCGGACCTTGGGAGGAGTTCTGTGGCAAGGCGGGCCGGTCTACAAGCGCGCCACCGCAGGCGGGGCACCAGTCGGCCTTGGTATCGGAGGCAATCACCGCGTGGCAATGGATGCAGATGCGTTCCATCTCATTAGATTAACGAATCGCCTCTCTGGGTACGAATGGATCATTCGTTCCTCGAGGATCCATCTGCCGCAGGCCCCGCGCCAAGTAAACTTAAGGCACATGCATCCCCCTGTAAGGCTGGTCGCCATTGACATCGACGGAACCCTTTTGCCGACGTTTTCGCAGACCATCAGCGCCCGCAATGCAGAGGCGCTGAAGGCCGCCCAGAATGCCGGCGTTGTGGTCGCAATTGCGACTGGCCGGCGCACCGCCTACACGGCTCCATTGCTTGAAGGCCTGGGGTTGCGAGCGAATACCCCGCTGATCACGTCGAATGGAGCTGTGACGCGCACCCTGGGAGGCGATTCGATTGACCGGAGCCACCTGGAAGCACGCGTTGCGCGCGGGCTGTGTGGGCTGCTGCGGAAGTTCGGGGCCATGGTGTTTACCTTCGACAAGATCGGCGCCGGAGAGCTGGTGCTGGAGGATCTCGATCAGACGCAGGGCCGGATTTCCCTTTGGGTGGAGGCGAATCGCAGTGCGATCGCGGTGGTGAAGCCGCTGGAGAACGCGTTGCCCGATGGTCTGGACCCGATTCAGGGCATGGTGACGGGCGGCATCGAGAAGATGAAGAAAGCGGAGGCTGCTCTGAAGGCGAGTGTCTGGAGTGCGTCCTGCGAGTGCGTACGCACCGAATATCCCGGGCGCGATTTGTCAATTCTGGATTTGCTGCCACCGGGCGTTTCGAAGGCATGGGCGCTGGAGCGCCTGGCCAAGAAGCTGGGAATCGAGCGCCAGGAGACGATGGCCATCGGGGACAACTGGAACGACGTCGACATGCTGGAATGGGCGGGCCAGAGCGTGCTGATGGGAAACGCGGCGCAAGAGCTGCGCACGATGGCGAAAGAAAACGGATGGAAACAGGCTCCGCCGAACGATGAAGATGGTGTGGCTGTGGTGCTGGAGGCGGCGATAGCGCGCCAGCGTAAACACTGGGCCTCCATGGCGCGGGGTTGAGAGGGCACTGAATTGAGCGTGGTGCAACGAATCCAAATCGCGGTTTTTGCAGCGACGCTCGCTGCTTGCGGAGCGTTGAGCCATGCGGCCGAGCGCGTCATGCTGAGCAACGGCTTCGCCATGGATTGCGATCACCATACGCTCGTCGACGGACGGATGCGGCTCTACCTGAGCTCAGGCGAGAGCAGCTACATCGTCTTCAGACCGGAAGAGGTGGCAGGAATCGAGGCGGTTCCCGATCTACCGCAAGCGGTTGCGCATGCAAACCAGCCGACGACGGGCGCCGACCTGAACAAGGCCGATTTACACGAAATGCTCGCCGAGGCGGGACAGGCACATAACCTCGACGTCGATCTACTGGCCAGCGTGGTGAAGGCCGAGAGCAACGGAAATGCGCACGCCGTGAGCCGAGCCGGAGCGCGGGGACTGATGCAGCTGATGCCGTCGACGGCCGGCGACCTGGGCGTGCAGAACAGCTTTGAGCCGCAGGCGAACGTACGCGGCGGATCGACGTATCTCGATTCCCTGCTGACGAAGTATCACGAGAACCTTGCCTTGGCGCTGGCAGCGTACAACGCAGGGCCCGCAGCGGTGGACAAGTATCATGGGATTCCGCCGTATCATGAGACGCGCGTGTATGTGGCGCGGGTGATTCATGAGTTCAACCGGCGCGTGCAGGCGCGCGAGGCGGAAGAACGGATCGCGACACGGCAGGTGAACGCAAAGAGCACGACGCCTGAATAAGACCTTTGTTCCCGACCGACGACCCCATGAAATCGAAGGAATGAGTATGAGCCGAACGGAGACTGCTTGAAGAAGAAACAGCTGATTGTTGGTTTGGTGGTGCTGGCGGCTCTCATGGGCCTGGCGATCTACGCACAGCATAAGAATCCAATCGACTGGCATACCGTTTGGGCGCAGTTCGCTAAAGCTGATTGGAGCCGCGTCGCACTCGGAGCTGCCTGTATCTATCTTGCCTACGTCTTCCGCTCGGTACGCTGGGCCTACCTGCTGCGCCACAACAAGAAGGTGCATCCGCTGTCGTTGCTGGGAACGCAGGTGATTGGATTCACGGCGGTCGCGCTGATCGGACGCGTCGCCGATCCGGTGCGCCCCTATTTGGTGGCGAAGAAGACCGGCCTGCCGGTGAGCAATCAGATCGCTGTCTACATCGTCGAGCGGCTCTTCGATGCGGGAACCATGGCCCTGATCTTTTCTCTGGCGATTCTACTCTCGGCGTGGTTTGGCGGACCTGAAGCAATGCCGCATGCGGAACTGGTGAAGAAGGCAGGTTACTGGGGGATGGCGGGGACCGTCGCCGGCGCAGCTTTTTTGGTGGCGGTGCGCTTCTCAGGGAACGTGGTGGCGGCTTTCTTTGAGCGCACCCTGGGTGTGCTGTCAAAGAAAATCGGGGCTGCCGTAGGGCACAAGATCCGGGAGTTTCGCACTGGGCTGGACACGATGCGTTCGTTTGCCGATTTTGGAGTGACCGCAGGGCTGTCGATCGCGATGTGGCTGCTGATTGCTGGGGCCTACCTGGTCACCATGCGAGCATTCGTAGCCGATCCAGTGCTTGCTGCGATGACGCCGGCCAAGTGCGTGCTGCTGATGGTGGTGAGCGGCGTTTCGAGCATCGTACAGCTGCCCGTCTTAGGCCTGTTCACACAGATATTTCTTGTTAAAGAGGCTATCTCGCATCTGTTGAACGTGCCCCAGGAGCCGGCCATTGCCTGTGCGGCAACACTCCTTCTGACCACGTTTCTGGGCATCGTGCCGGTGGGATTGATCTGGGCCCAAATCGACCACGTCAGCCTGCGCAAGGTGACAGTCGAGAGCGAACACGCCGAGGAAGACCTGGGGACCACCGAAGCCGCCAAGTAGGACAGCCGATTAACTGCTTCGGGTTCCAACGGGTTGCGTGAAGCGGATGGTTTCAGGTCCGACGGCCCCGCCGGTCATCAGCATACTCATCGCCTGCTCCATGGTCAGGTCGGTCTCAGTGACGCGATCCAGGGGCAATACCTGCAGGAACGCCGACGTAGGATTGATGGCGTTGGGCAGCAGGACCGCAGCGAGCTTCTGACCCGTTGTCGAGTCGGTCATGGTGCGGGTGAGGAATCCCACGCTTTTTTGACCCGGGATGGGGAAATCGATCAGGACCACGCGCTGGCTCGAGTCTTTTTTTGCCGTCATGGTGTCAACCAGCTGGCGCACCGAGGTGTAGACCTTGGCGACGACCGGCAGGCGCTCAAGGGCAGTCTCAAAGAGGTTGAACGCCTGGCGGCCGATGACGAGCGAGGTAATGCGCCCGACGCCGTAAAGAACAACCAGGGTAAGGCCAACGGCGAGGAGCGATTCAATCCATGGCTGCTCGATCCAGCCGCTGGGCAGTTCGCCTCCAAAGAAGCGGACCAGTGGCAATCCGGCGTTGGCGAGGCTTGTGAAGACCCAGCTGAACACGAACCAGGTGACAAACAAAGGCCCGATGGTGATAAGGCCGGCCAGCATAAAGCGCTGCACATGGCGCAGCATGTCTGCGAGGACGGATCGCACGGGATTCTCCTGCCAACGAGGATACGCGAGCGAGCCGACGACGGCTGCATGCTGGATAACCTGCTGGATAGCCCGCCGAACGCACTGTAGCCAAAAGGCATCCAACCCGCCAGAAGGGCAAAGCGCGCTGCGGGACTCGGAGTAGTCTGGTAGTCGAAAAGGACGGGAAAGACAGATGAGCAAAGACCTTCCTCCGATCCGCGAGGACGCAGAGCTGAACGAGACCGGAACCGGGCACGTGCTGGCCGATGCGCCGCCCACAGGCAGGCTGGAGCCGCGCGGCAATGGTTCACGGGGCGATTCAAGGGGCGGCCACCCGACCGGGCTCGAACGGACCGTGGGCGCGGTGCGCATGCTGATTCCGCTGCTGGGGAAAGTGCTGCCCCTGTTGGATGGAAATGTGGCCGCCGTGGCAGCCAACCTCCTGATGTCGCGCCCGCAGGCTCAGCCCATCGACACGTATCCATTGGAGTCGGCGCTGATGAAGGTGCGAACCGAGCTTGCGCTGATGCAGGACAAGGCGGCGGAGCACGACACGGCATTCAAGCGGATCGACGGCCAATTGGAAACCATGAAGGACGCTATCGAACGGAGTGTCGTCGAGCAACGCGATATGGCGGAGAACGTGAGCAAGATCCAGAGCCGCGTACTCGTCTTTTCGGTCATCGGGCTGGTGCTGGTGGCGGTTTCGATTGGTGTAAACGTGGCCCTTTTCTTCTACGTCAAGGGCTTGATTCGCTAGGGAATCGACCGTGCTACAACCCTTCCGCCAGGGCCACGCAGCACGGTTTTAGCTGGGACTGAACCGTATTTTGCGCTAATCGGGTCAAATATCGATGAGGTAAAAGTAATTTTTAACGGCATAAAAATGAAGTCGGGGTTTTTTGATACCTTTTGCGGGGTTGGTGCGGATGGACATTGCCAGTCGTGATTTCCGGGGGCTACTATTCGCAACAGTCCGATTTGGATTTTTCGTTGCCAGTTCCGCAATGCAGTTGTTCCTGAGTTCACAGAGCTTCACTAACGAGCGGCGCTTACCGGCGTCCGCCGACGGAGTGCAAAGTCATGGCATGGTATGCCTACTGCATCGGTGAAAAACAAGCATTTCCAGAATTAGCCCGTCATCGCAAGCCTGTTCCCTTAGAGTCCGTACACGGAGTCAGCGGCAACCAGGTTTTCCTTTATCCCGCCAGCGATCTCGCCATTGTCGTGAGCGAGCACAGCCCTTCAGAAGCGCTAAGCCAGAAAGCGGGCGTCGATCATGCCCGTGTGATCGCGGATTGCTTCCAGCATTCCACGGTACTGCCTTTTCGCTTTGGGACCGTGTTCAACGACGACGAGAGCCTGCGGCGCTCGATTCGGTCCAATCAGCGGCAGTTTCTGTCGAACATTGACAAGCTGCGCGGCAAGACCGAAATGCACTTGAGAATCTTCGTGGACGATTGTTGTACCAAGGAGATTGCTCGGACGATCCCGACTGAGACCGTGGGCCGGGAATATCTGTCGAACCTGCGGGAAACAGCGTCCCGGCAACGGGAACGGCAGACGCGGGCACGCGCTGTGAGCTTCCAGATGCATAAGCTCTTTTTGCCGCTGGACGAAGACGTCAGCTGCCGCCTGACAGAAAACGGCAAGATGGTGCTGGATATCGCCCACCTGATCGAGCGCAAGTATGTGGAGCGCTACCAGAACAAATTTGCACAAACAAGCGCGATGATGCGGGACTGCCACCTGCAGGTTTCAGGCCCGTGGCCGCCGTATCACTTTGTTCATCGCCTGACGCGCAGCGCGCATGCGGCCCAGCAGCCGGCCGCTGCTGTGCACGTGCCTGCCGCGATTCCAGTCGGAACTCCGCTGGTCGCGATGGCCTGAAAAGCTAGAAGTTTTCTTCGAGAAAGCGAGACCCCGGCCATGGCCGGGGTCTTTTGCTTTTGTGAGCGAGGTCCGAGGCCGAGGAATGGTCTAGCCGCTGCGGGCCTTGAACCTGAAGCGAAAACCTGGAGGAGACCAAGGAAGCTCCGAGGTCGGAGATTCCTACGATTGGCAGAACAATGTCTCAGAGTCTGAAAAGCTCCAGCAAAGAGCACCAGCGTCCGACCATACTAGGTTTTATCGACCTGCTCCGCAGTAAGCCGTCTGCCCGGCCCATATGCCTTGGAACATAAATCCGCTTCGTGATCTTTACACCAGCGTATGACTGATTTGTTGATGTCGTTTTGTTCAAACCCTGCGATCGCTCTCTTGTCGCAACTCAGTACGCCACATTTTGCCATGGAGCGATTCTAGTCCTGTTGAGAGAGCGAACTCTGTAAATCCCTTTTGCTAAGGCTAGTTTTGCGCGCCGTGCAAGATGCGCGAAATCTCAACCACGGCCGCCTTGACCTGATAGACGACGTGTCAGGCAAAGGAGCGAGGTGAGTTCACGCACGCTTTTGCCAGTGCGCGGGATCGCGGCTGCCGTGGAAACCACGGGCGCGAAAGCAAGAGAGAACCACGGGGGCGCACGACCGTCTCAGTTGATGCTGGGGCTCTTGCGGCGGCCCAGGACAAACGCCTTGCGGCGATCGTTCGAGGCATGGTCGATCCTCTTCCAGAAGCCGACGAAATAATCGATCGCCGAGATGGTGGAGACGAGCACGGTGAAGTAGATCGCGGCAATGGCGATCCACTGGACGGGAATGACCAGATAGCCGAACTGCCAGTCATACCAGCGATGCGCCAGGATCGCGGAAACCACCGAAACAATCTGAATGACAGTCTTGAGTTTCCCCAGGTCGCTGGCCTGGATGGTAAAGCCCTCTGAAGAAGCAATGGAGCGCAGGCCGGAGATGAGAAATTCGCGGCCAATAATGACCACTGCGATCCAGACCTTGACCACGGTCGGGTTGTAGGCGACCAGGGCGATCAGCGCTGCAGTCACCATGATCTTGTCGGCAAGCGGGTCCAGCAGCATGCCCATGGTTGTGATCTGCCCGCGCTTGCGGGCCAGATAGCCATCGAGGCCGTCGGTAATAGAAGCGAGCACGAAGAGAACGGAAGCGAGAATCTCCTGCTCGCCGCCAAAGTCCTGCAAAGGAAAATGCGGGGACAGGATCCACAACAGCAGCGGGATCATAACGATCCTGCTCATCGTGATGGAGTTGGGGAGGTTCACTGTGCTCTCAGCCCAGGCCCGAAGACAACCCAGTAGGGTCCATTATTGCACCGAGGCGGTCAGATGCGGCACGCGGCCGGTACCGGAATCGTCCGGTGGTCACGAGCCGATCGATTGCCCTTGTGCAGCCCAACGCAATGATCCGTGATTGAAGTTTTGCGGATGTCGCATGGGACGCCACCTTGAAAATCGATGCCGTTGGGAATTAGTCCAAAGTTCTACTCGCTTCCAAATCCGGAGGCTGAGACCTCACCCAAGGATGAGCACGGCAGCTTCTGTTGCATGTTGCACCAGAAGTCGAAGGACGGGCAGCTGGCCTACGATGTGTTTCTCAAGATCAAGCAAGAGTAACGATTCGTCTGTGAGAAAAAGGCCTCCGATGGGATGCCGAGCACAAACAGGACGCCCCTCGAACCGCACTACACTCTGCCAGAGGTCGCCCAACTCCGGCATCCGTCTCCTCGACTGTGCGTCGGATGCTGACCGAAACTCGCGCCTAACTCTTCCTTCGTAAGTTCAGATCTACATCGTCGTAGCGCACCGGCCTGCGCTTTTGGGACGGACGGCCGTTCACCCGGTTGCAGGAGGGCCGAGGCTATGCTAGGTTGATATAGGACTAAATCAGTCGTACATCGAAAAACCAGGTTCGAGCCGCCGTTTTGGCCCGATTCGATCCGACTTCCGAGCAGTGTGGCGTCTCCGGCTCCGGCGGCGCGTGACAACAAAGAGGAAGCGGCCCCAGGGGTAGACTTTTGGCGAAGCGCCCCCAGGACCGCGGACCGGCAACCCGTGAGCTGACGGTTCTCCTAGCATAGCGGAACCTCCGCCACGATTCCAGAGAGGGAATTTGATGGCCTGGCCAGTGTGCTGTTCCCACGGCGAACGCGGATCCGTGCGCGCGCAATCGCCCCGACGTTTTGCTTCTTTTTGCAGTCTTCCCTCCCCCCCCCGAACGTGGCTTTCAATCGTCGCCGGCCTGCTTGGCCTCGCAGCGTGGATGGGTGCCCTCGGGACGCCGGCGCAAGCCCAGGAACCGCCCTATTTCGTGACCTACTCGCAGGTGCTGGAAGAGCCCGGCAATCTTGAAGTCGCCATGAAAGGCCTGACCGCCTCGCCCAAGAACGCCAACGCATTCTTCAGCCCCACGCTCGAGTTGGAATACGGCGCAACCGCATGGTGGACAACCGAGGTGTATCTGCAGGGTCAGTCCACGCAAAATGACTCGACCATCTTCACCGGCTTTCGGTGGGAAAACCGGTTCCGCGTGCTGCCGAGCGAGCACTGGATGAACCCGGTGCTCTATCTCGAGTACGAGGACATCAACGGTGCCGACAAAAGCCTTCTCGAGGTGGTAGGCCACGACAGCATCAGCGATCTGCAGGTAACCAACGCGGAGAGCCGCGGCGAGGTCGAGCGCGAGATCGAGGGCAAGCTGATCCTTTCAAGCAACGCCAAAGGATGGAACTTCTCAGAAAACTTTATCGCCGAAAAGAATGTCTCAAACGAACCCTGGGAGTTTGGCTATGCCGTGGCCGCCAGCCGGCCCTTGAGCCTGGTGGCCCGCGGGCGAGGGTGCACCTTTTGCCGGCAGAACTTCAGCGCCGGCGCAGAACTCTACGGAGGCCTCGCAACAGCCCACGACTTCGGCCTCGATGCGACTTCGCATTACGCAGGCCCATCGGTCTACTTCAATCTTCCCCACGGGCCCACGCTCGGGTTCTCTCCGCAATTCGGGCTGAACGATAACAGCGTGGCCGTGTTGTGGCGCTTCAAAGTTTCGTACGAGATTCAGCAATTCCGCGATCTGTTCCGGAGGGGCCAATGAAGTTGCGACTGGGAACAATTCTGCTGTTGCTTGCCGGCGCAGCGCTGCTGTTGGCAGCGGATGGAGCGTGGTTGCGCAAGGTCCCGGATGCCGATCGCAAACGTACCAATCCGATGGCGGGCAATATTGAGGCGGGCAACGCGGGCAAGCTTCTGTTCGCCGACAACTGCGCCAAGTGCCACGGCGAAGACGCAGGCGGAAAGCACAACCGGCCCAGCCTGCGCAGTGCGCGAATAGAGCACGCGACCGACGGCGAGCTGGCCTGGATTTTGAAAAACGGAAGTTCGTGGAAGGGCATGCCCTCGTGGAGTTCGCTGCCGGAACCGGAGCGATGGCAGATCATCACCTATCTGCGCAGTCTTCCACCGGACGCGCAGCCGATTGCTCATTCCCGCGGAGAGAAGCAACCATGAGAGCGGAACAGAGCAGGGACATTCGGGCGGGCCTGTCAAGCACGATCGCATTGGCGGCGGCAGGACTGGCATTGATGATGACTGGGATAGTGTCGGCGTGCGGATCGGGTAAGGCTCCGGCGTTTCGTACGGAATCGGATGTGACACCGGCCGCCGACTCCATAGGCGAGCGACTGTTTCTCGACACGCGCTTTGCGCAGTACTTCGCCGCGCACATGACAGGAGTGAACGATCCTCTGGTTGTTGGCGACCCAGTGGTGCAGACCGTTGAGAATGCCGGCGGAACCCTGCCGGGACCGTTCGCCGGGCAGTCGATCAACTGCCGGTCATGCCACTTTGTCACGGAGTTTCAGGGCGTAGCGAACGCGGGCAACCGCACGTATGCGGACTTCACCACGCGCAGCCCGATTCCGCGCGCGATGGGCAGCTTCGATCACACGCCACGCAATGCAATGCAGATGGTGGGCTCGCTGCAACCGCATACGGGACCGGCCCTGCTGCACTTTGACGGCGAGTTTGCAACCCCCGAGGCGCTGGTGGAAGGGACGCTCACAGGCCGCAACTTTGGCTGGGCGCCGACGCAAAGCGCTGAAGCTCTGGCCCACATTGCCCGCGTGATTCGCGAAGACGATGGGTCAAGCCAACTGGCAACCGATCGGACCAACGGTCTTTCGTATGGCGTGTTGATGCTGGGGACAGACTCACGCATCACCTCTGACCTGAAGCTCCCGTCATCGCAGAGGCTGGATGTCAAAACCGCAAGCGATCAGCAGATTCTGGATGAAGTGGCGATGATGATCTCCACCTACATGCGCGATCTGCTGTTTTCGCAGGATGAGTTCGGCCGCTACATTGGATCGCCGTATGACAATTTTTTGCGCGTCAATCATCTGCCGGTTCAACCGCTCGCCGGCGAGACGAAGGCCGCCTACAACCAGAGACTCTATAGCCAGCTGGTGGCTTTCACAAATCCGACTTACATCACAGCGAAAGATGGCTCGTTCCAGTACCACACGCAAACCTATCAATTCGGGCCGCAGGAGTTGGCGGGGCTGCTGATCTTTTTAAAGATTGGCTCGGTCGCTGGCGGCGACGATCAGCACGCCGGCAACTGCGCAGCGTGTCATCAGGCGCCGGACTTCACCGACTTCCAATTCCACACCACCGGCGTTTCGCAGGATGAGTACGACGCGGTCTGGGGCGCAGGCTCATTCCTGAATCTGCATATTCCCGCGCTCGCCGAACGGACCGCAAACTTCAACCAATACATGCCGGCGAGCGCGCAGCATCCGGATGCGATCGAAGCATTCCGTCACGCTGTTTCGGCGCAGAATCCGGCATTTGCCGATCTTGGCGCATGGAATGTCTATCTCAATCCGGATATGCCGGGGCCGCAGGCAACGCTGAAATCGCTCGCATGCGCGCCAGGCAAGGACTGCTCGGTGGACCAGGGACTGGCCAACACGATTGCGCAGTTCAAGACGCCGACATTGCGGGACCTCGAAGACTCGGCTCCATATTTTCACAACGGAAGCCGTGCGAAGTTCGAAGACGTGGTGGCGTTCTACGTATCGAGCTCACAGCTAGCGCACCTGGGCGCACTGCGCAATGCGCCGGCGGAATTCGCAAACATGCATCTGACGCAGAGCGATATCGCGGCGCTGGCGGCATTTTTGAAGTCGTTGACCGAGGACTACGACGACGCCTGAGGCGCGCGAAACCGGCGAGCCAGTCAATCATTTACCATGATCAGCCATGCTGCTGATCGACACGCAATTGTCCGCAAGCGAAGTGCTGCGCACGTTCCACCAGGATGAGCCGAACCTGTTTCTGGGGTCGGCATTCACCACGGTCGGGCTTGTCACCGTGGCATTCTGCTTGTTGCGCCGTCGCTTCGATGCGCTGCTGGTTTGGCTGGGAGTGTTTGCGTTCTTTTATGGTCAGCGAATGTGGCTTGAGTCGGGCCTGCTGCGCCTGACCCTCTCGGGCAACGAGTTTTTTGCACGGATCGGCTGGGTGGTGGACTTCCTTGTACCGATTCCAGCGTTCTTGTTCTTCCAGGCAGCCGGATTGATGGCACGGCGCGGGAAACTGGTCACGGCAATCCTCTCGCTTGCCTTCTTGAGTCTCGCAACGGCAGCCATTTTTCTGGGGCAGCTGCCGTTGCTGCGCACGATCAATGGCGTGCTGGTGATCGCCGCGCTGCCCTGGGTGCTGATACGAACGTATCTCATGGGCAAGCGCGACCATGACTTTGTCGTTTTGCGGCGCGGGCTATCGATCTTTGTCCTGCTCGCACTGTGGGACAACACTCTGGGCGGAAGGTGGCTGAAGTACACCATCGAGCCTTACGGATTCGCGATCCTGCTCGCCTGCCTGGGGTACGTGGCTGCGCGACGCACCCTTGAACGCGACCAGCAGCTCGGAGAAATTCAGAAAGAGCTTGAAGTTGCGCGCAGTATTCAGATGTCGATTCTTCCGGGCGCCTTCCCTGCCTCGACGGCGTTTCGCGTTGCGGCCAAGTATGTTCCCATGACGTCGGTGGCCGGAGATCTGTACGACTTTCTGCGCGTCGATGCGCACAGTGCGGGCCTGCTGATCGCCGATGTTTCAGGCCATGGAGTTCCCGCGGCGCTGATTGCCTCGATGGTCAAGATGGCCGCAACCTCGCAGCGCGAGCAGGCGGAGCACCCGGCCAAGCTGCTGGCAGGGATGAATGCGGCCTTGTGCGGCAACACGCAGGGGCAGTTTGTCACGGCGGCCTATGTGCATCTCGATGCCGAAACCCGCGAACTTCGTTATGCCGCAGCCGGGCATCCATCCATGCTCCTGCTGCGCGGCGGCCGCGTGCAGGAGATTATCGAGAACGGCCTGCTGCTGGCGGCGGTGGAGAGTGCAACCTACACCGAGAAGTCGATGCCGATGGAGCCAGGCGACCGGCTGCTGCTTTATACCGATGGATTGCTCGAAGCGAAGAACGGCGACGGACAGCTGTTTGGCGATGCAGCGCTCGCCGAGGCGCTCAGGAATACGGCGAAGCTCGCGCCGGCTGAAGCAGTCGAGAGCATCCTCGGCAAGGTGCAGAGCTGGGCACGCATGCAGGATGACGATTTAACGGCGCTGGTGTGCGATTTCGCCGGCGTTGGGTGATCAGTCCGCCGGAGAAGTCGCAAGCATTCCGGCCTGGGCGGGCGTCTTGTTGCTGGAAAAGTAACTGACGGGTTGCGGGTTATCCAGGCGCAATGGGCCGAATCAACCTCTCCGCCCGAAGAATTTCGTCGGCACACTGATCAAGCCGAAGAACTAGTACGGTATCGGTAGGTCATGGAGGTCGTCGCCTGAGGTGTCCATCGCGATTCCCTCACGGACGCTTTGCAGCGTTGCATCGCTGAACGGAATCAATGAGCAGGAGCCGGTGTCGATGAGTCCTTGCGTTTGACCCTGGCTGGTTCGAGGGTAGAGAAGAAACACTCGGTCTCCGAAGGCGAGTTTGCGGTTCGCACTGGATAGTACATTGGGATCGGCGTACACGTTATCTCCACCATAAGAGATGTTTGCGGTGCTGCCCACCGGATGATCGCCGCCGTCCTTGAACCTTTCAAGAATGCGGATCGTAGCGCCTTGATTGCGTTCTTCACTTGGATACTCCGGTGGATGCACCTTGAGAACTTCAACCAACGCTACGTTGTCCGCCTCACGGGCAAAAAGAGCAGGAGGTACCGAGCATTTCGTCGCATATGGGGACTCGTGAGCCTCGCGGTTTTCGCTCCGAAACTCAGACCACGCCGCAGGAAGCAGGTCGTCCATATCGACGCAGGGTCTGAATCGGGTGATGCAATCCAGGTTGATGAAGGTGAGACGTTTGATATCGGCGGTGTTGGTTTGAGCGGTCATGTTAACCCAGCCCTCCACACAGCCGTGGCAGGCTCCAGGAAGACCAATCCCATATCCGCGCTTTAGGTCAGCTTCTCTGTTTCCGCCGGGCAGAAAGAGGCGCGATGCAGAGCGAATCCTAGCTTCCAGTTCATATCCGCCTGGGTACTCAAGCGGAGGATGTATCCCCACATCGTCGGGTACGTGAATCATGAACCTGAGCGATTCGAGAACAGTGTGATCATCGTGGACAATGATTCCGCACAGAATGCCGACATCTCTGCCTCCGAACAGGATGAAGGCCTTGTTGATGAAACTGCGCAGTCCATCATTGAGCCACTCAGGCGGCTCCGCGCTCGTAAGCGTGATCGAATACGCACAATGCTCCGCGGTGCAGCTGCCCTCGGAATGGCCGAAGGCCCCCCAGCGCCGCTGGAGAAGTTGGAGATCATCGAAGGTGCCAGGATGTATCCACAGATTCCGGATGTCATTGAGCAGAAGTTGAGCGCGGTGCTGAAGCAGGTGCTGTTGGACCTGAACTAGAGCAACAGCGAAGACGACGAGAGTGAGTACGGCTACAGAAGCAAGGCGGAGAGCTTGGGCAAATCTGTTCTTGTGGGCCACTACTAGATTGGACACCGGAAGGCGCTAAACTGCTCCATAGTTGCCCATTCGCCGGATTGAGGTCGGATTGTGGCCAATCCGGAAGTTACTCCTCAATAACGCGGCGGAAAGCGAGCTCCGTTTGCATATTATTTCTAATCTCTCGCTATAGTTGAATCGGACTAGATGAAAACCAGAAGCTAAAAGCTAGAAGCTAGCAGTTAGTAGCTGCCCCTAACCCCTTGCCTGAGAGGAATCTGCGGCTAAGCGCAATGGGCAGAAGAATTTGGCGAAAGAGAACGTCGCTAACCCCATGAAAACGAGGAACTTGCTCCCAGATTCCGGGGGGAGGGGGTCCCCCCGGTTCTGAGTTCTCGAATCAGCAGGCGGACGAATTACGCGTAGATGCCGCGCTGCTTGATGGTGAACGAGACGCGATCGATGGCCAGCATGTAGGCCGCGATGCGGTTGTTCACGTTGTGAGCCTCGGCATAGCGCACCACATCTTCGAAGCTGTCGCGCAGGATGGTTTCAAGCTGCTCGTTGACGATCGCTTCCTTCCAGAAGTAGCCCTGGCGATCCTGCACCCACTCGAAATAGCTGGCCGTCACGCCGCCGGAGTTGGCCAGAATGTCGGGCACGATGAAGATGCGCTTCTCGGCAAGGATCTCGTCGGCGACAGCCGTGGTGGGACCGTTGGCGCCCTCGACGATGATGCGCGCCTTGATTCTGTCGGCGTTGCGGCTGGTGATCACGTTCTCAGTCGCCGCGGGAATCAGGATGTCGCAGTCGGTAACGATGAGCTCTTCGCTGGGCAGTGGCTTCTGCGCCGCGGAAGCCAAGTGTAGTTCCGTTGCGGTACTTGTACTCGGCAAGCTGGTGGATGTCGATTCCGTTGGAGTTGAAGAGGCCGCCTTCCTTCTCGGCAATGCCGACGATCTTGTAGCCGTGCTCCATCATGAGGCGCGCGGCGTTGGAGCCGACGTTGCCGAAGCCCTGCATGATGACGCGGCAGCCTTCGATGGGAAGCTTGAGGTAGCGCAGGCTCTCACCGCAGGAAACCATGACGCCGCGACCGGTTGCTTCGATGCGCCCGCGCGAGCCGCCGATGTTGAGAGGCTTGCCGGTGACGACGCTGGTGACGGTGCGGCCCATGTGCATGGAATAGGTATCCATGATCCATGCCATGGTTTGCTCGTTGGTGTTCATGTCGGGTGCGGGAACATCTTTTTCAGGCCCGATGAAATCGATGATCTCCGAGGTGTAGCGGCGGGTCATGCGTTCGAGCTCGCCCTGGCTCATGGCCTTGGGGTCGCAGATCACGCCGCCCTTGGCTCCTCCGAAGGGGATGTTGACGACGGCGCATTTCCAGGTCATCCAGCTGGCCAGGGCGCGGACTCTCGTCGAGCGTCACGTCGGGCGAGTAGCGGATGCCGCCTTTGGCCGGACCGCGCGCAATATTGTGCTGTACGCGGAAGCCGGTGAAGATCTCGATGCGGCCATCATCCATGGTCACAGGAAAGTGAACGATGATTTCGCGGGCCGGAGTCCGGAGCAGCTTCCATAGGCCTTCATCGAGATTGAGCTTGCGGGCTGCGAAATCGAACCGTGCGCTCTGCGCTTCCCAGGGATTGATCTCCTGGTCCAGAGTCATAGTCTGTGTTGCGAGTGCCATACAATTCTCCAATTCCTATGCGCACATCTAATAGAAGGACCGAATCAGCGATCCATCCACCCGTTAGACGGAAGCGGGAATCCGACGGTTGGGTAACGACACGCGGGGTTGCGACGACCTTGGCTGCAGGCCAAAGCGTTCATAAGCCCAAACCCATGTGAGTCTAGGCCCGTCGCTGGGCCCCGTCAAGCCTGTGGGACATAGGTCGGCATCCTTTTGGAACCTGGGTGGGAACGTCAAAACGGGTGGGAAGAAGCGCCGGCAATTGACTGCTGCGGCTGAATCAAATTGAGAAGGATTCTCGGCCGGGGAGACGTTACCAGAGATTGTTGGCCAGCGCAGGGAGAGAGGAAACACGATCGTTGCGACCTCGGGCTAAGCTACACTCAACATAGCTCTTGCAGACTGGCTCTTGCTCCCCTCGCGTGCCGGAGACGGCCAAGGGGCCGAGGAACGACTCGCCCGCAGAGCCTGGAGAGGCAATGGCAAACTCCGATAGGATCCTCGTAATTGACGATGATCGAGTCGTATGTGAGCTTGTCTCCGCTCTGGCAATCACGATGGGGCTTAGTTGCGATGCGGCCCGCGATCCAGGTTCATTCCAGGACCAGGTGACCCCTGACACTTCCTTAATTCTTCTGGACCTGATGATGCCGGGCATGGACGGCATCGAGGTGCTGCGGCTGCTCGGCGAGCGGCGGTGCAAGGCGCGGATCCTGCTGATGAGCGGAATGGACAAGCGGGTTCTGGAAACGGCGGAGAAGCTGGCGCGCACTCTCGGCCTGGCAGTCGCCGGGCATCTGCAGAAGCCGTTTTCGCCATTGGAGCTCAAAGAGGTTCTCGAGTCCGTTGCGGCGATGGAGACGCCGGAGTCGGTCAAAGAGATTCCTGCCGTTGCCGTCTCGGACACACAAATTCGCTCCGCGATCGCGAAGGGCGAGTTCCTGAACTACTATCAGCCCCAGATCGACCTGAAAACCGGCGACGTGATGGGCGTGGAGGCTCTGGCACGATGGCGGCATCCTGAACTTGGAATGCTGTCGCCGGATAATTTTCTCGCGCGGATCGATGCACTGGGCTTGATGGACGATTTGTGCTGGAAGATGGCGGAAATTGCGGTCTCTGAGGCGAAGCAGTTCAGGCGGCGCACAGGGGAACCTCTGCGAGTTTCGATCAACGCCACCATGCGTTCATTGAGCAACCTGGATTTTCCTGACGCGCTTCTACACCTGGCAAGCAAGTATGACTTCCCCGCCGAAAGGATTACAGTCGAGATCACAGAGTCGCGACTGCTGAGCCAGCTTTCGCGGACGCTGGACGTACTGACGCGGCTGCGCATGAAAGGCTTTCAGTTATCGATTGATGATTTCGGCAGCGGCTACGCGATGATGCAGCAGTTGCAGAATGTTCCGGCGACGGAGTTGAAGATCGACAAGAGCATCGTGGAAAAGATGCATAGCAACGACAGCGATCGGGTGATGGTCGAGAAGATTATCGAGATGGGCCACGAGCTGAAGATGAAGGTTGTTGCAGAAGGGGTCATCCTGCGAGAGCAGCGTGAGATGTTGCGCGCAAAAGGCTGCGATGGAGCCCAGGGCTATTGGATCAGCCATCCGCTCTCAGTCGACACGTTGAAGGGCTGGCTCGCGGCCTACGAACCCCGCTAGGGTGTTGCGAATCGGATAATCACGCAAGGTTCGCGGCCATCCCGGCAATTACACTGGGGTCTGTGAAAGCGACAGAGCAACGGATTCAACCCAGCCGCAAGGATTTCGTCGCGCTCGCAAAAGCGCACACCCTGGTACCCGTGTATCGAACCCTGACCGCCGACCTTGAAACGCCGGTGTCGGCGTTTCTACGCGCGGCGTGGCCTGAGCGCGAGTGTTTTCTGCTGGAGTCAGTCGAAGGCGGAGAGCAGGTAGGCCGGTATACGTTTATCGGGCTCAATCCATACAAGCGGGTGGTTGCGCGCGGACGGGAGATTTCGATCACCGAAGGCAAGCGGACGACCCATCTGAAGGGCGATGTCTTCGAGGTGTTACGCGAAGCCCTTGGAGGTCACAAGCCGGCCCGGCTTGCGGGGATGCCGCCGTTTACCGCCGGCGCGGTGGGCTTCTTTGCGTACGACGCGGTGCGGCAGATCGAGCGCTTGCCCGAATTGGCGAAGGACGATCTCGAAGTGCCCGACGCATGCCTGTTGTTCTTCGATGAGGTTCTGGCCTTCGACCATGTGCGCAAGCAAATCTGGCTGATGGTGACAGCAGACGTTACGCTGACGGCGCCGGAAAAAGCGTACGCGGACGCGACCCGGCGACTGGGCAAGCTCGAGAAGAGGCTGGCGGCGCCGCTGCCAAAAATCCGCAGGACCTCGGGCGGCAAGAAACTCAAGGTGGAGCACCGCACGCGCAAAAGGGACTATCTGGCGGCAGTCCAACGCACGAAGGAATACATCGCGGCGGGCGATGTCTTCCAGGCGGTGCTGTCCCAGCGATTCGACCTCGAGCCGGGGCTGGATACGTTCCAGGTCTATCGCGCGCTGCGCACGGTGAATCCGAGCCCGTACATGTATTTTCTGCGCTTCACGCCGGATGCGGGCCGAAGCGGATCGGGCAAGAAGAGTAAATCCAAAAGACAAGCGGCCGGGGCACCGATCGAATTGGCGGGATCGTCCCCGGAACTGCTGGTGCGTGTGCACGATGGCAAGGTGGAGTATCGGCCGATTGCAGGAACGCGGCCACGGGGCGCAAATGAAGAGGAAGACCTCGCTCTCGAAAAGGAAATGATGCAGGACGAGAAAGAGCGCGCCGAGCATGTGATGCTGGTCGACCTGGGGCGCAACGATGTGGGGCGCGTGAGCGAGTACGGCAGCGTCAAAGTGGACCGGCTGATGTTTGTGGAGCGCTATAGCCACGTGATGCATATCGTAAGCGCCATTGAAGGGCGTCTGCGACGGGAGCTGACGGCTGTTGATGCGCTGAAGGCCTGCTTCCCTGCCGGGACGCTGAGCGGTGCACCGAAGGTGAGGGCGATGGAGATCATCGAAGAGATGGAACCGACGCGGCGCGGGACGTACGGCGGTGCGGTGCTCTACGCGGACTTTTCGGGAAATCTGGATTCATGCATCGCTATTCGATCGTTGCTGGCCAAAGATGGGAAGGGCTACGTGCAGGCGGGTGCGGGCATTGTTGCGGACTCAGTGCCTGAACTGGAGTACCAGGAATCCATCAACAAGGCGCAGGCTGTGGTTCGCGCGATTGATCGGGCCCGCGATCTGTAATCGTTGCCGGCCATGTGATGTTCAGTCGGCCAGTGTTCAGTCGGTCCAGGCGGCTCGCTTCCAGAACGGGTAACCGCTAAGCCTTGCCGCGGTGAGCAGGAAAACAATGCCGAGCACCAGCACACCCGGCGCGACGGACCAACGCCCTTCCACGCAATCAACGACGGTATCGACAAGTTGAATGAACCCAACAAGGGCGAGAAGCTGGCCAAGAGCTCTGCGCGCCCGCAGAACGAGCAGAGCCAGCAGAGCGCAGGCGAGAGCGAGGTTGCGCGCCACGAAGTAGCCGGCGAAGACGCGGGCCGCTTCATTGATTTCAGCATGGGGAGCCACGAGCATGGCGGGGTTGATGAGCGCAATGACTGCGCCGGCGCCAGAAAGCAACGCGCAGACAATGACGACGATGTAGACCCACCACGTCACGCTCGGGGACTCGCTCGTGGACAGGCGCGGAGGCACGCTCTGCTGAACCATTCTTTGTCTCCTGACATTGCCGGTTCGACCGTCCGGTGAGGATGGTACGGCGCAGCATACTCCGTGGTTCCCGCTGCGCGGCGGCTAAGAACGCAGGCAGCGCTTATTCCGCGCCGAAGAGGCGACGGAAGAAGTGGCCAAGACGACCGAAGAAGCCGGAGTTCTTGTGATGCGGCGGCTTGACGGCCGAAGCTGGAGTGGGCGTGGGCGCGGCGGGTGGGGTCGCAGCAGAAGCAGTGTCCCCGGCGTTGTACACAAGGGGCTGGGCAAGGGGCGCGGCCTTCGTGGCGGGCGCGACCGGAGCCGCAGCGCTGAGGGGCGCAAGGCCCGCGCTTTGCGCGAGTGGAAAATCATTCCCGCGGACTTCGGCTGGCGGGCAGCCGCATGGCTCCTTCTCCTGGTCGACAACCTCATGCAGGCTGCCATGCTGAAACATGACGCGCTGCCCGGATTGAACACGGTATACGCTTCCATCGAAGACGCTGGTGACCAGGACATACGGCGCGTTGCTGCCTGGGTTATCCACGCAGGTGTCGCCCCCCTGGCCGAGGCGAACCTTGATGCTGGCGTTGCCCGGACCGCCAATGAGGATTCGGAAATCGGGGGTGAGAATCGTGTCGGCATTGCTGCCGGTAGAAAAATTGGCTTCGACCGCGCCATGATCCATAGCCATCATGAGGCCTGGAGCCTCGCCCGCGGGAACGCTCGCATCCGCGGTGAGTTTGACGGTGGTAGAAGCGCAGACCTGGAGCGTACCCCGCTGCGGAAGAGAGACCTGCGCCGTGGTTGCACCGGAAGAGATGGTTCCACTGGTCGTGATGAAGGCGCTGCCGTTCATTACCTGCAGTGCGCCAGTGACCACGGCTGCGCTGCCGGGGATACGACTATCCAACGGAACGATCGCGATTGAATTCGAGGGGGGCGTTACGGCGGGGACTGGAATGGCCGGCGATCCAGGCGGCATTTGCGCACGGGACTGAAAACAAAACAGAGCCGCACTGCAGAGAAGAATGGACAACACAAACCGATGGCTCCTGGAAGGGCGGGGGATTGGTTGGGACCAGGCCGGCTTCACTCTACATTTCCAAAAAGTTCTTGATCATCTGGTGGCCGCCCTGGGTCAGCACGCTTTCGGGATGAAACTGCACACCCTCGATGGGAAACTTGCGATGCCGCAGGCCCATGATGATCGAACCGCCAGCGGCTCCGGCACCATTGAATTCGGGCGTACGGGCCGTCACTTCGAGTTCGGCCGGCAATGAGTCTTCGGCCACGATCAGGGAGTGATAGCGGGTGCATGTCAGCGGAGTAGGCAGGCCGGAGAAGACACCGGCACCATCGTGCTCGACCGCGCTGGTCTTGCCGTGCATCAGGTGGTGGGCCCGGACCACCGTGCCGCCGAAGGCTTCTCCGATGGCCTGGTGCCCGAGACAGACGCCGAGAATGGGGGCCTTGCCGGCCATTCGCCGGATCAGCGGGACGAGAATTCCGGCCTCTGCGGGCGTACAAGGGCCTGGCGAGAGAAGAATGCGGTCGGGTTTCAAGGCCTCAACTTCGTCGATGGAGAGCTCGTCGTTGCGACGAACCACGACTTCAGCACCCAATTCCCCCAGGTATTGGACGAGGTTGTAAGTGAACGAGTCGTAGTTGTCGAGGACGAAAACCATGGCCAGCATCAGTGTAGCGCGCGGTGTGCATGGGGATGAAACGACAGGGACCGCTTTACGCGGACTCCTGGTAAGAACTGCAGACCGGTCTCAGTCTCCTCACAGGCGAAGAAAGCGCTTGACAAGCTTCTGGAGTCGAGACAATATATGTCGTATACGACGCGTCGTACACGACGGAGGAAACGCGATGACTTCGCTGAATGTGGAAGATGCTATTGGATACACGTGGGAGGCGGTGGGGCTGGTATGGCTTGTGGGGCTGGTCTTCACCAAGAGAGCGGTGCGATCGCAATCGAACGGAACGCGCCTGTTTCACCTGGCCCTGGCAGCATTGGGATTTTCGTTGCTGAGCCAGCGAGGTTTTCGCGATGGATGGCTGGGCATGCGGTTTGTGCCGCGTCTGGAATGGCTGGCAATTACCGGGCTGGGACTGACCATCGCCGGCTGTCTGTTTGCGATTTGGGCCAGGGTCACATTGGGCAGCAACTGGAGTGGACGGGCCGAGGTGAAGGAAGGGCATGCGCTGGTGACCAGCGGACCGTATGCAATCGCGCGCCACCCCATTTACACGGGGTTCCTGCTGGCCGCAACCGGCACTGCGCTGGCCAACGGTGAATGGCACGGGGTGTTGGCTCTGGTCGTCATCCTTCTGGCGCTGATGGTGAAGATGAGCCAGGAGGAGCGGCTGATGACGCAGACGTTTCCGACGGCATATCCTGCCTATCGACAGCGGGTCAAGGCGCTGGTACCAGGCATACTTTAGGGAGAGGCGGCCAGAAAAGTTTGAACAAGAGAAGTGGCATCGCCGAGCAGGCGGACGGAATCGAGCGGGATCTTGGAGTCATACGGCGGATGCTGCGCAAGCCGCTTGAGGCCGAGGTGGCGAAGGGCGGGCTGACCGCGCCTCAGGTGAGTGTGATGCAGGTTGTGGTCCGCAATGACGGGATCAGCCTCAAGGATCTGAGCCAAGCCGTGAACCTGGCCCATTCGACGGTGAGTGGCATTGTCGATCGGCTGCAGAAGCGTGGGATGGTCCAGCGCAGGCTCGACCGCTTGGATGGCAGGATCAGCCGCATTCATCCGACTTCAGTGGTCATGGAATTTGTGCGCAAGGAGATTCCTGCTCTGACGCGCAGGCCGCTTGAAGCAGCACTAGGGCGGGCGACTCCGGCAGAAAGAAATGCAATCGGACAGTCTATGCGGCGGCTGCGGGAGTTACTGGACGATCAGGTGGAGCGCTGAATCGGCCCCGGTTGCACTTTGGCTCGCGCATCTGAAAGACTGGCGTTGGTTGCGGAGACGATGGTTCTTCATTTTCTGATTCAGGGACGCGTGCAGGGCGTGGGCTTCCGGTGGTTCGTCCATCGCGAGGCGAGCGAACTGGAGTTGTGCGGGTGGGTACGCAACACCGAAGACGGCGACGTCGAGGTGGTGGCTTCAGGCACGGCGGAGGACCTGCGAGAGCTGACGGCGAGCCTGAAGAAGGGCCCGCGCGGGAGCCGCGTGGATCGCGTACTTGAGCATTATTTAGACGAGAGTGAGGGTAAAGAGCTGCAGGCGTTCCGCATTGAGGGAGCCTGGTGAGATGCACCAGGCCGAGGCCTGCGCCTGAGTCGCCCTTTATAATCAACAGGGAAGTTGAACCGCATTGTCCACTGTTCCCTTCCCGCAGATTCTCACAGCAGATCCTACCCAACGCAATTGAGGAGCGAGTGTACGCATGCCCGAGAAAGCCAAGCCGGTGAACATAGAGGCGCTGAAGGCGCTGGTGCGCACGGTGCCCGATTTTCCGAAGCCGGGGATTCTGTTTTACGACATCACAACCCTGCTGAAGGACAAGACGGGGTTTGCGCAACTGATTGACGCCTTGGCGGCTCACTACATTGAGCAGCGGATCGACCTGGTGCTGGGCATTGAGGCGCGAGGGTTCATCTTTGGCCCGGCACTGGCATACCGGCTCAACGCAGGCTTCGTGCCGGTGCGCAAGCCCCGCAAGCTTCCGGCGCCGGTTGCCCGCGTGACCTATGACCTCGAGTACGGTTCCGATACTCTTGAAATCCACATGGACGCCATTAGTCGCGGTCAACGCGTGGTCCTGGTGGACGATTTACTCGCGACGGGCGGAACGATGGAGGCCACGGTAAAACTGGTGAAGCAGCTGGGCGGCGAGATCGCGGGACTGGGCTTTGCCGTGGAGCTGGACTTCTTGAAGGGCCGGGATCGGTTCACAGAGTACGACGTGTTCAGTCTCTTGCACTACGACGAGTAGGACACCACCCGCTTCTCTTCGATTACAACGACACAAAGAAATCTTCGGCGGGCGCGCTGTCCTCATTTTGGCGCGCCACGATCAGGTTGTGCGTTCGGGAACCGGCTCCTCGGACCCTGAGTTGGAAGCAGGCGCCTCGCTGTTCTCGAGCAGCATCTGGGCGTCGGCGAAACGATATCCCACATAGACGTCGGTGAGCAGATAGACCGGATTCGACGGATCATCTTCAATCTTCTTGCGCAGCTGGCGAATGAATGTGCGCAGGTACTCAACCTCCTCGCGGCAATCGGCGCCCCACACGGCAGTGAGCAGGCGCGCGTAGGTTATGACGCGGCCAGCGCGGCTCATCAGGCAATAGAGAATGTCATACTCCTTGCGCGTAAGGTGCACGGGTTGACCGCGCTTGGTTACGCTGCGGCGTACAGGCGTGAGCCGGATCTCGCCGATTTCGAGAGGCGCATCCTCGGCGCGAACAGGGGCGTGGACGCGGCGATGCGCGGTGCGAATGCGCGCGATCAGCTCGCGAATGCTAAAGGGCTTGGTAATGTAATCGTCCGCGCCCAATTCAAGCGCCTCGACTTTTTCTTCTTCGCCTTCGAGCACGGTCACCATCAGAACAGGCAGGCGGGGGGCGAAGGCACGAATGCGCCGCAGCGTCTCGATGCCGCCGATTCCGGGCATATTGATATCGAGCAGCACCACGTCGACAGGAGACGGAGTGCAGGAGCTGCAGCGCCTCTTCGCCACGAGAGGCTTCGTTGACCTGAAAACCGAGTTCAACGAGCGGCGGCCGCAAGGCGCGCCGGATGGCGGCTTCGTCGTCGACAATGAGAACGCGAATTAGGGGCTGGTTCATTTAGATTTCCTTTTCTGCACCGGCGCAGGAATAGCCGCGAAGAAGGTTGTACCATCCTCTTCGTCGCTGGTAACCCACACATAGCCGCCATGGATGATGGCGGCGCGCTTGGCAACAGCGAGACCGATACCGGTGCCGGGCGCACGATTCGACGAGGTGGAAGAGCGATAGTAGCGATCGAAGATTCTTTCGCGATCGGCAATGGGAATGACCGGGCCGAAACTGTGGACCGAGAAGATGACTTCGGCGTTCGCCTGTACTGCGCGAATGGTAATGGCGGTACCGAAAATCGAGTACTTGCAGGCGTTATCGATGTACTGAGTGAGCAACATGCTCATCAGTTGCCGATCGCACGTGAGCATCAGGCTCTCGTCCGGCACGCCGATAACGACTTTCATGCTTGCAAGGCGATCACTGAGGCTGGCTACCACTTCTTCAATCAGCGAGCTGACAGAAACCGAGTGAGCATCAATGGCCACTTCGCCGGCATCGAGACGTGCGGTTGTCAGCAGGCGAGCGGTCAGGTCGCTCAGCTGCCCGGCCTGCTCGTCGATAAGCGAGACCAGCTCCGCCTGCGATGGCGAAAGGCGGCCCATTTCGCTCAGTCCAGTACTGGCGGCCCGGATTGCCGTGAGGGGCGTCTTGTAGGCGTGGGCCAGGCTGTCAAGCACGGTCGCTCGCAGCTGCTCGGTACGCCGCTCAGTCTCGATGCGGCTCTCATTGGCAAAGGCCCGGTAGCGATCGAACGTGATCGCGATCAAAGAGGCAATGGCATTGTTGGTAAGCGGACTGGTATCGCCGCGCACGACTAGGCTGCCGACCGGCACCGAGCCCAGGCGAACGACGCGGCGCCCGATGCCCGTTTCCGGATCGTCGTCCGATGTCTCGAAATAATAGACATTCTGAGCCAGTTCCTGTGGATCCTCTTTCCAGAACCCGGCCTGATAGGTCTCATGCAGGTCCGCGTCGAAGACCACGACCGCCTCGAGCGCAAACGTCTCCTGCACCAGTTCGGCAAGCTGCGGACCGGGTTCGACGTGAAGATTCATCTGCAGGGTACGTCGCGTGAACTCATAGAGGTCGTGCATCTGGCCGCCCCAGGACTCAGCTTCTTTCGCATGCTCCGTAACGCGCGCAGAAAGACGGCTCACCAGGAGGGCAGTGAGCACAAAAGCCAGGAGCGTAACGGAATTGGCCGGATCGGCAGCAGGGTTGAGTTGAGGGTGTCTGGTCGTGAGATCGCTTTGCACGATCACGGCGGAGAGTGAAACAAGCACGGCCTGCCAGAATCCGCAGAGCAAGGCAGTTGGAACGACAATCAGCAGGCTCAGAAGGGCGGAGACGGGCAATAGCCATTGGAACCAATGCGCAAAAAGCCCCACAAATACGATAGCCACAATTCCGAGCGACGACTCCATTGCAAATAAAAGCGTGCGTGAGCCCTTGCCTCGGATGCGTCGGGCACCGAGCATTGTTCGCAGCGGAATGTAGGTGCCAGACACCAGTCTATGTCCCCCCCATGTGGGCACTCACTCGGAGTCCGTACAGTGTCGTGTAAGAAGTCGCGTCTCCAAGTGCGCTGCGCTTGTCCGGGGGGGTCAGAAGTGAAGCGGACAATTTGAGCCCAGGGAGCGACGCGTCTTTCAGCCTTGAGGATCGTGTCTGAATTTTATCAGGATTTCCATGCCATTCTTATGCGCCGCGGTGTATCGGCCAGCCAACACGGCGCCGATTGGCCGAGTCAAGTGTGCAAAAGGCCACGCCAAATCAGTCAATAAGAGACATAAAGATATCTTTTTCTATTCTTCATTTTTTCTTTATGACTCGTTTGCGTTACTAGTTTTAATCCGCTGCAATCTCTCAGCACCTGAGGAGTAGCGCACGGCGATTCACGCCTCTGAACGAAGGGGCGATTAGGTCAAAGAATCTACACGGACCGCGTCATGCGCCGGAACCGAGTCTGCACGGTACCACGTGCGGCCCTGACCCTTGCTGTCTCTGAAATCGTTCCGCGTCCTAAAAAATCCATCATCTTACCGGAGGAACAGTGCCGATCCATCTGAACCGAACTAGCTCTCTTCTCTGCATCGCAGGTACGATCCTGGCAGCGTCTTTGGCGGCTGTCGCGCAGACACCCGCTCCCGCAGCAGCTCCGCCCGCAGCGGATCAAGCCCCGGCGACTCCCGCGCCTGCCGCCGCTCCTGCAGCTCCGGCAGCCGCTCCAACCTGGAGCGTGGGTCCGATGGACATCAGCGGCCTCATTGACGGGTATTACAGCTACAACGCAAACAGGCCCAGTTCCTCGGCGAATGGGCAAGCCAACGATCTCTACAACTTCAACGACAAGACAGACCAGTTCAACCTGAGCGAAGCGCGTTTGACGTTGAATCACGATCCGGACCCGGTGGGTGCGCACGTCGACGTGTTCTACGGGCGAACAAATACGCTCATCAACGGCAGCAGCCACGATCAGGGCGACTACATCGAGCAGGCGTTTCTCAGCCTGAAACCGGCAAAGGCCAAGGGGCTGGAACTGGATTTCGGAAAGTTTGTCACCTCCGCTGGAGCCGAAGTAATCGAGTCCAAGGACAACTGGAATTACTCGCGTTCCGTTTTGTTCGCGTGGGCAATTCCCTACTATCACTTTGGCCTGCGCAGCTCGCTGCCGGTTTCGAAAGTCGACACCATCGGCGTACAGGTTGTGAACGGATGGAACAACGTCACAAGCAACAACGGCGGCGTGACCATTGGAGTGACCAACGCCCTCGTCAAGCCGAAGTACACCTGGTATGCGAACTACTATACCGGCCCCTCGAATACGAGCACGCAGAACGGCTATCGCAATCTCATCGACACGACATTGCTGCTGACGCCAAGCGGTAAATTCAACGCGTACCTGAACTACGACTACGGCCAGAACCGCGACGGCATCACGAGCACCGGGAGCGGCGACAAAAACCTAAACCACTGGCAGGGCGCGGCGCTTGCGGCTCACCTACAAGCAACCGGCACCTCGGCGTTTACGGGGCGCTTTGAATTCTTCCACGACATGAACGGCTATTCGACCGGCGTTGCGCAGGAGATCAAGGAGTTCACCGGCACGTACGAATACAAGTGGGCGGAGGGTCTGCTGACGCGCGTCGAGTATCGACGCGACTGGTCGGATGAGCCTTACTTCCACAAAGGCGATGCGAACTTCGTCGATGCGCAATCGACTGTGACCGCGGGTTTTGTCGCGTTCTTCGGACCGAAGCGCTAACTTGCTTGCGGATCGGCCAGGCAGATGGCCGATCCGCAGCACACGTTCCCCAAAGCCCTATGGCGTGAGTTGGGTTTCTTCATTTCATCTTTATCGAAGCGACTCTAGCCTTTGGTGTATTCCAGAACCATCCGTCGATCAGCCCGCACAGTAATGGAGACGGGCAGCCAAACAAAATGGCCGGGGACCCTCACCTCGGAGCAGAGAACAAATTTCGACTTTCCAGGAGAATGTCATGGCAGACCAAAAAGCACCGCAGATGCAGGCCACCCTCGGTTTAACCGGGCTGACCAGCAACGCAATGGCGCTCATCGCTCCAGGCGCCTTCCTATGGCTCACGTTCTTTATCCAGGCCACCACCGGCGTCGCAGGCCAACCCTCCACTGCTCCAGCCATGTGGATGGGAATCTTCGCGGCGCTTCTGCTGTGTTTGGCGACAGCCGTGGCCTACGCAGAGATTTCGAAGCTGTATCCCGGCACGGGTTCGAGCTACTACTACGCCGAGCAAGCGCTCCTCTCCAAGGACAAGGCGTTCAAGTATGCGCGCCTGGCTAAGTTCATCGTCGGCTGGGGCTCGCACCTCTACTATTGGGTCTACCCAGGCGTGATGGTCGCCGTCACCGGGATCTTCGTCGGGTATGTGGTTGGGTTCCTTAATCCCACCTTCATGAGCGGCTCAAACCCGGGCCCAGTGTTTATGGCCCTGGTTGCGGTTGTCTTTTCATTCTTCGTTGCGTGGATTGCCTCGAAGGGCGCAGGCGCTTCGACGGCGGTGAACCTCGCCATCAACGTCGTACAAATCTCCGCGCTATTGGTCTTCAGCGTTCTGGCTCTCGGTTATCGCGCCAATCATCCTGCCGGCTCCCCCGCCTTCAACTATGACGGGCAGTCGCTGGCGACCTATACCTATCAATTCGCAACGGCCAAGGATGGTTCCACGGTCCGCGACGCAAGCGGAAACCCGATGCCGTTGTTGGACAAGGCGGGCAAACCGGTTCCCTTCACGATCGACTATCCGGCATCGGATTCCAACGGCAACATGCTGACGCACACCACTGCGGCATCTGTCGTAGGCATCCACAGGATCAGCTATGTGTTCATTCAAGCGACGGTCGCCATTCTGATCCTGGTGGGTTTCGAATCGGTGACATCCATGGGAGGCGAGGCGAAAAACCCGACCAAACATATACCCATAGCCGTCATCGCGTCGCTGCTGATCCAGGGGCTAGTCTGCTATCTGATTGAGTATTTCTGTGCAAACTACTTCCTCAATTCGGGTTACACAATGCAGAGCGCGGCGAGTTCAGCAGCTCCTGTCGGCGACATGATGATCATCGTCGGCGATGCACTGCTGGGCCAGGGCCATGGCAAGTACTTCATGCTGGCCGAAGCGGTCACGGTGTTCTTTGCACTGATTGGGACCACGCTGAGCTGCATGAATACAGGCGCTCGCGTAACCTACGCAATGGGCAAAGACGACGAGGCGCCGGAGCACTTCGGCATTCTGCATGCCGAGTCGCTGTCGCCGCGCAAGGCCATCTGGACTTTGGCTGTGATCTCTGCAGTCATCGGCGTGGTCGCGGTTTCGCTGGCTTTCGGCGACGCCGGCGCTCCCAGCGACGCTACCATTGCTGCGCTGCCTCATGGCATCTTCTCGAGCTTTGGATACACCAGTCACGATAAGATGGCAGCACTGCCGAATTCGCTGTTGGCCATTACATTGACCTCGAACTTCGGTACGTTCATTCTCTACGCACTGAGCTGCTTTCTCTGCATCGTCGCGTATCACAAGCGGCCAGACCACAACTTCCTGATTCACACGTTGATTCCGGGCTTTGGTTTGCTGGCCAACCTGGTTTGCATGGGATTCTACGTCGCGGGCCCTTTCTTCAATCTCGGCACGAAGATGGAACCGCTCACCGCGCTTGGAATTTCAGGACTATGGGGCCTGTACGGAGCGATCTACTTCCTGCGCTCATCGAAGACCAAAGGAAAGTCGGTTCTGCTCGAATCGAAAGACGCTCTCAGCTAAGAACCGGGAGGCCAACAAACTAGAAGCAGAAACTGGGTGGCGACTCCAAAGAATGCCGCAAGGCAAAGCGGCGGTGGAGTGCCACCCAGCGGCATTTGTGATGATATTTGTTTAAGCTCGGCTTAGATTTTCCCGCAAAAGATCGCGGAAGAACTTTCAGGCGGCGCGTCTCATGTTAGAAGTACAGTTCGGGCAGGCCAGTGATCCGGGCAAAGTCCGAAAGAACAACGAAGACTCGATGGGATCGTTCATCCCCTCTTCACGGCAGCAGGCGCGGTCGCACGGCTATCTGTTTGCTGTGGCCGATGGTGTGGGTGGGATGGAACTGGGTGAAGTTGCGTCGGCAACGGCGATCTCGGTGCTGACAGAGGAATTTGCAAAGGCACAGTCGGGAGCAATGCTGATCAGCCTGCTTCCCCGACTGATACACTTCGCCAACGCCGCAGTTCACGATCAAACGCTGGCGCCGCAGTATCGCGGCAGAAAGATGGCGACGACGATGGTTGCCTGCGCGATGCGGCACGACCAGGCCATCGTTTCGCATGTAGGCGACTCCCGCTGCTACCTGGTGCGCAATGGAAAGGCCAAGCAGATTACCCAGGATCATACCTGGGTGAACGAGCAGAAGAAGCTGGGGCTCATCTCCGACAGCGACATGGCGGAATCCGATGCGCGGCATGTGCTGATTCGCTCGCTGGGGCCGGAGATGTTCGTTTCTCCCGACACAACGGCGCTGACTCTGCAGCCCGGGGATATGCTGGTGCTGTGCACGGACGGGCTGCACGACGAAATGAGCAGCGGAATGATTGCCGAGATCGTGAGCCAGCAGAAAAGCATTGACGAGATCGCGCGGGAGCTGGTGCGGCGTGCCGTGGAGATCGACGGCAACGACAACACCACAGCGCAAGTGATCCGGGTGCGATCTGTTGAGCAGGTGGGGATGTACCGGGGAAGGCCCTATCGCCTCCCCTCCGGACCAGGATAAATACGGGGTGGGATAAATTGGTTGCCGGGCAAACGGGGTCAGCTTGTAGAGTAAGGAACGTCTCGAACGGAGTCACGCCAGACAATGGGCTTTCTCGACAGCGTCGAAGCAGGAACAAAAATCGACTCGTACCGCATCGACACTCCCGTCGCGCGGAGTGGAATGGCATCCATTTTCAAGGCCGTCGACACGCGCGACAATCGTGTGGTGGCGCTCAAAATCCCGCACCCTGACATGGAAGCCGATCCCATCCTGTTCGATCGGTTCCAGCGCGAGGCGGGCATCGGCGAGCGGTTGAATCATCCGGGCGTGATGCGGGTGTACGGAAGCGAAAAGCGATCTCGCGTCTACATGGTGATGGAGTGGTGCGAGGGACGCTTGTTGCGCGAAGTTTTGAGCGAGGGCAAGCTGTCGCAGGACCGTGCGATCCGGATCGCGATTGAAATGCTCAAGGCGCTCGAATACATCCATGAGAATGGCGTGGTTCATCGCGATTTGAAGCCGGAAAACATCATGGTGGACGCGCACGACCATATCAAGCTCATCGATTTTGGAATTGCCGGTGATTCAGCGGCGCGACGGCTGACCTACGCCAACTTTACGGCGACGCTGGGAACGGCCGACTACATCTCACCAGAGCAGGTGCAGGGGAAACGCGGCGATGGCCGCTCGGACCTCTACGCATTGGGGGTCATTCTTTACGAGATGCTGACCGGCAAGCTGCCATTTAGCGGCCCCTCGCCGGTGGCAGTGATGAATGATCGTCTACTAAACCATCCCAAACCGCCTACGGTTTATAACCCCGCGGTCTCCCCACAATTGCAGGAAGTACTCTATAGGGCGTTGGAGCGCGAGCCAAAGAACCGTTACGGGCACGCGAGAGATTTTGCACACGATTTGCAGCACCTGGACGAGGTCGGCGTTGAGGAGAGGCCGGAAATACAGAATTGGCAGAACCGGAAGTCGCATCTGTCGCGCAAAATCCTCTACTACGGCGCCCTCGCCCTGATTCCAATCGTGGTTCTTCTTCTCATGATGCTGATCGCTCACCACTAGGGCTGGCTGCCGTCTGAAGAATCCTCACGAATTCTTTATGACCCGCGCTCTACGATTTGAATGCAAACCCACAATTTTTCCTGCTTGAAGGAGATCCATGGCTAAGTACAAACTTGAGTACATCTGGCTCGATGGCAAGAAGCCAGTTCCAGAGTTGCGCGGCAAGACGACGATCAAGGAGTTTGATAAAACCCCGACCCTCGCCGATATGCCGCTCTGGGGATTTGACGGAAGCTCGACCATGCAGGCGGAAGGCAAAAGCTCCGACTGTATTTTGAAGCCCGTGGCCCTTTACCCGGACGCAAGCCGGAATAACGCCTTTATCGTCCTGAGCGAAGTGATGCATCCGGACGGAACGCCGCACTCGACGAACGCGCGTGCAACCATCGAGAACGATCCGGATCTCTGGATCGGATTAGAACAAGAGTATTTTCTTTACAAGGACGGACGCCCGCTTGGATTCCCTGAAAACGGCTTTCCAGCTCCACAGGGGCCGTACTACTGCGGTGTCGGTTACAAATACATGGGCAGGGTGGCCCGGACGATCGTGGAAGAGCATCTTGAGCTTTGCCTGGCTGCTGGGATCAACCACGAAGGCATCAACGCCGAGGTCGCGAAGGGGCAATGGGAATTCCAGATCTTCGCCAAGGGTTCGGCGAAGGCGGCGGACGATACCTGGACGGCCCGCTACCTGCTCATGCGTCTTTGCGAAAGGTATGAAGTGGACGTGATGTTCCACTGCAAGCCGATCAAGGGAGATTGGAACGGATCGGGCATGCACACCAACTTCTCTACCAAGTATCTGCGCGAAGTGGGCGGCAAGGAATACTTCGAATCGCTGATGAAGGCCTTTGAAGGGAACATCGCCGCGCACATCGCCGTGTACGGGCCGGACAATCATTTGCGGCTGACAGGGCATCATGAAACGCAGTCGATCGACAAGTTCAGCTATGGCTTGTCCGATCGCGGCGCATCGATCCGCCTGCCTGTCAACTTCATCAAGAATGGCTACAAAGGCTACCTGGAAGATCGCCGTCCGAACTCCGAGGCTGATCCTTACCAGATCGTGTCGCAGATTCTGAAGACGGTGAACAGCGTTTCCAAGTCGTAGTTTTTGAACTTCAAAATTCGGTCCTGATATCCAGGATTCGATTGGTTCACGCGAGCGGGCATGGCTTTCCGAAGGTTTTCTTGAGCTTTCGGGTGCTCTGCCCGTTTTGCTTGCGGTTTGCCACGGTTTTGGGGGCAGTGGTAGATTCTGTGGCATACCGCGCTATTACCAGGAATGAGGAGATGTATGTCAACTGAGCTGCGCAATTTTCTCTCCCTTTCGTATGAAGAGCTGGAAGAGCTGAATCTTAAGGCCAAGGCGGACCGCGTCAACCGCGTTCCCATCGATGAGATTCGCGAAAAGCGGATCAAATACCTGACCGACGAGAAGCACATCAAGGCTGTGACCGTGCTTTTCAGCGATCTTGAGGGCCGCCTGCATCTGCTCGATTACGACAAGAAGTTTCTGCTCGGCTCCTATGAAAATCTCACGTTCGATGGTTCGTCGATTCGCGGGTTTACGGCGCAAAAGGAAAGCGATCTTCGTCTGGGAATCGACTGGAGCGCGTTTTACTGGGTCCCCGCCGACGTGTTCGGCAACGGCAAAGTGCTCGTTTTCGGGACAGTGATCGACAAGGATGGGAGCCTTTACTCGGGCGACATCCGCGGCGTTTTGAAAAGCTATTCGGATACGCTCTTCCAAGAGAATGGCTACACACTGAATGCGGCGAATGAGATCGAAGGGTTTCTGTTCGCCGGACGGGACGCGGAGCAAAAGTTTCACAAGACAGGGACATTCGAGTTCATCAATACCGGCGGATACTTTCACGTGCTTCCGCTGGACCCGCTGCGCCAGTTCATTGATACCGCGGCAGAAGTGCAGCGCGCGATGGGGTTTCAGAACGAAAAGGATCATCCGGAAGTTGCGCCCAGCCAGTTCGAGATTAATTACGGGTATGGCGAGGTTGTGGCGGCGGCCGATCAGATCCAGCTCTATAAGCTGCTGTGCCGGCAGATCGCAAACAACATGGGCTACACGGCGAGTTTTTTACCTAAGCCGGTGGTGGGCGTCAACGGCAGCGGCATGCACACGAATGTTTCCATTTCGAAGAACAAGACAAACCTCTTCTGGGATGAAAAGGGCCAGGGAAAGCTTTCGGCCTTTGGATGGGACTTTATCGATCACATCCTGACCCATGCGCTGGACATCTGCCTGATTCTGAATCCCAGCGTCAACGCCTACCGGCGGCTCGATCCGCATTTCGAGGCGCCAAACCAGATCAAGGCATCGGCGACGGACCGCGGATCGATGGTGCGCGTCCCCATTGGGAATTCGCGATCGATGCGGGTCGAGGTTCGGTCCGTGGCTCCCGACGCAAACCCGTACCTGACGATGTACTCGATCTTCAAGACAGGGATTGATGGGACGAAGGCGGACATTGACGATCTGCGTCAGGCGCAGCGGTATTTGCCCGACCACATTCAGCAGGCCATTGATGATTTCAAGGCTTCGGGTTGGATTGGCGAGATTCTCGGAGCGGACGTGCAGGGCCGGTTCGCGGATCTGAAGCAGGCCGCCGCAAACCGTTCGCCGCGCGAACTGGGCACCTTCGTCAAAGGCTCCGAGGTGCAATACCACCACGAAGTCTATAACCAGTCTCTTTGGAATTTGTTCTAGCCGTGCCGAAGTTCTCGACCTGAGAACCGAACGGCGCAGTCATCGAGACCGCGCCGTTTTTTCTTATCCTAGCTTGCTGGCGGGTATCAGGATTTGACGTTAGGGAGGAAGTAGGCTTCAACTGCCCGCATCAGGGACGAACGATCGATGATCGGCTTGATGCCTTCATACCGTGCCGACCAGCAGATCTGGTTCACGAGATCGCGGGGATAGCAGCCACGCAGATCCAAATTGAGAGAGCCGCGAATCACTGTGATCAGCTCCTGAATAAGCGCGGGATCGGCTTCAATTTCGTGGTCCCGGGCAAATCGGCGGAAGATTTCGCAGAATTGCTCATCGGTCACGGCCCCCACGTAGATCTTGGTCTGGATGCGACGCAGGAACGCCGGGTCCAAGAGTTCGGCTGGATCGAGATTCGAGGCAAAAACCACCAGCATCTCGAAGGGGATTTCTATTTTGCGTCCGCCGGCCAAGGTCAGAAACTCAATCTTCCGGTCGAGCGGAACCACCCAGCGGTTGAGCAATTCATCCGGGCGAATGCGCTGCCTTCCAAGATCGTCAATAATCAGGACCCCGTTGTTGGCTTTCATCTGCATTGGCCCGGTATAGAACTTGTTGATCGGGTTGAATTGCAGATCGAGCATCTCGGCCGTAAGTTCTCCGCCCACCATCACCGTGGGGCGGTGGCAGCGGACCCAGCGCAGATCGCGGTTGTCCTGCTCTGACTCCCAAATCCGATTATGGATCGCTGGGTCGAATACGGTAATGATCTGACCGTCGACTTCGATCGCGTAGGGAACCCAGACCGCATCCTCGGCTAGAACCCGGGACAGGGTTTCAGCGATGGCGGTCTTGCCGACGCCAGGAGGACCGTAAAGAAAGATCGCCGAGCCGGAATTGAGGGCAGTTCCAAACTGCGCAAGTGTCTTGGGCTCGATCACCATGTGCGCGAATGCGCGCTCAACATCGGGTGGATGCACTTCGACATTGCTCACGCTCTGGTTGCGCACCTGCTGCACGTAGCTTGCGAGAGAAACGGGCGCCGGACCGGCGTACTGGCTGTGTGAAAGGAGTTCGAGAGCGCGGGATCGGCCCTGAGAGGTGATGGCGATATAGGGAATATTGCCAGTCATGCCGGTCACTTCACACAGCAGCTTTACCCGCAGGCGGCTAAAGAGCTCATTGGCGACATCGAAGTTCAGCCGCATCCGCTCGCCGAGATCAAGAACAGAAAAGGGCCCTGTGGTGTAGAGGGACTTGAGGGCGATGTCTTCGAGCACTGACTCGCGAACGCCGACTTCACTGATCGTCCTGGGCCTATGATCCGGGGTTGCAACGTGTTCAGTCTTGCGAAAGTCCTGGATGTTCAGAATGTCTTCCAATGCGAAGTCTCCGGTACAAGTGAATATACCCGCTGGAAACAACGTCAATCCATTCTTTTACTGGCTTGGGAGGTACCAAAGAGAGGGTTGGCCCGGGCCGGTCTTCGGAACGCGATTTACGGCCATTCCTCTTCATCCGGGACGGGAAACAACCGCAAAAGTAACTGGATCGGACTGTCAGGGGTAATCTCCAAACGTAGCCCCGAGCAGGGGCGTCTGGAGCCTTGACTTCGGGTACGAGGGGCCGCGCCGCCTTTGCGACAGGACGGAGCACGATCGATGTCGCTTAGAATGCTAAGGGAGAATTGCAAGGGCGAGGTGGAGATGTCAGAGGCAGAGGGGAACGGCTTAAAGTTCCGCCAGAACGCGGAACTTGATCTTCTTTCGTTAGGCGCATTGGTGCACCGGCTTGATCCGGGCACCATTCCGTTCCGCAAGGCAACACAGTGCGCGATCCATGTGAGCGGCGGGGAGTTCAACGTGGCCGCCAACCTTTCCGACTGCTTTGGACTAAGGACGGGTATTGCGACGGCGATGGTTGATTATCCGCTCGGTGACCTGATTGCCGAGCGCGTACGCGCAATGGGCGTAAAGCCGTTCTACAAGCGGTTTGCTCACAATGGCGTGAACGGGCCGAACATGGCAGCCGTTTACAGCGACCGAGGCTTCGGGGTGCGTGCTCCGGTAGTGTTTTATAACCGCGCCAACGAAGCCGCCGCCCAGCTCAAGCCGGGGGATTTTGATTGGAAATCGATCTTTGCAAGCGGAGTTCGCTGGGTACATACAGGAGGAATCTTCGCCGCGCTATCGCCCACCACCGCGGAGCTGGCGGTTGACGCAATGCGCGAGGCGAAAACTGCAGGTGCGATTACATCGTTCGATCTGAACTTTCGCGAGAAGCTGTGGAAGATCTGGGGAGACAACAAGCACGCCGTCGAAGTGATCGGGCGCATTGTTGAAAACGTCGATGTGCTGGTGGGCAACGAGGAAGACCTGCAGAAAGGTCTTGGAATCGCGGGCCCGGAAGTCGCATCGAGATCCAAGCTCGACCCGCGCGTTTTCTTTGAGATGATCGACAGAGTTGTCCAGAAGCATCCGAAGGTCAAAGTAGTTGCGACCACGTTGCGCGAGGTGCACTCCACAAATCGTCACAGCTGGAGCGCGGTTGCCTGGGTAAGCGGAAAGACATACGCTGCGCCGACGGCGGAGCTGGATGTGCATGACCGGGTAGGCGGCGGCGACGGTTTTGCAGCCGGATTCTTCTATGGGCTGCTCAGCGGTGAAAATCCTGAGACGGCGATCAAACTTGGGTGGGCGCATGGTGCTCTGCTGACCACCTTCCCCGGCGACACGACGATGGCAACGCTGGATCAGGTCAAATCGTTCGCAGAGGGCGGTTCGGCGCGTATCCAGCGCTAGTAGGCGCCTTGGGGCAGCCACGGGCAGCACGGTGCTCCGAGGGAGCAGAGAATAGCCTATTCGCGAATTTTGACCACGACGGCACTATAGATCACGCCAGGCGCCACCAATATCTGGTGCGGTATCCCCGCGTTGACGGTCACGATATCACCGGGGCCAATCGTCTGCGATTTTCCGCCTTGAATACCGCTTCCCTTGGTCTCGCCATCCGGACCCGTCTTTGCGCCGATCACGGAACCCCCGGTAATCAGCGTCGCGCTTCCCTGCTGCACAATCATCACATCGTCGAAGTGGGCATGGATTTCGCCGCCGCCGCTCGATGCGCGGACGGAGATCTGCACCTTGTGGCTGCCGTAGTCGGCGAGAGTGGTCCCGCCGCTGCCCGAATTCGCAGACTGCGTCGAAAGTTCCGCAATCTTTGCGCTCAGTTGAACCGCGGAAAAAACGTCGGCTTTGCCTCCGCTTTGCGCGGACGCGGCGACAGACATTACCAGAGCAATCAAAAGCACTGCATATCTCATCGGGGAATCCTCCTCATCGCAGACTTTCAATCGGGGCCGGGTCCATGTCGGCGTAGTCCTGATTCTCGCCGCCCATGCCCCAACAGAACTTATAGGCCTGCGTACCAACGCCGGCATGAATGGACCATCCTGGAGAAACCACGAGATCGCGGTTGCCCATAAGCAGATGCCGGGTCTCTTGCGGTGGTCCCATGAAATGGAAGATGCGCGCGTTCTCCGCAACATCGAAGTAGAAATAGATCTCGGAACGGCGCATATGCGTATGCGCCGGCATGGTATTCCAGGCGCTTCCCGGGTGCAGGTGCGTCACGCCCATCACCAGCTGGCAACTGCGGGCGCCGGCAAGATGAATGTATTTGTAGATGGTGCGGCGATTGCATGTTTCCTGGGCGCCGATCTCGGTTGGTTGCGCCTCGTCTTTCCTCACAAGCGTGACCGGATGGACCGCATGTGCCGGATAGCTGAGGAGGTAGAAGACAGCCGGCTCTTGCACGGAAAGCGATTCAAAGCGCACGTCTGCGTTGTCGCGCCCGATGTAAATAAGATCCAGATTGTCGAGCGGATAGGATCGGTTTCCCACGTGGACAACACCAGGCCCACCAATATTGAGCGCGCCGAGTTCACGCCGCTCTGTGAAGAAAGAAGCCCGCAATTCAGGATAAGTCGGTAAAACGAGTGGGGCCCGCAGAGGCGCGGCGATCCCCGCGATGGCACGGTCAAGGTCAACATAAGCTACCTGAATAGCGCCCGCCTGATGGAGACCGTCGACGAGAAAAGTCTCGCGCAGCTCCTGCGTATTCATGCGAGGGTATCGAACAGGATCAGCCATCAATACGGTTTTCATCTCGAAATGCTTTCCTCTTTGTTGACCTTATGCGTTCAACGAGAACGTTGCTCGATCAGCCACCGCACCAATTCCTGTCCGCCGGCAAAATTGTCGAACTGATCGTAAATGCGGGGATTGTTGCGGCCATCGGTGTATTCGTTGTAGAGCCAGGGATCAACGGCCGCAAAAACGGTGCCGCGCCCAAAACGGGTTGTCGCCATCACCACGTCGCCGCGGTCGCGCAGAAGTGCCACGGCAGGCTTGCGGAGAGTGATTGCGCAGGTGTCTTTCATATAGAGAGTGTGCGGATGACGAAAGAGTCGACCATTGGGGGTCACGGGAATACGGCCGTCTTCGACATGTTCCCCCAGAATGTGATGGTGCAGGACGTCGTCAAAATGGATCCCGAAGCGGCTCGCCAGCAAATTGAGGTGATCGATGTCCGCATTGGGGGGATCGTTTTCCATCAGAATCAGCACGCCGCCTGCTCTGACCCAATCGGCAACTTCCGTTGCGTCCTTTTCGTCCATGTAATGCGGAGTCGGATTCTTGACCGGGATATCGGGAGACACGATGAGGTAATACTGCGCAACGCGCAGATTGTCTTTTGTGGGCGCCGTCGAGAGAGTCCTGGTGGCGACGCCGTAACTGCTGAACATGTGTCCAAGAAGTGCGTAGCCGGAATCGCTTCTGTCGGTCCATTTGTAATGGAACGATTCCATTTCTCCGGCTGCGTTTTTACGCTGCTGGCTGTTGTACCAGGAGTCGAGCAGGACAGTTTGGCCGCGACCAAGCGGAGCGGTCTGCGCGTGGTCCATCTCGGCCGCAGCAACGAGAAACGAGCCGACCGCGTCGCCTTCTTCGGGCGGCGCATTTCTGGTGGATTCCGAAATCGAGAATGCTCCGTTTGCATCGAGGTGCACGCGCCGCACAACGCTCTGCCAAGTGCGCTGGGCAACGGCAGCATCGGACACTGGAAGATATCCGAGGCGAACGCCTTTCGCAAGCGCGTAGGCGGCAAGAGAGGCAGCAGGCTGATCCATCGTCTGCGAAGCGGGGCCAGCGAGGGAGCCGCCGTACTGCCGTTGGACAAGATGAATCGCAGTCTCCTGAAGCATCTTGATCAGAGCCGCGCGTCCCGGATCGTCCTCGGGATAATAGGGGAGCGCATCGACCAGCGCTTCAGCGAAGAGGACATGCGCACGATCCCCGGAAGATGATGCAACTGCTCTCTTCTCAAAACTCCGGGTAATTGCGTCGAAATCTTCGGGATGCTGAAAGACCGATGCGTACTCTGCGAGAAACGGCTCCGCCATACACGCCTCCGAGGCATGCAAGGCAACTGATCCCGCAGACGGTAGAGCGCATGCCTGCGCCAACTGTCGGCGCTGGGCCGTCGCTGCATCGAAGTACTTCGGGATCAGTGTGACGCGGGCCAGGAGCACCAATTCACGCCCCATTAAATTGGCCGCCATTGGATCGGTGACCAGTGCGGGACTGGCGCCGTTGGTTAGAAGGGCATCAATTCTCGCTTTCCCGTATCGAAAGTAGTCGCCCTTGGCGGTGTTGTACCAAACCGCGTTCAGCCCTTCGATTTGCCGGCCGATCCCAATGCTCCAGTCATTTTCAGACGAGCGGGCGGTCCGCGCCTCGGAGCTATGCGTAAGAAGCGAGTCCGCAACTTGCTTCGACCAATCGCGGGGCTCTGCTTGGGCTTGAGGCCTCGCGCAAAGCCCGAGAACGATCGTGCATTTTAAGGCCGCAAAACTAAGGAGCTTCCAGAATCGGCGATTGCCGGTCGTCGAATAGTCTGGGCGCGGCGAATGCATACCTGTCTTCCTGAGCGCGATGGGTGCCGGAACTCGATGTTCGGCGTAACTCTCTCTAAACGGTCTATCACAGCAGGCCTGTCTTGCGCTCGGCAGGTACACGATCGGTCCCCAGGGAGGCTGGTTTGCACCAGTTTATTCAATCGCTGATCGGATCGGCACGTCTGTAGTCAGAAGCGCATTCGCCTTTCATTCACTCTGGGAATGAAAGGCCGAAATCTTCAAACCGTGGATCATGGCGGACGCCTGACTTACATCGAAATGCTGACCGCAAAGCCGGCACTCGGATACCTGTCGTTAAACAGGTAGTAGCCATCGCCGACATAGTTGACATAGACTTCGTCGGTCTCATACCAGTCATCACCCCAATACTCCGGCCACGGATCAATCAGTTTGACCCAATAACCACCGTATTGAAAGCGAGGTGATCCATCGACAAGCGTCAAGGGTAAACCGCGGATATGGAATCCATTGCCCGGCCCGAAAGTATCGTGAAACTGACGGTCGGGAATTCGATATCCGCTATAACCGCCGCGCTGTTGCCAGGTGCGGTGATTTGTCAGCCAATTTCCGGCGCGATGTTCCCGCCAGGCAGCCCGCTGCGCCCCTAGCTGCTCTGGCGAGACCTGCTGAGCCTGGGCTTTCTTCTGCGGACTATTCTGTTTCTGCGTGGCAGCTTGCGTATGTTGCGGTTGTGGGCGAGGGCCTTGAACCCTGTCCAGCTCATGCGACTTTTGCTGCGCTTTGGAGGCGGTTTTCTCTTCAACCGGGTGCTCTTGCGCAGCGCAGAAAGGAGCAGCGATTGAGAGGAGTGTTGCCAGGAACGCCGTGCTTTTGATTCTGGTGAACTTCATCTATGTTGCCTCCCTGGAGGCCCAGGCTGGTTGAGCTCTTCTAGCGCAGGCTTCGATACCATCGGTTGACCGGGGGTGCGGTCGCAGAGCCTGCTACGACTGCTTCTCAATCCGGCGGCTGTATTGTTGGACGACGGACTTTGCCATTCCTTATCAACTTGCCGCCGATTTCGCGGACCGACGCTGTTCAGCGTTCTTCGGATAATTTCGGGATCGACCGGCTTGCAGGGCGCTCCGATCTGAAGCCTGGCAATTTTGAGGAGGCGCGAAGATCTTGCGGTGCAGCGGTCACAGTCGGCATGGAAGCAAGGTCTCCGTCTTTTGAATCATTGACTTCGGTTATTTAAAACGGCACCGGCTTGCAAGCCGCGTGGACCTCCCTTTAGCTCTAGCAGTTTGCCGGAGAGACATCTGAGCAATACTGCTCATTCTGCTGGCGCAATGGATTGGAAGCCTCTCCGAAGGCGCCCGCCGGCGATGAAGGGTAACGAGGACTGGTACGATTCCCTCGTCGACAAGTGAAGATCCGATGTGACGATCCACGTCATCGACGAACCGGCAAGCTTGGAGCGTCGCAGCTCTCAGAGCCAGAATCTGTCGTACGTCTGCCGACTCTCGGATAAGGGGGAGAGGCAATTCACTCGAAACGATCAAGTTGATTGGTGGACGCGGTAGGAATCGAACCTACAACCTGTCGGTTAAGAGCCGAATGCTCTGCCAGTTGAGCTACGCGTCCAGTGGTTTTGAGAACACCGTGCGGCGGGAGAATCGTAGCACGGCCTGATCAGGCGAAAAATCGCTGACCCTTGAAAAATATAGCACACGCCGGAAGGCTTCGAAAGCATGTGGGATGGATGCGCGAGCAGATCTAGAAAGTGAAGGCCAGGCCTGCGCTGACGCCCCTCTGCCCTTGGGCAAAGATGAGGATGGAACCGTCGCTCAGGACATAGGGGCGGTAGCCCTGCGCAAGCATGTTTCTTACGTCGAGAAGGGCTTCAATATTTGTCATTCCGTCGCGCCGCGTGGCGATTGGCTGGCGAAGATGGAGATTCAGATAGGGGTCGGCGGCCTGCATCGCGAAAGGCGCAACCGGCGTGACTGTATCGTCGGGTTGCCAGCGATAGCTCGCCCGCCACCGTGTTCCTGTGCCCTCGAGTGTGCCACTCAACGACAAGGCATAGGTCTGTACGCGACGCGGCCTGGCCAATTCCACCATCTGCGCGAGGGACATCGCGCGTGTGGCCACCGGCATCGCTAGGGCATCGCCATTCGCGTAGCTCAAACGGACCCAATTGCCTCTGGGGAGGACACGTTCCACCGATGCCGTCATACCCGCTGAAGCGAAGTTCTGACCTGCGACGCGAAGCAAATTGCTGGTCTCATCAAACAGGGCGCTTGCGACTTGCTGGGTACCGTCCGCGCGATGGGATGCGGCCTCAATAATCGGATTGCGCACATTGTCGGTGAACACGGCGAGGGACACGCTGGAGGCATTGGTCCGGCGTTCCCAGCCAATCTCCTGGTGAAGTCCGCCTTCCAGGGCCAGTTCACCGTTGCGCATCGTAACTGCCGGAAGATAGTCGGCGGCTCTGGAGCCGTCGCCCTGCTGCCGCGACGGTACGATGGTCGTCATGCGATAGCGGATCACCGAATCGCCAGAGCGCCAGCCAAGCGTGGCAAACGGGAGCGCAGCGATCATCGTATTCGGAGAATTCCGTCCAAAGCGGGCGATCACTTGTTCGGAGCCAAACTCCCCTTCAAACTCATCCCCCAGATTCAGGTTCTCTGAGGCGCGCATCGCTGCCTCGTCGACTCCCTCTGCGCCCTGGGCATCGATTTCAGGATGGATTGCGACGGCAGCCAAAGTTTGGACGGAGCCGGCGAAGCCAAGGTCCTGCCGAAATCCGAGCATCGACTCCATGCCCTGGTCGGTGCCCGGCGCGAAATCCACGCGCGCAAGAAGCTCTCGGCTGTCGGAGGGCGTGTCCTCAACTGAAGCGGTGAGCCGCTCCCCGCTTTCGCCGAAGGTTCCCTCACTACCCGTGGCCATCAAGCGCGCTTTCAACTTGGGCTGGGCACTGGAACCATCGGAGACAACCAGGAGTGGTCCATCTTCGAGCCAGCGCAACAGAGGCCGATTGGCCGCCGAGCGCAGGGTCCACTCCCAGTCATCCTTTTGTGCGTTGGCAGCGCGCGGCTGTGCCGGCAGCCACTGCATCACCTCGTACAAGGTGTTCAGTGTGAGGTTGACGATCGTATCGCGGCGGACACGCACATTCTCCCGAAGAGAAGGCAGAAACGATGCGCCCATGGCTTTCACGGCGTAGCGGCCGGGCGTGATCGAAGGAATCGAGAACCGGCCTCTATCGTCGGTATAGACGACAGTGAGTACGCTCAGATCCTGACGCAGCAACTGCACGACTGCGCCGATCTGGGGCACTCCGGCAGAGTTTTGCACCACGCCTGCAATCGATCCGGGATTTGCCGCAACTGCTGGGACGGCCGCGCCCGCAACAACGAGCGTGATGAAGAACGCGAAATGAAGCCTGCGCATCATCACTGATACTGGTAACCCGGCGGCGTCCCTGGCAGATCTGTTCCCAAAAATCACCGCGCGAGCTTGCCGATCTGGTGCCGGATCGCTGTGTTGCGCAGGATGCATACTATTCCACGACAAAAGGTGCCGATTGCGCAATCTCTTGTTTTGAGATTCCGTCATTGACCTGAATCATCACCTTGTATTTGCCTGGCTGCAGGCCGGCCAGAGGAAAAGAGTTCTCGACTGTGATCTGGTCGCTGTGGGCTCCCAAATCCTTTGAATCCAACTTCTTCTCGAGAAGGACGCTGTTGCTGGCGGTATCCACGATTCGATAGGTAACCTGAGCTTCGTTACTCTTGGTTGCCTCATTGATCCCGAGGTTATAGACCTGCATCCAGAAACTAAGCTCCTGGGCGCGCTTGAACTTCACCGGCGTTGCAGGGTTCGGGCTGACGCGCGGGCAGATCTTGGTGTTGCCGAGAACGCAATTGCCCTGGCCGATCTCGTGCGACGATACGGGATTCATCTGGTCGGCAAGAATAAGCGATGAGGTAGCCAGCTTCTCATCGTGGAACTCCGGAACCTCGAGGGCCCGGCCGTAGATACCCACATGGTCCGGATTGTTCACGTCCTTGATCGCGATGTCGAGGCGGTAGAGTCCGGGCAGCAGCGGCACCGCTTTCCAATAGATCGATTGCCGGTCTAGTGACTTCTCCAATAGTTCCGCTGGCTGCTGCACCTGGACTGTTTCCTCGAAGGTCTGGACCGTCTTATGGGTGATGGTGGTGACTTTGCCCAGAATGTTTACGAGCCCAATCGCGACCCCGTTTTTGGTCACAAAGGTGATGTCGCGGTTTTTGATTTGGAGGGTGATGGGAACCAGAACCGTATTCTCTGTAACTTTAACGAGGTCGGTTCGCACATCAAACGGGAAAATCGGCCCATTAATCAGCTTGTGCTCGGTAATGAAGTTGTCGAGATCTTTGAATTTGACCGGAGGTGGAGCAAACAGCTTCGATGCCAGCTCGATGCGGTCAAACTCTTTGGAGGACTGCGATGAAGAGAGGGGACCTGTTCCCAGGTTCTCGAACCCGCCCTTGAACCGGTCGGCTTTCTTGGCCATGCCCATCTGTTCCCATTGGGTCTGACCCATGCCGGGCACATGCAGCAAAGCGTCCTTTTCCCCGCGGTCAATCGTGAAGTGGTAATCGCCGCACATGCAGGTGTCGACAAATTCGATGTCGATGTTGTCGCCGACTCCTTCAAGGTAGCGGTAATGCCAGACCTCGAAGGGGAACGTGGAGGTCTCGCCGCCGCCTTCATCCATGGGGCGCTCATAGCTTCCGCCGGAGGGGTGGGAGTCAGTAGAGTCTGGTTTGCCGAAGGCGATATAAATGTGACCACGATCGGTCTTCCAACCTGGCTTGCCGGCGGCAAAGTGCTCATTCGCGTACGCAATGCGGCGATAATGCTCTTCCCGGAACTCGTTGTCGGGCGAATCCGGATTCGGATTGCGACGAAGCCAGAATTGCTCGATGAACGCGTCGCGCTCCTCATCGTTGCTCAGGTTCCTGAAAGCCTTCCGCTCTTCATCTGAAATGATGTAGGCCACGTCCTGGTCGAGCCAGGATTTGTAGGCGCCTTTCAGCTCCTGACGAACCGCCTTTTGCGACTGAATCTTTTCCTTATCGCTGCGGGGCCGCTTCAGGGGGTCGACTTCCTGGTCCTGCGCTTGCGTGGATTGCCCGCCGGCTTGAGCTCGAAGTCCGGATGCTGGCACGAAAGCTAAGCCGCAACCAAGGGCGAAGAAAAGAAAAGTACGACCGTTAAACATCATTGCTTCAACGACACTCCTGCGATTCGTCCATTTTACGAGTCCCAAAGGCACGGAGCAAGGATTTGCGCGGGGCCATCCGGCTTTTGGACGGATGGCGCCAAGAAAGGTAACGCATATCCGGGCAAGGCTTCTTACGCTGAATTGCGAAGTCGAGGGGTTTCTGAGACCTTAACAGTGAGTCGCTCGTCAACTGAATAAGCCCTCTGTCAGAATCACGCAAGTTGCGAGGTTTAGTGGAGTTGTGTGCGGTGAGGTGTCCGGCTGTCTAGCCAAGGTCTGAGCGTGCAAACGCAATTTGGACGAAGAGAGCCCGGTCCGCCAAACCTTAACCACAAATCGCAGGGGCGTGGAACCGCCCGCGCAAATCTTGCGTAGATTAAACTGGGAATAGCCTGGAGCAGCCACAACCAATGAAAAAAGTTCTTTTGATAGGTCTTGCCGTGATTGTGACCGCCGGGCTTGTAGCCTTTATGGTCTACAAGCAGCAGTCCGGCTATACGAAGGTGCTCACCGCGAAACTGGCGAAGCAGGACCTGGCGACAGTCGTTAGCGGTACCGGCCAGATCAAGCCGAAAACCTATGTGAACGTCGGTGCGACTTCGTTCGGACGCATCACCCACCTTTACGTGAAGGAGGGCGATCTCGTAAAGAAGGGCCAGATCATCGCGACGGTTGAGAACGTTCAGCCCGAAGCCAACGTCGATGCCCAGAAGGCCACCATTGCGGCCGCCAAGACCGACATCGCTTCCTACGTGGCGGCTGAGAAGACGGCAGAGGCCAACGTGGAGCACGCAAAGGCCGACCTGGAGCAAAAGAAGCTGGATTGGACGCGGGCCCAGGGTCTCTTCCAGGCCGGCATCATGGCCAAGCAGGACTACGATGCCAAGAAGGCCGCCTACGACACCGATGTGGCATCGCTGAACCAGGCAGTGGCCGGCCTCAATCAGGCCAAGGCACAGACCGATTCCCAGCGCGGCCACCTGCAAACTCAAATCGCGACGTTGCGCTTCAACGAAGATGCCTTGAGCAAGACGGTCTCGACCGCCCCCTTCGATGGCATCGTGACCAACCTGCCCGTCCGCGAGGGAGAAACGGTAGTTGTCGGCATTCAAAACGCCGAGGGTTCTACGTTAATGACCTTGGCCGATATGAGTGTGATTACAGCCGAGGTGAAGGTGGATGAAACCGATATCGTGAATATCAAGATCGGCCAACCCGCCGACATTACGGTAGACGCGATTCCCGGGAAGGTCTTCAAGGGCCACGTCACGCTGGTTGGCGACCAGGCACTGCTGCGCTCTACGGGCGTGGCCACATCGCAATCCACCACCGGCACGGAAGAAGCCAAGGATTTCAAGGTAGTGGTGACGCTCGATACAGGAACGAACGAACTTCGTCCCGGGCTCTCCACGACGGCTAAGATCACGACCGCGCGCAAGTCGAATGTGCTCTCTTTGCCGATTCAGGCTCTTACCATGTATGCACCGCCTGCGCCCGGAAGCAAGGATGAAAAGGTCGAGGCAGCAACCACTGCCACCTCCAGCGCGACAGTCCAGCAAAAGCAGGGTGTCTTCGTCGTCCAGAAGGATGCGCATGGACGCCAGCGAGCCAAGTTCGTGCCGGTCACCACCGGCATCACGGGCGCAACCGATATCGAAGTGCTCTCGGGGCTGACCGAGGGGGCAGAAGTTGTCACCGGGCCGTATAAGATTCTGCGCGCACTGAAGGATGGCGCGTTGTTGAAACGCGACACGCAGAAACCGGTCACGCCGGGCAGTGGGACCTAGCGCAAGATAAATACAGCGCCGCGGATTCCGAAGCAGGCCGTCAAGCTAGGCTTGATTGGAATCGAGGGCGAGGAATCCTGTTTCCTTTGATTCCGAAGATCGGCGGAAAGAAGGGACTCGGATGATTGTGGAGAGCATACGAATGACCGAGGTCGACACGCAACAGGGTACAGTGCCCTCCGGCGACGTGATTGTCGTTGAGGATCTTTGGCGCACCTACGACATGGGTTCCGAGCAGCAGGTGCAGGCGCTGCGCGGCGTCTCGCTGCGCATCCGTCACAACGAATACGTCGCGATCATGGGACCGTCCGGTTCAGGCAAGTCCACGCTGATGAACCTGATTGGCTGCCTGGATACACCGTCGAAGGGTAAGTACTGGCTGAACGGACAGCTTGTGAGCGAACTCGACGACGACGAGCTGGCGAGAATCCGGAACAAGGAGATTGGTTTCGTCTTCCAGACATTTAATCTTCTCGCCCGCGCCAGTTCGCTGCATAACGTGGAGCTGCCGCTGATTTACAACGGCACGCCTGCTGCCGCGAGAATCGAGCGAGCCAAACAGTCGCTGACCAATGTTGGGCTGGAGAGCAGGATGTACCACAAGCCGAACGAGCTCTCCGGTGGACAGCGCCAGCGCGTAGCGATTGCGCGCGCTCTGGTCAACAGCCCGTCGATTATCCTCGCCGATGAGCCAACCGGCAATCTGGATTCAAAGACCGGAATCGAAATCATGGCGCTGTTCGACACCCTGCATGCCAAGGGCAACACCATCGTGCTTGTCACCCATGAACCTGATATCGCGGACTACGCTCATCGCGTCGTCCATATCCGCGACGGCCAGATCTTTTCTGACGAGCCGTCGAAGCGCTTTCGCAAGGACGCAGCGCACGCGTAAATCCGCAGGGCATTTTCGATCCACATGAGCCGGAGAGCCAATCCTCTCCGGCTCATGTTTTTGTGGGCAACGCCGATGAAAGTGCTGACGGCCCCGATGAGGCGACCGAGTTGCGGAGGCTTAGGCACGCAGATGGCAATGCAGACTGGCCCTCAATTTCAATCGAGTGCAGCGGAAAGCACTTTTCATGACCTTGACGCTGAGTCGCCGGTCACGACGCAAATCGTAGGTGTGAACTCCGGCTGGCGCCGGCTTCTCTTGCAGGCCGAGGTCGTCGCGCCCCATTTGCAACTGGCGACCATCGAAGGGGAGAGCGGATCGGGAAAGCAGACCCTGGCTCGTTTTCTTCACAGCCGATCGCCTCTGGCAAAGGCAGCATTTCAGCGGCACGACGCGCGTGAGTGGGTTGTGAATGAGGCGGATTCCGCCTTGACGGCAGGGTTCATTTACCTTGACCGGGTCGATCTTCTTGCATCGCCCGGACAAGGACTGCTGCTCGGCGTTCTCAAGGGTATTCAGGATCGCCCAGGGGGCCGGGCCATTCTGTTGACCTCGTCAGAAAGCTCGCTGCGTCAGTTGGCGGGGCAGGGCCTTTTGATGCCCGATCTAGCATTCCGATTGACTGCCGTGCGCTTTGCGATTCCGCCGCTGCGGCAGCGCCGCGAAGATATCGCTCCCCTTGCCCAGGATATGCTTACGCGCATCTGCCGGCGGTATCAGCAGCGCCCTGTTGCCCTCGGGCCTGGGGCGATGGCTCGTCTGCTGCAACACAATTGGCCCGGCAATATCCGCGAGTTGGCGAGCGTGCTTGAAGCTGCACTGCTGGAGGCTGCCGATGGCGTTATTCGCGCCGAAGACCTGCTTCTGAGTCCCGAATCACAGTCCACCAAGCTTAGCCAGAGTCCTCCACGAGCTGAGGACCTGGCTCTCGACACCATCATTCATCACCATGTCCAGTATGTGCTCGACCTCAATCACGGCAACAAACTGCGCGCTGCGCGCCAGTTGGGGATAAGCCGGTCGACGCTCTACCGCATCCTCGAAAACGAGGCCTTCCCGGCTCAATGAGCTGTGCCACCCGCGGGCAACGTGGGTCAAACCTCCTCCGGCGACGCTCCAGGCAGTCAGGCACGGCCTGTGCTCTACACTCGATGCAAGGGTCGTCTCCTATCCTGTTGCGCCGAGGTCCTCTTGCTGATGAAACTTCCCTTTTCTGCCCTGACGGCTCTTGCTCTTATTCTCACTGCCGCCCCGCGGTCTATGCGGCCGCAGGCGCCCTCGCCGGCCCCCGTGGAGGAGCGCCGCAAAGCGCTGAACGCTCTCTTCAACGAGTACTGGGAAGCAAACCTCCAGAATTCTCCCGAGTTTGCCTCCACCATCGGGGACAAGCGGTTCAACGACAAGCTGAGCGACTACTCGGTGAGCGCCATCAACAATTGGCTGGCCACCGAACAGAACTTCCTGATGCGGCTGGCTGCCATTGATGCAACGGCTTTCAATGACCAGGAGAAGACCAGCCGGGATCTATTGCTGCGCGATCTCGCTGAAGACCTGGAGGGGTCGGAGTTCAAAGAGTGGGAGATGCCGGTGACCCAGATGAGCGGCGTTCACACCGAGTATCCGCGGCTTGTGGCAGAGCTCGACTTCTACCACGGCGAAGGACTACGACGACTGGATCGCGCGGCTGCATGCGCTTCCCAAGGCGTTCGCGCAGATCACAACCAACATGTCCATCGGCATCGACGACCATCGCGTGCCGCCAAAGATTGTGCTTGAGAAGGCTCTGGATCAGGTGAAGCAGCTGGCCGGGCAGAAGCCGGAAGACTCGCCTCTTGCCTTGCCGCTGAAGAAGTTTCCGGCAACGATTCCGGCTGCCGATCAGGAACGCATCAAAACGGAGATGCTGGCGGCGATCGAGAAAGAAGTGCTGCCGGCGTACCAGCGCTTTGCAGCGTTTCTTGAGGTCAGCTACATCCCAGCGGGACGCGCGGAACCGGGAATCTGGGCACTGCCCGACGGAGCAAAGTACTACCAGTACCTGATTCGTCGTACGACCACCACTGATCTGACCGCGGATCAGATTCACCAGATCGGCCTCGACGAAGTGAAGAAAGACGAGGCGGCATGCTGGCGATCGCGCAGAAGCTCGGCTTCAAGGACTTGAAGAGCTTCCAGGCGAGCCTGAAGGACAATCCGAAGATGCAGCCGGCTTCGGCCGATGCGCTGCTCGACGCATATCGCGGCTATCTGGCCCCGATGCAGGCAAAGCTGCCGCAGCTGTTCGGGCGCCTGCCCAAGGCGCCGTTCGAAGTGGTTCCGATGCCGGACTTTCTGGAGAAGACTTCGCCGCCGGCCTACTACGAGCCTGGAACGCCGGATGGCAGCCGGCCTGGGCGTTTACGCATCAACACCTACAACGCGACGCGATCGCAACCTGTATCGACGTGGAGTCGATTGCGTATCACGAGGGCATTCCCGGGCCATCATCTGCAGATCTCGATTGCGCAGGAACTCGACGATGTTCCTCAGTTTCGCAAATTCGAGTACTACACCGCCTACACCGAAGGCTGGGGCTTATACGCCGAGCGCCTTGGCAAGGACGTGGGCTTCTACCAGGATCCCTACTCGGACTACGGGCGCCTGGAAGGCGACATCTGGCGCGCCATCCGCTTGGTTGTCGATACCGGAGTGCATTCGCAAAAGTGGACGCGCGAGCAGATGGTGCAGTTCTTCCACGATCACTCGGGGATTGACGAAACCAATGTTCAGGCGGAAACAGATCGCTACATCGCATGGCCTAGCCAGGCGCTGGCTTACAAGGTGGGGCAGTTGAAGATACTGGAACTGCGCGACCGTGCCAAACAGGCTCTTGGCGACAAGTTCGATATCCGTGCTTTTCATGATCAGGTTCTGGATTCCGGCGCTTTGCCGCTTGATGTGCTCAGTGCCCGCATCGACGCCTGGATCGCCAGTCAGAAGTAGCCTCGAAGCAACGGCCATCGAAACAACACCTACCGCCAACCCCGGCGGTGGCATATATCCGCTCGATCAGTTGCGCCGCTCTCCTCTCCCTGCGGCGAGCATTCGCGGTCAGTTCATCTGGCGCTAACGTTCCATTTGCAAAGACCCCTTAAATTCATCCTTGAATCTCTGAAGGCTGTTAAAGCTCGCGAAACCCCTGTAGCTTGCTGTCGCGGGTTGAGGGCTCTTATCGAAAAATCCATCGGAAGCTGCGGGGCCCATTCGGGCTGCTTTCACCATCTTTGCAATTCATCGATTCTTCCATCACGAAAGGCGACACTCATGATTCGAGGCCGATTCGCAATACCTTTTGCTGTGATACTGCTGGCTGGGACCACATTTGGCGCGGCACAGCAAACGACCCCAACGCCTGCAACGTCGGCAACACCGGCGGCCGCGGATACAATAGACCAAACAAAGATCACAGCGACTGAAACCGTGCTGGTAACCGCGCCCGGTGAGTTTCGTGCGGAGCAGACTCTACCCGAGACCGTGCTGATTGAAGAAGCGCCCGGTACCAGCCCCATCAAGAGTCTTGCCTCGCTGCCCAGCGTGAACTTCCAGGCAGCCGACCCCTACGGCTCGTATGAGTGGGCCGTACGCATCTCGGTGCGCGGTTTCAATCAGAATCAGTTAGGGTTCACACTGGACGACGTACCCCTGGGTGACATGTCGTACGGCAATTGGAACGGCCTGCACATAAGCCGCGCAATCACTGACGAAAACATGGGCCGCGTGGTTCTCTCGCAGGGCACTGGAGCACTGGAGACAGCCTCGACAAGCAACCTGGGTGGCACCATCCAGTTCTACTCTCTCGAGCCGTCGGATCAACGCGGATTCTCAGTGAACCAGACCTTCGGCAGTTACTCCGCTTACCGCACGTTCGCTCGCTTTGAGAGCGGCCAGCTCGGACATCAAACCAGGTTCTTTCTTACTGGCGCCTACAATCTCGCCGACAAATGGCGCGGTCACGGCGACATCGGCCAGAACTACTGGCAGCTGAATGGCAAGCTGGTGCACTACGTGGGTTCGACAGGGGAGCTTTCAGTCTTCGCCGATCTCTCCGATCGACGAGAGGTCGACTACCAGGACGTGAACAAAGTCTGGGTCCAGAAGCTTGGATACAACTGGGACAACTATGGCAACTGGGCTCAATCCGTGCAGGCCGCTTACGCTTACAACGGCGTAGGCTCCTATCCGTACCCGGTGAGCAAGCTTGCGAGCAACGAGGACCAGGTGGACGCCGCCTACTACGGTGGTTCGGGATTGAGAAAAGACTTCCTCGGGTACGTCAGCTATAAGCAAGCGCTCACCGACAAGCTGACCTGGAAAGCGACCGCCTATGGCCACCGCAACGATGGCCGAGGTCTCTGGTTCACACCCTATCTTCCGACTTACGACAACATCTTCAATCCGACCGCGGTAATCTCACCGGTTTCGCTCCGCACGTCAGAGTACGGCATCAGCCGCGCCGGTCTGCTGACTTCGCTGGCCTACGAAAGCGGGCGGAATAAGGTCGAGGGCGGCTTCTGGTTCGAAGGGGAACGCTGGAACCTCGCGCGGCGCTTCTACGGAACCACCGCAGCCAGCCCGGTGCACTCGCTCTACGACTTTCCCTCCAATCCCTTCTATACGCAGTGGGAGTACGTATTTGACTCCACCGTCTACGACGTGCACCTGCAGGATGCCTTCAAGCTCAACGACAAACTGACGATCGCCGCCGGCTTCAAGACAGAAGAGACGCTCACAGACGGCGAGCTTTCGCCGGCCTTCAAGTCGAGTTACACGTACACCACCGTCATCGGCAAGTACGCGCAGGGATCGCTCACCTCCGGCAAGCCTATCCTGCCCCAGTTCGGCGCCAACGTGCGGCTCGATAAACACAACGAGGTTTTTGGCGACGCTGCCTATAATGTGCGCTCCTACGTACCCGGCGGCTACGGTTTCGGCAACTCGCCCTGGGGCACAACGCAGGCCGGGTTTAATGTGCTCAAAACAACGCTCAAGCCCGAGACTTCGTGGACTGAAGAGGTAGGATATCGGCTCACAACCCCAAAAATAGCCGCACAAGGCAGCTACTTTCATGTCAACTTCTCCAATCGTCTGATCGCCGCCGCCCAGGGCGCAGGCATCGCAGGGAACGCGTCAATCCTCTCCAACGTCGGCGGCGTCACCACTAATGGGGTGGATGGTTCGCTAACGTTTCGCATCACGCCCGAAGTCACCCTGTACAACGGCGCAACGTGGAACCGCTCGACGCTTGACGACAACGCGGTCAATTCCTCCGGCGCTTGTGTCTACACCACATCGTCGGGCGCCTGCATCAACATCAAAGGAAAAATCGCCGTGGACACGCCCGAGGGGCTCTACAAGACCTCTCTCGATTACAACAAACATGGGCTGTTTGCCCGCATCGGCGCCGACTATATGTCTCAGCGCTATTTCACTTACTCCAACGACGGCAGCGTGGGGGGACGTTTTCTCACCGAATTCGCCGCCGGCTACTCGCGCGAGGACCTGGGTGCCTTCAAGAATCTCAAGGCCCAGTTCAACATCTCGAACGTGCTTAACTCCCAGTACTACGCTTCAGTCGGCACCAACGGCTTCAGCGCCAGCGATCCCCTTTCCCTGGGCAACAATACGCTTCAAGTCGGAGCTCCCCGCTCCATCAGCGGGTTGGTGTCTGTGCGCTTCTAGAAAGCGATCCACTTTATCCGCAAAGGGCCGGTTCTCCGGCCCTTTGCCATTTTTGCGCGTAAATCCACCCATCTGGCTTGGAGGTGCAGGATGCGAGTATCCTGAGAAGTCGCACCCCACTTTATCCAAGACAAGGAAGATATGACTGAAATTGCTGTTGAGGCCACGCAGATACCCGCGCAATTGCCGAACGTCCGTGTCGCCGTTCTGGGCGCTGGCAAGATGGGCGGCATCCTGCTGCAGGCCTTTCTAAAGCAGAATCTGTTTGCTCCCGACCAGATTCACGCCACGGTGGCCCACGCTGAAAAAGCTATTGCCCGCAGCGCACAATGGGGCGTCGACGTTAGCACGGACAACCTTGAGGCGGCGCGGCAGGCTGACCTGATTCTGGTGGGCGTCAAACCCTTTCAGGTCCCGGATCTGATCGCGGAGATTCGGTCGTCGCTGACGCCGAAGAAGACCATTGTTTCGTTTGCGGCCTCAGTGAAGACCAGCGCGATTGAAGATGCGGCAGGCATGGAGATCGCTGTGATCCGCGCCATGCCCAACACGCCATCGGCGCTGGGCGCGGGTGCGGCAGGCTTATGCCGCGGGCGCTTTGTGAAGCCAGAACAGATGGAACTGGCGCAGCGCATCTTCGAAACCGTTGGCCGCGTTGTGGTCGTCGACGAAAAGCATATGGACGCCGTGACGGGGCTCTCGGCTTCAGGTCCTGCCTATATCTACATCATCATCGAGGCGCTGGCGGAGGCTGGCGTGAAGGTGGGCCTGCCGCGCGACACCGCGACACAACTGGCCGCGCAGACTGTTTTCGGCGCGGGCAAGATGGTGCTTGAAACCGGCTATCATCCTGCGCTGCTGAAGGACGAAGTGACGACACCGGCCGGCTGCACGATCGATGGCATTCTGGAACTCGAAGAGGGCGGTCTGCGTGTCACGCTGATCAAAGCGGTGATGCGCGCGACACAGCGCGCCAAGGAACTGGCGGCGGGATAAGACAACGGAGTTGCCTATCCAACGACCAACCTGGCTTCCGTCGTACATCCCCGAGCTGCAGGGGCTGCGCGGACTCGCAGTTCTGGGCGTGGTCGTCTACCACTGCCACCCGCGGCTGCAGGGGACATGGATCTACTACGGCTCGCTGTGGGGATGGGCGGGCGTGAATCTGTTCTTCGTGCTCTCCGGATTTCTGATCACATCCATTCTGCTTGAGGCGCGCGAGAAGCCGCACTACTTCCGCAATTTCTATGCGCGCCGTGCGCTGCGCATCTGGCCCGTGTACTTGCTTGTGCTCGCGATATGCTACGCGAACGCGCCCTGGTTCATCGGACCCAGTGTCTGGGATGCCGTGAAGACGGCGCCGTGGTGGGCCTATCTTCTCTTTCTTCAGAACCTGTTTCACCTCGCGCTACCACCGGCCATCGGGCCAACCTGGTCGCTTGCGATCGAGGAGCAATACTACTTTGTCTGGGCGCCGCTGGTGCGGTTTATGCGCCGTCCCTGGATGCTGACTGTTGTGTTGGCTGCTGCGCTGATCGGATGCCCTCTGATGCGGCTCGCTCATCCCGCCTGGATCAACCCGACGCACACCTTGATCCACCTGGACGGCATTGCCATGGGCAGCCTGCTGGCGCTCGGGTTCTATAGGATCGTCCTTGGCCGTCGCACATGGCTCTGGATCGGTGCAGCGGGCCTGGTCCTCGGCATCGCAGCGGCCGCGACCATCGCCGGTGGCACGGCCTTTCTTGATTCTGCACTGACCCTCGCCTTTGGCGGAGCCGTACTCGCAGCCATCGCGTCGACAGGCGCGCGCAATCCGATCAACGTCCTTCTCAGGCGCGGTCCGCTCGCCTTCTACGGACGCATCAGCTACGGCCTCTACATGATCCACATCACGGTCTTCATCTACTTCGGCTGGTTCGATCTGAAAATGGACTCGTACGGCATCCGAGGCAACCTCGCCGTCGTCGGTTTTCGCCTGGCGACGGCCACAGTGTTCGCTGCGATTCTCTGGTACGGTTTCGAGTCGCAGATACTGAAGCTCAAGCGCTACTTTCAAGCGGCTCCGACGCCTTAGGTTGTTCGATTAGTTGCGGCCTTCCCTTTGTTACGAACTCATAAAACTCCTGCGAAGCGTAGGACTCGGGATGCACAGCGGCACCGAACGCGGTAGCATCTGAATCAACGGAGACGCCGCGCCCAAATGTTGCCGCGAGTAGAGTCTTTGTCTCTCTGACCTTTGTGACATCAATCACCCCAATCCTCAACCATCGGCTGCTAGGCTTGAGTTTCACGCAGCCATTCCTTCCCCGAGGGACCCTATGACCAACGCGGCGACCGAGTCGAATCAGATCGAAGTCAAAACCAGCGGCCCCCTGAGCCCTGAATTGCTTGCGAAGATGAACGCCTACTGGCGCGCCGCCAACTATCTCTCCGTGGGCCAGATCTATCTGAAAGACAATCCGCTGCTCGAGCGCCCGCTGACGCTGGACGACGTGAAGCCGCGCCTGCTGGGCCACTGGGGCACGACGCCGGGGCTGAACTTTCTCTATGTGCACTGGAACCGCCTGATCCGCGAGCGCGATCTGAACATGATCTACATCATCGGTCCGGGGCACGGCGGACCGGGACTGGTGGCGAATACGTATCTCGAGGGATCGTACTCCGAGATCTATCCGCACATTGAGCAGAACAAGGACGGCATCAAGCGGCTCTTCCGGCAGTTCAGCTGGCCGTATGGCATTCCGAGCCACGTTGCGCCGGAGACGCCGGGCTCGATTCACGAGGGCGGCGAGCTTGGCTACTCGCTGGTGCATGCCTATGGCGCGGCGTTCGACAATCCCGACCTGATTGTGGCCTGCGTGGTGGGCGACGGCGAAGCGGAGACCGGGCCGCTGGCGACAAGCTGGCACTCGAACAAATTTCTCAATCCGGCGACCGATGGCGCGGTGCTGCCGATTCTGCACCTGAACGGATACAAGATCGCGAACCCGACGATCCTGGCGCGCATTCCGCATGCCGAGCTGGAAGAGCCTGATGCGCGGCTACGGCTACGAGCCCTTCACGCTCGAGGGCGACGATCCGGCGGTGATGCATCAGCAGGCCGCGGCGGTCTTCGACACGATGCTTCGATCGCATTGCGGCAATCCAGAAGGCGGCGCGCGAAGGCGGCGCAACCGAGCGGCCCGCGTGGCCGATGCTGATCATGCGCACGCCGAAGGGCTGGACCGGGCCGAAGTTTGTCGACGGCAAGCCGGTGGAGAACACGTGGCGCGCGCACCAGGTTCCGCTTCAGCGAGTTGCGCGAGAAGCCCGACCATCTGCGCCTGCTTGAAGAGTGGATGCGCAGCTACAAGCCGGAAGAGCTGTTCGACGAGAAAGGTGCATTCCGCGAAGAGCTAGCCGAGATCGCGCCCAAGGGCCGCCTGCGCATGGGCATGAATGCGCATGCCAACGGCGGACTGCTGCTGAAACCGCTGAGCGTGCCGAACTTCCGCGACTTTGCCGTGAAGATTGAAGAGCCGCGGGCAGATCGACAGTAGAATCGACGCGTATCCTCGGACACCTGCTGCACGCCGTGATGCAGGCGAATCTAGACCAGAAGAACTTCCGCGTCTTCGGGCCGGATGAGACCGCGACCAATCGCCTCGGCGACGTGATCACCGGAACCGGCAAAGCGTGGATGGCCGAGACGCTGCCCGTGGACGAGAATCTTTCCCAAACCGGGCGCGTGATGGAAGTGCTGAGCGAACACATGTGCCAGGGCTGGCTCGAGGGCTATCTGCTCACGGGCGGCACGGATTCTTCTCCTGCTACGAAGCGTTCATTCACATCATCGACTCGATGGTGAACCAGCACGCCAAGTGGCTCAAGGTAACGCGCGGAATCCCGTGGCGCAAGCCGATTGCGTCGCTGAACTATCTGCTGAGCTCGCTGGTGTGGCGGCAGGATCACAACGGCTTTTCGCACCAGGACCCTGGTTTCATCGATCACCTGCTGAACAAGAAGGCCGACGTGGTGCGCATCTATCTGCCGCCGGACGCCAACACGCTGCTCTCGGTTGCCGACCACTGCCTGCGCAGCCGCCACTACATCAATCTGATTGTGGCCGGCAAACAGCCTGCGCCGCAGTGGCTCACGATTGAAGAGGCCATCACTCACTGCACGACAGGGCTGGGCGTGTGGAAGTGGGCCTCGAATGACGACGGCAAGGATCCCGACGTTGTGATGGCCTGCTGCGGCGACGTGCCCACGATGGAGGCGCTGGCGGCGGTCATGATTCTGCGTCAGCGGATTCCCGACCTGCGCATTCGCGTCGTGAACGTGGTCGACCTGATGGCGCTGCAGCCGCAGTCGGAGCATCCGCACGGGCTTGCCGACGAGGAGTTCGACCTGATCTTCCCGAAAGACAAGCCGGTTATCTTTGCCTTCCACGGCTATCCGTGGCTCATTCACCGGCTCACCTACCGGCGTCACAATCACGACAACATTCACGTGCGCGGCTACAAGGAAGAGGGCACGACGACCACGCCGTTCGATATGTGCGTGCTGAACAACATCGACCGCTTCCAGCTGGCGCTCGATGCGATCACCCGCGTGCCGCGGCTCGCCGGGATCGCCGATGAGGCCCGGCAGTGGTACTCCGAGGCAATTCAGCGGCACAAGCTCTATGTCTCCGAAAACGGCGACGACCTGCCGGAGATTCGCAACTGGCGCTGGGCGGCAGACTAGCAACTTGTTTTTCAATTCAATCGTAAGGGGCTTCCTTTCATGTCGTCTTTGCCTGTCCTGGTTTTGAATAGCGGTTCGTCTTCCATCAAGTTTTCAATCTACGAAGCCAGCGACGGCGCGCGAACCAAACTGCTCGAAGGTGCGGTCGACGGCATCGGCACCGACCTCGGCAAGTTCTGGATCAAGGATGCCGAGCGGCAAGAAGCTGGTCGATCAGACGCCGGCGCTGCCGACGCGCGCGGTCGCTTTCAAGCTGGTCGCCGACGCGCTCCACTCAGGCGACTTCCCTGCTCCGATGGCCATCGGACATCGCATGGTGTGCGGCGGACCCACCGTGCTGGAAAATCAGCTCATCACGCCCGAGCTGATCGACGAGATGGAGCGCTACACAGCCTTCGCGCCGCTGCACACGCCGATCGCGGTCTACATCATGCGCGAAGCGCTGCGGCTCTTTCCCGGCGATTCCGAACTTCGTGATGCCTCGACACCTACTTTCATCGCACCATGCCGGAGGTCGCCACGCGCATGCCGATTCCCGTCGGAGTATGCCGAGATGGGCGTGCGGCGCTACGGGGCCCACGGCATCTCGTATGAGTCGATCGTGTATCAGTTGCAGCCCGAGATGCCGGACCGAAGCTGATCGTCGCGCACCTCGGCAACGGCGCGTCCATCTCCGCAATCCGGAATGGCAAATGCCTCGACACGTCGATGGGACTCACGCCGACGGGCGGCATCATCAGCGGCACGCGCACCGGCGACATCGATCCAGGCGTGCTGCTGTTTATCCTGCGCAAGATCGCCGAAACGACTGACAGCGCATCCAGTGCCGCCGACCAGCTGGAAGTCGTGGCAAGCAAAAAGGCGGGACTGCTTGGCGTGAGCGAACTCTCCAACGACATGCGCGATCTGCGCGATGCGATCAAGGACGGCAACGCGCAAGGCGCGTCTGGCCGTGGACAAGTTTGTGTGGACGATCCAGAAGTGGATCGGCAGCTTCTTCGCCGAGCTAGGCGGGCTCGACATGCTGGTCTTCACCGGCGGCATCGGCGAAAACGATATCGCTTCGCGCGCCGAGATCTGCGCAGGGCTGGGCGCCCTGGGAATCGTGTTGGACGCCGTCCGCAACAACGTGCGCGGCGAGGCGGTAATCTCCGCGGAGAACTCGCCGTCACGGTGCGCGTCATTCCGCCCGCCGAAGATCTGATGATCGTGAATCACGTGGTGCGGCTGCTGAGATCGTGAACCCGTCGCCCCGGGAGCAGCCCCTGGGGCTGTCGACGCATTTCGATTCGGCAGTGTTCTACACTGAAGGGTCGGTACTGATCCCATGACCCTTGCTGCCGTTCCCGTTACTGCGCCAATGCTGCCATCGCCGGCTCTGCGCCGCTTTTCGTGGGGCGTACTGGTCTACTTTATCGCCGTGATCCTATGGGGATCGCTGGTGCGCGCCACCGGCTCGGGCGCAGGATGCGGCAACCACTGGCCGCTCTGCAACGGAACCGTGATCCAGCACTCGCCGCGCGTCGACACCATGATTGAGTTCACGCACCGCATCACCAGCGGGATTTCGTTCTTCTCCGCTGTGGGGCTGCTGGTCTGGATCTTCACCGGGACCGTGCGCGGGCACCTGGCGCGTGCGGCAGCCGTGGCAAGTGTTGGATTCACTCTGATTGAAGCGATGCTCGGAGCATTGCTCGTCAAACTCGGCCTGACGGCGCAAAGCCAATCGCCGCTGCGTGCACCCTATCTCGCGCTGCACCTGGCCAACACACTTTTGCTGCTTGCTGCTCTCACGCTGACCGCCCATTTCCTGAGCCGCGCGCACGGGTATCGCGCGGAACGATGTCACGCTCGTCGCGCCCGTCGGCGCCGCACTCGGTATCCTGGTGCTGCTGATCGTCGGCGTCACGGGTTCGCTGGCCGCCCTGGGTGACACGCTCTTTCCCGCGCAATCGCTCGGCTCTGCGCTCGCGCACGATTTTGCTGCCGGCAGCAACTGGCTGGTGCGATGGCGTTGGACGCATCCGACTGTCGCGTTCCTTGCCAGCGTCTTCCTGATCTGGCTTCTGGTGAGGGCGGCACGACGGAGCGCGCAATGGGATAACCGCTGCCTCTCCGCGGTTGTGCTTGTGCTGCTAGCCGCGCAGTACATACTGGGTGTTCTCGACGTCGTGCTGCTTGCGCCGATGTGGCTGCAGATAGCGCATCTGCTCGGCGCCGATGCGCTGTGGGCCGCACTGGTCGTGCTCACGGCGCGCCTGACACTTCAACCAAAGTTGGCGACTCCTTCAGCTTGAGTCCCGCCTCCAGGAGCCGCCGAGGCTTCTAGCGCTCCAACACACCAGCGGCAGGATAGAACTTACCGTTCGCCGTGCCTTGAATCACCGGCAACTCCGGCGTGGCCGTAAGCCACTCGATCTTGCCGTCGCGCAAGAGCACCGTGTCTTCCGCTTTTCCGCCGCGGATGCTGGGGTTCCAGGCAAATGCCTGGTGATTGACGACGGTCTCAGTTCCATTCGGCGTCGCCACCCATTCGCGCTCCCCGTAGCCCGTCGGTCCACCCTGATGATGGAATCGCTCTTCCCCGGGGAACCCTTCGGCCGCGTAAGCTTCCTGGGCAACCTTGAAGAGTGCGGCCGAAGTTGCGCCCACCCGTGTCGCGTCGAGCAAAGCAGCGTTCACCTGTGCAGCAGATTTGAAGCGCGCCTCCAGCTCCGCGGGCAGAGCTCCAAAATGCACAAAGCGCGTGATCGAGATAGCCAGTCCCCATTTGCGTGAGCAGAGATTCAACATCCCATACTGCTTCAGCCTTTCGCCGCGCGCAACAGCGTGCTTGTACTTGTAGATGCGATCATCGACCGCGAAGAGATAGACCGACGGCTGAATGCCGCGCCGCAGAAGATTTGCCGCGGTGATGGCTTCGAGATCGTATTCGCTGAGTCCGGGCTCAACCTGATGCAGCGATTCGACCGTGGCACGCGCGGTCTCAGCGCCCAGCCAGGAGTAGCGCGCAATTTCGGTTTCGCTCAAAGAGGCGCGCAGCGGGAAGAGATTGACCGGCGTAACACCTGGTCCCGGAGTATCCGAGCCGAGCGGGCCGCCTGCCAGCTTGCTTGCTGTCGCAACCGTGTCGTCCGCGTACCAGGGAAACAGCACCGGCTCAAAATCGAGCGCTCCGAATTCCTCGTCGTGCAGGCGCGGGGCTTCATTCTCGGTGGTGAAGTAGTAGCGCTTGCCTTCAGCAGTAACAAGGATCGAGGCGACGCCCGTCTCGCAAGGAGTCAGCACGCGCAACTCCACGGCGCCGCCGGTGATCCAGGCGACGTTTTCATTCCGTCGAATCAGAACGCCGGCGAGGCCCTCGGCCCGCAGCCATTCCACGAGTTTGTCGTGCTTCGCATTCAGCTCGTCGTTCCACGCCGACTCGCTGACGATTGTGGAGCCGTTCACCACCAGGCCTTTACCGATTCTCTTGCTCATGATTTCTTTTCCTCTAAAAACACTTCCCTACGTGCTTCGGGCGTTGACAGTGTCTGCCAACGCCCGGCCCTTTCTTCTGATCTTCGCTAGTCTTCGAGCGAAGGATGATAGTGGCTCTCCCAACCCAGGTAGCGCGCCGCCTCGTGGATCGATTTGGAGACGTCGCTGAAGTTGGCGGCCACGTGATGCTCAAAGCCTTCTCTGCAGATGTATTTCAGCAGCTTCTGCAACTGCGGAATCTCCGCGACTCCTGCTCCACCAAAGGTCTCGAGCGGATCGTCGGTAAAGCGCCCCGCCCCGGTGTATCCGCGAACAACGCCACGGCGATCGTCCGTCGAGTAGCGCGCAAAGCTCATCGTGCCCGCCTTGACGCGGCCCACGCACGTGCCGAAGGTATTCTCCTTGCCTACCGTTCCAGCAATGATCTCCTGGTAGTCCATCCGCACTTCCTTGAAGAAGTGCTTGGGCAGGTTGGAGCAATGGAAGCAGACGCACTTGTCTGGGTGGCTGCCGTAGTTGTTGTTCCAATCAAGCAGGGCGGAGGGCGTTCCAGAGGCAAGGGCGAGCATGTACATGCTCAACGTGCCGGGCACGTCCACCTCGCATGCCGACGGAATCAGCTCGTTGCTCATCATGCTCATGATCGTGCAGGGGACGACACCAAAGAACTCTTCCATCGAGGTCCAACACTGCACTGCGCTGATGTCGACATGCGACTGCTTCATCCATCCATCGATGACTGCGCCCAGCTTGGCCATCTTCAGCAAGGCAGCTTCGGCGATGCCGGTCGTGCTCACATACTTCTTAATTGCGGCGAGCTTGGCCTGGGCTGCATCATCGTTGTCTTTCGTGCGGTTAATGCGGCCGAATATCTCGGAGAGATCGAGGGTTTCAACTGTGATGCCGCTGGTCTCCAGGATCCGTTCGGAATAGCGGACAGTATTGAAAGCCGTGGGGCGGGCGCCGATCGCGCCGATACGCAGGTTCTTCAAGCCCTTGACGACTCGGCATACTGCCGAAAACCACTCCAGGTCGGCTTTGAACTCGGGTGATGTGAGTGCTTCAGTATGGAGCGTAGTAAGCGAGTATGGAATACCGTACTGCATCAGGTTGTTACACGCGCTCATTTTGCCACAGAAACTGTCGCGGCGCATCGCGATCGTCATATTGTCAGAGCGATCGGGCGTGGCCTGTACCAACACCGGAACCTTCAGGCCCGAGAGGCGAATAGCATCAACAATTCCGCGCTCTTCGCCGAAATTCGGAAGGGTGACGATAATGCCGTCGATCGCTTCGGCATGCTTCTTGAACAGTTCGGCACAGCGCTGCGATTCTGTGTACGTTTCCACCGCGCCGTGTTTCGATTCTTCTGGACTCAGCACAACCGCCCGTGCCCCGGCGGCTTCAAGAACAGAAATGATTTCTTCACGGCCTGTTTTGGCCAAATGATCTGGAAAAAAGCCACGATTCCCAACCACTACACCAAAGGTCATCGTTCGTTGCACTGCCATCTTTTGCTCCTTCAAACCTTGCCGTTTGTCCGGCTCAACGTTCTTTTTGAATTCAAATACGCAGCTTCCAGGAATGGCCTCTTGACCGCTGCAAGACGATTTCTCCGAGCCTGAAGGCAGCGCGCAAGCAACTACCGCACACTGCTTTTCGGGCGAAATTTCACCACGTAGAGCAATCCGATGAGGAACAAGATGCCACCCCACCAGATAGGTGTATGCAGTTCGGTGAGTTGCACGCCGACAGGGTACACGCCGGTTGACAACTCGTATATTCCATAGCCGCATATCATGCCGCCATACACCACCAGCAGCACACCGATGAAAAACCAGATTGGAATTCCAGAACCGTGCATACCTTCTCAGTCCTCTTTTCTCAAGCGGCCCTTTGTTTACCAGAATATGATGTTGAGGGCGGCAAAGAGAATGACAACCAATCCCGCCCACGCCCATTCATTCTTGTAGAAAGGCACCGGTTCTTCCTTCGGCAGAATCGTGGCCCCGTAGACCAGGCCGTTCAATTCGCTGTCAGGCTTGGCCTTGGTCAAGAAGCTGACGACCACCACAATGATCGCTGTGAACAGAAACGCCCACAGCGCGCGAAATACATTCTCGGCCATAGGTTTCGCGTCGGGCGAGAGGGCAACCGTAGCCAATGCCGCCGGGGTTACCTTGACCCACACAAATAGGCTGGCCGAAAACACAATCCCGAGCAGCAGTCCGAGGAAACCTGCCAATGCCGTGGCGCGTTTCCAGAACATGCCCAGCAGGATGCTTCCCAGCAGCGGCGCTACGAAGATGCTGAACAGGGCCTGAACATAGTCCATGATGCCGTGAAACTGCTGCACAAGATAAGCGGCGCCGATCGAGACGATCACCCCGATGAGGATTGAAAGTCGTCCCACCATCACATAGTGACTGTCAGTTGCCTTTTTATTGATGAGCGGACGATAGATGTCGTAGGTCCAAACCGTGGAGAACGCGCTGACATTGCCTGCCATGCCGCTCATGAAGCCGGCAATGAGCGCCGTGATGCCAAGCCCCAGAAGCCCCGGCCCCATGTAGCGCACCATCATCAGCGGCAGCGCCTGGTTATAGGTGTGCAATTCTGCATCCGGACCGCCAGCCAGCACCTTCTGCTGCGCCGCCGGAGTCAGGGTGGTCTTGGCCATTGCCGCGGAACATCCGCCGGAATCAATCACCTGTCCCGCTCCGCTCATGGTGCAGGCGGCCACCACATCTTCGCCCACAAGCTGCCGCCGGCTGCCGTCGGCATTCTGCAACAAAACCAGACCGAGCAGACCCGGAAGGATCACGATGAACGGCACAGCCATCTTGAAGAACGAGCCGATGATTGGAGCCATCCGCGCGGCACGCAGGTTATGCGCTGCCAGTACGCGCTGCACAACCAGAAAATCCGTTGTCCAGTAGCCGAAGCTGATCACGAAGCCCAACCCGAAGACGATGCCGGTCCAGTGCACCCCCATAGGATTGGCCGAGAAGTGACCCGTATCGCGCCAAAGATGGAAGTAGCTGTCAGAGCTCACGCCACCGGCCATCGACTGCACGTTGGCCATGATTCTGTGACGGAGTCCGTCAGCGCCCCCTGCCTGATAGAGGCCCAGGATTGGCACCAGCAGTGCCCCGCCCCAGATCAGCACAAACTGCAAAACTTCATTAAAGATCGCCGACCGCAATCCACCCAGGCCCACATACAGTGCCACGGCCACCGAAGAGACAATGATGCTGAAATTGAGATCCCATCCCAGCACCACCTTCATGACCACGGCCATCGCGAACATGTTCACGCCGCTCATCAGGATCATCTCGGCGGCAAACGAGACGGCGGCCACGCTGCGCGCTCTCCCGTCGTATCGCAGATCGAGGTAGCCGGGAACCGAGTGGGTCTTCGACACGTAATAAAACGGCATCATCACCAAGCCGAGAAAGAGCATGGCTGGTATAGCGCCGATCCAATACCAATGCGTCGCAAGGATGCCGTACTGATACGCCGAGCCTGCCCAGCCCATTAGCTCAAGCGAGCCCATATTGGCCGAAACAAAGCTAAGGCCGGCAATCCACGCGGTCATCTCGCGTCCGGCCATGAAAAACTCTTCGCTGGTATTCGACTTGCCTTTGAGATAGAAGCCAATCCAAACCACCATCGCGAAATAAACGCAAATCACGATGATGTCGAGTGGCCGCAGACTGGCGAGCGGCGATCCCGCAAACGCAATAAGGGCCGGCAAGGAACCCAAAGCGCCTGCGCTTGATGAAATCGGGACTACGTACATTGCGTCACCTTATCGAACATCAGATTTCGAGTTTCGTCCGAGCACGGTCCCGGACGTCGCACCCTAGTAAATGGGTTTACTGCAAACATTGTCAAGCAACAATCTGCGCCTCTGACAGGGCATATCGGTGCAGCGATTGCCCGGCCATCGCGCCCATCGCGCCAGCAAACGACCAATCACATTGGCTGGTAAGCGTTTTCCCGACGAAGTGTACCACAGACGCGCTACTCGTCAATACGGACGGTGTCACTTCATCCTTCTTGTTCTGTTAGGACGCATTTTCAGGAGGATTCCACGCCGAAGACGGCTGTGATGAGATCGGGCGACCCTTCAACGGGCCCGGCTTTTTGTGCCGCATAGCGCTCATTTCTTTATGCATTTCCCGCTTGTCTTCAAGCCTTATCGAGGATAACTTGAGAGTTGAGACGCTTTCTTCGTGTCTCTCCCATCGATCGTCCATCGCAGCTGCAAGGCGTTCACGGCAGTTCCCCGCTTTAACCCACGCCGTCCCAAAATAAGGAGCCGAACCGATGCACACCTCTGAAGATCCAGTTGGTTGTAGTGGCCTTTCCCGCCGCACATTCTTCCGCTATGCTGCTGGCGCCTCCGCACTTGCCAGCATGCCCATGTTGACTGAACCTCGTCTCGCGCTTGCTGCCCGCCCGCACTTTGCCGATCCCAATATCGGCATCCATATCGATGCCAACGAGAATCCTCTGGGGCCTTCCGCGGCCGCGCGTCAGGCTATGGTAGACATCGTCCCCCGGGGCGGACGCTATCTGTTCACCATGGAAGAGGAGCTGGCTGAGATCTTCGCCAAGCAAGAGGGCTTGAATCCCGAATCCGTGGTCCCCTTCGCCGGCTCCACCGAGCCGCTGCACTACACCGTGCTTGCCTTTACCGGTAAAGACAGACCGCTTGTGATTGCCGACCCGGGTTATGAAGCTCCGATGTGGGCGGCCCAGATTGCCGGCGCCCCCGTCATTAAAGTGCCGTTGGCCGATCCGAAAGGCGAAGCCTCGCACGACATCAAGGCGATGCTGGCGGCCTCGTCTACCCCCGGAGTCATCTATATTTGCAACCCCAACAACCCCACTGGAACCTGCACACCGCGCGCCGCGATCGAGCAGGCCGTCGCGAGTGCTCCCAAGGACACTGTGATTCTGATTGACGAGGCCTATGTCCACTTGTGCGATGCACCTCGCTCCCTGGACTTCGTCAAGGAAGGCAAGAACGTGATCGTGCTGCGCACGTTCTCGAAACTCTACGGAATGGCCGGTATCCGCATGGGCTTCGCTGTGGGACGGCCCGATCTTCTCGCCAAAATCACCCCATTCAGCGGCCAGAATTCCCTGCCCATCACCGCCGTCGTGGCGGCAAAGGCGAGCCTGCTCGATGCCGATCTTGTTCCAACGCGAAAAAAGGCCATCGGCGACATCCGTATGCAGACCTTGGCATGGCTCAAGAGCGAGGGATATGCAACGACACCATCGGAGAGCAACTGCTTCATGCTCGACGTCCGACGACCTGGCAAGGAAGTCCAGGCGGCTCTCGCTGCGAAGGAGATGTTCGTTGGCCGCATCTGGCCTGCGTGGCCCAACAGCCTGCGCATCACGGTGGGCACAGCGGATGAAATGGCGGCCTTCCGCAAGTCATTCACCGAGGTGATGAGCTCTTCGACTGCGGGGCTCAAACCGGCACCCCTTCCCCGCCGGCTCGCCGACCATCCGTTCACGCATCTGTCTTGACAAAGATCGGAACCGTGTCAAAGGAAGACCCCGTCAGATGACGGGGTCTTCCTTTTGGGCACATCCTTTTACGGTCGGCGTTTGTTGCACATGAAACCCATCGCTGCGCGCCAAAAGAATAACGGCGCCCGGAATGATCCGAGCGCCGCCTGTTGCCGGGTTCCACCGGCGGATGCTTAGAAGGTGATCTTCAAAGCCAGCTGTACGTTGAACGGCTCGCCAGGTCCGATGCCGGGGGAGAAGTTCCCCGATCCGATCGTCGAACTCGTTGAACCGAAGGCGCCTGCAAAGTCGCTCGACCCATCCCAATAGTCAAGGCAGAGCTGGTTGCACGAGGGGCTGGCAAGGTTGAGGTGGTTGAACAGGTTGTACATTTCGGCGCGGAACTGGGTGTTGATCGGGAAATCGCCGATGCTGAACTTCGTGTTCTTGAATACTGAGAAATCGACGTCCTCAAATCCCGGTCCAAAAACATTGTTCCGAGTGACGTTGCCGAATGTGCCGGGATCAGGCTGCGCGTAAGCGTTCGTGTTCAGCCATTGGACGTACGGTGTGCTTCCATCGGACGGCTTCACGAGCTTGTGCGAAGTGCCGGCCAGCGGATTGCCCACTGCGTTCGGCCGCTGCTGCCCCTGGTTCGTGCCCGTCGAGTCGGTCGCTGTGTAGATGTTGATCGGCTGCCCGCCTTTGAGGCTGTAAGCCGCATTCAATTCCCAACCGTTGGTGATTGCCTTCGGTCCCTTGAACCCCGGGAGGTTGTAGTCGATGTAGCCGACCACGCTGTTCCGCGTGTCGAAATCGGAGTTTCCGTAGTCGCCCTTGAAGTTGTAGCTGTTCTGCGGCAGTGCTCCGCGGTACGCCGTAACTTCATCCATGTTGTGACCCCAGGTGTAGGCAAGCTGTGAGGTCAACCCATGCCACCCCGTGGTCCTGAAAATCGCCTGCAGCGAGTTGTAGTTCGATGTGCCTATACTCTGGATCTGATTGACGTCGGAGTAGTAATTGCCGCCGAAAGGACCTGTGAAAGCGCCAGGTGTCGGCGTGTCCGTTCCGTTCGCGATGCCTTGATTGATGTTCAGCAGGCTGAGAAGTTTTCTGCCTTCGCTTCCAACGTAGCCAATCTGCACGAAGGCCTTGCCGCCCAGCGAGCGCTCCACTTGCAGGCTGAAGTTGATGTTGTATGGCGAACGGAAGTTCTTGTTCACGCTGAATGCGCCGCAAGCCTGGTCTACCGAGGGGCAGGGATTAGCGTCCGTTGGTGTCGGGATAATCTGCGATCCCGAGACCAGCACCGAATTTCCGACGGTTGCGTTGATCACAGGGTTCGATCCACCGGGATTGCCTTCCAGTCCATTCGGCGCGCTGTTGCCTGGCCGGTTGTCAAGAAAGGGATTGGCGTTCGGCATGTCGAAGAACAGTCCAGCACCACCGCGAACCACGGTTCCGGGGGACCATGCAGGTTGGTAGCTGAAGCCGACGCGCGGGCTGACCGCATTGTATTCCGGGTCGTAGATATTGCCGATGTCTGTTCCCTGAAACGCGATGTACGTCGGTGTCGTACCCGGCCTGAAGACCGAAAGGTCCTTCTTGCTATCGTGCATCGGCTGCATAAAGTCGTAGCGTACGCCAAAGTTGACGTTCAGTGTCTGCGTCAGCTGGTAGCTGTCCTGCCCAAACAGGTCGTATGCGTGGGAGTAAACGGTGCGTTCAGGATTGCCGAACGCCTGCGTCGCCTTGGTCAGGTATCCCGCGAGGAAGTTGGCCAGAGATGCTGTCTTTGAATCCACCGTGGCGTCGCTTGCCCACGGCGAAGGATAGGTGTCGTCGAAGGTGAAACTGCCCACCGAGTGGCGCCAGTAGAACTCGTTCAACTGCATCTGGCGATACTCGCCGCCCAGGCGCAACTGGTGCTTGCCGATTGTCCAGTTAACGGCATCGTCGAGGTGTCCTGTGATGTCGTTGCGGCCCTCGGGGGGCGTGTTGCCGGTTGGTTCAAATCCCGAGATCTTCAGGTTCGGCGCGTTAGGGAATTTGGCGCCGGTGACGAATCCAGTTGATGCAAGATTGCCGAAGCCGGTCTTGGCATCGGAGAAGGTTTGATTGAAGTAATTCACGCCGATGGTGACGGAGTTGGTAATGGACGGCGAGAACACGTAGTTGTCAGCAACCGAGTAGTTGTAGACGTGAATCGGGCCGATTTCAAAGTACCAGGGATTGATATCCGATTGCCCCACCGGCGCCGTCTGGTTCCCCTGGCCGAGAAAGGCACGCCCCGATATATTGTGCTTCTGGCTGAAGGTATGGTCGACCTTCGCCACGCCGTTATAGCTGTATCCAAACTCCGGGGCGGGGTTCTGAACCGCGCTCAGAGCGGTGCTCGACGTGATGTTCGAAGGCCACAGGATTGAAATCAGGCCCTTCATTGTTGCGTTTTCAGAAACGCCATAATTGGTCAGCACCGATTCTGCGTTGGCAACATAGCCAGCGTTCGGTTCGGTACCCGAGTTGCCCGTCGCGATGTTGAACTTCTGCTTCTCGAAGTTCGCAAACCAGAAAGTGTGGTCCTTCCAGAAGGGACCGCCCAGCGAAGCGCCCCACTGGATATTCGAGAGCGGCAAATCGCCCAGGGTGTTGAATGGATTGCTTTCGGCAAGCGCCTGGTTACGCTCGTAGTAGTAGGCCGATCCGTGCAGCGCATTGGTGCCGGACTTGGTCACCAGGTTCACCGTTCCACCGGGATTGCGCCCTACCTCGGAAGAAGATTGGGTTTGCAGGCTGAACTCCGCGATTGAATCGATCGGAAGCGTGACGCCCGCGATATTCTCTACGCCGCCCTGGTTCACGGCGGGGATGTTATGCCACCAGTCGTTGTTGTCGGCGCCGTCGATCTGCCAGTTCACTTGATTGGCACGCGTGCCGTTTACCGATCCGTAGCCGCCCAGCGAGTATCCCGCGAATCCCGGAGCCAAGCCGATCATCTGCGTAAAGTCGCGTCCGTTCAGCGGAATGTCCTGCACGGTTTGTTCGGGAATGTCCGTGGTCTGCGTGGTTGTCGTCGTGTCCAGTGCCAGTCCTGACGCAGAAACCTCAACCGTCTCGCCCGCCGACTCGACACCGAGCTTCACGGGAAGTGTGTAGATGACGCCCGCCTTCACGGGAACGCTCGATACCACTGCAGTCTTGAATCCGCTTGCCGTCACTGTGACTTTGTACGTTCCGAGGGCCAGATCCTGGAAGATATATTCGCCCGCGCTAGTCGATACGGTCTTATGCGAAACGCCGGTCGCCGTATCGGCAGCTTCGACGCTCGCGCCGGCCACCACCGCCCCCGACCCATCCGTTACTGTGCCATTGATGCCACCGCGAAAAGTCTGCGCCTGGCCGCGTCCCGGAGCGAATAGAAGAGCCAAAAGCGCCAGAAGGGCTACCGCAAATACACTGCGAGTACGTCGATGAAGCATCGCCTACCTCCATGAGTCACTGGTAAAGTTGTCAGTTTTGGGGCGCGCAAAAATCGCCAAATGGTACACAAGCACCGGCGCGCGCGCAGGAGCGCTCAAGTTCCCTGTTTTTTTCCTGGGGATTTACAGGCGTGGAAAGCTTTGAGGTTGGATTCCATTCCCCAACATAGCAAGCACTCGCGTAAAGATTCAATAAGGAAACACGAGAAAGTGCCGGTGGATGTTGGCGGCGCGCACTCGTTAGCCAATTCAAGAGCGCACCAATCATGCGCTCCTCTCTGGCGTAGAATGCGCTGATTCAAATCAAGAAGGCGCCTTCTACGGTGTTCCGGTCAACGCGTTTTGCGAGGGCTGTTCCAACATAAGCACGCACACCATCATATTTCCCGCTTCGTGATGGAAGGCCACGGAGTAATTGTTGCGTAACACGCTGCAGAACCGCTCAGACTTCACATCGGCCTCCGGGACGGTCATCGCGCACGGCCTTGGCAGGGACGACTTGAGGACGCCGGCAATCATATTCGCAATTTCCTTGACTGCGTCGAGTCGGTCTGCCTCGGCAACAGTCTCCAGCGGCTGCATCAGCATGGCGGCGGTTGCAACATAGGCAAGTCCCTCATCCATGCGGATCTCAATGCGACCATTCCACGCACCCGACAAGTTCACCATCCCGACCAGGTGTCCTGTCCCGAGACAGAACTCCTCGGACGCTGGCAAAGGATCGAGCGACATCGCCAACATCTGGTCCCAGAATTGCGAGCTCGCCTTGATGATGGAGGTCTCATCCAGCTCAATGCCCATCGCAATTCCTTGCCCCACCGTCGAACCAACGCAACACATAGTGCATTTATCGGGTCAATCGGCCGGCTTCGTTACCGGGGCGGCCGTACCAAGAACGCATCTCTGCCTGAATTGCAGTCAGGGATCAATGTTCTCTGAGGCTGGAAACGTGCGATGCGGGGGTCAAGAGAGCCTCGCAAGGGCGCCGGACCGTTCAAGGCACACCACTCATCGACCAAATATTTGCGCGGAAGAGAAGCTGAGAAAGAAGAGGCAGAGGCGATAGCAGTTTTGGAATTGGTGTAGACCGAACGTACACGGTCAAGTGGCTTTTTCATCAAGAAAAAACCCCCTTCCACTGCCCTCAAAAAGTCTACGTGTATTCCGAAACTGCTCTAAGCAGTAAGTCGTTCGAGTTGATCGGGCTTCACAATCGTCATACTCGATCCCTTGATGACGATCCATTCGTCGCGGCGGAACTGATTCAAGAGACGGGTGACCGTCTCGCGCGAAGTCCCTGCCATGTTGGCAATCTCTTCGTGGGTGAGCGCCATGGTGAAACGAATTTCGGGCTTGCCGCTGGCAGCCGATCGGCCCCAATCGAGCAGCAGACGAGCAAGACGCCCAGCCGCCGAACCGGAAAGAGCCAGCCGCTTGGCGTCGTGAAACACGGTGAGATACTCGCCCGACAACGCCTGTGCGGCGTGCATACTCGCAATCCCGTGCTGGCTGAGAAAGTCGACGAACTCCTGCTTGCGGACCGTTTTCACCTGGCAGGGCTCGATCGCCTCCGCTGTCACTTCGTGCGGTACATTTGCCAGCACGGCGCTCAGTCCCATCACGTCCCCGGGGCCTGCGATCTTGAGGATCATCGTCTTGCCGTCGCGTGAGGTCGAGGAGACCTTCACTTGCCCGTAGCAGATTACAAATACGTTGCGCGCCGGATCACCCTCTGAAAAAAGCTTTGCGCCCCGGGCATGGCTCATCATAATGCCAATTCCGTCGTAGTCTTGGAGCGCCTCGGGTGTGAGATTACAGAACATCCGAAGATGGCGATGCTCGCAATTCAAACAGTCTTCAGGAGGGCGGTGAGAGTGGAGTCCAGCCATACTTTTTCCGCAGGTCTAGTTTGTTCGTTAGGTCTAAATCGAGTATATCGCACTTTGCATGGGCTGAAAGGCGCGAAATCAGTACAGTTCTCCCGAGTGGTCCGCACGCGTGCAGATAAACGACGACGGAAACAATCGTCTAGCTCTGTGCAGCTTCGAATCTGGTCCCTCGACGTCGAACCAGGCCCGCCATACGCGTCGCACAGCAGGTCAGGTAGGCACGCGAAACTTCACGCGCCAATTCCTCCAGAAGGTGCATGCGCAGTGGCGGATACATCTGGAATGTCCGATTGAGCGCTTCCATCGGAAGCAGCATGAGCGAACCGGCAGACTGCGCAACCAGCGTGAACGTATGAAGCCCATCGCCAAGCGCAGCCGCAAGCTCCACCAGATCTCCCACGCGTACGGGGCCCAGGACGAGTCGCACCTGGAGCCGGTCGGCTTTCCGCAGAAGCTGCCCAGATGCCACAACATAGAGTCCGCGGCAAGGCGAATCCTGGTGAAAAATCGTGTCGCCGGCCACAAACTCGACCTGTTGTGCGGAAGCGTTGAGCAGATTGGACGCTTCGGGCGGGCACGCCAGCAATTCCGCCAGGGGATGAGCAGATGCGCCGCTGCGAACTGATCTTGCCTCAGGTTGCATGGTTCCATCTCCCTTGCCCGCCCGGAATTCAGGTCCGCGGCGTTGATTGCTGCAAGCCGCACAGAAAGCGGACACTGCCCGTTCACGAACTTGCATGAGCCGTACTCGGTACTCGACCCAATCCTCGATATGCAACCAGATTTGGTGCGCGAGCCCTTCCGTCGCTCATGGCCCTGTTTCAACCAAATAGGAGTTGCCACCGCGCGCTCCGTGCGCCGGTGTTCGCCCCTGGGTTCGGTCGCTATCTCGTCGCGACGGGTTGAGAAGAAAGCGCCTCTGTGGCGGCTGGCTGCATCTCGGGCGGCACGCAGAGAACAGGCACGCGCGAACTTGCCAACAGCGAAAAGGCTGTACCGTGGATTCCCCGGCTTTCACTCGTCCGCTTCACGCCAACCACGAGGATGCTCGGGTGATACAGCTGGATCGCGTTGCTCACCGCCTCGGAGGGCGTACCGTCTTTCACCACGCAGCGCACGGGAACAGCTCCGCTTCGGCGAATCCCAAGTTGCTCCAGTGTGGTCGCTTCCGGATTCAAGAAGGCGGAGGCTTCAGCAGCGCCGCGCGCATGAACTACGACCAGCGTACGTTGGAAAGTTTCTGCCAGCGAGGTCGCCACCGCGACCGCTGCATCCGTTGCCTCATTCTTTTCTGTGGCCAGAAGAATCGGACCGCCCGGTGTGGGGCGAAAGGGGCCTGCATTCCAGTCCGCAGAGACCGCAAGGACCGGGCAACGCGCAAGTCGCACCAGTTGCTCGGCTACAGCTCCCACAACCACCGGGCCAGCTCCCTGCCGGCCTTCCGTGCCAATCACGATAAGCCCTGCACCATATTGCCGCGCTGCATCGATCAACAGCCCCGCCACGGCACCCTGACGGAATTCAGAATGACTGTGTATGCCCTCCCGGCTGAGATCGTCGATCATCTTGTTCAGAACCACGCGCGCTTCTGCCGGCATGGTGCTCAAAACACGTCCAGGTACGCTGTCCACTGCCGCGTAGTCCAGGGGATCCAGCCCGTAGGAAAGAATGATGCGCGCCCCATACGCCGAAGCAATCTTCCGGGCGTATTCGAGCGCTGCCTGCGACCGGCCATCCAGATCCGTCGCTACCACAATCGTCTTGAGTCCCGTACCGAAGCCCATGAAAGCCCCCATCCAAACAGACAATATCTCGGGAGAAAGGTCTGTCTATACGCACCGATGATCAGAAACCTGCGGGCCCATGCGGATGCGCGAAGAAAACCGCATCTCAAAAGCGCACGCGCCTCTTGGCAGCCGTGAGCTTTCCTACCTGTTGGATTTTGAGTCTGCGCCCCGAGTCAGACCCCGGCAGTGACACCATTCACCCCTCCCTGTGACTAATGTCACAAAGCACACAACGTCAAATCTGTGCATTGGAGTATCCCGTGCTCATCGATCTCCGAGAACGGTGTACATCTGTGCCGCCAGTCATTTAGCCTTTCCGGCGTTATGAAAACCAAATCCATTCGCTGTGTTTGTTCGAGAAGTGCCGTTCGGACCTGGATCGCGGTCTCTTGCACGGCTGCCCTGCTTGCTCTTTCAACAGTGGGCTACGGTCAAGCCCCGGCGCCCGATTCCGCTGCCCTTGAGGCCAAAGCGCACTCCCTGCTAGGCCAGCTTACCCTCGAGCAAAAAATCGAGTTGATCGGTGGCGTCGACAGCATGTTCACCAACGCCGAACCGGTGATCAACCTGCCGCGCCTCAAAATGTCTGACGCCTCGGTCGGCGTGCGCACGTGGGGACCAACCACGGCCTATGCCGGTGGCGTTGCCCTGGCCGCCACATGGGACCGCGACTTCGCCCGGAAATTAGGGGAAAGCCTCGGCAGAGACGCGCGCGCCCGCGGCGTAAATTTCCTGCTCGGCCCAGGGGTAAACATTGCGCGCTCCCCCGTCAACGGCCGCAATTTCGAGTATCTGTCCGAGGACCCCTTCTTGAACGGCGCCATCGTCGTTCCTTATATCGAAGGAGTGCAGTCCCAGGGCGTCAGTGCAACCGTCAAGCACTACGCTTTGAACAATCAGGAGTACAACCGCCACAACGTCGACGTGGAAGCCGACGAGCGCACCATACACGAGATGTACTTGCCCGCCTTCGAGGCCGCAGTCACCAGGGGCCACGTGGACGCTGTGATGGATTCCTACAACCTGATCAACGGATCGCATGCCACGCAGAACGAATTCCTCAACCTCAAAGTGCTCAAGGGTGACTGGGGCTTCCAAGGCGTGCTGATGTCAGATTGGGATGCCACCTACGACGGCGTGGCTGCGGCCAACAACGGCCTCGACCTCGAAATGCCCTCGCCGCGCTTCATGAACAAGAAGGTGCTGCTGCCGGCAATCAAGAATGGCGACGTCAAAGAATCCACGATTGATGACAAGGTGCTGCGTATTCTGCGCGTCGCCCTGCGTTATGGATGGCTTGACCGTCCACAACTCGACACGAAGTACTCGACCTATTCGGTTGCAGATCGTCCGGTGGCACTCCAGGGCGCGCTCGAAAGTATCACGCTCCTCAAGAACGAGGGGCATCTTCTTCCCCTGGATCAGGCAAAGATCAAAACCATCGCCGTCATCGGTCCCGATGCGTGGCCCGCAGTACCGGGAGGCGGCGGATCTTCCCAAGCCTCCGCGTTCGACCCGGTCAGTATCGTCACCGGTATCGGCAACCTGGTGGGACCCGGCGTCCACGTGCTCTATACGCGCGGACTTCCGGAGATGAACGACCTCTTCTGGCGCTCGCATTGGCAAGGGGCAGTGCAAGAGGCAACCTACCCCAGCAAGGACTTCTCCGGTACGCCCGTGACTGCCAGCCAGCCCATTCTCGCCAACTACAAGGAAGAGTGGTGGGGACCGGAAGACAAGACACCGCGCAGCATTCGTTACAGCGCGTCCTACAAGGCGGAGAAAGCCGGCAAGTATCTCGTACTCGCCGCTGCCTCGGGCAGCGATCACTACAAGGTCAGCGTCGATGGCAAGCAGATTCTCGAACAGGTTCAGGTCGAAGGGCAACATCCAGAATCGGCGTCGATCGACCTCAGCGCCGGGCAAACCCTCCAGGTGGTAGCCGATTATCTGCCCGGCTTTGTCGGCAATCGTTTTGGCCTCGGCATCATCAACGAATCCGAAATGATCTCCGAAGACGTCCGCACATTCGCATCGGCTGCCGACGCCGTCGTGGTTGCGGTCGGCTTCAATCCTTCCACTGAGAGCGAAGGGCTCGATCGAACCTTCACCCTGCCATGGGGTCAGGACGCGCTGATCGAAGCAGTGGCCGCGGCCAATCCACACACCGTCGTCACACTCACCGGCGGCGGCGCCATGGATACGCGCCGCTGGCTCGACAAAGTTCCGGCATTGCTGGACACCTGGTATCCAGGCCAGGAGGGAGGCACCGCCGTGGCGGATGTGCTCTTCGGCCGCCACAACCCCGAAGGCAAACTCCCGGTAAGCTTCGATCGCAGCTGGGAAGAAAATCCTTCCTACAAGGACTACTACCCGATTCCCGGCGCTGATACCTCGCTCCACGTCACCGAGGTCGACCATCCGGTTGTCGACTATGTCATCCCCCACGTCAAATACAACGACAAGCTGATGGTCGGCTACCGCTACTGGACGACGACCGGCAAGCATCCGCTCTTCCCATTCGGTTTCGGCCTGAGCTACACCACGTTCACCTTCTCGAAGCTCGAAGTACCCGCAAGTGCTGCATCAGGTTCCACCGTCAAAGTGAGCTTCGACATCACCAACACGGGCAAGGCTGCCGGTGCCGAAGTGGCCCAGGTCTACGTCTCTGATCCCTCGGCAAAGACCGACCGGCCGGAACGTGAGCTGAAAGGGTTCGAGAAGGTCTCGCTCACTCCCGGTGAAACGAAACACGTGACGCTGACGCTGGATGCCCGAGCCTTCAGCTACTGGGAGGCAGCCACTCACAAATGGATCATTGATTCCGGCAAGTTCGTGATTCGTGTCGGCGACTCCAGCGAGAACACGCCGCTGCACGCCGACCTGACTCTGAACTAGCCAGTCAACGTTCCCCACGGCCCGTCGCTTCACTGCGGCGGGCCGTTTGCATTCTGCCCCCCCCGCTTCGTGCCCGTGTACGATAGCTCCATGAAGCGCGTTCTCTTGTCGTGGAGCAGCGGAAAAGACAGCGCATGGGCGCTGCACATCTTGCGCCGCGATCCTTCCATCGAAGTGGTCGGCCTGTTGACCACTATGAACGAAGAATTTCAGCGCGTCGCCATGCACGGAACACGACGTGCCGTGCTCGAAGCGCAGGCGGAAGCGGCCGGGCTGCCACTGTGGGTTGTGCCGTTGCCGTGGCCATGCTCCAACGAGATCTACGAGCAACGCATGATTGACGTCTGCGCCCGCGCTGTACGCGAGCACGTTGATGCCTTCGCCTTCGGCGACCTCTTCCTGGAAGATGTGCGCGATTATCGAATCAAGCAGCTCGCACCAACGGGCCTTGAACCGCTGTTTCCGCTCTGGGCAATCCCTACAGACCAGCTCGCCCGCGATATGATTGGCGGCGGACTTCGCGCGCGCCTGGCATGCGTCGATACAAAGCAGCTGCCTGCTTCGTTCGCGGGCCGAGAATTCAACGCCACTCTGTTGCGTGACCTTCCTTCAACCGCAGATCCGTGCGGCGAGCGTGGTGAGTTTCATACCTGCGTCTACGACGGCCCGATGTTCGATCACCAAATATCGTTGGAGTCGGGCGAGGTCGTCGATCGCGATGGTTTTGTCTACGCCGATTTCACGCAAACGGCCGCCGCTTTCCGCTGACCCATTCGCGACCCACCCATGAGGCTCACACCGCGCTGTGTTTCCGGGCGCGGGCCGGCGAAGGCTATTGGCCCCACCGCAGGGGTCTAGCGCAGGGTTTTCAGTGCTGGATAGAGCTTGCGCCACTGCGCATACCCCGTCTTGTAAGCAGCAATATCCGCCGGATCAGGTGCAATGCGCTGCGCAACTTCAATCGCCTGGCCGCACGCGGCATCAAGATTCGGCCAGTGACCGGCTCCCACACCAGCCAGCAGCGCCGAGCCAAATGCGCCGCCCTCCTCGGCAGTGAGGACCTCCACCGTCTGCCCGTAGACACCCGCCTGAATCTTCCGCCACAGCGGTCCGCGTGCTCCGCCTCCGCCCAGGCGAACCGCGCTGACCGGGATCCCAAGCTCTGCAAACAGCGAGAACGTATCCTGCAGCGAATACGCCACGCCTTCGAGCACCGCACGAACAAAGTGTGCCGCCGTATGCTGCGTCCCTATCTTCGCGAACGCGGCCCGCACTTCGGGATCGAGATGCGGCGTGCGCTCCCCCAGCAGGTACGGCGCCCATTCCAGTCCTTCGCTGCCTGCTGGCACCTTTGCAGCCGCTCCTGTGAGTGCATCGTAATCCTGCCCCGCAAAGAACGTCTCTTTCAGCCAGCGGAAACTGAGCCCCGCCGATTGCGTTACGCCCATCACGTGCCAGAGGCCCGGCACCGCGTGGCAAAACGTATGGAGCCGCCCCTTGGGATCCTTGGTCGGATTAGCCGTAGCCGCGAAAACAACTCCAGAAGTGCCGATCGTCGCCGAAACTGATCCTGGCTGCAGAATGCCCATGCCCACCGCACCCGCGCCTTGATCACCCGCGCCCGCCACCACTGGAGTTCCGGTCGTCAACCCGGTGAGCGCCGAAGCCTTCTCGCTGATGCGTGCGCAGATCTCTGGAGACTCATACACCTTGGGCAACCATGCTTCAGGAATGCCTGCTGCGGCCGCCACTTCCTTCGACCAGCGGCGATGCGTCACATCCAGCAACAACGTGCCCGAAGCCTCCTGCACATCAATCGCGAATTCGCCTGTGAGCCGATACCGCACGTAGTCCTTGGGGCACAAAATGTGCCGAATCTTCGCGAAGATTTCCGGCTCGTGCGTCTTCACCCACAGAAGCTTAGTCAGCGTAAAGTTTGGGAGCGCCGGATTGCAGGTCAACTCGATCAGCTTCGCATAGCCGATCTTCTCGGTAAGCCAGTCGCACTCGGGCTGCGTGCGCGTATCGCACCAGATCAGCGACGGCCTCAAGACAGCGCCGTTCTCGTCCAGCATCACGGCCCCATGCATCTGTCCGGTCAGGCCAATGGCTTTGATGGGCTGACGCGGCTCCGGCGCTGCCGCCAGCGCGGAACGAATTGCCTCTTGTGCCGCTCGCCACCAATCCTCGGGATCCTGTTCAGCCCAGCCCGGATGCGGTGTCCGAAACGGCGCGTGCTCGCTCGATGCTCCGCTGATCAGCTTGCCGTTTGCATCCACAATCACTGCCCGCGTCCCGCCCGTGCCCACATCCATTCCAAGGAACCACATCGTCGCCCACCCCTTTTGTAAATCGGTTTTTTTGAGCGTTCGCAGCATAGCAGCTTTGGCCTTCCCCGCACAGGCAGCCGGCGAAGAATCTCTGCCGCAACAAACCGTCGCCCTGCCGCCACTGCGTCGTGTACACTCCTTGCACTTCCCCGCTCCCGCCGGTATCCCCAACAACGACAATCTTGCACACGAAAGAAAGGACGTTACCACCATGTCGACAGCACCGCCGACACCCGAACACATTCTGCAAACCGGCCTTGCCTTCTGGGCCTCAAAAACACTCTTGAGCGCAGTGGAGATGGAGGTCTTCACGGAACTTGCGAAGGGCCCCGAAAGCCTCCAGGCCCTTACCGGCAGACTCGGGCTGCACCCGCGAGCTTCTCGCGACTTTCTCGACGCGCTTGTTGCGCTCGGCTTTCTGGAGCGTAAGGACAGCAATTACTCCAACACGCCTTCGACCGATCTGTTTCTTGATAAGCACAAGCCCACCTACATCGGCGGCATGCTCGAGATGGCGAACAAGCGCCTTTTTCACCATTGGGGCAAGCTCACCACCGCCCTGCGCACCGGCGAGCGTCAGAGCGAGCAGCCCGGCGAAGCCGAAGTTTTCGCCGCTCTCTATGCGGATCCAACACGGCTCAAAGGATTCCTGCGCGCCATGACCGGCATCAGCCGCGGCGCCAATATCACGATCGCCTCCCAGTTTCCCTGGGCGAAATACAAAACGGCCGCCGACTGCGGCACCGCGCAAGGAGACCTCATCGTCCAGATTGCCCGCAAAAACCCGCATATCGCTGGCACCGGGTTCGATCTGCCCGAAGTTGCCCCCATCTTCGAGGAATACGTCGAGGCCAATGGCCTCTCTTCCCGGGTAAAGTTCCAGCCCGGCAGTTTCTTCACCGACCCTCTGCCCAGGGCCGACGTGATCTTGATGGGCCACATCCTTCACGACTGGGATCTCGACGAAAAGAGGATGCTGATCCGCAAGGCCTACGAGGCCATCCCCGAGGGCGGCGCTTTCATCGCGTACGATGCGCTCATCGATGACGATCGTTCCAAAAACGCCTTCGGCTTGCTGATGAGCCTGAATATGCTGATCGAAACGCCAGGGGGCTTCGACTACACTGGCGCCGATTGCGTCGGATGGATGAAAGAAGCCGGTTTCCGCGAAATCCACGTCGAGCACCTTGTGGGACCTGATTCGATGGTGGTCGGCATCAAATAAACCCAGCAACAACCGGGTCCCACTTCGCCTATCCCGCGAAGTGGGACCGTTAGCCAAGGTGTGACATCGGGCACAGGTGCTTTCGCTCGCGCCATTGAAAATGGTTCCGTGAAGCTCGAGAGGTGACTCTCGCGCAGCCAGGAGACTCGTCCCATGAGCGATCTTGCCCCCATTGCTGAAGCCGTAGCCGTCGATCCGCTGGTCAGTCATCCGCCCGACTACCACGTCTTCCATAAATTCCTGGCGCGTTGCAAATCGCTGCCGGCCATCACCACCGCGGTCGTCTGGCCGCTCTCAGACGTGGCCCTTCGAGGCGCGATCGAGGCAGCGGCCGAGGGCCTGATTGAACCGACCCTGATCGGCGATGAAGCTGAGATGAAAGCCCTGGCAGCCAAAATCGGCGTGGACATCAGTCTCTATCCGATTCTGCAGGCTGACTCCGAATCAAAGGCCGCCGAGCTAGGTGTCGCCATGTGCCGCAGCGGCAATGCCCAGGCCATGATGAAGGGCAGCCTGCATACCGACGAGCTGATGAAAGTCGCCATGCAGCGCGACACGGGCCTGCGCACCTCGCGCCGCATCACCCACGTCTTTGTGATGGATACTCCCGCCTATGCACGCACTCTCCTCATCACCGACGCGGCCATCAACATCAAGCCGGAATTCGAAGACAAGATCCACATCGTGCAGAACGCAATCGACCTTGCCCATGCCCTCGGCATTCCAGAGCCGAAGGTGGCCTTGCTCTCGGCAGTCGAGACCGTGAACCCCAAGATTCCTTCGACCATGGAAGCCGCAGCGCTCTGCAAGATGGCCGACCGTGGGCAGATCACCGGCGGCATCCTCGACGGTCCGCTGGCGTTCGACACCGCCGTCAGTGTGAAAGCCGCAAAAATCAAGCATCTCAATTCTCCCGTCACAGGACAGGCAGACATCCTCGTCGTGCCCGATCTCGAGAGCGGTAACATGCTCGCCAAGCAGTTGGAATATCTCGGTGGCGCGCAGCTCGCCGGCATCGTGCTCGGCGCGCGCGTCCCGGTCATCCTCACCAGCCGCGCTGACTCCGCGGAGACCCGGCTCACCAGTTGCGCCGTAGCCGTTTTGCTGCACTACGACACCCACCCGATCAAGCAGGGCTGATCGAAGTCGGATCGACGAAGCCGAGCGCCGGGCGTGGTTCCTCTTCGACTCCACCCGGTAAGGGCTGCAATCCCTCCCCTGAACGACAAACGGGTCGCGCAATGGCGCGACCCGTTTGTCGTGATGCCGAATCCCCGGTGCTTTAATCCATCGAGAGGCTGAGCTGGTGCCGCACATCCGCGCCGCGAATCCAGAAGATCACGTCCGTCGCAATGTTCGAAGCGTGGTCGGCGATCCTCTCAAGGCTCCGAGAAACCATCAACCCATTCATCGCCTGCTGGGTCAGCTGCGGCTTTTCCTGGATGAGCTTCAGCAGATCGGCGTGCGCCCGGCGGTTCATCCGGTCGATCTCGTCGTCCATCTCGCGCACGGTGTCGGCCAGGCGGGCATCGCCCTCCAGCAGCGCCTGAATTGCGGTCCGAATCATCCGCCCGGCAAACTCGCCCATGGCCGAGTAATCCACCGGCAACTCCACTTCTTCGCTCTTGAGAATGTCGCGCGTGCGGCGTGAGATGCCCATCGATTGATCGCCGATGCGCTCCAGGTCGCCGTTGATCTTGATCACGGCCAGAATGAAGCGAAGATCGATGGCCATTGGCTGCTCTTTGGCGAGAAGCTCATAGGCCATTTCGTCCAGCTCCCGCTGCGCCGTGTTGATTGCCGTCTCATTCTGCTTGACGTACTGGCACAGTCCCAGGTCCCGCTGCAGATAGGCATCCACTGCGGACTCAACTGCCAGCTGCGCCAGCGCGGCCATGGCCAAAAGCTTGTCCTTCAGTTCAGCGAGTTGAAGTTGAAAATGGATGCGCGGCACGTCAGCATTTCTCCATATTCCATTGTGCATCATCCACTGTTACGGGTCTGCAAATTTCCCCGCCCGCACCATGCCGGGTACACACGAAAGGCACCCCCGCCCGCGTTCTACAATTGCGCATGATGCGCTTGAGCCTCATCGCGATCCACAGAGCTCGGCTTGCCGGAATCCCGGCACTCGCAGCGCTTCTCGCGATCTGCGCAGGATGCCACATCCACTCCGGCCCGCCCGTCGAGCGCGATGGACCCGATTCCCTGGGACTCACCAGTAAAAATATTCCCGATGGGCGCTTCCCGGCAGCGCTCACCTGCGACGGCGTCGACACGTCTCCCGCTCTCGGCTGGAACGCGCCTCCCACCGGAACCAGGAGTCTCGCGCTGATTCTCAACGATCCGCATTTCCCTCCGGGGTCGTTCGTGCATTGGGTGCTGTTCAATCTGCCGGCCCAGTCCCGGTCCTTGCCCGCGTCTTTCCCAACCCAAGCCGAGCTACCCGATGGCACGCGCCAGGGCAAGAACGACTTCGGCAAAACCGGCTACGGAGGCCCGTGCCCCCGTCGCACGCACAACTACGTCTTCACGCTTTTTGCACTCGACACCATGGTCAACCTGCCCCCAGGCGCGACGCGCGCCCAGCTGGACAATGCGATGCAGGGACACGTACTCGCACGCGGAACGCTGATCGCAAGCTACGGGCACTGAGCAGAGACAGGATTCCGCATTGATTTGAAACGGTGGATTCGCTTTCCTAAGGCCTGCGAACGATCAGTTCCTCAGCTTGCGCTCAAATCCGCGCCTTTGGCTTCGTGACCAAGCGCAGCCAGCATGGCAAGAGTCAGCGCCACCACGACAACCGTAATCGCAAGCACAGGCTGATAGGAGCCCCATCGCTCCGCAACCAGCGCCTGCGCCTTCCCATTCCACGACGTGACCAATCCGCCAAGCTGATACGCCAACCCTGGCGCCGTCGCGCGCACAGGCGCCGGTGAAAGTTCCGTCAGATATGCCGGAACCACGCCCCACGCGCCTTGCACCATGAACTGCATCAGGATCGCGCCAATCCCCAACGTGATCGCGGAATGCCCATACGCATAGAGCGGGATCACCGGAATCGCCAGCAGCGCCGCGGTGACAATCGCTCGCTTGCGCCCCCATCGCTCCGACAAGGTTCCAAAAACGTAACCGCCGGCAATCGACCCAAGTCCATAGAGCACACCGATCAACCCAACCGTTTCCGGCGACAGTTTCATTTGCACGGTCAGAAAAGTTGGATAAACGTCCTGTGTGCCATGCGAGAAACTCATAAATGCCGTCATCAGCAACACCAGAAACAGAAACGTCGGCAGGAACCGCATCACCTGCGCCACCGTGGTGTTCGGCTCGGTGGGTCGAGCGCGCTTTTTCGCGCCAGCCAGCCACACAGGCGACTCCTCGACACGCATCTGGACATACAGAACAAGCAATGCGGGACTGGCACCCACCATGAACAGACCGCGCCATCCAATCAGGGGGAACAACAGGGCAAACGCACCCGAAGCGAGAATCGAACCGAAAGCGTATCCCTCCTGCAATATCCCGGAGAAAGCGCCCCGCCCTTTCGTTGGAAGCGTTTCAAACACCAGCGCCGCCCCAACTCCCCACTCGCCTCCCATCGCAATTCCAAACAAAGCGCGAAGCAGCAACAACACACTCATCGAGGGCGCAAACGCGCATGCCAGCTCAATGATCGAAAAGCTGAGAATGTTGAAGATCAGCACCGGCCTGCGTCCGTAGCGATCGGCCAGCATGCCGAAGAGGATGGCGCCGACGGGCCGAAACGCCTGGGTGAGAAACACAGCGCTCAGTACCGCCGATGGCTTGGTCCCAAACTCGTTTGCGATTGCCTTGACGCAGAAGATCAGCAGGAAGAAGTCGAGGCTGTCCAGCGTCCATCCAAGAAATGAAGCAATAAAGGCATGACGTTGCGGCCGGCTCAGCTGCTTGAAGTCGCGGACGAAAGACATGTTCGGGAGAATAGCAGACGGTTCCTCCCCAGCCTCTTTTCCACTGCACCAACCGGCACGACGCCCTCCACTCCCCCGCCGGCAAATATTTGTTGCAACGAATACTTCGTCTCGCGCGTCTCAAACTCTAGTGCATTCCCCTTGGACTCGTTGTGCGACCGCGTTCACGCACGGCGGCCCGCCCCTTCTGCCGGAAAACTGTGAGGCCCGCTGGGCCACTTTGAAAAGGATGGCAACATGAAGCGTTTGGTTTTGCTCACTGGACTTCTCTCTGTCTCCCTCGCCGGGCCTCTTGCCCTGGCGCAAACCTCAACATGGGTCCCCGACAAGGCGCATAGCGAAGTCGACTTCTCTGTCCTGCACTTGAGCTTGTCGAATGTCCGCGGCCGCTTCGGCAATATCGGTGGAACCATCACCACGAATGATGCCGACATCACCAAGTCCACAGTGAATATCACCATCGACGTAACCTCAGTTGACACCGGTGTCAGCGGACGCGATGGCGATCTGAAAAGCGCAAACTTCTTTGACGCCGCTCAATTCCCCACCGCCACCTTCGTCAGCACCAGCGTCGAAAAAGCCGGCAGCGGCCTCACCGTCAATGGCAACCTTACGCTGCATGGCGTCACCAAGCCGGTGACTCTCGCGGTCCAGGGTCCCACGGGGCCAGTTCAAGGTATGGATCACAAGCCGCATTCCGGATTCGAGGCCACCACAACCATCAGCCGTACCGCGTTCGGAATCGCATCCAAATACCCCGCGGCGATGATTGGGGACGACGTCAAGCTTGAGATTGAACTCGACGTCGCCAAGCAGTAAGCCTCGGGACGAAACGGGCCGGGCTGCGCGGCCTCCAAATTGATTCCGCAGCGGGAGACAAGATGGCGAGTCTGAAGCATGAAATCGCGCAGGAACGGCCCTTCTCAAGTCCGGAAGAAGAGGCTCTTCTCAACGTGTTTCGGACCGCCGATTGTCTCGATCGCGCCTTTCAGCGCACCAGCCGCGCCTGGGGCGTCACCAGCACCCAGTACAACGTGTTAAGAATCCTGCGCGGAGCCCAACCGCAGGGACTGACCTGCTCTGGCATCGGCGACCGCATGATCACCGCCGAGCCGGACATCACGCGTCTCCTGCGCCGCCTCAAGGCTCTCAAATTGATTCGGCAACAGCGCGACCGCCGCGATCGGCGCGTGGTATGGACCCAGATCTCCGCGGCGGGACTCTCTCTCTTGCATCAAATGGATCCAGTCATCCAGCGTGCGCCGACGCTATTGCTGGGGCACCTCGGCGAACACGAATTGCGCGAATTGACCCGTCTGCTCGAAGTAGCACGCAGGCCCTGCGTCGAAAGCCAGAACCCTTTGAGCTGCGACGGAGCCTCCCCTGCGGAGCCCGTCAGCTGCGACGGCACCGCGAACAAGGCATGACATAGCGAAATGAACCGTGGTCGGAGCCAGCCGCGGACGCACCGTGCCCCATCCATTCGCTTTTTTCCTGGCGAATATCTGGGATTGGGCAACCCTCCATCATCCCGTTCACCGGAGCGAAAGGGGCCCCGAACGCTTTTCACTTCGGGGGTGGTAAGAGAAGAATCTGCTTTGGTTTCTTCGGGCGTTCTGTCAGACCCTAGCCGCTCGCTAGCGGCTCACGATCTTCTTGGCCACCGTCTCTTCATCGACATCGGCCTGAATAATTTTATTGTGCAAGCAGTAAAGAGCTAACTCGAGCCGGTCTGAAACCCCCAGCTTGTCATAGATCTTGCGAAGATAGTTTTTAATGACCTGCTCGGTCGTCCCCAGCTGAAAGGCAATTTCCTTGTTCCGCTTCCCCTGCGTAATGCACGTGATAATCGCCATTTCCTTCGGCGACAACCGCGGCTGGCTGCGCGGGCTCACCAGCGCCGCAGCCTGGGAGCGGTACGCGTCGATCACCCAATTCACCGATTGGTTGTCGATCCACGTCTCGCCGGCCGCGATTCTGCGCACGCACCGCACAAGCAGGTCAGGCGAGATGGAACGGGATATGATGCCGCGAACACCACGGCGATACAGCTCGACTGTCTGGCTCTCCTCGGATGAGATCGCCTGGACAATCAGCTTCACGTCCGGCGCGATGCGCAGCAGCTCCGGGATTGCGCTCGGAGCGCCAACCAGCAGCCCGCCCTCGAGAAGCACAACGTCGGTTGGGTAGCGCTCGATCGCCGATTTGAGATTGTCGAAGGTATCGGCCTGCGCCACAACGCGGAGGTCGTCTTCGAGCGCAAAAATCTTACGAATCCCCACGCGGTAAATGGCTTGAGAGTCCGCGAGTATGATCCTGATCGCGCCCGGTCTGACCGGTCCGTCTACAACTTCGCCTTCAGTAGTTTCGTCCAAGAATTCCATAAATAAGCTGCAAAACCGCCAGCGCGTGCCTCACCGCTCCGCAAACCGGTATTCATCGATTGTTGCAGCAGCCTGGTACTGGCCCTGGCTTAACGAGCAGCGTACCACACGTCCGTGACAACGGACCATGACATCGCCGGGTGCGCCCAACACTTCGCCGGGCATGCGTATAGAGAAATCGATCCCTTGTCCCACCTCAAGCGGATTGCGTACTTCAAGAAGCACGCCGCTTGCCGAGACATTCCGTGTAAGTGCCTTGGACTCCTCGCGGTCCGAAGAAAGTACCGCCTGGAGTGAGAGAGGAAAACGGACCGCACATCGCACTTCCTTGTGAGAAGCCTCTGTCGGTGAAACGTTCTTCTTGGGTGCGTAACCGATTTTTGAAGTGTCCTTCATGTTGCCGCCCAGGGTTACCGTTTTCAAAACCTAATCGACACTGTAACTGAAATTCCCGACGAAACGTAGGGCACGAAAGTTTTTCGCTAGGTAATCGATCATGTACCACCACATCTGGCACTTGCATCCCAATTGAACCCCAGCCGCGCTCCGCAAGGCCTATTTACCCGGAAAGAACGCCGAAGACGCACCCACCCATGCCTGATTTTTGTTGTGATCGACCCCCATCATCCTACCCCGCCCCAGCCGCACAAGCGAGAGAGCCGGCGTCAAACTACCACCTTCGGGCCACAGATAGAGGATACGAAACTCAGCCTGCGTCATCCCCTGCGGCGTATCGATGGTCGGCACAAAGTCCATCCGCTGCTGCAGCAGGTACCCCCTCCGCTCCCCTGGCGCGATCGCCTCAAGCTGCCCCTGCGACGGCCCGAATTGGATGCCCTTGCCGGCAAAGCTGAACAAAGGCTTGAGCAGAAGGTCGTCGTAGACGCTTCCTTGGTTGATCTTCGCCGGAAACGAGATGCCGGCAGCCTCCAGCTTCGTGCGCCCCGCTCCATCCATGAAATCGTCGAGAAATACCGCCGAAGGCACGACCGCTTGCGAGGCTCCCCCCTGCGAAAGCCACGGCACTGAGAACTTGCTGATCAGGAAGTACCAATTCGGGTGGCCTGCCCACTCAACGTCCCATGGATGCGTCCAATCAAATGGCAATCGGATACTGCGACCGATCATCTCATCGGCAATTGCACGGTTATAGATCCGGTGAATGGGTGTCAGACGTCCCTGCGCATTTCTGTAGTGCAGCTTGTTCCCGATTGCCTCCAGCTGGGTGATATCGACAACCGCAATCCCCAGCCGCTTCGCCGTGCAATTGAAGTCGGGCAGGGTCTTCTGGTGGAGCGGATCGACTTCGGTCAGGACAACATTCTCCGGATCGTGGCCGGCCAAAACCGTGCGCGCGAACAGGCTCCAATAGCCCGCCTCATCCAGACCCCCAAGAAATGTACTCAATTCCTCCGACAGGCCGAAGACCTCTCGATAGGTTGAGCACAGCACCGCCTGATACGCAAAGACGGAGGGAAACGCCTGAATCTCAACAAGCCGCGGAACAAGCGCCCCGTCGGGCGCGCGAACAAGCGCAAAGTCGGCGGTTAGAAACTGGGGGCGCGGCGTCTCGTTCGCTGCCTCATAACCCTCGGGGATGGCGCAGCGCGCAGCCGCAAGATATTCCTTGTCCCCGATCAAGCGCAAAGCCAGCGCCGCACCTTCCTCCGCAATCCCTTCCAAAAGAGCCTTCGGAACGAAGACCGGCGTCTCGGCAATGCGAAACTCGACCGGCGTCTCGCTCACCCTGTGCAGACGCTCGAGCAGCGCGCGATAACCCTCGTCCGTATATGCGGCGTTGAATTGCCTGCGAAACTCCGGAATCACAGGACCCTCATCCCGACGTCATGAGAACTCATTCCGTAAAGATAGCGCGGGCAGACAGCCAGTGCCGTCGCTAAAATCCAGCCAACCAGCGCCCTCTGAAGGTTGGGGATTACCCACGTCACCGGTCCGCGGACGCATGCTCGCCTGGCAGCCTGACGAGGAAGCGGTTTAGGGTTCCACCGATCGACCTGAAAAAGGTGCACTTTGAGCAAATAAATTCAGCCTGAGATGCGCTTTTTCGGCTTAGGGTTTTCTTGGCTTTTGCGGGGTTTTCACCCATGAATTTCCGGTAAACCTCTTGTTTGCAGCAGCTGCCCTCTTTCCTTCGCGCATGATCGACCGCAAAAAAATTCTGTTCCCGGTACTTTTGTTGTAGATTTCGTGCACCTTTTGGGGTAGCCTTTCTTTGCGTACCGAAGTAACAGTGCGCTAGGAGCAAGGTCCATGCGTTCAAATCTGTTGAGAATGGCTGTTTTGGTTCTTCTTGGTGCTGCAACAGCGGTTTCTGCCAGCGCGTTTCCCACCAACCCATTCCCGGGTGGTGGAGGCCGTGGCCACGTCGCTGCTGCTTTCCCGACCAACCCATTCCCGGGTGGCGGAGGCCGCGGCCACGTCGCTGCTGCTTTTCCGACCAACCCATTCCCAGGTGGCGGAGGCCGCGGCCGCTAACGCCGCCTCGGCACGCTGCACCATCGGTTGGAATGTGAAGACGATTCCTGCAGTATGCCGTCAGGATCGCTGCTAGACTCGATTCATCGCATCACGCTGTGTCGACTGGATGCCGGTGATGAATCTTGATAATGGACTGTGGATAAGCGGCCTGCTGGCGCAAGCAGGATTAGTGGGCTTGCTCATCTATCGTCGTGCATGGCGACTCATTCCCGTCTTTTTCGTCTTCTGCGCTTGGGGAGTCATCTCCAGCACCGCAGCTTATCTAGTTCTCCACAAATTCCCTGAAAACTACCCCGTCTACTATCTGGTTGAGTCGGTCTTCGATTCAACGCTGGAATTCGGTGTGCTCGTCGAGCTAGCCTGGTTGGTTCTGCGCCCCATGCGCGCGTCTCTTCCCCGCAAAACGCCGTTTGTTCTCGCAATCATCGTCTTGGCCCTCGGCGGAGCCATCTGGCCCTTTTCTTCAATTCAGTCCCTTGTCGGCTTTTCGCCGGCTGTTCAAGCCATCGTGCACGTACAGCAAACTACCTCGATCCTCCGAGTTCTCTTCTTTCTGGGATTGGCCGGGTTCAGCCAGTTCCTCTCCATAGGCTGGCGCGACCGAGAACTGCAGATCGCTACCGGGCTGGGCTTTTACTCGTTGGTTAGCCTCGGAACCGCCATGCTTCACACCCATCAGTCCACCTGGATCCAGTACAACCGCCTCAATCAGCTCGTGCTCGCCAGCTATATCTGCTCCTTGGCCTATTGGCTCTTCGCCTTCGCGCAAAAGGAAGCCGAGCGCCGCGAGTTCACCCCGCAAATGCAGAATCTTCTTCTGGCCGTCGCCGGCGTCGCCCGCGCGGAGCGTACTGCCCTTGTCCAGGCGGCTGGCCCAGATCGCCAATCCACAAAGAAGCAGTAAGTTACCCTCCCCACACGCCTTCCGCACCGCACATCTACCACGAAAGGGCATTAGGCCCTCTTCGCCGACGCGCCGGCACCCGACTCCAGAATATAAGTGATATGATTTCTATTGTTTAGATCACTGCAGACGACGCCAAGTCCTCACCGGAAAGTATCATTGACCCGCGGCCACGGTTACTTTAAGTTACTTATGCGCAGATAAATCGCGGTACCGATCAGAAGAATCTGTACGGGATTTCGATCGGTTCCGCTTCAAATTGGCACGGTTTTCTGCTAAAAGTTATGGAACGAGTTTAGAAAACGCCGGGGTGACCCTCCAAAAGGGGCTCACAGAAGTCCGGTATGAGGACTGCAGATGATCTTTCCTCTGATTCAAATTGCCACGCTCACGATTGTGGCTCTTTACCTTGGTCGGTGGCGTGAAGGGGTTCGCAAACGGAACACCCAGTCGTGGGATTCGCTCATTGTGCGGCTTCGGCCGGACTGGAGCGCTCGCGATCTGAGTGATCACTTCCTGTGGAAGGAAGGCGTCAACGCGACTCCTGAAGAAACCTGGAAACGCATCCAGGGTGCTCACGGCCTGTGGGCCATCTACCAGAACTCCCGCGTCATGCTTGAAATGGCAGACTACGCCAGCCGCAACTGCGTCACCGTCGATCGCGTGCTCATCGAGACGCTGCGCAGCGATGCCATGCAGATTCGAGTCTGCGTGCTCATGGCCCTGGGACAATACGCCTTTACGCAAGCCAGCGAGGGTGTCCGCGTCAATGCTTTCCGTGCCGCCTCAATGTACACAGGAATGGCTGCACGCATGACACAGCTCCTCCAGGAACACGCTGCCATCGTCGTCCCCGACTTTGTCGCAGCGATGTAAATATCCGCGCTTCCCGCATTGCAGAAAACCCCGGCCTTGGCCGGGGTTTTTCTTTGGGACTTGCCGTCCAGGCTGACGCGGCCTTTGGCCGCCATTCTTGCTGACTCGATCCTCTACAGAAATGTTCCACGCTTCCCAATTGCTCCCCGCGGAACAATTGTGTTGACGATCACCTGTGTTGATGCGGGTTTGCAGATGATTGCGCGGAGTTCGTGTAAAGGGATTTGGGGAATGCGGCGGCGTTTTCTGGGCGGCGCTGTTTACTCTTCGGTTAATAACGAGGGGGGGAGGGGGGCCCCTTGCCGACGCCGTGTGCCGACCGGTTGGAGGGCCCGGTGCGCGGGGCTCAGGATGCGGGCCGGCCCGCATCGGTACACCTTTCGATTGTGCGCGGAGGCTGGGAAATGTTCTGCAAATCCCCGGCGATAATGCGCGACACGAGAACCTTTCGTGACGACTTCGGCGTTTAACAGGATCCATTCGATTCTTTATTGTTCCCGGTCAGAGAGAGGCGGGATTGGCATCTGCCCATGTCCTTAGCTTTTCGGTCGTGCTCAGCGCGTATGGGAACGAGTGCAACAAGGGCCGGACATACGGTCCTACCGCCCGAGGGGATACCCCCTCCCCCCCCCTCGTGCCCCTGAAATGGTGCATTCTCTGTGTCGCCCTTGACGCGGAGAAACTGCCGCCAGCAGAGCCGGCGTCGATCCCCAATCCTCTCTTCAGACAACGAGCAATGAAGAATGCGCGCGCACAGAGAAGCGCAATTTTCTGCAAGCTTTCAAACACATGTGCTGACCAACACAATTGTTCCACGTGGAACAATTTGGAAGCGTGGAACCATCTCCCGGGACGAAAATGGAGTCGCTCCGCTGCGGGCAATTGTTCCACGTGGAACAATTGCGCAGCCTCACGCGGCGATGAGGAAGCGGCCATCGCGCATGATCTGTTCCGATCCTGCATCTGATTCGAGCCAGATATTGAAGCCGAGGCCGACCACATCGATGTGGGTGCCGGAGCGCCAGGGTGCGCCGGTGTGTTCGCCATAGGGATTGCCGAAGGCGATGTGGATGCCGGGGAATTTCTCGTCCTGCAGGATGTTGCCGATGACGCGCTCGACGCCGAGGTTGGTGCCAATGGCGAATTCGCCGACGCGGTCGGAGTTCTCGTCGGTGTGGGTGTAGGCCCAGAAGTCGGACTCAAGCTGCTTGTTGGTGGAGGAACACGACACGATGCGGTTGGCGGCGATCTGGATGGTGAGCGGCGTGGAGGCGAGGAGGCCGTAGCGGGCGCAGAGCCAGTCGCCGACGACGCCGTCGACGACGAAGGTGCCGTTGACTTCTCCGGGAGAGGTGAAGCACTCGCCGCCGGGAAGATTGCCCCATTTTTCAGGAGAGATGATGCCGGAGGTTTTGAACCATTTGTAGCCGGGGTTCATGTCGGCGGTGATGTTAGTGCCAGCCGCGGTGGTGGCGTGGATGCGGGTAGCCTGGCGAACGCGATTCAAGACTTGCTGACTTAGTCGGTCGACTAAGTTGAAGTCGGCGCGCATGCCCTGGCACATGATTTCCGGAGTGATGTTGACCATGTGGGCGTGGCGCATGTGGCGTCGGTTGACGACGTCGGTCATCTGCATGCGCGAGCCGAGCTCGTTGGGCTGGACCTGGACCGCAAAGATGGAGACGTGGGAGGTTTCCATGTCGGCGAGGACAGCGGCGGGCATGGCGGCGAGAGGGCGCGGCGCGAGGTCTTCGAGAAGAAAGGCGTTGAACGGGCAGCCGACAGCGGCGAGTTGCGCGGCAAGGGCGGCGGCGATAGGCGCGGTAACGGTGTCGGTGATGAGGGTGACTTTTTCTTCAGGCGCAATGCGCAGGCAGGTGGTGACGGCAGAACGCGCGCCGGGAGCGAATTCTGCTGGGTAGGGTGTGGCGAGGAGTTGGGCGGCGGTGGTGGACATGGGATGAGGGGCTTTCTCGCGTGGGGTGCCGCCGATTGCGGGTGTTGCATTTATTTTAGGCCACCTGCGGTGGGGCAGACTACGTGAAGCGGACGAAGTGCAGAAGCAGATCCTTCGACCCGCTTACCCCAATCGCACTATCGTGCGATCGGGGCCCCAAGCATGCGGGTTCTCAGGATGACAAATTTGTGGCTGCGGCGCGGAGGATGGCGGCGATGCTTTGGTCGACGTCGGCGTCGGTGGTGGACCAGTTGCTGACGCTGATGCGCATGGCGGTTTGATTTTGCCAGACGGTGCCTCCGCACCAGCAGGTGCCGTCTTGCTGAATGGCGGCGATGGTGCGGCGGGTTTGCTCGGGCGTGCCGAAAGAGACGAGGACCTGGTTGAGGACGACGTCGTTGAGGACTTGATGGCCGGCGGCGCGGAGGGCGTCGGCGAAGCGGCGAGCCTGGCGGCAATTGCGCTCGACCATTTCAGCAAGGCCGTGGCGGCCAAGGGAGCGGAGAGCGGCGTAGACAGGGACGGCGCGGGCGCGGCGCGATTCCTCGGGGACGAATTCGTGGGGGTCGCGTTCGGTTCCGGTGGCGACGATGTAGGCGGCGGCGAGCGACATGGCGCTGCGGTGGGCAGCCTGGTCGGCGCAAAAGACGATGCCGCAGTCGTAGGGGACGTTGAGCCACTTATGCGCGTCGGTGGCGATGGAGTCGGCGAGCTCGATGCCGCGGACGAGATGGGCATGGGCGGGGGAGGCGGCGGCCCAGAGGCCGAAGGCTCCGTCGACGTGGAGCCAGGCGCCGCGCTCTTTAGTGAGGGCAGCGATTTCGGCGAGTGGATCGACCGCGCCGGTGTTGACGTTGCCGGCTTGCGCGCAGACGATGCAGGGTCCTGACTGTGCGCGAAGGACGGGAGCCAATGCGTCGGCGCGCATGCGGCCTTGGTTGTCGGTGGGGATCTTGTGGACGCGGTTCGCGCCGAGACCGAGCAAGCGCAAGGCCATGGAGATGGTGTAGTGTGACTCCTCGTTGACGATGACCTGGATGGGTGGAGCGCCGAAGAGGCCGTTGGCTTCGACGTCCCAGCCGGCGTTGGCGAGGACGCGATGACGCGCGGCGGCGAGGCTGGTGAAGTTGGCCATCTGGCAGCCGGTGACGAAGCCGAAGCTCATGGAGGAAGGCAGGCCGGCGAGCTCGCGCAACCAGGCGCCGGTGATCTGCTCGATGACCGAAACGATGGGCGACAACACATAGATGCCGGCGTTCTGATCCCATGCGGAAACGAGCCAATCGGCGGCGAGTGCGGCGGGAAGACTGCCACCGACAACAAAGCCGAAGTAGCGCGGGCCCGCGGTTGCAACGGTGCCTGCCATGCCGGCGGCGGCGAGTTGTTCAGTGATGGCTTCGGGGGCTGTACTGTTGTCCGGCAGCGGGCCGCCGAGTTGCTCGCGGAGTTCGTCGGTGGTGAGGCTGGCGCGGACTGGTCTGGAGGCCAGCGCGGAGAACCACGCGGCGGCGTGGCGCTGTGTGGCGGCGAGAAGGGCTGGTGTGTTTTCGTGCATGGTCCTCGGTCCGGTCTTCTCCCATGAGATTAACCGAGAGACTCAACCTATGCGGGCAGATCGTGCAGGCTCTAGAATTGACCTCTCATGAATCCTGTCTTCTCTCATCTTGCCTGGTACGACATTGCGGATCCCGCTTCGCCGGAACTCGACGAGCTCGCACAGCGTTTTCAACTCCATGCGTTGCAGATCGAGGACTGTCGTCATCGGCCGCAAAGGCCAAAGACGGAGGAGCACGATCACTACATTTTTACCGTGCTGAAGCACATGCACAACGAGACTGAGGTAGCGTTCGACGACATCGACCTCTTCCTCGGTCCCGATTTCCTCATCTCGGTTCGCAGCAACGACTCTGTCATCTTCCAAAGCGTACGTGCCCGTGCGGAGCAGGAGCACATCGACCGTCTCGACCGGCTGTTTTATATGATTGTCGACCAGATCGTCGACGGTTATCAGCCGGTGCTCGACAAGCTGGCCGAAGATACCGCCGACATCGAAGACCTTGTCCTCGACCGTCCCAATCCTGAAACGCTGGCGGAGATTCTTTCACTCAAACGCAAGCTGGTTGAATTTCGTCGTGTGGCTGCAGGCATGAGAGAAGTTGTCAACAGTCTCACGCGCCGCGAGAAAGGGTTGTTAGGCGACGACCTCGATCTCTATTTCCGCGACATCTACGACCACATCATCCGGACTGTTGAACTGATCGAGACCTATCGCGACCTTCTCTCGGGCGCGCTCGATATCTATCTCTCGGCGGTCGCCAACCGCACGAATGAAGTGATGAAGGTACTGACCATCTGGGGCACGGTGGCTCTTCCGCTGGTGATCATCACGGGATTCTTCGGGATGAATCTGAAGCTGCCGTGGACCGAGAGTCCGCATGGCACAGAGTACGCAGTGGCTCTGATGGCTCTCTCCACCGTAGCGGTTCTTCTTTACTTCAAAAAGAAGAAATGGTTTTAGGACTGGCCGTTCAGGCGGAGGCTTCGCGTGGCCTCTTGAAATCCTCAAATTACCTGCAGTCGGTGGTGCTTTGAGAGTGCTGGGATGCATCCAGTTTTCCCTGGTCCCCGAATGCAACAGCTCGATCCCCGGTCCCCAAAAGCGAGGGACCGAGGGCACCCTCAACTTGATCATGCGCGGTGTGAGACCAGGGCCACCCACCTCTCGATACAAGGATGGAAAGCCGATAGCGCTCTATTGCGGTCGTCGCTCTTTCACCGCCTGTGCCGTATTGTCTCTTCTTCGTCAGGTGAGCGCAGGCGAGGGAGTAACTTTCCAGAGGCCGCGGATCCAGCTGGTTCACGGAACGGTTCCACAGAAATGCGCTCGTAGCACACTTCCAGCACCGTCAGGTATTCCGTGCCGCCCGGTGCATGGAGAACTACGCTGTCACCCGCTGCCGACTTCATGAACGCGCGCCCCAGAGGCGACACCCAGCTGATGTGGTTGCGGTTGAGATCGACCTCGTCGGTGCCTACGATGCTCACCACTCGCTCCGCTCCCGCGACATTGGCATAGCGCACGGTCGCCCCGAAGTATGCCCTCGTCGATGCCACCTTCGATCTTGGAGCTTCCGGGTCCACTACCTCCGCGGCTTCGATTCGCTTGGTGAGAAAGCGAATCCGCCCATCAATCTGCCGAAGACGCCGCTTGCCGTATTGATAGTCGGCGTTTTCACTGCGATCGCCGTTGCCGGCAGCCCATGCCACCACCTCCGCCACGGCCGGGCGATCCCTCGTGACCAGAAACCGGAACTCGTCTCTAAGGCGCTGCAGCCCGCCAGGCGTGATGTAGTTCTTGCCTCCCGTCCCGGGCTCGCCCCCTTGTGGTTTTCTCGTAAACGCTTTCTGCACCTCGTAGTCCTCCCGGCAGCGAATCAGTCGGTGCTCCCCTGGGCTATTATCCATTGGCACCCAGACCCGGGCCACCCGCCAGAGTTGGAGTGGGTCACCTACCTCCCGATACCAGGATGAAGGGGACACCTTCGTTCCATCCCCGGTCCCCAAAAGCGAGGGACCGGGGGCACCCTCAGCGTGGACTGGAAATCTCACCGGGACCGGGGCCACACGCCCCTACAAGGCCGCGTTGAGGACTAATTGCTAGAGGCCGGCGCAGGTTTCCTGGGCCATGTAGTCGACTACGGCTTTGAGGTCGTGGTTGGATTCTTCGAAGACTTTGAGCTGGCGGTCGGCGCCGGTGCCGGTTTGGAGAATTTTGCGGATTCCTTCGATGGCGTCGCGCGAGCCAAGCTCGTCCACTTCCCTGTCGACCAATACCAGATACTCCTCGATGAGATCGCGCTCGGGGATTTCCTGCTGGCGGCCGAAGTCGATGAGTTTGCCATCGAGGCCGTAGCGGACGGCGCGGAATTTGTTTTCCATCAAGAGGGGGCGGGCATACTGGCGGAAATCCTGATTGGAGGCGTGAAGACGGTAGAGGTAAGCCGCGGTGGCCTGGATGAGCGCGGCGATGGCGACGGTTTCTTCGGCGCGCAGAGGGATGTCGCAGGCGCGGACTTCGACGGTGTTGAAGAAGGGATGGGGGCGGATGTCCCACCAGATTTTTTTGGCGTTGTCGATGCAGTTGGTGCGGACGAGGAGGCTGACGTAGTTCTCAAATTCTGAATAACTGGAGAAGGCGTCGGGGATGCCGGTGCGGGGAAAGTTCTCAAATACTTTGGCGCGGTAGCCTTTGTAGCCGGTGTTGAGGCCGAGCCAGAAGGGCGAATTCGTAGCGAGGGCCATGATGTGAGGAAGGAAGTAGCGCATCGAGTTCATGATGCGGATGGCGGCTTCACGGTCCTCGATGCCGACGTGAACGTGGAGGCCGAAGATGAGGTTGGCGCGGGCGACGAGCTGGAGATCTTTGACGACCTGGTGGTAGCGGGGGTCGGGATAGATCTCCTGGGTGCGCCAGTCGGCGAAGGGATGGGTTGCGCCGGCGACGAGCTCGAGGTTGTGCTCGCGGGCGAGCTTGACCATTTCGCGGCGGAGCTCGTAGATGTCTTCGCGGGCTTCATCGATGTTGCGACAGACGCGGGTGCCGACTTCGACGACGGAGGTATGCATCTCTGCCTTGACGCGTTCTTGCAGGCGCATCTTGCCTTGCGCAAGCATCTCGGTTTCGATGTGGGAGCGCAGGTCGCGCGTGACCGGGTCGACGGTCTGGTACTCCTCTTCAATGCCGAGCGAGAAGGATGGGCGCATGGGGGGATTGTACGGCAGGGGACGCAGAGAAAAAGAGAAACAGCAAAACAGAGCTTAGGGGCCAAGAGACCTTTATCCTTGAAGAATCGCGAAGAATTTCGTTCTTAGGCGGCCTCGCCATGCGACTTGATCGATAGCTTCAAACCCAACGCATGCAATACCCGAAGAACGGTTCCAAATTCTGGATTTCCCTCTGCTCCAAGCGCTTTATAGAGGCTCTCACGAGACAGACCTGTGTCCTTCGCAATCTGTGACATTCCGCGCGCCCGCGCCACGGTGCCAAGGGCGTGGGTGAGAAAGGCGGGATTCGCGTCTTCCATCGCAATCTTCATCGCCTCTTCAAGATACTCCGCAATCGCTTCGTCATCTTCGAGGTATTCCGCAGCATCAAACGGACGTGTTTTCAAAGTCATCAACTAACCCTCCAACTCCCCAACCATTGCATGAGCTTTTGCAATGTCCGCGACCTGAGTGCTCTTGTCGCCCCCACACAGCAGAAGAATGACGACCTCGCCGCGCTTGATGAAGTAGACGCGGTAGCCAGGTCCATGCGAGATCCGAAGTTCGCTTACGCCGTGACCAACGGGTCTCACGTCTCCAGGGTTTCCAAGCGCAAGCCGCTCAATTCTACTGCAATGATTCTTCTCGCATGGCGATCCCGCAGTTCATGCAGCCATTTTGAGAAAACCTCGGTCTGGCGAACTTCTATCATTCGCGATTGTATCCCATGGGATACACTTAGTCAACTAAGCCGCGCACATCCATGGGTTCAGCTTGCACCGTTGAGGAAGGCGGACCAGCGGAGTTCTTTGGGCGACTGGGGGGCGTTGGCGGCTTTGGCGAGGGCGAGGTCGGCGACTTCGCGGACGATCCAGTCGAAATTGGCCTGGCCGACGGAGTGGAGGTCGGCGTCAGGTGCGGGGTTCATGAAGTCGATGGCGTAGGGGATGCCGTTTTCGACGGCGAACTCGACGGTGTTGAGGTCGTAGCCGAGGGCGCGGCAGAGAGTGAGGGCGTCGGCCTCAACGCGGGCGAGGAGCTTGGGGTCGTAGGCCGGGGGATTCTGGATGTAGCGCTCGTGGTGGGGCAGGCGCGGGTCGTAGGGCATGATGTGGACCTTCTGCTGGCCAACGACGTAGCAGCGGAAGTACTCGTTGAACTCGACGGCCTTCTGATAGATCATGCAGAGCCGGTGGGTCTGGTGGTAGGCGCGGAAGAACTCGCCGCGATTGCGGATGTGGAAGACGTCGCGCCAGCCGCCGCCATCGATGGGTTTCATAAATCCGTGCTCGCCGACGTAGGCAAAGACTGCTTCCCAGTTAAGCGGGTACTCGAGATTGCGCATGGAGCGGTCGGTGGTTCCTTCGGGATGCTCTTTGTGGGGCAGGATGACGGTGGGAGGAACGGCGACGCCCAACTTTTGAGCGAGGGTGTAGTTGAAGAACTTGTCGTCTGCCGACCACCAGAAGGGGTTGTTGATGATGGCGGTTCCGTTGAGGGCGGCGTGCTTTAGGAAGGCGCGGTAGAAAGGGATGTCGTGGGAGATGCGGTCGACGATGACGGCGTACGCGGGCGGCTTGTCGAGAGCGACTGCGCTGGTGTGGACGAATTCGGCGTGGATGTCGGGGATGTTGCGGGCGTTGATGTGCTCGACGAGCGCAGGAGGAAAGCTGTTTTCCATGCCAAACAGAACGCCGATTTTCTTCATCTCGATCTCCTTCATCTCGATCTCCTGGAGATGTGTGCCGCGCGGGTTGGGGTGTTGTGCGCTGTTCGAGAACAGTGTACGGGACGGGGTGGGGGCATCCGTAGTTCTAGCGATCGGCTCGCACTCCGCCGCGACGACAGGGGGATTTTCCCGAAGAGCAACCGCAGGTCCTTCGACTCCCCTTCTCTTCGTTCAGGGTCGCTCAGGATGACAGGATGGGGTGCGGAGATGGTACAAGAACGAGTGGGTCTGAGGCTGGGTTATGCGTGGTGAGCTTTCGAACGGTCTTGCGGCGTTGAGGACATCGGGGAATCGCATCGTCAACGTGGCGACTGGCGAGGCGGTGCTGTTGCGCGGCGTCAATCGGTCTGGGTTGGAATATGCGGGGCCGGACGAACAGGGGTTCTTGTCGGGGGCTTCGCTTTCGCGAGCCGAGATCGAGTTCATCGTGCGGGAGTGGCACTGCACGATTCTCCGGCTGCCGTTCAATCAGGATTTTGTTTTGCGCGGACGGTCAGGCCGTTCTGGCGAGGAGTATCTGCAGGCGATTGACCAAGTCATTTCGTGGGCTTCGCGCTTTGGCGCGTACACGCTGCTGGACCTGCAGTGGCTGGATGCGGAGCGCGTGTACGGCGGCGATCGCAATTTTGTTGCGCCGCTGCCGAATATGGAATCGATTGAGTTGTGGACGACGCTTGCGCGGCGGTACAAAGATGAGCCCGCGGTTCTGTATGACTTGTTCAACGAGCCTCATGATCGCTTGATTGATGACCCCTATCCTCTGAACAAGGAGGACGGGATGACGTACCCTGCGGACCAGAGGACCGTCACGATGAAGGAGTGGCAGCCCTGGGCGCGGGCGCTCACGCAAGCGATTCGGGATGAGAACCAGGATGCGCTGGTGTTTGTGAGCGGGACCAACTGGGGCTACGATCTGCGCGGCATGCCGTTGGACGCTGAGAATGTTGTGTACTCGACGCATGTGTATCCGAACAAGGGAAACAACTGGGCAGAGGCTTTCGGTGATTTGTCGAGGTCGGTGCCGGTGTTCGCGGGGGAGTTTGGTGGCAGCGATGCTCCGCGAGAAGTTGAGTACGTGCGACGGCTGATGCGGTACCTGCGGGAGATGGAGATCGGGTGGACGGCGTGGAGCTGGTCGAACGAGCCTTTTCTTGTGACGCGGTACGTGCCGACGGCGTTTGGCGAAGCGGTGCGGCGGGAGCTCTCGGGGAGCTGAGCTGGTTCGGCGAGCCTCGCGCTGTCGAGATCATCGCAAGCCGAACTCGATGTGGATGGCTTCCCTGCCTTGAAGCCTTGATTCGTGATCGCTCGATCTGGCCTTACGGCTCCTGAGCTGCGGTAATCCCTGCGTCTTCAACAGATAACTTCTTCTGTGGGAAAAGTGTGTCGTACGGCACTGCACGGGCGGAGATGAGGGGCTAGGATGATCAGCCGTCGAAAGGATGGAGGCGCCTGTGGGATACCGTGTTTTGACCGTGTCAAGGGAGTTTGGAAGTGGCGGGGGACGGATTGCGAAGATTGCGGCGGATCGTCTTGGCTGGAAGCTGATTGACCGCGAGCTGATCGAGGCGATCTCCCGCACAGCGCATGTGGACACGAGCGTGGTGACGCGCTTCGACGAGCGGCCGGAAAGCTGGGTTGGGCGCATGAATCGGCGGGCGATGATGGGCGCTGCCCTGGCGGCCGGCGTGACGCCTGCGGAGGAGAACTGTTTCGATCGCGATGTGATGTCGGAGATGACGCGCAAGATCGTGGAGAACGCGTATGACGACGGCAATTGCGTGCTTGTGGGTCGGGGCGCGCAGTGCATTCTGCAGCAAAAGAAGGATGCGTTTCATGTGTTTGTGTACGCGCCGTTTTGCGAGCGGGTATGCCGTCTGCGGAGCCGGCTGGGATCGGGCGTGAACATTGAGGAGCGGATTCACGCGGTAGATGGAGAGCGGGCGCATTACATGCAGCAGTCGTTCGGCAAGGACTGGCAGAATCCGCATCTGTACGATTTGATGATTTCGTCGCGTGAGGACGAGGAGATGACGGCGCAGGTGATTCTGGCGGCGATGGCAGAGGTGAGGGCGCCGGCAACGCAGGTGGGCGCGGCGTAAGGAGGCAGGCTCCCGAAAATGTGGGCTGACGAAGGAGCGAAGACGCTACGTCAGATGCGCGAGAAGCAGATCCTTCGACCCGCTCACCCCAGCGACAAAGACCTGTCGCCGGGGACCCGGTGGACGCGCGGGTTCTCAGGATGACACCGCATGGGGATGTTGAGGCTTGAGGACGACGGGAGGCTTCGCCTTTTGGGGTTCGTGCTTTCCCACCCAAGCAAGCTTGGATGGGGCACCCACTTTTTGTGCGGATTGGCGCGGCGTTAGAAGCGGATCCTTCGCCCCGCTACCCCAGCGACAAAGACCTGTCGCCGGGGCCCCCGATGGACGCGCGGGTTCTCAGGATGACACCGCCTGTGAAAAATCTCAGAGGACAGCAGACTAGCGGGCGAGGCGCTCAAGCTGTCCGAGGTGATTGATGTCGTGACCGGCCATGGTTTCAACGATGGTTTTGAAGGTCATGGCGCCGCGCTCGGGGTGCGAGACCTTGCGGTCGGCCGAGGTGGGAAGGGATTTCCGGATCAGCTCCAGATTCCAATGGCGGAAGGCGGTGAAGGCGGCCAGCGCCGAGGCCGCAGAGATGCCGGAATAGGTGGCGGCCCACTTGTCCTGATCGAAAGGCTGCATGACGTGGTTGTCTTCCGCGAGGGTCTGGCGGAGGCGGAAGCCGAAGGCGAGCTCGCAGTCGGCGAGGTGGCAGAGGATTTCGGCGGCGCTCCACTTGCCGGGTGCGGGGGCAGTGGTGGATTTTGCGGGGCCTATTGTTTCGATGAGGGCTGCGATGGCGGGCGGTGTGGCGGCGAGGATTGTTTCGAGGGGACGGCCATCGAGAAATTTTTCGTAGGGATTGAGATCGGACATGCTCCATTGTCTCCTGTAGTGGTGGATCTGAATGAGTGACCGTGCAATTTCGCGGACCTGTACGGATTGTGCTGGGTTAGAAGCGGATCCTTCGACCCGCTTACCCCGTGAACGTCTTCGCCGTTCACAGGGCCCCAAACGCGCGGGTGCTCAAGGATGACACCGCATGGGGATCTTGAGGGTTGAGGACGACAGGAGGCTTCGCCTTTTGGGGTTCGTGCTTTCCCACCCAAGCAAGCTTGGATGGGGCACCCATTTTTTGTGCGGATTGGCAAACCCTCAAAAGCAGATCCTTCGACCCGCTTACCCCACTTCGTGGGGCCCCAGACGCGCGGGTTCTCAGGATGACACATCTGTGGGGATGTGAAGAGCTTGGGACGACAGGGAATTTCGCTTGCGGAGTTCGTTGCTTTCCCACCCACGCAAGCTTGGATGGGGCACCCACTTTTTGTGCGGATTGGGGATGCACCAGAAGCAACCGCAGATCCCTCGGCTGCGCTCGGGATGACAGCGAACCTTTATGGTTCGGTATTCCTGCGAGTCACAAGTATTCCTGGATCATGCGCTGCCAAGTGGGCCAGTCGTGGGCGTTCCACGTGTCCCATGTGTAGAGCTTGTGGGGGATGCCTTTGGCGCTCATGATGCGATCTAGATTCTGATTCTGGCCGAGGCATTGGTCGTCCCAGCCGGTGGCGAGGATGTAGGTGTTGCGGCGATAGCGCTCGAAGAACCATGGGTCGCTGAGGTTGGGCAGGTAGTGCGTGGGCAGGTTGTAGTAGCAGTCCTGGTCGTAGTAGCCGCCGAGGAAATTTGACACGTCGAAGGCTCCTGACATGGTGAGCAGGCCGGTGAAGATGTCGGGATGGCGCAGAGCAATGTTGGTAGCGTGGTAGCCGCCGAAGCTGCAGCCGAGCGAGACGAAGTGCGGGTTGTGATTTTTCTGGCGGACGAGGGGGACGACTTCGTGGATGAGGTAGTCCTCGTACTGGACGTGGCGGGCGATGCGCCAGCGGGGCGGGACGTTGCGGTTGTACCAGCTCTCCATGTCGACCGAGTCGACGCAGTAGAACTGCAGGTGGCCGGCGTCGATGCGGCCGGCGACGGCACCGATCATGTGTCGGTCTTCGAACTCGTAGAAGCGGCCGCCTGAGGTGGGGAAGACGAGGACGGGCAAGCCGGTGTGGCCGAAGACGAGGAGTTCCATGTCGCGCCCGAGGCGGCTGGAATACCACTTGTGATATTCGCGATTCATGGTGGAGCTCCCGGCAATTGGAGAACGGCGGTTTTCTTGATACTGTAACAGCCGCGGGTTTGTGATTTTGGGTGGTTGAGTCAGGCTTCGCGCTGATTGCGAGAGCTGGCTGGGATACATCCAGTTTTCCCACGTCTCAGAATCGAGACATGGGGCACCCTCGGTTCGTGCTGATTGACGCGGCGTTAGAAGCAGATCCTTCGACCCGCCTACCCCAATCGCACTGTTGTGCGATCGGGGCCCCAGACGCGCGGGTTCTCAGGATGACACTGAGACGGGAGCTGTGTTGCGGTGGACGACAGGGTGAGGTTTTGGAGTATTTCCATGGTCCCCCCGTTCGTGCTGAACTTTAGAGAGGCTGGATCACGTACAGTTTTCCCTGGTCCCCAAGTGCTAGGGACCAGGGGCACCCATTTTTCGTGCTGATTGCTGAAGTTGGCTGGGAAATATCCAGTTTCCCCGCGTCTCAAAATCCACATGGGGCACCCAGGTTCGTGCTGACGGAGAGATCGTAAAGATTGGAATTGGAAGAACAACCAAATAGAGATTTGCCCGAGGAGTTGGCGGGGTCGGGCGATGCAATCGACGAGACGCCGCATCCGCGGCTGCGGCTGCATCGCGGGTTCACGAGCCTGTATCTGCCGGAGGCGCGCGACCTGATTGTGTACGTTCCGCCGGGCTATGACGAGGAGCCGGAGCGCACGTATCCGGTGCTGTATTTGCACGACGGGCAGAACCTGTTCGATGGGCGGACTTCGTTTGTTCACGGTCGCACGTGGCAGGTGCGCGAACACGCCGATGAGGCGATTGAAGTGGGTGAAGTGGAGCCGCTGGTGATTGTGGGGATCTACAACACCGGCGATCGGCGGCTGGCGGAGTACACGCCGGATGCGTCGCGGCAGATGGGCGGGGGCGAGGCCGATTCGTATGGGCTGATGATTACGCGCGAGCTGCTGCCGTGGATTGCGTCTCAGTATCGGGTGCGGCACGACCGGGCATCGACGGGGATGGGCGGGTCGTCGCTCGGTGGGTTGGTGACTCTGTTCCTGGGGATTCGGCATGCTGAGCATTTTGGCAAGCTGGCAGTGCTGTCGCCGAGCGTGTGGTGGAATCACAAGAGCATTCTGGGCACCGTGAACGAGCATGCTCCGCAGCTGTGGGAGCGGCCGCGGATGTGGCTGGATGTGGGCGACCGCGAAGGCCACAAAACTGTGCGCGATGCGGAGCTGCTGGCGCGGAGATTGAAGGCGAATGGCTGGCGGCCGGGCGAGACGTTGCATTTTGAGAAGGTGCATGGCGGCACGCACGACGAGGCGAGCTGGGCGGCGCGGGTGCGGCCGATGCTGCGGTTTTTGTTTCCGGGGGGATAGCCTCAGGGGCTAAAGCCCTCGGCCTCACCGCCGTCTCGGCACGACTAGAGTCATGCCCTGTTACAGAACTGCTTTATGCAACCGGTTCCAGCCTGAGAACGCGGAGAGCAACTCGAAACTTGCCTGAAATGGCCGTTTTCAGCGATACTTAGGTGTTGAGTCTTGCGCGGGCCGGACGAACTGTCTGGTCTTTCGTTTGGCTGGTTTCCGCCGTGATTGCTGACGGGCCTCCGGAAGAAGCCAGGCTGGTCAAGCCGAGACGACAAGAAAAGCACCGGAATCTGAAAGGAACCGTATCGCCGTGGTCATGATTCGTTTGGCGCGCTTTGGCGCCCGCAAGCAGCCCTATTATCGTGTCGTTGTCATTGAGAAGGACCGCGCCCGCAATGGCCGTTCCATCGAAGTGGTGGGCACCTACAATCCCCGCACCAGCCCAGCCTCGATCGATCTGAAGCAGGAGCGGATCAGCTACTGGCAGGGCGTAGGCGCGCAGCTTTCGCCGATCGTGGCCAAGCTGGTTGCCAAGCATGCGGCAACTGTCGCGGCGGCACCGGCGGCGGCCTAGCTTCGATCCGGGCCTAAAGGCCCGACCCTCTGGGCATCTTTTCAGGGGGCTGAAGCCCCCTGCTCCCTCCGCGATTGCACGGCAGGTGCACGGGCCTTTGGGGCTGTTTTCTGGGGACTGAAGCACGCCGCTGCCTCAGTGATTGAACGGCAGGTGCACGGGCCTTTGGATCTGTTTTCTGGGGGCTGAAGCCCCTTGCTCCATCCGGGATCGCAATCGACCGGTGTATGTTTTCTGGGGGCTGAAGCACGCTGCTCCATCCGGGATCGCAATCGACCGGTGTATGTTTTCTGGGGGCTGAAGCCCCTTGCTGCCTCAGTGATTGCAATCGACCGGTGTAGAACTTATTCCTGGATGAACGGGCTGTCATCTCCCCTGAGTCCTTTGCTGACGACGGCGCGATGGTGTGCTACTATTCGCGCACGCACCCGAACTTGTTGATTCTGGTTGCAGATGGTCAGAGGCAAGTAGATGACCCAACACGATATGGTCGCAGTGGAAGAGCTGGTTCGCGAGATCGCGAAGGCTTTAGTGGATGAGCCGGACGCCGTTGAGGTGGAAGCCGTAGGCCGGGACGAGAACACCGTTCTGAAGCTGAAGGTGGCGCCGCAGGACGTGGGCAAGGTGATTGGGAAACAGGGCCGCACGGCGCGCTCGGTGCGCACCATTCTGGGAGCGGTGAGCATGAAGCTGCATCATCGCTACACACTCGACATCCTGGAAGAAGACGACGAGGCGTAGCCGTTTCTTGCGCAACGGACGACGACCCTGGAGGAACCGATGACCGCGGCGGAGCAATGGGTGTGGCTCGCGCGGATTCGGAAGGCCCAGGGGCGCAAGGGCGAAGTCTTCGCCGAGATTCTGACTGATTTTCCTGAAAAATTTGCGGAGCGGAAGCGGCTGTGGCTGCTGGGGACTTCGCGTCCTGCGAGGACTACGCCTCCCGCGAGGACTGCGCGTCCAGCGAGGACTACGCGTCCAGCGAACGTTTTGGACGAGGATCGTGCCCAGGAAGCAGCTCCGGGGGAAGTGGAGCTGGTGGCTCACTGGCTGCACAAGGGTGGCGTTGTGCTGCATTTTGCCGGGGTCGATTCAATTTCAGATGCGGAGAAGCTGATTGGGCTGGGGGTCGCGATTCCTCGTGAGGAACGCACGGCGCTGGGCGAGGACGAAGCGTATATCGGCGACCTGATCGGGTGCGTGCTGGTGGACGTGGCGGGCGCGGAACCGGTTGTGGTGGGGACGATTGACGACGTGGATACGGCGGCCGGCCCGGTGCCGTTGCTGGTGGTGGAGGGCGCACGGGGCGAGGTGCTTGTTCCGTATGCGAAGAGCTATCTGCGGCGGTTGGATGTAGAGGGCAAACGCGTGGAGATGGCGCTGCCCGAGGGGCTGGTGGAGTTGAACGCGGGCTGAGTCGACCCTGCCTGAAGGCTGGCAGATGCGTGTTGGTTTTCGTGCTTTCCCACGTCTCCAGATGCGGGAGACATGGGGCACCCAGGGTCGTATTGATTGACTCTCCCTGAAGACAAGCGCGATGCGGAGGTACGTGCTTTCCCACGTCTCCAAAAGCGGGAGACATGGGCACCCAGGGTCGTCGTGAGTGAACTTCCCTCGAGAACTGTTGATTGAGCTTCCTTCTGATTGAGCTTCCCTTCACCCTCACCTTCTATGATCGAGAGCGATGCGGTTTGAAATTGTCACGATTTTTCCGGGATTCTTCAGCGGCTTTTTCGAGCATGGCATTGTGCGTCGTGCGCAGGCCGAGGGGCTGGTTTCGATTGGGGTGCACGATCTGCGCGAATCGACGCACGACCGGCACCGGACGGTGGACGACCGGCCTTTTGGCGGTGGCGAGGGGATGGTGCTGAAACCGGAGCCGCTGGCGGAAGCGCTGGGGTCGCTGGGTGTGAAGCCGAAGACAGCGCGACGTGCGGCCTTTCCCGCCCTTTCGCCCGGACGAACGCGCGAGGATGGGGCAGGCAATTCCGGAGATGGGACGCGGGTCATTCTGCTGTCGGCACAGGGGCGGCGGCTGACGCAAGCCGTGGTGCGCGAGCTGGCGCAGACGGAGCGGCTGGTTCTACTGTGCGGCCGGTATGAGGGTGTGGATGAGCGCATCAATCAGATCTATTGCGACGAGGAGCTTTCGATTGGCGATTACGTTTTGAGTGGGGGCGAGCTGGCGGCGGCGGTGGTAGTGGATGCGGTGATGCGGCTGGTGCCAGGGGTGCTGGGGAACGAGGCTTCCGGCGAATTTGAAAGCTTTGGCGCTGAAGATGCCTCGATAACCGTCGATGATTCTGGTATACCCCGTTCGCAGCATGGGTCGGGCGGTCTGCTGGACTATCCGCATTACACGCGGCCGGCGGAGTTTGGGGGATTGGCCGCGCCGCCCGTTTTGTTGAACGGCGACCATCAGCAGATTCGGCAATGGCGAAGGGAGCAGCAGTTGCGCAAGACGTGGGAGAACCGGCCCGATCTGCTGGCGGGGGCGCAGCTGAGCGAGGAAGACAGGCGACTGCTTGGCAGCTGGGGCTGGCATCCGGGAGATGGGCCACAGGGAGACCGGACGCGGGGATAAGATGATGCGTCCAGTTCTTCAACTCGTTGTGTATGGCGAACTCGGAATCTGCTGGTTGGCGTGGCTGGCGGCGTTTGTGGGTCCGGCAGGCCGAGCGGCAAAGCAGAGGCAGGTCGCCAATGTGCCCTCAGCGCATCTGGGCATGGTGTTGAATGTGCTCGCATTTGTTTGTGTGGGGATTCACTTCAGGCCGCCGGGGTTTGCGAAGACGATGCCCGAGCTTGTGGCTTCGCTGCTGCTGGGACCGCCTTCAGTAGTGCTGGCGTGGGAAGCGACACGGTATCTGGGCAAGCAGTGGCATCTGCGAGGGGCGCTCAACGCAAACCCTGAGCTGGTAACAACGGGCCCTTACAACCGAGTTCGCCACCCCATCTACTTGTCAATGCTTGGCATGCTGTTGGCGACCGGCACGGGCTACACGTGGTGGCCCTGGCTTGTGCTGGGGCTTGTGTTGCTGCTACTGGGGATCGAGATTTGCATTCGGGTGGAGGACAAGTTGCTCGAAACCTACTTCCAGGACGAGTTCATCGAGTATCGCGCACGGGTGCGGAGCTACATTCCTTTCCTGCGGTGACGGTGCCTTCCTTGATCGACGAGCGCAGGGATTGACGGGCAGACTCAGAACTTTTTCACGGGCTCGGGTTGGTCGGCGAGCTGGCCGACGGCGATGGCGGCGATGTAGTAGTTTTCGCCGTGAATCTTGCAGCCGGCCAGGCGGCGCATCATGGCGAGCTGGCCGACGTGGGTGAGAGCGTCGGCGACTGGGCCCTGAAGGAGGCGGTCGAGGGGAGCTTCGATGGGCTCGCCGGAGGCCAGGTAGGCATCGAAGGCCTGGAGCGCAGCAAAGAATCGCTGTTTCTCGGCAGCCCAGGGGAGCGGCGTGGAGATGTGCCAGGTCTGCTTGCCGGCGGCGATGCTGAGCGCCCAGTCGAAGAGGTCGCCCATGTGGGCAAGGATCTCGGCGGGGGTGCGGCCGGCGCCGGCGAAAGCTGCAAATTCGTCCGGTGCGCCGTCAAGGGCGCGGGTGGCGCGATAGGCGAGGGCGGCCAGCGCGTGGCGGAACAATTGTCGGCTGTCTTCCATAGTCCCGACACTATAGCGCAGTTGGGGGGCGCAGGAGGCACGAAAGCGGAATGTCTGTTAAAATTAAGTCTCTGAGTTCAACGTAGGAAAGAAACCATGTCAATTCATCCAGTTATGCAGCGCCTGGCCGACAAGCTGAAGCGCACCGATTTGCCGGTGTTTGTACCCGGCGACCAGATTCGCGTTCAGGTCAAGATCAAGGAAGGCGACAAGGAACGCTTGCAGGCCTTTGAGGGCCTGGTAATCGCCATCAACAAAGGGCCGCAGGGCACGTTTACCGTGCGCAAAATGAGCTTTGGCCAAGGTGTGGAGCGCATCTTCCCCTTCAACTCGAAGGTTGTCGACAAGATCGAGAAGATTCGCAGCTACAAGGTGCGGCGCGCCAAGCTTTTCTATATTCGCGGACTGCGCGGCAAGGCTGCCCGTCTGAAGGAAGTGGATCGCGTGACGGCGAAGGCGTAGTTTCCAACAAGGACCTAGTTTTGCAGAGCCCCCGGCCCCATCGGCTGGGGGTTTTGCTTTCTATACTGGGAGCGATGGCGAAGCTCTCTTTTGGAGGTCGCGCACGCAAAGGCCGGAGCAGCAGATCGCCGGTGTGCGGGTGGAAGCTGGAGAAGGCTGCGCAGAAGTGCGGAGCGCTGCGGGTTGCGGGGCTGGACGAGGTGGGCCGGGGGCCTATGTTCGGGCCGGTGGTGGCAGCGGCAGTGATCCTGGAGTGCAGCACGCGCTTTCGCGGGCTGAACGACTCGAAAAAACTGACTGAGGCCAAGCGCGTCGAGCTGGATGCGCAGATTCGTGCGAAGGCAATTGCGTGGGCGATTGCGGAGGTTGATGCGGAGACGATCGACCGGATCAACATTCGCCGGGCTTCGTTGTTGGCGATGCGGCTGGCGGTGGAGCAGCTTGCGCTGGCGCCGGATTATCTGCTGATCGATGGCGTCGACACGATTGACTGGCCGTGCCCACAGCAGTCAGTGATTCAAGGCGACGGGACCAGCTATTCGATTGCCGCAGCGAGCGTGCTGGCGAAGGTGCATCGCGATGCCCTGCTGGTGGAGTTCGATCGGCAGTATCCCGGCTACGGGCTGGCGAGCCACAAGGGCTACTGCTCGAAGGAGCACATGGACGCGCTGGAGCGGCTGGGCCCGACTCCGCTGCACCGCAAGAACTGGAGTCCGGTGGCGCAGCGGATGCTGGTGTTTTCTGAACTCATCGAGTTAGTCGAGTCGTAAGCCGCGATGCGGCGCGCCTAGCAAGCGATACAATTCTCCGGACCCTGAATTTCACTGGAGGATGCCTTGGCATGGCCGCGCTGGCTGTCGATGCTCTCCGCGGCCTGCCTTCTTCTGGCCAGCTGCAACAAGTACCAGCACAAGAAACCTGATCCAACCAAGGGCGTAGTTACAGGAATCGTCCTCTGTGCAGATACGGGCAAGCCGGCACGCTTTGCTACAGTGACCCTCTGGGCCGCCTCGGACGGCATGGCTCCGGAGTTCGCCATGACCGATCTCGATGGCCGATTCCGCATGGAGGCTGTCGAGCCCGGTCATTATTACGCTTTCGCCACACTGGAGGGCTATCTCGATCCGTCACTCGCCCTGGACCCGGACAAAATCAGATCGATGTCCAGTTCCAGGGATCAGCATCTCTATTCGATTGAACAGTGGAAAGATCATCTGACGGAGGTCACGGTTGGCAAGCACCGCGTCTCCGAAATATCCGTCCAGATCGAGCGCGCCGCTGAGATTGCAGGAACCGTAACTTTTGACGATGGGTCTCCGGCGATCGGCATGCGGTTTCAAGTTCTCCGTAAAACGGAGAAGAACGGCTGGACGAACGTGGGTCTGACACTCACGGATACCTGGTCGATCCGCGCAGTTAGCGATGGACATGGCCGGTACAACATCACCAATCTGCCGGCGGGCGAATACACAGTTTGTACCCTCATGCCAATCGATACGGAGCAAGCAGCGAGCCGCGTCTGCCTGGGAGGCGTGTTTCGCAAGAAGGATTCGAAAACCGTGAAAGTTGGAGCCGGCGAAGCAGCAGGCGGCAACGATATTGAGATTCCGCTCTCTGGCCTGCATTCCGTGGCGGGCAACATTTCATCGATAAGCGATGGACACCCTGTGCGACATGGCACGGTGCGGCTGCTCTATCGCGATGACCGGGAAACGGCGCGCGAGACTTCGCTCGAAAACGGGAGTTTCGCGTTTCAGTATGTCCCCGATGGGACCTACATTCTGCGGGTATCTGGCGCGAACGATATGGATGAGGGCGACTCTCAACCGGACGGAGAACATGCCGACGGTGTTGGACCAGCGGGGAACGCGTCGGTGAAGTATGCCGACAAGGAGATCGCGATTGAGGTGTTGGACAATTTGGAAGACGCGAATCTCGCATTGGCTGCGGCGCAACCGAAGGCGCAAGATAAGCAGTGAGGCCGGTCTGCGGCTCAGGCTTCGATTCGGCGAGCCCTTCGGCACTGCACCGCAAGAACTGGAGTCCGGTGGCGCAGCGAATGCTGGTGTTCGAGGGGGAGCCGATTCTGCTGGAGGCCGTCGCGCCCGGGTTCGTCGTACATGAGGTTTCCTGAAGGTGGGGCGGAGGTTTGTGCTTTCCCACGTCTCCAAAAGCGGAAGACATGGGGCACCCAGGTTCGTGGCCATGGAAGATGGTCCGCGCTAGGCAGCGACGGCACGTGCCTTGCGGCGCTGGAGATAGGCGAGGAGTGGGCGCGCCAGGAGCAAGATCGCGAGTTCAATTGTTTGCCGCATCGGGGTCAACACGCCGGGTTTGACCTGCCACCAGTAGTGGATGACCGCGCAGACTGCGGCAACATAGACCAGCTTATGCAGGCGGTTCCAGTTCTTCCCGCCCATTTTGCGAATCGCCCATGTGGTCGAGGTGGCGGCCAGCGGAAGCAGAAGGCACCACGCGGCAAATCCCGCGATGATGAAGCGGCGCTTGGTGATGTCGGTCCTGAAGATGCTCCAATCGAAATTCATGTAGAGCGCCACATACACCGCGAGGTGCACGGTCGCGTAAAAGAAGGCAAACAGCCCCAGCAGCCTGCGGAACTTGATGAGCCAGCTGAGCCGCGGAAACAACGCACGCAGCGGTGAAATCGTCAGCGACAGCAGCAGCAGCAACAGCGCGTCTGATCCGGTGGTCAGCGAGAGATACGAAGTCGGATCCGGACCGAGTGAGTTCGTGACTGCTTCGTACGTCAGCATCGCGGCCGGCATGAGGCATAGCGCCCACGTAACGACTTTCAGGACAATTAGTATCCAGCGTTTCATGGTTCTCTTCGAGCGGAGTTAGCGCGCTTCGCGCTTGTTGGCGGGACAGATGAAAATAACATCGCTTCAGTAGTTCTTTTTCAGATCCATGCCGTTGTACAGCGAGGCTACCTGATCGCCGTAGCCGTTGTACATGAGGGTGGGTCGCCGCTGCGCGTAGAAGGGCAGGCCGATGCGGCGCTCTGAGCTCTGGCTCCAGCGCGGATGATCGACGCCGGGATTGACGTTGGAATAGAACCCGTATTCGTTCGAGGCCATGTCGTTCCACGTGGTGGGCGGCTGCTTGTCGAGGAAGCGGACTTCGACGATGGACTTGGCGGACTTGAAACCGTACTTCCAGGGAAGAATGATGCGGACGGGCGCGCCATCCTGGTTGGGCAGCACTTCGCCGTAGAGGCCGAAGGTGAGCAGCGCGAGGGGATTCATGGCTTCATCCAGACGCAGCCCTTCGGAGTACGGCCAGTAGATGGTCGACTCCGACGTCCACCTCTCCACCTTGGAGTTGTAGTAGGAGAGGAATTGGACGTATTTGGCTTTGGAGAGGGGCTGGCATTCCTTGATGAATTCCGACAGCGAATAGCCGACCCAGGGGATCACCATGCTCCAAGCCTCGACGCAGCGATGGCGGTAGACGCGCTCTTCGAGGGGCCGCAGCTTGAGCAGGGCTTCGATGTCGAAGGTCTTGGGCTGCTTGACCAGGCCACTCACTTTTATGGTCCAGGGGCGAGTGGGGAGGCCGCCGGCGTTCTGTGCTGGATCGCCCTTGTTCACGCCAAACTCATAAAAGTTGTTGTAGTGGGTGATGTCCTGGTAGCTGGTGAGTTGCTCGCCGGTGGTGGAGAGCTGGCTTTTGACGGTCTCGAGTTTGGTGCCGGCCTGCGCGCGGATACGCGGAGAGAGCACTTCGCCGATGCGTTCGGCTCCCAGGGCAGCGGCGCCGAATGCTGCCGCTGTGGAGAGAGTCCGGCGCAGAAAGCTACGCCGATCCAAATACTGCTTTTTGGGAGTGATCGCAGACGAAGGAAACTCGGGGGGCTTGCCGATGAGCATGATGGACCTCGCGCGGGGAGCTCCGCAACATCCATTAGACACGGCAGGGGCACAACAAGTTACAGGAATGGCGGTTTTCTGCCGGTTCCGCAGAGAAAGGGGAATGGAGGGTTTGTGGGGATTGGAGCTGAACAAGCAGATCCTTCACTTCGTTCAGGAGATCCTTCGACCCGCTTACCCCATGAATGACTTCGTCCTTCACAGGGCCCAAAACACGCGGGTTCTCAGGATGACAGGGGAGTGCGTTGGGCACGGAGATCGTACGAGAACAAGCGGTCAGAAGCCTAGTCGCGCTTTGCATGACCGGCGGATACCAGGGCGGGGAGGCTTCCGCGCGGGAAGGTGGAGGTCTGCCGGACGACCAGGCGGGTAGGAATGTGCCACTCCTTTTTGCCGTGCTTGGGATGGTCATGCTCGATGCCGGCGCGCAGGCCTTCGACGGCCGCAACGGCCAGGTCGCGGCAGGACATCTGCACGGTGGTGAGCGGCGGCAGCATGAACTGGGCAAGGTGAATGTCGTCGAAGCCGACGACGGAGATATCGGCGGGGACGCGATGGGTGGTGCGATAGAGGGCGTGGAGGACGCCGATGGCGGTCATATCGTTGGAGCACATCACCGCAGTCGGCAGCTCGGGCAGCGCAATGAGGCGCTCCATGGCAGTAATTCCGCCTTCCATGGTGTGGCTACCTTCGACGAGATGCTGGGGAGGAACCTGGAGGCCGAGTTCGCTCATGGATTTCAGGAAGGCATCGCGCCGAGCGGCGGGCGAGCGCTGTGCAAGGGGCCCGCTGATGAAAGCGATACGGCGATGGCCGAGCGCGGCGAGATGCTGCACGCCCTGGCGGATGCCTTCGGCGTAGTCGACTTTGAGGATGTGGATATTGGGCAGGTTGGGCGCGGCGTCGACAAAGACGAGGGGGAATTCGCTTTCGACGAGTTTTTGGATCAGCTCTTCTTCCACGCCGAAGGTCATGACAGCAACGCCGTCGACATTGCGCTGCAGGAGCCGGCGCAAGAGACTTTCGGTGCGGCCGGGGTCGTAGTTGGTTGAACCGATGAGGACCTCGTAGCCCTGCGCGACGGCGAGGGTTTCAAATTCCTGCACGAGTTCCGGGAAGAAGGGATTGGTGATCTCAGAGACGATGAGGCCGAGCATGCGACTGCGGCCGGAGACCAGGGCGCGCGCCTGGGTATTGGGTAAGTAGCCGACCTCTTCGATTGCTTTCCATACGCGTTCAGCGAGCTCGGGGTTGACCGTAGTGATGTGATTGACGGTTCGCGAGACGGTGGCGATGGAGACTCCGGCGCGATGGGCGACGTCGCGAATACTGACGGAGCCGGGCCGACGGCGCTCTGATGGATGGTCTTTTGAGGCGGTCACGTTGCAGCGATTCTACACTGTTTTCCGGTGTTTCTCGGGAACTAAAAGCGCACTCTAACCCCGGATGATGAGTCACGAAACTGCACTGCTGTCTGGAGTTTCGCCGCGGACTGGCCTACGGCTCGATCGAAAGGTCGAGATGCGCGCTAATTTTCTGGTAATCGTTTCCCGTGTTTTCCTGGATTTTTCTGCCGGGGAGCTGCGGTTTTACCGGTGTGTTTCCGAGCCTGAAATTGTTTCCAATCCGTGACGAAGCAGAGGGAGGATGGCGGTCAGGCTTTCATGGGCACCGCGCAAGCTGCCGGGCAGATTCACGATGAGCGTGTTGCCTCGGAGGCCGGCGACGCCACGCGAGAGCCAGGCCATGGGATTTTTTTGCGCTCCCGCAGAGCGCATGGCTTCGGCAATGCCGGGGGCTTCGCGGTGGATGAGGCTGCGGGTGGCTTCGGGAGTGAGGTCGCGTGGTCCGAGGCCGGTGCCGCCCACGGTGAGGATGAGGGCAGCGCCCTGGGCTGACCATTGGGTGAGGTGCTGAGCGATGGCTGCAATTTCGTCGGGGACGAGGGCGCTGCGGACTTCGGCGTCGAGCCAGTGTTGCTGGACCAGCGCGACAACAGCGGGGCCCGCCGTGTCCACGGCGAGCCCCTGGGAGCAGCGGTCGGAGACTGTGAGCACGGCGGCAAGCATGGGGTGATTGTAGTGGCTACTCCTGAGGCAGCACGTGGATGGTGCGCAGCCACTGCTCCACGCTTCTTGGCCATGTGGTCACCGGCAGTGCGGTAGGACGCAGGCCATAGCCATGTCCGCCCTGGGCATAAATGTGCAACTCGGCGGCGACCTTGGCATTCTTCAGGGCGGCAAAGTACACGAGGGCGTTTTCGACGTGCACCGGATCGTCTTCAGCCTGCACGATGAAGGAGGGAGGGGTGTCGGCGGTGGGATGAATCTCAGGGTTGGGAGCCATGCCCTGATCGGCAAGCGCGAGATAGCCGGGATAGACGATGACGGCAAAGTCGGGACGGCAGCTGAGTTGATCGGCGGCATCGACTGAATCGTAGAGGCGCTTGTCGTAGTGTGTGCTGAGCGCCGCGGAAAGATGTGCGCCGGCGGAGAAGCCGAGGACGCCGATGCGTTTGGAGTCGATGCCCCACGCGGCGGCATGCTGGCGCACCAAGCCGAGCGCACGTTGCGCATCTTGCAGGGCGGCCGGTGATTTGGGATAGGGGCCGGTGTTGGGTACGCGGTATTTGACCAGCACGCAGGTGACTCCAACGGAGTTGAGCCAATCGCAGACTTCGGTCCCCTCGAGGTCGATGGCGAGGATTTGATAGCCGCCACCTGGAAAGACAACGACGGCGGCGCCAGTGTTGCTCCCCTTGGGCGCGTACACGGTAAGGGTGGGGCTGGCGACATTGCCGAGACGGATGATGGGCCGGCCCGCGATGAGCGCATCTTTGGGTGTCGTGGTATCGATCTCGGGCGGCAGGTTGGCTGCGCCGGGGACGCCGTTGGGCCAGAGAGGCATGGTGACGTGGCCGGGCGCGGGCTGCCAGGCCGGCTGTTGTGCGATCAGACTTGCTGGAGCAGCGATCATTGCAGCACCTAGAAGGATTTTGAGATTCATGCGGGGGCTCCTGAAAAGACGCCGCCATCATCTCAGTTGAGAGTGCCAGACTCCAAATGGTTAGAAAAGGTTCTCGGCACAAACCTGTTGCAACACAGGTTCAGGGCTGTGCGCCGGGTGGGATCAACAATGTGAGCGTCTGCGGCGCGATCTCGATGCGTGCCGGCAGATGGCCGAGCACTTCGCCGTCGGCTTCCACATAAATTGGCGCCTTCGATCCGCTGCGCGGCAGGCAGTCGACCGCAGTCACGTCCAACCGCTGCACTTCGTCGGAAAACGTGTGGCGGCCGGCTACTACGGCCAGAAGAAAGCGCAGGTAGCGAAAACGGCTCTGGGTTTTGAAGGTGATCAGGTTGAGGGTCGGGCTGCTCAGCGTTGCGCCCGGAACCAGCGTGCCCAGCACTCCGCCGAAGGACCGGACGCGCACTGCGAGCAACTGCGAGATGTGGGATTGCTGGGTCTCGCCGCTGCCGGCAAGGGCAAAGGACGCGGTGAAAAGAGGAAATGGATGGGTGGCCCAGATGCGCGTTGCCTCGATGACGTAGAGCGCATAGCCGAAGCGACGCTTGAGGCCGGCATCGAGGCTGGCCATCAGCAGGGCATCTGCACCGATGCCGGCAGCGACGGTGAAGTAGGAGGAGCGTTCCACGCCGGCATTGTCGCGATAAAAGATGCGGCCCACAGGGACCTTTGTGGGCACGGCTGAGAGCAATGTGCGCACGGCCTTTACTGGTGACCTACCCAGGCCGAGATCCTGCGCGAGAGCGTTGGCTGTTCCGAGGGGAACGACACCGAGGGCCACGTCGGTTCCCACGAGGCACTGCAGTACCTCGTGCACAGTGCCGTCCCCGCCGCAGGCCAGGATGGTGTCATATCCGTTCCGTGCTGCCACGCGCGCCAGGTTCTTGGCGCTACCGGGCGCATCGGTTTCAAGAGCATCGGCTTCGATGCCCGCATCCTTAAGGACCGCGAGCGCACCGCGCACCGACTTCTCGCGCTGCGCCGAATATTGGCCGGACTGCGGATTGTAGATGAGGGCGACGCGACGCAACGAGAAGGTTCCTTTGGAGAAGATCCACCCCAGCGAAGGGGCTCCATTCCTATTCTCGCAGGCTTCGATCGTTTGTCCGGCGGCGCAGGGCGAATTCCGGAAGACTCTGTCTCAATGGGAACGGTGTCCGGTGAAGGGTTGATGACTTCGCCGTTGACGCCTGTGCCGCTGTTCGATACGAGGACAAGCGGAGTTGAGGACGGCGTCCAAATTCTCTGCCGTACACTGTTCACTCATGAGCGAAAGCATCGAATTCAGAAAAACCACGGTGGCGGTCCCGGGCGGACGGCGCATTCTGGAATCGATCTCCCTCGCAGTGGAAGCCGGAACGACAACCGTGCTGCTGGGGCGAAGCGGTTCGGGGAAGACCACGCTTCTGCGCACAGTAAATCGGATGGTTGCGCCGACCAGCGGAGAGGTTCTTATTGGCGGAAAGTCGAATGAAGATGTGGACCTGATCCAGCTGCGTCGAGGGATCGGCTATGTGATCCAGGAAACGGGTCTCTTTCCGCACTTTACCGTCGAGCGCAATGCCGGCATCGTGCTTGAAGCAGAGGGAGCGCCGCGCGACGAACGCAGGGAGCGCAGCCATGAACTGCTGCGTGCCGTCGGACTGGATCCGGGGAGCTTCGCGCATCGCTATCCTCATCAGCTATCGGGGGGCCAGCGACAGCGCGTGGGGTTGGCGCGCGCACTCGCGGCCGATCCTGAGATTCTGCTGATGGACGAGCCATTTGGCGCGCTCGATCCGCTGACGCGCGGAGAGATGCAGGATATGCTTTTGCAACTACTGGGACGCTTGAAGAAGACTGTCCTGCTGGTGACGCATGATTTGAATGAGGCGCTGTATCTGGGCAACAGGATCGCTCTGCTGCATGAGGGTGCAGTCGCGGCGTATGTGTCGCCGAAGGAGTTTCTGGTGTCGCGCCTGCCTGCAGTGGAGGCCTACATCAACGCTTTTGAGCGGGGCGAGCGCAATGCCGGCAAAGGGAGTACCCGATGAACGCTTTCTTTGCACGGTACGGAGAAGAGATTGCGACCCTGACCTTGGAGCACATCTGGATGGCGGCCGCGGCGCTGTTGCTGGCGGTCGTAATCGCGGTGCCAACCGGCATCTGGCTGACACGCTCACCGGCATGGGCGCGGCCGGTTCTCGGGATCGTGAACGTTCTGCAGACGATTCCTTCGCTGGCGATGTTTGGCTTCTTACTGCCGCTGCCGTGGCTGGGAGAGCGTGCGGCACGCATCGCCATTGTGGCACTCACCGCGTACGCGCTGCTGCCCATTCTGCGCAATACGTATGCGGGCATTCGCGGCATCGATCCGACCCTGCTGGAAGTGGCGCGCGCTCTGGGTCTGACCGACACGCAGAGGCTTTTCAAAGTTGAACTGCCGCTGGCTGCGTCGTTCATTCTTGCGGGCATGAGGACGGCAACGGTTACGTGTATCGGCATTGCAACGATCGCGGCCGCGGTGGGCGCGGGCGGATTGGGCGAACTGATTTTTCGCGGCGTGGCCTCGGTGGATAATCGGCTGGTGCTGGCGGGGGCGATTCCAGCGGCATTGCTGGCGCTGGTGGCGGATGCGGCCCTGGGGCTGCTGGAGCGCGCGGTCAAGGTTCAGTCGCAATGATGCAGCGCGTTCTTGTTACGACGCTGGCGTCGCTCTCTATCTTGCTTGCCTCGTGCGCGCCGCCGCGCCCGGACCATCCTGTGATTGGCGCGAAGAATTTTACGGAGCAGGTGGTGCTGGGTGAACTACTCGCGCAGGAGATCGAAGCGAAGTCGCGCCTGAAGGTGGAACGGCGTTTCTATCTTGCCGGCAGCTACATCTGCCACCAGGCGCTGATTGCGGGCCGCATCGACGGTTATGTCGAGTACACGGGCACGGCGCTCACGGCGATTCTGAAGCAGCCCGTGGATCGAGATCCTGAGCGAGTGCTGCATACCGTGCGTTCGCTGTATGCGTCGCAGTATGGAGTGACCGCGGGCCCAGCCGCTGGGATTCGAGAACACCTTCGCCATGGTGATTCGCGGCGACGATGCGCGCCGCCTGCATCTGGCAACGCTGAGCGAGGCCGCCCGGTACACGCCGCAGTGGCATCTCGGGGTGGGCTACGAATTTGAGCAACGCCCGGACGGCTTGCCGGGTTTGAGCGCGGCGTATGGACTTCGATTTGATGGACCGCCGCGCACGATGGACCTGGGCCTGCTGTATCGCGCGCTGAATGCACGCCAGGTGGATATGATTGCGGGCAACTCGACGGATGGACCGATACAAGCTTTCGGGTTGACGGTTCTCGCCGACGATCGGCACTATTTTCCGCCGTACCAGGCGGTGCCGCTGGTGCGGGCGGAAGCGCTGCGGCGCTGGCCTGAGATCAACGCTGCGCTCAATGCACTTGCGGGGAAGATCACGGCTGAGGATATGCGCACGATGAACGAAGCGGTGGATGGACAGCATCGCGATCCGGCCGAGGTGGTGCGGGCATTTCGTCGGGAGAAGGGGCTGTGAGCGTCGCGACTGCGATGGGAGTGCCGCTGCGTTGCCGCGCGGGTGCGGCCTCTATGCGGCCCTAGCAAGCTTATCGATCAGGGCATCGCGCCGGCGGATTGCCAGAGTATCGGCGAAGCGCAGGACCAGAAGCCAGGCGATGATCGCGATTGTCGAACAGGCGAGTAGGATCGGGACGGCCCACCAGAGGTGGCCGAAAGTGGAACACAAGCTGAAGATGCCGGCACCAATGCCGAGAACTGTGGTCTGGACCAACATGCTGAGGAGCGCGTTGGCCTGGGAGCCGGACTGGCGGCCGATGCGGCCGAGGTTCACGCGATAGGCCATGGTCAGGGAAAACAGGTTTCCGGCTGCCAGGTTTGCCGGCAGGGCGAAGGCCAGCCATGCAACGGTGACGGCAGCAATCGCGGGATCGGGCCGTCCCATGCGCAGGCTGGCGAGGGTTCCGGATATGAGCGCAACGAGCGCGTAGAGCGCGCCATGGAAGAGGTTTTTCGCGAGCAGGACACGGCTCACCGGAACGGGAAACAGAAAGAGCATCTGAATTCCCTTCCCCTCGGCGCCGAGGTTGTTGTAGATCAGCTGCGTGAATCCGAGGAGGCCGTAGGCCACGCAAACGGGCAATGCCATGTGCACCGTGCTGAACGAAAGAGCGATGCCGTTGCGAAAGAGGCTCGCAATAATCACGACCATGATCATGGGAACGAAGATGGCATACAGTTGCGGCATGGAGCGAAACATCGTGTGCAGTTCTTTCTCGATGACGGCAGAGATGGGACCCGAGCCGGACAGGAACCAACTGCTCTGTTTTTTTTCATTTTCAAGGCGGCCGGGTGCTTCACCGAAGCTTTCGCCGCGATACTCGGCGCGGAGCCGGATGGCGAGCAGACCAGCGGCGCCGAGCGTGAAGAGAGCGAGCGCACCCATTTGCTGAGCCAATGCCTGGGTGTCGTGCCTATCGGCGCTTTGGAGCACGGCGGCACTCAACCCCGGAGGCAGCCAGGCCTGCACCGAGGAGGCAGTTTCCAGCCACGCTTCGCCCTGATTGATCCATCGCTCTTCGCTGGAGGGCGCTGCATGGTTTCCGTTGCCGGGCCAATTGTCGTCGTGCAAGGCCGGGTTTAAGAGTTGCAGTCCGACCAGCGTGATGAGAAAGACGGCGCTGACGATTTCGCGGGAGCGTCTTTGCGCGAGCCATCGATCGATCCAGGCGAGGATAGCCCTGACCAGGAGCAAGTTGAAGAGCGCGAATCCCGACAATGCCACAACAGCGGCGCCGCTTAAATCGGGACGTGCGACGATCACGCCGATCACAAGACCCAGGCACGACAATCCGCCCGCAATGGTTGCAGCATCCACGAGGCCGAAGACCAGGTGGAGAACGAAGAAGGAGGCGAAGCTGACAGGAAACCGCATCATGTTGCCGAGGTCGAATTGCTCGAGAAACGATGCGAGCACGATGGAGACGGCCTGCCAGAGAACGAAGACCACCCAGAACTCGATGGAAAGGGCCTTGAGCCGGTGCGCGGAGACGAGCGAGTAGGCCACGGATCCAGCGCCCAGCCCGAGGCCGAGGCCCATGAAGCTGTAGACGAGCAATGAAACAGCGCGCGCACCAAACTCGAACGCGCCCTCTGTGGTTCGGAATGCGTTGGCAAATCGCTGCGCGCGCATCGCGGCCAGTGCGGCATATTGTGTGCGCGCAAGGCGGCTGAAAGGACCCCTGCCGGTGGGGACGAACTCCGTGCGCAGAGCGCCTAGGTCAGCCATGAGAGTTCCTGCATCGGCTCCTGCCCGGTTACTCCGACGATCGACAGGAAGATCTGTTCGAGGGTGAGCCGCTGTCCTGTCTCAGTGCCGGGCAGCCCGGAGGCGGCGATTCCGGCGCGCAGATCCGCAATGGAGCCGTTTGCGACCAGCCGGCCCTTGTGAATAATGGCGACGTGGCTGCACAGCCGTTCCACGATCTCGAGGACATGGGTGGTGAGAAAGATTGTGGCTCCCCGCTGGATCATGCCCTGGAGCATGCTCTTGAGCATGCCCGCGGCAACGGCGTCGACGCCCTCGAACGGCTCGTCGAGAAAAAGGACTTTGGGGCCATGGATGACGGCGGCGGCGAGGGCCAGCTTCTTCTGCATGCCGTGCGAAAAGTCGGTAATCATTTTGCGGCGCTCGTTGGCGAGCTGCATGAACTCGAGGAGTTCTTCGCTGCGGCGCTGGACGGTTTCGCGATCGAGCCCATACATGCGGCCCACGAAGCGCAGGTATTCGGGCGCGGTGAGTCTGCCGAGGAGGGCCATTCCTTCAGGGACGACGCCGATCTGACGTTTCAGGTCGAGCGAGGATGCGGTGAAGGTTTGGCCGAGGATCTCGATGGAGCCTGCGCTTGGCTCGAGGAGGCCGGTGAGCATCTTGATCGTCGTCGACTTTCCCGCACCATTGGGGCCGAGAAAGCCGAAGAACTGCCCTTGCGCGACCTGCAGCGTGACATCTTCGACGGCCGTCAGTTCGCCAAAGCGACGAGTGAGCGCCTTGGTTTGAATCGCTGCAATGTCCATCTGCGCAAGCATAGCAAGCTGAGTCGCACGGAACCAAAACGGTACCGCCAAAGGTAATGGCGGCGGGCCAGGCGGGTTATGAGGCGGACGAGGGCTCCTGACTGAGCGGATCATTTTCGCGATCGGTGACGGCGACGAGCGAAGCCAGTTTTGCGGCGAGTTCGGTTGTCCAGGAGCCTTGCGGGGCGCGCCAGCTCCAGTTGCCTGTGGCAACAGCGGGGGTGTTCATCCGGGCCTCTGAGCCGAGCTCGAGCAAATCCTGGGCGGGAGCGATGGCGATCTCTGCCACGCTGGCCGCCGTTGCGCGCATGAGCGGCCAAGTGGGCCGGTTGTCCAAGTCGCCGACGTAGGTCTGAACGGCAGCGCGGTCCGGTGCTCCCAGCGTGTTCCACCAGCCCTGCGTTGTGTCGTTGTCGTGGGTGCCTGTGTAGGCGACGGTGTCGACGGTGTAGCGATGGGGCAGATGGATATGTGCCCCCACGTCGCTGAAGCCGAACTGGATGACTTTCATGCCGGGCATGCCGAGGGCCTGGCGCAGCGCGTCGACCTCCGGAGTGATCAGGCCGAGGTCTTCGGCGATGAGTGGCAGAGGCCCGAGGGCGGCCTCAAGTGCGCGGAAGAGAGCGAGGCCCGGGGCCTTGATCCACTGTCCGTTGATGGCGGTGTCGTCGGTCAGCGGGAATGGACCAGTAGGCCTCGAATCCCCGGAAGTGATCGAGGCGCACGATGTCGTAGAGTTGGCGTGCGCGACGGATGCGGGCGATCCACCAGTCAAAGCCACGCTGTTCGAGCACGTCCCAGCGATAGAGCGGGTTGCCCCAGCGCTGGCCGGTTGCGGAGAAGTAGTCGGGCGGCACGCCGGCGACGCGCAACGGGCTCAGGGCCTCGTCGAGCTCGAAGAGGTCGGGATTGCACCAGACGTCGGCTGAATCGAGATTGACGAAGATGGCCACGTCGCCGAGGATGCGGATCCCGTTGCGCGCCGCAGCTTCGCGAAGGTTGTTCCATTGGAGTGCGAAGGCAAACTGCAGGACCTGTTCTTCGGCCAGGGCGCGGCTGTGCTGGATAAGTACTTCGGCGAGGGCGTCGGGATGGCGGCGGCGCAACGGCTCGGGCCAGGTGGTCCATGCGCCGGTGTTGAGCTGACGGCGGAGTTCGGCGTAGAGCGCGTAGTCGTCGAGCCAGCTTTGTTCGGCGCGGCAGAACTCTTGAAAGTTGCGCCATTGATCGGCGAGCGCAGGTTGGTGGGGAGCGCGGTCGAGAAAATTTGAGGCCGCCTCATGGAGAAGGGGAAGCTTGCGCTGCTCGACGTCATTGAAGTCGACAGAGCCGCTGCGGCCGGCGAGGCCGGCAATGCGCGCCGCATCGATCCAGCCCCATTCGACGAGAAACTCGAGGCTGATGAGGAACGGGTTGCCTGCGAAGGCAGAGGAGCCGGCATAGGGAGAATTCCCATACCCTGTGGGACAGAGCGGCAGAACCTGCCAGACATGCTGCTTGGCGGCGGCGAGGAAGGCCAGAAACTCATGGGCTGCGGGGCCGAGGTCGCCGATACCGCCATACGATGTGAGCGAACTGATGTGAAGCAAGACGCCGGAGGAACGTTGAAAACGCATGAGTGCATTATCTCCGCGGCGCCGGCATTGCGGTTAGATGACTTCAGGGTGAAATGGGCGGGATCGTGACCGCACGGCGCGCGCTGAAGAACTGGGGCCGTGAAATCAGAAGGCCCACATCCGGGGTTGGATGCGGGCCTTCTGAGCTTGCGAAACGTCTCGACTTATTGTCCGGGAAGTTCCGCGGTCTTCGACTTGGCGCTGAACAAGACGCGATTGTGCTTTTTGTAGTCGGTGATGATATTGCTGGCAAAGACCTCGAAAGCCTCACTACGGCGCTGTTCGAGAAGCTGATCGCGCGCCTGATCGAAGTTCTTCGCAATCTCATCGGGGCTTGGTTCAGTCTTCTCACGGATCTGCACCACCACTCCGGTACGTCCGGCGTTGATGGGCCCGCTAATGTTGCCTGGCAGCAAGTCGAAGAGTTGGGGAGCCACCTGGCTGAGTGCGCCCAGTTGGGGCACCTGGCTATTCTGCCCGACGAGATCGCTGGTCTTGACGGTTGCGCCAACTGCCTTGGCAGCCTTGGCAAGATCGTTCGCCGACTTGGCCCGGTTGGAGAGCTCGGTTGTCTTCTGCTGGAGCAAGGCGGGAATCTGTTCGGCGCGGTAGTCGTCGAGGACGTGGCTCTTCCAGTCGGCAAACGCGGGCGCATGGGCCGGGGTAATGCCGGTGACCTGGAAGATGGCGTAGCCTTCGCCGGTGGGCGCCGACTGGGCGGGATCGCCTTTCTTGGACTGGAATGCCTTGGTGAGAAGCCCGGCGCCGTCAGGCAGGCCGGCGACGGTGCCCTGCTGAGCCAGCGGCGGCGTGGTGACCAACTGCAGATGGTGAGCGGCGGCCGCTTTATCGAGGCCGTTCTTGATGGCTTCTGAGGTGAGCGCCTGCGCGTAGTTTTCCTGGGCCGCGGCCGATTTCTGACGAATCAGGGTGGCCTGAATGGTGGGCAGAACCTCGTTCAGAGATTGCGCATGAGCCTGCTGGCGCTCCTCGACCTGCACGATGTGGTAGCCGTACTGCGTCTTCACAAGCTGGTAGTCGCCGATCTTCTGCGTGAAGATGGCCTTGTCAAACTCCGGCACCATGCGACCGCGCTGGGCAAATCCGAGTTCTCCGCCGGAATCCTTGCTGCCCGGGTCGTCGGAGTTCTTTTTGGCCAAGTCAGCAAAATTGGCGCCGCCCTGAATCTGTTTGAGGAGCGACTCAGCTTTCGCCTTGGCGGCTGCGTCTGCCTTTGCATCCGCACCTGGGTCGACCTTGATGAGGATGTGTCGGGCACGCGCCTGCTCGGGCACCGAATACTCAGATTGGTGCGCGGTATAGTACTGCTGAATCTCCTGCTGTGAGGGCTGCGCAACACCGCCTGGGACATCCGTGGGGGTGAACGCGAAGTAGGTGATGGTCCGCTCTTCTGGAACAGCGTTCGCATAGCGCGCGGCGTTCTTCTTGAAGAAGGCTAGCGAGATCGGAATCGGAGGGATTGATCTGCTTGCCCAGGTCGTCAGAGGTGACGACGGCGTAGTCGAACTTGATCTTGATGTTGCCCTTGCGATAGAGGTCGCGGACTTCCTGATCGCCCACGGTGACGCCGGCTGTGATCAGGGACTCGAGGCGGCGCATCGCGATGTCGTGCTTCACGCTGTCTTCAAACTCGGCGACTGAGATGTCGAAGCGGCTCTGGATCAGCGCGGCATATTTGTCCTGCCCGATGAACTTGCCGCCTGGGAACAAGACCTGTCCCGGAGGCCCGGTCTGCAGGTACTGGCGGACGTCGGTATCGGTGACATGGATGCCGAGCTTCTGCGCTTCGTCGAGCAAAATCTGCTGCTGCACTAGCTGCTGGCCCACCTGCGGCTCGATCATGTTCATGATCATCGGATTGCCGGCGTACTGAGGGTACTGCTGCTGCACGCGCTGGGTAGCGAGCTGTGAGACCTTTTGCTGGCTGATGACCTCGCCGGCGGCGAGGAAGCGGCTATACCAGTGGGATAGACGACCGCAAAGGTATCAGCGCCCGAAGCGCCCTGGCCCGACAATCCGGGAATAAGGTAGACCACCATGGACACCGAAGCGGCAGCGATGATGACGACGAAGAGCGCCTTGGTGAGGCGGTTGTCTTTTTGCAGGAAACGAATCATGGAGGTACTTGAGCCTTCTACTCTCTACGCGCGCCTTGAGGATCTTTGCCTCATGCACTGCGTTCAAAAGGCCGGGAATAAAGGCGAAAAAGCCATCTCCCGGCGCACAGATATCGCTCGACGCGACTCCATGTCATTATAGACGACCTCATCCGCACCGAAGAGAGCGAGCGATTTCGCGGCAAAGCAAAACGGGCACCCTTGCGGATGCCCGTTGCAATCGATTCTGCGGCGAAGCTTACCGCCAGTAGTAGTAGCCGCCCTCGAAGTAGTACGGGCGGTAATAGACTGGCGCGTAGGGATAGGGGTAGGGATAGGCACGCGCCCCACCGTAGTAGCCGCCGCGACGATAGAGCGACGGACCGCCAGGGTAAAGGCCCTGGGCCAGCCGGGTTGCTTCCTGCGGGTCCACGGGATTGACGGTGACTGGAGCCGCCAGATGGAAGGTGACCAGCGCTTCGGCCGGGATCCAGGCACGCGGCCCTGACTGAGCTGCCGAAGCCGCGGTTCCGACCGTGCCGCCTGCTGCTGCGCCGATGGCCGCACCGCCACCACCGCCTGCCGCACCCCCAATGAGCGCGCCGATCAACGCGCCGCCGATGATGTTGCCGGCCGAGCGACCACCTTTGCCGGGAGCCTTGATCCGGAACTGATCGGACTGGAGCGGATAGGACTGCCCGCCGAGGTCGAGCGATGTGAGTTCGAGAGCCAGCTCGGAGCTTCCGGTCAGCGTGCCCGAACCGACGTTTTTCACGTCGGAGATGACGCCGTGCACGGTGGCTCCGCGGGGGATTGCCAGCACGCCGCCGAAGGTGACGTCCTGGATGACGGTGAACTGAATGGGCTCACCGCTCTGGACGCGCTTGCTATCGACGGACTCGCTGGTACGGACCTGGAGAATCGACCCTTGCGGCACCGTAACCGGGCCTCTGGCGAACCGGTACGACGGAGGCTGCGGCGCAGGCGCATAGCCTCCCTGGTAATTTGGGGGCGGTGCCGGCTGGCCATAGCCCGGAGCCGGAGCGTAGCCCGGAGCCTGCTGCCCGTATTGCGGCGGGGCCTGCTGGCCATACTGGGGCGGAGGCGGCTGCTGCCCATAGGGCGGCGGAGGCGCTTGCTGCGGGTATTGCTGCGCGTTCTGGTTGTTCGGGTCGTAAGGCGGAGGAGCGGACTGCTGAGCGTTCTGTCCGTTGTCCTGCATGGGCGGCGCGCCAGCGGACTGCTGCTGGTTGTCCGCCATATCCTGGTTGTCGTCTGTCTGGTTCTGCGCGCTCTGGGCGTTGGGATCGTTGGCGGGATCGCCAATTTTGAGATTGTTCTTGACGCCGGTTACACCGGGGACACCCTTGACGATCGATTCAGCCAACTGCCTGGAAGCGTCGCTCGAGACGGTGCCCGACAACGTGACCTGGCTCTGGATCGTTGCGGCGGTAATGAGGTCGTTCTTTAATGCGGCCGAGGCGTCCAGTGCATGGACGACATCCATCTCGATCTGTCCGTCGGTCCGCTGGCTGGGCGCATCCTGTTGCGCCAGTGCGACCACAGCGCATAGGGCGGCCGTGGCAAACCACGCGGCGGAACGTGTAATCACTCGCTTGAATAATGGCCGATTCATCTTGATCTCCTGCGAACTCGCTGTCGGGCTCTGGCTGCTTCTATTAGACGCAACGGCCGGAGAGCCTGTCCCTAGAGTTCAACCCGAGGCTGGGGAAAAAGTTCCGCCAAGGTAACCTCAGGTCCTCTGTAGTTTCTGATGCTCGGATGGGCGAAGTGGAGCTGGAATTTCGCAGGAAGCGTGGATTTTAGGCCGTGCCCGCTCAGCGCATCTTCGCGGCAAGGGCCCTGGCGATCTGGCGACCATGGAAGCGGCCGTTCTCGATGAAGATCTCGTTGGTGCGCGCGCCGGCCACGATGACGCCGGCGAGGTAGATTCCGGGGACATTGCTTTCGAGGGTGTCCGGATCGCAGACGGGCAGCTGGTCGGGCCCGGAAAACTGGATGCCGAGATTCTCGAGGAAGGCGAAGTCGGGATGATAGCCGGTCATGGCGAAGACGAAATCGTTCTTCAGCGTGACCGGACCCTGGGGCGTCTCGAGCGTGACGGAGTCGGGCGTGATCTCGATGACGGTGCGAATGAAAGTAGGCTTTGATTTCGCCGTTCTTGATGCGGTTCTCGATGTCGGGCTTGATCCAGTATTTGACGTGGCGGTGGATCACCGTCGCCGCGATGGACGAGAGTGACGCGCGCGCCGTGACGCCAGAGCTCGAGCGCGGCGATGGCGGCGGAGTTTTTGCCGCCGATGACGACGACATCCAGACCGAAGTAGGGATGCGGCTCGTCGTAGTAGTGGTGGACCTTGCTGAGGTCTTCGCCGGGGATGCCCATGAGGTTGGGCAGATCGTAGTAGCCGGTGGCGACGACGAGCTTGCGCGCCTGTGAGAGATCCGGGCCGGCCGAAGCGGTCGGTGAGTGTGGACGGTGAAAGCGCCGTCAGCGCCGCTGATGCGCTCAACGCGCTGATACTGGCGGACGTCGAGCTTGTAGTACGCGGCGACCTTGCGGTAGTACTCGAGGGCCTCGTTGCGGGTGGGCTTGGCGTTGGGGCTGGGGAAGGGGATGTCGCCGATCTCGAGCAGCTCCGAGGTGGTGAAGAAGGTCATGTGCGCGGGGTAGTGGAAGAGCGAATTGCAGAGGCAGCCCTTGTCCACGAGCACGACGCGGAAACCGGCCTTTTGGGCATCGATGGCGCAGGCCAGGCCGGTGGGACCGGCGCCGACGACAAGAAAATCGAAGATTGGGTCGGCGGGTCTGGATCCGTCAGCCTCGGGCCCGCCAATCTCAGGGATGGTGTGCGGGGATTCGGGCGGAAGAGTGTCGGCCGTCTGGATCGTGTCGGGGTGAGATTCCTTCATACCTTTCAGATTAGGGCACGGGCGTGTGGAAGCGGTCTTCTGATCGCTCGAAAGAGCTTACCCATACAATTTGTGGATACGGTCGATCCGGAAGGAATCAGCAATGCGCACACGCTTTCCCATGTTGGTGATGGCGCTCGTGATGGCGATGGCAATCCCAGGTACGCAGGCGGACCCGGCCCAAGCCGTTCCCGCCTCCAGTGTCGAGACTCTCGGCCGTGTGCAGTTTTCTACCTCCTGCAACAGCGCGGTTCAACCTCAGTTCAATCGAGCGGTTGCCCTGATGCATTCATTTCAATTTGCGAATGCCATCGAGGCGTTCCAGGCGATTCTTGTCACCGACCCTCAATGTTCGATCGCCTATTGGGGTATCGCGTTGAGCGCCTGGGGGAACCCCTTTGCAGTAGGGCTGAGATCGCCGGCGCAGCTGGAGCAGGGACTGCAAGCCGTTGGTGCAAGCCGCGAGATCGCTCGCACCACCAAGCGTGAGCAGGCCTATCTTGAGGTGGTTGCGAAGCTCTTCGCGGATGCTTCGACTGTCGATCAGCGGTCGCGCATCCTGGCGTACGAAAGCGCGATGGCATCGCTGAGTGCCGCTTATCCCGAGGACATGGAAGCTACCATTTTCTATGCGCTGGCGGTTGCCGCGGCTGCCGATCCGAACGACAAGACCTATGCCAGGCAACTCAAGGCTGGGGCGATCCTGGAAGGCCTGTTCGCCCAGTATCCAGATCACCCGGGATTAGCGCATTACATCATTCACACCTATGACGTTCCGGCGTTGGCCTCGCGGGCGATCGATGCGGCACAGCGTTACAGCAAGATTGCTCCTTCGACGCCGCACGCGCTGCACATGCCGTCGCATACGTTTACGCGGGTTGGCGACTGGCGAGGCTCGATCGAGGCGAACCTCGCCGCGGCGGCCGCCGCGCGCCGCGCAGGTCAGACGGCTGAGGAGCTGCATGCCAGCGATTATCTGGTCTACGCCTACCTGCAGACCGCACAGGACGATGCTGCCGAGCGCCTGGTGGAATCGGCCGCGCAGATTTTTGCGCGCTTCGATCCGGCGTCTCCCAATACCGGAGCGGCCAACCCTGCCGCAGCGTATTTTGCGCGCGCGGCGATCCCAGCGCGTTCTTGCCTGGAACGGCGAGCGTGGCCCGATGCAGCAAGGCTGGAGCCGCTCGCAAGCCCTTTTCCCTACACCGATGCGATCACCTACTTTGCCCGGGGCCTGGCGGCGGCGCACCTGAAGGATGGCGCAGGCGCTCGCGCGGCGATGGATTCGCTTAGGTTGAGCCACGAAAAACTGGTTGCGATGAAAGAGAATTACTGGGCCAACCAGGTGGAAATTCAACAGCAGGAAGTCGTGGCATGGCTGGCGTTTGCCGAAGGCGATAGCCAAAGCGCTCTTGCGGAAATGCGCGCGGCGACGGAGCAGGAAGACAAAACAGAAAAGAGCGTGATCACGCCCGGGCCGCTTGCTCCGGCGCGCGAATTGCTTGCGGAGATGCTGGTTGCGTTGAATCGGCCCGCGGAAGCACAGAAGGAGTTTGAAGCGACGCTGGTGAAAGAGCCTAACCGCTTCCGCTCGCTGTACGGAGCAGCGGAAGCAGCCAGGTTGGCCGGGGATCGCCCGACGGCGCAAACATACTATCGTAAGCTGCTTGAAGTGGCAGCGCGGGCCGATAACCCAGGGCGCCGGGAGATGGTTGAGGCGCGCGGCGAAACGACGACAAAATAGTTGCAACCCGAAGAAGAGGCGCTCTTCCCTGTCGTGCCGGTCGTCCTCCCAATCCATTACGCTAGAAGGGTTCGACTTTCTCGGGAGTTCTCTATGACTGTCATTCGGCAGGAAGATTTGATCGCCAGCGTTGCGGGCGCGCTGCAGTACATCAGCTACTACCACCCGGTGGATTACATTGCCAGCCTGGCGAAGGCCTACGAGCGGGAGCAGTCGCCTGCGGCGAAGGACGCGATGGCGCAGATTCTGATCAACAGCCGCATGTGCGCCGAGGGCCACCGGCCGATCTGCCAGGACACCGGGATTGTGAACGCGTTTGTGAAGGTGGGCATGGATGTGCGCTTCGAGGGCCCTGCGGGCGGCGGACCTTCGCTCGGTCTTCAGGAGATGGTGGACGAAGGCGTGCGGCGCGCGTATCTCGACCCGGACAACAAGCTGCGGGCTTCGCTGCTGGCCGATCCGGCGGGCAAGCGCGGAACACGAAGGACAACACGCCGGCGGCGTGATGGTGGAGCTGGTGAAGGGCGACACGGTCGAGATCACCGTTGCGGCGAAGGGCGGCGGGTCGGAAGCGAAGTCGAAGTTCGCGATGCTGAACCCGTCGGACTCGGTGGTGGAGTGGGTGCTGAAGACGGTGCCGACGATGGGCGCGGGATGGTGTCCGCCGGGGATGCTCGGCATCGGCATTGGCGGCACGGCGGAGAAGGCGATGCTGCTGGCCAAGCAGTCGCTGATGGACCCGATCGACATTCAGGACCTGATTGCGCGCGGCGCCGAGACGACGGCCGAGAAGCTGCGCGTGGAACTCTACGACAAGGTGAACCGGCTGGGCATCGGCGCGCAGGGGCTGGGCGGGCTGACGACGGTGCTCGACGTGAAGGTGCTGGACACGCCGACGCACGCGGCGAATCTGCCGGTGGCGATGATTCCCAACTGCGCGGCCACGCGGCATGCGCACATCGTGCTGGATGGGTCGGGGCCGGTGTATCTTGATCCGCCGTCGCTCGACGACTGGCCGAAGCTGACGTACGACGTGAGCGGGCGCGCGGCGGGTGAATCTGGATACGGTGACGCGCGAAGAGGCGGCGACGTGGAAGCCGGGCGAGGTGCTGCTGCTGACCGGCAAGCTGCTGACCGGGCGCGATGCGGCGCACAAGCGCATGACCGACATGCTGAACCGCGGCGAGAAGCTGCCGGTGGATTTTCGCAATCGCTTCATCTACTACGTTGGGCCGGTTGATCCGGTGCGCGAAGAGGTTGTGGGGCCGGCGGGACCGACGACGGCGACGCGCATGGACAAGTTCACGCGGCAGATGCTGGCCGAGACGGGCCTGCTGGGCATGGTGGGCAAGGCCGAGCGCGGGCCGGTGGCGATCGAGGCGATTCGCGAATTCGGCGCGGTGTATCTGATGGCCGTAGGCGGCGCGGCGTACCTGGTGTCGAAGGCGATCCACGGGTCGCGGCTGGTGGCGTTTGAGCGACCTGGGCATGGAGGCGATCTACGAGTTCGACGTGCGGGACATGCCGGTGACGGTGGCTGTTGATACGAAGGGCACGAGCGTGCACCAGACCGGGCCGGCGGAGTGGCAGAAGCGGATTGCGGGGATTCCGATACTGCAGTGAGGCGAAGGGATCAGGTGTCAGGGAACAGAGATCAGGAAAGGAGAATGCTGGTCGAAGCCCCAAGGACTCGACCGGCTTTGTTTTCCGGGGCTAAAGCCCACCTGATTTTGCCGCGTGCCTCGTGGGGCTAAAGCCCCACGCTCCCTCCGATTGCCTAATTCTTGTTCCCGGAGACTGACGTCTATTTTTTTACTGTTTGCCGAAGCGGTAGACGAAGCCGTAGGTGAAGCCGAGGCTGTTCTGCATGGTGGAGCCGAAGCCGGTTCCGAAGTAGTCGCCGCCGAGGCGCAGGGAGAGATTGGGGGCCACGTTGACTTCGCCGAGGATGCCGCCGTTGAGGGCGTAGGTGGTCGAATCTTTGTAGAGGCCGAGGGAAGCGGGGCTGAAGCCGTTGGTGTCTCCGGAGAAATTACCGAAAGCCACACCGCCCAGTCCGTGAGCACTTAAGGAGTAGCGCGGCCGCAGGAAGAAGCGGTAGGTGGGACCGCCCATAACCGCATATTGGCTGATGGCGGGGCGGGTGATCGACGAGGGGTTGAGGCCCACGAAGGCGGTGCCATAGTAGGCGCGGCCATCGATGGTTGCGCCGAGCTTCTCGCCGAAGTAGCGTGTCACCGCGGCATTCCACGAGTACATGGTGGTACGTTGCAGATTTGGCCCGGGCGTGAACCGAATGTAGCCGCCCCCGAGGAACGCCTCATATTGATGGAGGTAGGTGTCGCGGATGGCCTGCGCGCGGCGCTGTTCGCGGCGTGCGCGGATGCGCGCCTGGACGCTCATCTGACCCTGGTTTTGGCTGGCCGCAGGCTGCTGCGCCTGATCCTGACTGGCAGGGGCGGCTGGGGTGCTGCTCGAACTTGTGTCCTGCGCCTGAAGAACGTGCACTGCCGGCACACTGAGGGCCAGCAAAAAAACAAAAGGGCGAAAAGAAACCATCGCTTTCGGGATACCTCCAAAACTGTACGGAAGCACCCGCTAAGAAAAGCGCTCCCCCATCTGGTATTAAACCATCCGAGGGCGGCATTGTGGGTGAACCCGCCTTAGAGCCTGTTATGAACTTTCGCGTGGTTGGCGCTGGGCGCCAATTTTTCTCAGTTCGCGAAGCGCGGAGTGAAGCATACCGGGTGTCTGTAAGCGACGAGCGACAAGGAATGGGGGAAATTGTCCCCAGCCCTTCGGGTTACGGCGCAAATCGCGCCATACGTCGTTGTTGTCCTCGACAGTGGACCCGCCACAGCCTTCGGACTCCGCCTCGTTTGGCACGGTTTTCGCGCGCAACGCCAACCGCACGAAAGTTCATAACAGGCTCTCTGTTGGACGCGGACCGGGGCAGTTTGCTTCTATTTGATGGCGCTCAAATCGGCTTGGAGCTGCGCCAGGTCGAACCCGTTGGGCGCGCCCCTGGTTGAGAGCCAATCCTGGCCAAGGAGTGTATGCGCCTCGTCGCAGTAGGCGGTCCAGAAAGCTACGGTCATAGTCTTGAGCTGGCCCCAGCTGATGCAGGTAAACCCGTTCGCGTCGTACTTGGGAACATACACACAGTGGCCGCCCCAGCTTCCCTTGTTAGCGAAGGATCCACCGGCGGGCGCGACATCCCACACATCCTGATTCTGTGCCGTGAGGGGCAGGGCAAAGCCCACATACACTCCACCGAAGAGGGCGATCGACTGGCGAATCTCAGTCAGGTTGGCGTATTGGGGATCGGCAAAGGCGACCAACGCGTGACCGCTGAGTCCGTCCTTCCGCCAGCCGTTCAGTACATCCAACTCCGCTCCGCCGGTGTCTGTGCTTGCGTCGCCTGGGACATAGCCGCCCCATTTTTCATAGGCCGCTTCAATGTCGGAATCGGGCACGGAGGCAATCGTGCCGGTATTGGCGGTCCAGACCTGGATAGCGTGCCCCACGCCCGCGATGGTGCAGTCGCCGAGGTGGTCGTTGAGCATCATGCCCCAGCCGGTGATTCCCTTTGTCCAATCCGCGGCGGACGGTGGAGGCGGCAGGGTGGACTGCAGATAATCGCCCAGCTGAAGGGTGCGTGAGTCGGTCTTGATTGCTTTTCGGCCGAGCCGCATTCCCGCGTGATTCGCCACAGAGAAGTCTCCTGAGCAGGCCACAGCAAATTCGCTCGTATTGAGTTTTGCGTCTGCGCCCAGAGTGCCAAATCTGCACAGTCCTGTCCAGCATGACGTTTTTGTCATGAAACGAGTCACCAAGCAAAAACGGGCAAGCGGCATCAATACACTACGATGGTGTGCAGCGGAGGCATATCTTATGGGCCGTTTGTTATTCGGAATTATCTTTGGCGTTTTGCTGTTGCCGCTCGCCGTCCTGATCTGGTTCGACAACGGCAAGCCGCCCGTGGCAGTGGCCGATCCGCCGCTTCCGTTTGAACGACAGATCACCGGAATCGCGCTGAGCGCGCGCATTCAACGCGAACTGCCACCGCGTCCGGGCGCCGATGCGGACGAGCGAACCTTTCTTGCCGGGGCCCATGTGTACAGCGAGAAATGCGCGGTGTGCCACGGCTACCACGGCAAGCCTGCGCCGATCGGGCAGAACATGTCCCCCGCTGCCCCGCAGCTTTGGGAGAAGCATCACTCGGGCAACGTGGTGGGTGTGAGCGACGATCCGCCGGGGGAGACCTATTGGAAGGTCGCAAACGGGATCCGGCTGACCGGAATGCCGGACTTCAAGACCCAATTGACCGATGCGGAAATCTGGCAGGTGAGCGTTCTGCTGGCCAACGCGGACAAGCCCCTGCCTCCAGCGGTACTGAGCATTCTGCGTGATGAGGCCGGTGCTTCGGCGGCTTCACCGCAACGGTAAGGCCCGCAACCGCGAGCCGGTATTCTGATGGGGGCGGGAGGCCCTCGATACCATGAGCGTGATGGAATCGCTTCGCAAAGGAATCAAGTTCTTCCTGATGAGCTTTGGCGTATCGAGCCCCGACAAGAAGCCGCGGCCTGCGGCCACCCCGGCGTCGAAGGGGGAGCCTGGGAAGTAGCCCTGCATCGGCGTCAAGGCGTCCCTCACTTTACAAAGCGTGCGCGCAAACGCATGATGTGTGCGGAGTGATCGGGAACCCATTTTGATGACAAAGGCTTTTCGACTGATATTTCCGCTCGCATTGCTCGCACTCGCGTTGCCCATCTCCGCCGCGGCTCAGGCGGGCAGCTTCTTCACCGATTGGCCTCAAGGCACATCGCCGCAAGAAGTCGGCAAGAATCTCGCCGAACACTTTGTGACCAGCCCGCACCAGTACACGGCGACCATTCACTACTCCGAGGTGGTTACCTGGTACGGAGCGCTGACCTTTGCCCGGGAGACCCACGACGAGCGGCTGCGTGCCGAGCTGATTGGGCGGTTCGAGCCTTTGATGCCCGGTGGCACCGAGGCAGCGCGCCGGCCTGTACGCCGGCACGTCGACGACTCGATCTTCGGCATTGTGCCTCTTGAGATCGCAGTGCAGACCAAAGACGCGCGATTCCTGACCGAGGGCAAGTACTGGGCAGACCGGCAGTGGGAAAATCCGCAGCCGGATGGACTTTCAGAGGAAACGCGCTTCTGGGTCGATGACATGTACATGCTGACGATGCTGCAGCTGGAGGCGTATCGGGCTACCGGGGAGCGCGTGTATCTCGATCGCGACGCGCAAGAGATGGTGTCGTATCTGGACAAACTGCAGCAGCCCAACGGGCTTTTCTTTCATGCGCCGGATGTGCCGTTTTACTGGGGTCGCGGGGATGGATGGTTCGCGGCGGGGATGGCGGAAATCCTGCGCGATCTGGGGAGCGATGATCCGCGGCGTGCGCGCATTCTGGAGGGCTATCGCCTGATGATGGCAGCGCTTTTGAAGTACCAGGGCAAGGACGGGATGTGGCGTCAGCTGATCGATCATGACGATGCGTGGCCGGAAACATCGAGCTCGGCCATGTTCGCGTTCGCCATGATCACCGGAGTCAGGAATGGTTGGCTCGATGCAGCAACGTACGGTCCGGCAGCGCGCAGAGCATGGATTTCAGTGGTCGGCTATATCGACCAGAACAACGATGTGACGAACGTCTGCGAAGGCACGGGCAAGAAAAACGATCTGGCATATTATTTGGCCCGGCATCGACGGACGGGCGATTTCCATGGACAGGCTCCGGTGCTTTGGGCGGCTTCAGCGCTGCTACGGTAACGAGAGCGACCTGGGCTGACTTTGACCATCCCGGCGACGGCACCCGATGGACACTGCGCCCGCCGTGAAAAATATTGCGCAACCTTGGGCGCCCAGGCGATCTCGAATAGAACAGCAGCACAGCACTCATGGATACCTGCTATGCCCGAGAAGACTCTCACGGAACGAATTCGCTCTTTCTGGGATTTCCTGATCTTGTTCAGCGGCATTTCGACCGCGAGCAACCTTTCGCGCACGCGGAAGGAGCCGGTGCTGAATCGCGGGCTGTTTCTTTTTCGCTCGAAGCGAGGCAAGTGAGCCTGGATTTGGGGTTGGCCGGCAAGCGGACCAAACCAGGGGAACGGGCAGATTGGTAGAATCTACTTATGTCGCTGACTCGCCAACAGGCCCTCGATTCTTTCAACTCCCCTGACCTGATCGGACTAGGTTTTGAGGCGGATGCCGTGCGTCGGCGTCTGCACCCTGAGGGCGTGGTTACCTACATCATCGATCGCAACATCAACTACACGAATTTCTGCACTGAGTACTGCACCTTCTGCGCGTTCTATCGGCCGCTGAAAGGGCCCAAGGCGAGCGAGGGCTACATCCTCGATTTCGAAAAGATCTACGAGAAGATCGCGGAGACGGTGGAGATGGGCGGCACGGGCGTGCTGATGCAGGGCGGCATTCATCCCGATCTCAAGATCGACTGGTTTGAGCGGCTGTTCACGGGGATCAAGCAGCGCTTTCCGCAAATCTGGCTGCATTGCCTGTCCGCTTCGGAGGTGCTGGCGATCGCAGAGTACTCGGAGTCTGAGCCTGCGCGACACGATTGCGCGGCTGCGCGATGCGGGCCTCGATTCGATTCCCGGCGGCGGCGCGGAGATTCTGGACGACGATGTACGGTTCCGTATTGCGCGCCTGAAATGCCGCACGGAGGACTGGGTGAGCGTGCATCGCACGGCGCACCAGCTGGGCATGCGCACCACGGCGACCATGATGTTCGGGGTGGGCGAGACATTCGACCAGCGTATTAATCATTTTGAAGTTGTGCGCAAGCTGCAGGAAGAGACAGGCGGGTTCACGGCGTTTATTCCCTGGAGCTTTCAGCCGCACAATACCGCGCTTGGCGGGCGGGGCTGGGATGAAGCGACCAGCGTGGAGTATTTGAAGGTGCTGGCGATTGCGCGCTTGTATCTCGATAACATCGAAAATGTGCAGGCCAGCTGGGTGACGCAAGGGCTGAAGGTTCTTGAGGTTGGGCTGCACTTCGGCGGCAACGATGTGGGTTCGGTGATGCTTGAGGAGAACGTGGTGAAGGCCGCGGGCACTTCGAATTGCACGACCGAGGAAGAGCTGCGTCGGATCATTCGCGACGCGGGGTTCAAGCCTGTGCAGCGGGATACGCTGTATCGGACTATGTTTTTAAACTGACAAAGAGCCACTCGGCGTTTTCGTGCGCACATTTGGATGCGTGACCCGCGACTTATGTTTCCAAAGCAAACGGCCATTGGCGCAATCGTCTTGCGCGAATTAGATAAATCAGGGTTCCGCTGCAGGCGATGGCCGCGGCCACAGCCAGGCCTTCGACGGCATGCACGCGATTGATCAGGATGAAGGCAAAGCCCGCCATCGCCGCGAGGGGGGGCAAGGGATAGAGCGGCATCCGAAAGGGTCGGTTCAATTCGGGCCGCTGGATCCGCAGCAGAATGACTCCGGCCTGTTGCAGAAGAAACTGCAGCAGGATGCGCGTGATCACGAGCATGGTGATGACCTGCTGCAGCGAGAAGAAGCAGAAGAGGGTGGCGACCAAGCCCAGCGCGACGAGCGAGCGGTGCGGGATGCCGTGGCGCGGATGAACGGCATGCAGCACGCGAAAATAATTGCCATCGCCCGCGGCCGCATAGGGCACGCGCGAGTAGCCGAGCAGCAGCGAGAACACGGAGGCAAAGGCGGTCCAGACGATGAGGGCTGCCATGAGGCGGCCGGCCCATATCCCGAAGGCCGAGCGGGCAATGTCGGCGACGAGCTGCAGGCGCTCCCCCTGCGTGACGGCATGGGTGGCCGCATCGCGCACTGCCGGCAGGGCCGCCATATTCATCGCCACATAAAGCGCGGCCACAAGCACGACGGAGAGCAGAATTGCGCGGGGAATGGTGCGCTCCGGCTGCTTAACCTCGCTGCCCAGAAAGGTGATGTTGTAGTAGCCCCAGTAGTCGTAGGTGGCGATGAGTGTGGCCTGGGCCATACCGGCAACCGCCAAACCGGCAGACTGCGCGGGCGTCGCCGGCATGTGCCATCCGCCTGATGCGGCCGAGTGAGCGAAGCCGGATGCAATTACGCCGGCCATGGCGGCCATTACGCCGGCAAACAGAATCCACGCGAGGCGGGTGACGGAGCTGAGGTTGCGATAAAGCAGCGCGGTGACCAGCAGGCATGCGCCAGCCGCGGCGAAGTTGGAGTAATGCAAGGCATGGAGCGCCGGAAAAGGCGCCGTGTCGAGCGCCGGCCAGAACCAGGCGAGGAAACTCGACAGGCCAATGCAGCCGGAAGCGATGGAAAGAGGAGCGGAAAAGCTCAGCTGCCACACGTAGAGGAAGCTGAGCCAATTGCCTGCGCGCCTGGGCCCGTAAATTTCGCGAAGAAATGCGTACGATCCGCCGGCACGCGGAAATGCTGCGCCGAGTTCAGCCCATACCAGTCCATCGGCAACGGCGATTGCGGCGCCCAGCAACCAAGCCCAGACTGAGAGCTTGTAGCCTGCGGCGGCGATGACGAGCGGCAGGGTGATGAAGGGTCCCACGCCGATCATCTCGAGCATATTGAAGAGCACCGCGGAGCGCAGTCCAATACGACGCTCAAGCGGTTTAGAAGGCTCGGAGATAGATGAGGACGGGATCACCAGGGAGGCTTATGCTTTCAACGCTACTCTGGCGGATTGTACACTGGCCAAGACCATGATCATTAACTGGAGTGCTCATCGAGCTGCGCAGTGGCCGGCTTTTGGAATCCTGATTTTTGCGTTTGCGGCTACATCTCTACGGGGTCAGAAAGCGCCGCCCCGTGCCGCCAGTCTCCCGACCATAGAGCCTTCTTCGATTGCGCTGCCGCTGCCGGAAGACCGAGGCCAGGCTGCTCTCGCACAGAGTCTGAAGCGGCTCGGCACCACGGCCAGCCTAATGATGATCGTGGCACATCCGGACGATGAAGATGGGGCGCTGCTCACCTATCTTTCACGCGGCCTCGGTGTGCGCTGCACCCTCCTTACGCTCACGCGCGGCGAGGGCGGCCAGAACGCGATGTCGGTCGACAGCTATGACGCCTTGGGCATCATCCGCACCAACGAGTTGCTGAAGGCCGATGAATTCTACGGGGCGAAACAGCTATGGGGCACCGAGGCGGATTTCGGTTTCTCGAAGACCCAGGAAGAATCGTTTGCGCGCTGGGGTCACGACCGCGTGCTGTACGACGCGGTACTCGCAGTGCGGCAGGAGCGGCCTCAGATTATTGTCTCGACGTTTGTGGGCGGCATTACCGACGGACACGGACAACACCAGGTGTCGGGCGAGATTGCGCAGGAAGTCTTTCATGCGGCCGCTGATCCGAAGGTGTTCCCCGAGCAGCTGAAAGATGGACTTGAACCGTGGCAACCGCTCGCGGTCTACTCCATGGTGCCATTTGCGCCGGTGACAGAGAAGGGCATGTTTGACTACGCTACCGGGAAATGGGCACCGGCGAAATTTCACAATTACGTCACAGGCGAATGGACCACGGGCGTGCCATCGACGGATGTCACGTTGCCGGTGGGAACGTTTGACCCCGCGCTGGGGCGCAATTATGCGCAGATTGCGCGACAAGGCTGGGGAGAGCAGAAGTCGCAAAACGGGGGCGCGAATCCTGCACTGAGCGGGCCGGCAAGTACGAGCTATCATCTCTGGGCGGTGGCGAGCGCCGCGCAAGCGGCTGCGCCGTTCAATGGCGACAACGACAGCCTCTTCGCCAACAACCGAGTTCATATCGACACGAGTCTGCGAGGATTGGCGCGCCTTGTTCCCGGCGCGCTGCCGGACTGGCTTGTGCCCGGACTGCAGCAGATTGACGATGGGCTTAAGAATCTTCAATCGAAATGCGCGTGCGATCAGCGGAGCAAGTTAGCGCAGGAAACCGCGTCAGTCTATCGACGCACTCTCGAACTGCGGGCGAAGGTGAGCGCCAGCACAATCGAAGAGCGAAGCAAGGCAAACCTCCTGTTCGAGCTCGACACGAAGGTTGCAGAGTTTCAAGTGGTGCTTGCCGAGATGCTGGGGCTGGACCTGGTCGCATATCGAACCAATGAAGCAGCTGTGCAGCCGGGTGGATTCCGAGGCAACTCAGCCGATGAGGCGCCGCGCAGTGTTGCCCCTGGCGAAAGCTTCAAGGTGCACATCCACACAGCGAGCGCGTCTTCCGATGTCCGACTGGTGAAAACCTGGTTCGAAGGCACGGCCGCCACACCGTGGAGTGCCGGCGATGCGATCAGTTCGAAGATTAAGCCCGAAGTTTCCGACTCGATCTACGACTTGAAGGTTCCGGAGAGTGCGGAGCCGACGAAGCCGTTCTTTACGCGGCCCTCGATTGAGCAGCCGTACTACGACATTTCGAATCCAGCGTGGCGCGAACGGTCCTTTGCGCCGTGGCCGCTTGCGGCATGGGCTGAGTTTTCGTTTGAAGACCTGCCGATTCGCATGGGGCGCGTGGTGCAAGCACTGGGGCGCGTGACGGGCCCAGGGGGAATCTACGAACCTCTGGTAGTAACGCCAGCCATCGGAGTACGCGTGGAGCCGGAGGCACGCATTCTTCCGGTGGCGCAAGGAAGCACGCTGCCTGTTCGGGTCACGGTGCACACGCAGTCTGCCGCCGATGGAACGGTGACGCTTAAGTTGCCGGCTGGCTGGCGCGCAGAGCCGACGGAGGCAAAGTTTCATCGCGCGAATGCGGGCGACACGGAGCCAATTCTTTTTTCTGTCACTCCGGATGGCGCTGAGACCGGAGCAATTTCGATCGAGGCCGAGGCGCAGAGTGCGGGGCGCACTTACGAAGACGGATGGCAGAGTGTGGGCTATCCGGGCCTTCGCCCGTACAACCAATATCGAAGCGCGGCGCTGCGCACGCGCAAGGTGGATGTAAAGATCGCACCGGGTTTGCGGATTGGCTACGTGATGGGCACAGGCGACCTGGTGCCGGATGCGATTGAAGGAATGGGCGTAACGAGCCACGTGCTTACTGCCAACGAGGTGTCTTCGGCGGATTTGTCGCAGTGGAACGTTCTTGTGATCGGGATTCGCGCGTATTCAGTGCGGCCGGACCTGGCTGCAGCGGAGTCTCGTCTTAAGGAATTCGTGCGCCAGGGCGGCACGCTGATCGTGCAATATCAGAGCAGCAACTTCCCTGCCCCGTTTCCGCTGGGGCTGGGGCGCAGTCCGGAGCGGGTTGTGGACGAGCAGGCGCCCGTGAAATTGCTCGACCCCAACAACTCCCTGCTGGTCTGGCCAAATACGATTACCGCGGCAGATTTTGACGGTTGGGTTGAGGAGCGGGGTCACTCGTTTTTGGAAACCTGGGATGCCCACTACACTGCCGTGACGGAAACGGCAGATGCCGGGCAGGACCCACAGCGCGGGGGACTGCTCATCGCCAAGGACGGCAAAGGGACTTATATCTATGTTGCATTTGCTCTCTATCGTCAGTTACCCGAGTTAGTGCCTGGCGCATATCGGATTATGTCTAACTTGCTCAGCGCAGGACAAGCTCGGACGGGGCAAGCTGAGCAGACAACCAAGTAGAGTTTCGCCAGCGTTTATAGGGCAAGGACGGATCGGCCGATGGGCCGGTCCGTTTTGTTAATGGGCGATGAATTCTATCTCTATCTATCCAGATTGGGCACGTTAAGCGCTTTGTGAAAAATATGTGAATTAGTCAAATATTCATCAAAGTCTGAGAGCCTTTGAAACAGACATGGCCAGCAAGAATTTACTTCTGCGTTGCACCTTTGCGGCCGTTCGGATTCCTTTCGCTGGATTTTCGGGAATGACGCAATCATGCAACCTGAAGGTTCCGAAGTGCGAAAGATAACGCGCTCGCGCGGTCAGCGGACGCGGGCACGAATCAACCTGATTCAAGAGGGAAAAGAGAGGCCCAATGAACTTCAGACTTCATACTGCTGCCGCAGCAATTCTGGCAGCCAGTTTTGTCGGCACTTATGCCTATGCCGGCGATCCCCCCGCGCCAGCCGCGAAGAAACACGTAACCAAGAAGCCACCGAAGCCAACGGTGGAGGACCAGATTCAATCGCTGCGCCAGGAATTTCAGGGGCAGATCGACGGTCTCAAGGGCGATCTGGCAGCCAAGGACGCGCAGCTGAAGCAGGCGCAGCAGGCAGCGGCAGATGCGGCGGCGGCGGCAGCGAAGGCGGAAGCGGACGCCACGGCACAGCAGCAGGCAACCGCAGACAACGCGTCTGCAGTTTCTTCGCTGCAGGGCACGGTGACCGACCTGAAGGCCAATGCCGTATCGATGGTCACCACCATGTCGGATGAGAACGCGGCGATCAAGAAGGCCATCAACAGCCCGGATGTACTCCACTACAAGGGCATCACGCTGTCACCTGCCGGCAGCTTTCTGGCGGCAGAAACAGTTTGGCGCCAGGGTGCAACGGGCGGCGACATCAACACGGCCTTCACCGGCATTCCTCTGGGTTATGCCGATGGATCCAACATCAGCGAGTTTTTTGGATCGGGCCGCCAGTCGCGCCTCGCTCTGAAAGCAGTCGGAAAGCTCGACAAGTTCACACTCACCGGCTATTACGAACTGGATTGGTTGAGCGCCGGCGTGACATCGAACAATAACCAGTCAAACAGCTACACGATGCGCCAACGTCAACTGTGGGCTGACGCAAAGCTCGCGAACGGCTGGGACTTCTCCGGTGGCCAAGGCTGGTCGCTGGCCACAGAGAGCACGCAGGGATTGACGCGCGGCACGGAGATTCTGCCGGCCACGATCGACGCGCAGTATAACGCGGGCTTTGTCTGGACGCGTCAATACAGCTTCCGTGTATCGAAGGATATCGGCAAGAAGCTTTTCGTTGGCGTGTCGGCTGAGAACGCAGAAACGTTGAACCCGGCTGGCGCTAACCTGCCTACCAATCTGTTGATCGGTTCGGCGGGCGTAGGCGGCGGTCTCTACAACCTGAATGCGAATTACTCCTTCAACATGACTCCCGATTTTGTCGCCAAAATCGCGGCCGAGCCGGGCTGGGGTCATTGGGAACTTTTCGGTATCGGGCGCAGCTTCCGGGATCGGATCTATCCGACAACCGGCAGCCCCTACAACAATTCAGTTTGGGCTGGGGGTGTCGGCGGCGGCTTCCGCGGACCGCTGGCACACAAGAAAGTCACGGTTGGTTTGAAGGGCCTGTGGGGTCAGGGCGTAGGCCGGTATGGTTCATCGACCATCGCCGATATCACGCTGCGTCCCAACGGAACAATCTCGCCGATCCACGGTTTCTCGGCTCTCAGCACACTGGAGCTGAATCCGAACCCGCGCACGACGATCTACTTCAACTACGGCGGCGACTACCTGGATCGCAATTATGCGATCAGCGGCGGCAAAGGTGTCGGCTATGGCACTTACGATGCCAACATGTCCGGCTGCAAGGTCGAAGTGAAGAGCGGCGGGTCGTTCAGCCCATCGACGCCTGCCAACTGCGGCGGCAACAACAAAGACGTGCAGGAATTCACGGCCGGCTACTGGTACAACATCTACAATGGGCCGAAAGGTCGTCTGCGCCAGGGCCTGCAGTACAGCTGGTTCGAGCGCGACTTGTGGTCGGGGGCGGGCGGTACGACCAATCCAGGCGGCGGCGCAAACGGAACGGACAACATGTTCTTTACGTCTCTGCGCTATTACCTGCCGTAGCCTGGAGAAATCGCTTCAACTACGAAGGGCAGCCCCCAGAAATGGCTGCCCTTCTTTTTTTGCGCGATTACACCTGGATACGCAGACAGCAACTAATTCCCTTTTGGCTCGCCCGTGGAAAGAAACGCAACACCGGAATACGGGTCGCCGGAGGCGAGGGTTTCGCGAAGACGCTCAGGGTTTGCTCCAGAGCGTGCCGCGGCCTGCACGAGGAGCGCGAGCGCTTTTGCGGGAGGGGTTCTGGCTGGAAGTCGAAAGATCCAGGGAATATTCGTTGAGGTCAGGGCCTTGTCGTCGCTGAGGGCGAGAACGGGAACAAACGCCTTGAGCGCAAGCTGCTCAGAGAGATGAGCGGCGTCGCGGTCGAGGGCGATGATTGCAAGCGCATGCTCATCCCATAGGGCATGCACCAGCTGCGTAGAAGCAGCGCCCCAATTCTGGTCGCTGGCGACGGAGAGCAATTCCCAGGACATGCCGTTGGTGAGGCTGGTGGACAACAGTGTTTGGAGTTCCGGCGCATGCGCCACGGCGTCGGCATGCGGCCCGAACAAGACCAACTTCACTTGCCCGGGCGGCACATTCGGCTGCTTGGGGCCGGCATAGCTGACGCCTTCTTCGCCTACGCGCGCGTAGGGCACGGGGCCGGCGACTGGCAGAGTGGCGGCGGACTGCGCGGGCTTCTTTTCCATGCTCTGCACGCGATAGGTGATCGCGCCGTTCTGCACAGTGCCCAGGTACATAGGCGCAACATTCTTCTGATTGGGGTCAAAGGTCATGTGGCCCGTGACGCCGTCGTATTCCTCGATGTCGGCAAGCGCGTCGTGAATACGCGCGCGGTTGAGGCCGGCTTTGCAGATCGAGTCGAGCAGCGCGCTCATGGCATCGAAGGCCAGCGACGCAAACTGCTCCGGCTTTTGGTTGAACCGCGCTTCGAAGCGTTGATTAAATGCGAGCCAGCGCGGATCGGCGCGCGTGGGGTCGTAGGGAAATACGGCTTCGAGCCCTTCGGCCGCGGGACCTGCTTTGGACAGCAATTCCGGCCCCAGAGTGCGATAGGAACCGAACACACGCTGCTTCATGCCAAGCGCCTTCATCTGTACAAGAATTCCTGCGGCCTCGGCCTCATCGGCCCAAAGCACGATGGCATCGGTGCGAGAAGACTGAATGATCTTCAGCGCGCGGGAATAGTCCGTGTCCCCGGGCAGGAACTTCTGCTCGATCACGACCGGGTGACCGAGGCGGCGTGAAACATCGCGAAACTTGAGAACGCCAAATCGGCCGTAGCGGTTGTTGACGCGGAGCAGCGCCACGCGCTTCATGCCGAGCTCGGTATAGACACGACGCGCAAGGGTGAGACCCTGCACTCGATCGTCCTGGAGATCGGTGAAATACCACGGGATGTAGGTCTCGGGAATCGTGGGGTCTGTTGAAGCCGAGTTGACGATGGGAATCTCGGCTTTCAACGCGACGCGCAATATGATGTGTGTGGACTCGGAGCTGATGGATCCGAAGATGGCCCAGTCTTCGTCGTCGTAAACCATCTTGACGGCTTCATTCGAGGACGAGCCCCAGATCGTCGGGTCGGTTGACCGGTCGTCGCCATAGACCGCTTTGGCCTGCCAGTTGTCGTAGTCGTTATGCAGCATCAGCCGGAATGGCTTGCCACCATAACCGCCACGCGCATTCGCCTCCTCTATCGCAAGCTGCGCGCCATGCAGCATGCGCTGCCCGAAGACTTCATCGGGCGTGTGCTCGATAGGCCCGAAGAAGCCGATACGCACTTCGGTGAGGTTCTTCGGATCCGGCGTCTCGCGTCCCGCGCCCATGAAGATGTTGGGATGTGTGTAGTTGAGATCGTAGGGCCGGGTGAACTTTTCGTAGGGACTCATGTCCTGCGGCTCGCCCGCATACGGCTCCACTGTTCGGTCGCGCGGTGGGCCGGGCGGATGTGCGCCGCATGCGCAGAGATGCGACATCTCAGCCATTGGCAGAACAGCAGGCGACTGGGCCACTGCACAGGCCGCACATAGGGCAAGGACGCACATCCCGCTCGACACCAAATCCATTTTCATTGCACCTACTCCTTTTTGCAGCAGGCCTTTTCAGTGCGGAACATGGCGATGGCTTCGATTTCAACGAGCAACTCGGGGCGGCACAGCTTGGCCTGGATTCCAGTTGAAGCGGGCAGCGGATCAAGACCCTGTTCGGCGAAAAACGCGGTGCGTTCTTCGTTGAATATCTCGTAGTCGCGATCGATGTCGCGCAGGTAGCACGAGGTGCGGACGATGTCGTGCCAGGTGCAGCCCTCGCTTTTGAGCAGTCCGGTGATGTTCTCCAGGGTGCGGCGCATCTGGGCGCGGAAGTCGCCGATGTGGACGCTCTTGCCGTCTTCATCGATCGAAGCGGTGCCTGAGATGAGCAGGATGGTGAGGCCGTTGAGGTCGATGCGCATGCCGCGCGAAAACGAGCTTGGCTTGGCATAGGCGTAGGCCTCGTTCAAAACGCCGAGGTTGGTCATGGCGCGCTTGCGGATCGGTGCGTGCCCAATGGTCTCCAAAACTTCTGCAACGTCAATCATCATGATGGCTCCTTATTTTTTCTTCAGCAGTGTTCCGTGGCTCAACCCATGGGCCGTAGCGACCCATAGATCGTTCCCTTGAAAGTCGATGTTGAGGATGTAGTGGTGCGCGGGCGCAGTGGCGACCGGCACTTGTGTCACTTTGCCGCTGGCGTCGCGCACGGTCATCTCTGGCATTCCGGTGGTCAACGAGGGCCGATAGACTGCCCAGTTCGTGCCGTCGTAATAGGCCAACCCCTTGTCAGTCCCGAACCAGGCACGATGCGCATCGACCCCCTTCACCACGTTGGTGAAGTTCGAAGGCAGTCCGCTGTCTTTGGTGAGAAAGTTGTGCCAGTAACGCCCGTCGTAGCGGCTGTCGCCAAAGTATGTTGCGACCCAGGCGACGTTGTCGACGTAGCTCACCGAGGTCGTGATCTCGTGAATCAGGCCCTGGTCTTTGAACAGCACCATCTCGGTTTCGCCGTCGGGGTCGTCGTACTTGTCCCATGCCCCGGTTTTTTGGTCGTACTCGAGAAGCCCGCTGCCCCAGACCGCGTAGTACACCTTGGTTGGGGTGGCGGAAACGCCGTAGACCCAAATTTCGTTCATGGGCGTGTTGCGTTCGTTGTAAAGCGACCACTCGTTCGTATGGAGGTTGAGGCGGCACGCGCCCGCGGCAGTGGCCACCCACACGTTTTCGCCTTCGACAGAGACTCCGTAGACCACGTCGTTGCTAAGGCCGGAGTTGAGTTGGGTGAATGTGTCGATACGCCCGCCGGAGATGCGATTGAGGCCGCCCATGGTGCCCGCCCAGACGTCGCCGGTGCGCTTGTCGAGCGCCAGAGAAAGCACGGCGCGATGCGCCAGTCCATCGGCTTTTGTGTAGGTCTTCCACTTGCCGTTTTCATAGAGACCGAGGCCGTTGTCGGTGCCGGCCCAGATGCGATCGCCATCGACAAGTACGGAATACACGTGATTGTCGGGCAAGCCGTTGGCGGTGGTGAAATTCTCAAACCGATACCGCGGCATCCCATGCGCCACCTGCGGTGGGGCCAATTGCGCTGTCGCGCCATTCGTGCCTGCGCTGATAGTTGAAGATTTTGTTTTCGAGTTCGCGATCTGGGCTGACGAGAGCATGACGGCTGGAGCGAACAGCGCAACGGCGAGGATCAGGAGAGTCATTTTCTTCATCGCGTCCTCAAATACTGGATCAGGTCGTTGAGTTCATCTTTGGTGAGGTCGTTGGTGCGTCCGTGTTTGTCGTCGGGGTTGAAGACGGTCCAGATCTGCTCGAGTGTGGCGGCCGAGCCGTCGTGCAGATACGGTGAGCTGAGAGCAATGTTGCTGAGCTGGGGCGTATCGAGCAGGCCCGTGTTGTCGGTGGACTTCCTGGTTCCCACGTCGAAGGACTTCTGGCTTGTGCCCTTTGGACCGCTGTGGCAATACGAACAGCGATTGGCGTCGGGGATCGGCTTGCCGAACTTGTCGGCAGCGCGCCCAAAGATGGCTTTGCCGCGCTCCTGGGCCGGCGTAAGTTGACCGTCAGGCTGGCGCCAGCGATTGGGCCTGGACGGCAGACTGCGGACATAGGCGACGAGGTCGGTCAGCGTCAGATCGTCGTAGTTCTCCGAGCGCCAGAAGTATTTCTCCGTGCGCGGACCGCACTCAGTGGGCAGGTTCGGGTTTCCGCCGTTCCACTTGTAGGGTTCGGTTCCCTTCAGGTCTTCGATGGGCCGATTGTCAACGACATCGCGGCCAAACCCATCCGGCTCCAGATCCCAAGTGAGCCCGTCGAAGGTGGAATCGATGTGGCAGTTGGCGCAGCCGATCTGGCCTTGAAAGGAGTAGCGCGCGGTGTAGAACGTCTGCTCTCCATGGCGCAGGACGGAGATTTGTTTCGGGCCTTCGAGGGCAACGGTTCGAGTGACGCGATTGGTCGCTGTATCGATGACGCTGATTGTGCTGTCGAGGCGGTTGGCGACGAGCAGTTGCTTTCCGTTGTGGAGAAGCAGCACACCTCGTGGATCACGCCCAACGGCGACGCGGGTGGCGACATAGTTTGCGCTGGCCGACAGGTCCTGTGCAAACGGCGCGGGATGCGCATGGATGAAGCGCAAAAGGCGCTGTACGTCAATCACGGTGACAATCTCCGAGCCGCCGCTTGTGACGTAGATGCGCGACTGATCCGGCGTGATTGCCACGGCAAAGGGTCTCGCCGCGTAGCGCTCCAGTTCGTCGAGAGGGACTTCCACGGGCTTCGGGCCCACATCTGCGCCGAAGAGCATCAACGTATCAACGAAGGCGCCGCCGTGTTCGAGATGGGCGAGGGGCACAAGATTCTTGGGGTGCAGTGTAGCGGCGACGCCCAGTTTGCCGTCCCTTGAGAACGCGATGTGGAAGCCATGGGCGATACCGTGCAGTGGAATGCGTTCTTCGACAACGGCGCGTGCTGAGTCGATCACGGTGATCTCGGACTCAGGCGCCGTGCGATACACGCCCGGGTTGGGATAGACATGGGTCACATAAAGGCGGGCTCCATCGGGCGAGGGCGCGATGTAGCTTGCGCCGCGGCCCGCGGCGAGGCGCTTGATCTCCTGACCGGACTGGGTGTCGAGCACGGCGACGTCGTTTGAAATGCGGTTGGCGACGAAGATGTACTTTCCGCTGCGGTCTTCCACGACGTTGGTTGGTTCGGAGCCGATGGGCCAGGTGGCGGCGACGGTGAGATCTTTTGTGTCGATGACGGAGATGGTGTCGTCCCAAGTATTCGCGACATACAGACGCGCGCCATCGGGCGAGAGCGAAAAGCCACGTGGAATGTGACCGACGGGGATGACCTTGATCTCCGCATAGGTGGACGCATCGAGCACGCGAACCTCGTCGGTCCCCTGGCATAGAACGTACAGTTGATGAGCACCTTTTGAGGGCAGGATTTCGACAGGCGAGGCGTAGGTGAGGTGCTCTCCAGTTGGGTTGCTTGCGGCGCGAGCGGGACGGCCGTTCACAAGTGCGGTGGCAAAACAGGCAACTGCGGCAGCGCATAGCCCGGCAACGATTCCGAAGCGGAGGCGGCGCTGAGGGAGCTGCATCACTTCGGCTCCTCAACTGTGAGCACGCGGTCGATGGGCTGGTCCGTGAGCGTCTGCTCGTGGCCGCTGGGCCAATGGACGAGGATCTTGTCGACCGACGTTGCAGTGCCGAGGCCGAAGTGGAGCCGGTCATCGTTTTGCGAGAGATAGCCTGAGCCGGCAACGCGCTCCTGCATGAAGCGCCGCCCGCCAGCCATGACTTCAACACGTGCGCCGATGCCGTCGCGATTGCTTTTTGTGCCTTTCAACTTGAGGGCAATCCAATGGCCGGTGTTCTGGGAAACGTTGTGCACGAGAGTGCCCTTCGCGCCCAGGCTGACGAGAAAGGCATCGACTTTGCCGTCATTGTCGTAGTCGGCAAAGCAGGCGCCGCGCGCCACGGTGCGCGTACTGAGCACGGGCCCGGCGTCGCGCGATACATCTTCGAAGCGGTCGCTTCCCTGGCCGCGGAAGAGCGTATGCTCCTGCGGGATGAGATGAATGAGCCCGCCATGGAAGATGAGGATGTCGAGCTGGGCGTCGTTATCGAAGTCGTAGACGCCGGTCCCCCAGCTGACGTACTGTGCGTTGGCTTGGGATACGCCGTTGGTAGCGCCGATATCGTCGAAGCTCAACTTCCCAGTATTTCGCAGCATGCGGTTGTAGTGGCCGTCGGTGACCCAGAGGTCGAGCATGCCGCTGCCTTCGAAATCAGCGAACACCGGACCCATGGAGGAGGTTGATTCGCCGTTCTGTCCGAAGGCTGTGCCGGAGTCGTTGCCAATCTCCTCGAAAGTTCCGTCGTGTTTATTGTGGAAGAGGAAATTCTCGGTGCGATCGTTGGCCACGTAGATGTCGTCCCATCCGTCGCCGTCGAAATCCGCAGCCGTGACGCCCATGGTGCGGCCCACGTAGGCGCTGATGCCGGACTTGTCCGAGACATCGGTGAATGTGCCGTCGCAGTTGTTGTGAAAGAGCTTGTTGGTCTCGCCCTCGTAGTCCAGCGGGCCGGGATAGTTGTCGGCCGCATAAAAGGCGCGATACTTGGGGTCGAACTTCACATATCGGCCGACAAAGAGATCGAGGCAGCCATCCTTGTCGTAATCGAGCCAGGTGGAGCTGATGGCCCATCCGTCAACCTTGATGTTCGCCTTCTCGGTGACGTCGGTAAAGTGGCCGTTGCCGTCGTTGTGATAGAGGATGGTCTTGCCGTAGCCGGTAACGAGCAGATCGACGTTGCCATCGTTGTCGTAGTCGGCGGCGGCGACGGCGATGCCGTACATGTCGGGACTGAGGCCGGCCTTCTGTGTGACGTCGGTGAAGTGGCCGTTGCCGTCGTTGCGATAGAGATGGTTGTGCGGCAGCGGGCTCGGTTTCTCTTTCAGCGGATGCGGGTGCATCGAGTCGTCGAGGGGACGGCCATTGACGACGTAGAGATCGGGGAGCCCGTCGTTGTTGTAGTCGAACCAGACGCACCCGGCGCCGGTGCCTTCGAGCAGAGAGCCCAATTGGGCCGAGCCAAAGCTGTGCACATAGTCGATGCCGGCCTGGTCCGTCGCGTCTTCAAAGCGGATGGCGGGCGCGGCGCTGGCCGTCTGCGGCGTGATCGAAGCGCTTGCTGCAGCCTTGGGAACGGGTGCCTGCGCTCGCAGAGAAGCTGGTACCGCGATGAGTCCGGCCATTGCGCAAAGTGCCAGAAGGCGATTCATTTGGAGCTGCCTCCCATGAGAGCGGTCTGGGCCGCCTGGGCGTTGGGTGCACCGGTCAAATCAACTGGCGTGGTGGTGCGCAGAAGCACGGCAGGTACACGATTCTCCGCGGCATGCTCGGGGCCGGCATGGCATCCGACGCAGATGCGTTGCTCGCCTGCGCGCGCCCAGAACCAGCCATGCTCCTGGCGCAGGACAGCGCCTTTGCCGTCGAGCAGCGCGAAGCGGGTTGGCCGATCGCCTGGGACCTGGACGAAGAAGGAACCGTCGGACTCAACCGGCGCGGTTCCCAATGAAGCGATGTGGCCGTTGGTATCGCGCGTTTCAAGTCGTACAGTGGCGGGGGCATTTTTCAGCACGCCGTCGCGAGAGAGGCGGGCATCGAGCGCGAGAAGGTTGGCGTAGCTCCACGGGTGCAGGGCGGATGGATGATGTTTCGGCGTGGGGCGTGGCGCGACCAGAACGGGCGCGAGCAGATTCGTCCCGTTTTCGACGAGAACGGTTTCTAGTTTCGCGCTACCCGGCTTCCAGAGATTGATGCTGTAGGTCTTCTCCGTGCTTTTGCGCGCGCTCACCAGCCAGGCGGACGCGGTCTCAACGATCGCGCCGGCGTATTGAGCGGGAGGAGCGGCGATGCGTTCTTCGTGCGCGAGCGGCGATGTGAAGCGCGCGAGGTTGGCGCCATGCGTGAAGACGACATCGCCAGACGCGAGTTGCCTGCCTGCCCAACGTGCCGCGCCATGATCGCAACGGTACGATTCGACGCCGGAGCCGTCGGAGTAGACGAGGAATAACTCCGGAGTGCCCGCAGTTCCAAGTGGGAAGCCTGCTTCAAAGAGAATACGTCCATCGGCAAGCACATCGGCGGGGATGGTATTGGCGTTGGCAAAGCCGAGAGGCTGGTTTGCCGGTGCAGTGGATGTGGTAGCAGCATCGAGCAATCCAGTTTGCAGTGCGAAGCCGGCCGGCGTGTATTGTGCGTACACGAAACGCCCCTCGGGCAGATACAGCGGCCGGATGGCGTCTGTGGTTTCATGGGTAAGCTGCCGCACGGCGCGGTCGGCGAGGGATATTTCCCAGATCTGCCATGGATCGGCCGCAGCTTTCTTGCCGGCGAACAGAATGCGCGTGCCATCAAAAAATACGTTGGCGTCGGCAGAGGCTGCGAGCCCGGGAGCGAGCGGCTCGGTCTTGCCATCGTGTACAAGCAGCAGTTGCGCGCCCTGCGGGAATCTCTCTTTGCCGCGGAGGGCAGCGAGCGGATCGTAGGCAGGCGCGGCGGTGACGATGAAATCGGTGTCTAGCTTGGTGCCGCGGTCGGGAACGAATCCGCAGAGAAAGAGAAACGCCGCACTGCAAGCTACGACCTGAAGTGCCCTGGTCCGAGGCATCATCCAACCGCCTCGAGGAACCGTTGACTTGCGGGCTGGCTCGCATTTGGACGCATGGCCAGATAGGGATCGAGCGAGTTCATCATGGCGTCGAAATCGGCGAAGTCCAGCGACTGATCTCCGTCGCTCCAGGCCTTGTCGGGGTTGGGATGGACTTCGACGATGAGGCCGTCTGCGCCCGCGGCGACACCGACACGCGCCAGGGCTGGAACCAGGTCGCGATTGCCGGCGGCGTGGCTCGGATCAGCGATGATGGGCAAGTGAGAGATGTGCTTGATGAGCGCAATCGCCGTTACGTCGAAAGTGTTGCGGGTTGCGGTCTCGAAGGTACGAATGCCGCGCTCGCAGAGAATGACGTTGGGGTTACCGTTGTCGAGAACGAGTTGCGCTGAGCGGAGAAGGTCGGCCACCGTGGCCACCATGCCGCGTTTCAACAGGATGGGGCGACCCGAACGCGCCGCGGCTTCAAGCAGCGTGTAGTTCTCCATATTACGCGAGCCGATTTGCAGAATGTCGGCATACTCGGCGACCAAGGGCACGTCGTCTTCCGACATCACCTCGGTGACGATCGCGAGGCCGGTTGCGGCACGCGCGCGATCAAGCATCTTGAGACCTTCGAGGCCATGGCCTTGGAATGCGTAGGGAGAGCTGCGCGGCTTGAAGGCTCCTCCGCGCAGAATGCGGGCGCCGGTGCGCCGCACATGGTGAGCGGTGGTCATGAGCTGGTGCTCGGTCTCAACCGAACAGGGCCCAGCCATGGTGATGAACTCGTCTCCGCCCACTGAAAAATCGAGCACCGGGACGACAGTCTGCTGGCGCTGCGGACTCTTGAGGACACCGGGTGTTTCGGCAAAGCGTTCTTGCCAACTTACGCGCACAAGTGCGCTCCAGTCTGCCTCCAACTACCGGGGAAGCGTCAGACTACTGCGATCGGAGGCGTATGACCTCCACCCAAAGGTGTAGGTCATTGATCACGTGTGATCGGCCTCACATCAGCTTCGGTTTTATCGAGATGGCGGACGGATGTCTGTGATGGGTGAACTTGACTGTGGACTTGTTCAGTCCGAAATGGCCAGCGGCGGGGGGCGATAGCCAAAGGCGCGATCGACGACGGCAGCGATCCCGAGCACGGTTTCATCCTCGAAGGGGCGCGCTGCGATCTGGACGCCGATGGGCAAGCCTTCAGGCGAGCGGCCGACGGGAACCACGGCTGCGGGTGCGGCGAGTGTGTTGAACCACTGCGTGTGCCGGACGGCGTCGAGATACTCCACTGTGCGGCCGTCGATGGTCCAGGTGCGCTCTCCGTGACGAAATGCGGGGATGCTGGCGACGGGACAGAGCAGGACCGGATAATCGCGCAGCTCTTCGAGGGTTTTTGCGCGCAGCAGGTCGAGCTCCGCCCATGCGCTGAGCAAATCCGTTGCGGTGAGGGGAGGAAGCGATTCGGCGATGCCGAGAAACTCAGTGAAGATGGGGCTGAGGTGCTGGCGTTTCCCCTGGATCGCCGGCGCATAGAACATGGCGCCGCATTGCACGAAGAAGGTGGTCCAGAGCTTGCGGAGTAGCTCGAGGGTGCGGGGCCGGAATGGCTCGACGCGAAAACCTGCATCGCGCAGCGCCTGTGCCGCGGCATGGACGGCTGCGCGAGTTTCCGTGGTCACGGGAACGAGGCCATCGTCTTCGAAGAAGCCGATTGTGATCCGGCGTAGATCGCGGGGCGAGTGGCCGCGCAGTGGAACTGGCGGGCTCGCGGGGTCTTCGGGGTCTTGCCCGGCGAGTGCGTGGAAGAGCAGCGATACGTCGTCGATCGTGCGTGCCATGGGGCCGATGGCGCCGAGCACGGAGAACGGCCCAATGCAGGGCGGCAGATGCCCGATGCCCGGGATACGGCCGGGCGTGGGCTTGAGTGAGCAGATGCCGGTGAAGTGCGCGGGCAGGCGGACGGAGCCGCCGCTATCCGAGCCGAGACCGGCTGCCGACATGCCTGCGGCAATTGCTGCCGATTCGCCACCGCTGGACCCGCCTGGGGTTCGCGACAGGTCCCATGGGTTGGAGGTGCGCCCGTGCAAGAGATTGTCTGTTTCGTAGGCCATCAAGAATTCCGGGCAGTTGGTTGTGCCCAGGATCAGCGCACCTGCGGCGCGCAGGCGGGCTACAACGACAGCATCTTCGCGCGGAATGTCGCCCTTGTTGAGAAGGCTTCCGATTTCGCATTTGTAGCCGGCTGTAGCGATGGAAGATTTCACGGTGACAGGCAGGCCGAAGAGGGGACCGCGTGGATCCTTCGAAGCTTGCAACTCAGCCGCTTGCGCTCGCACGCGTTCCGGATCAAAATCGGCGAAGGCATTGATTTGCGGATTCAGCCGCTCAATCTGCGCGATGTGCGCCTCGGCCAATTCTGTGACGGAGATTGTGCCGGAGCGCAACAACTGGAGCTGCTGCGCCGCGGACTGAAGAACAACATCGCTCATGGTTTGGCCGCAGGCACCGCAATCGACGAGTCTTCACTTGGGGTCGCAGGGAGTGCCTGATAGTCGAAGCGATAGGAACGCACCGGCTCGCCGGAGTCAAAGCGGTCGTTCCAATTGAGCTGATAGGACAACGCGTCCGAATCTTCGGGATAGCTTTCTGCTTCTGGATACGGGTAGCGGCTCATGCGATGGAATGGGAGCTGCGCCACGGTGAAGGGCGATGCATCCCACCAGTCCATGTCTTTGACATAGCCGTTGGCATAGAAGAAGTAGTCGCGCTTCCAATGCGCCGGCAAAGCCGGCAGCCTGGTGGCATCGAACTCGACGGCGATCTCTTCGCCACTGCCGAAGATGGCAAAGCGGTCGTCGACACCCTTGACGAGCGCAGTGACGTTGCCGAAGCGGGTGTAGTTGCCACGTTGATGCTGGAAGGGGCCGGTGAGACTGACGCGATCGTAGTCGTAGTTCAAGTCGCCGGGGCTCGCGCCTTCAATCTGGGTGGGGTAGCCGCGGAAGTGCTCTGTTGCGAGGGAGAGCGGGACCTCGGCTTGCGCGCGAATCGGCTTGGGGTGCGTTATCGATCAGCACCTGGTCCCAGTAGATTTCGAGGTTCGTCATGAGGCGAATGCGCCGCACGCCTGGGGGCAACTTGCCGGTGAGGTCGACGACGATTGTGCGTTCGAGGCCGGCTGGGAATCCTGCGTCGCCCGGAATGCGCTGCCAGCTTCCATCGGCGAGCTGCGCTTCGACGTAGGGCGAGAGCGGCTTGATGCCGGCCTGCCACGCCGCATAGAGCGAGGTGGCGCTGAAGTAGTTCACATAGCCGGTCATCAACAACTTGAGCGGGGACTTGGTGTCAACCGAACCGAGGTCGAGCGTGAGGGCGTGGAGATTTGCGAAGCCGTCGTAGGGCTGCGGCGTGAATCCGCTGGCAAACTCGTGATCGGCCTTGCTCAGCTTGTCGAGCGCGTCATGACCTTCGCCGTCCCACGCGCCAATTGGCAGCCGCGTACCCTGCGATGCGATCACGCGGCCCGAGGCGAAGGGCGGATCGTCGAGGAAGCGTTCTTCTGGATTTACTTCGACGTTGCCGGGGTGATCGACGGCGACGAGGCGCAGCTGGTCGATGTAATTGACTTCTTCCATCGGCTCGATGAAGCGCATGCTGAGCTTGCCATTCACTTGCGCGAGCTTGTCGCCGTCAACCTTGATCCACTCGCCGGGGTTAGGGATATTGCGGCGCGTTGGAGTGAACCAATGGCCCACAACTGCCGCGCCGATCACATCGGTGACGAGCCGGTACTTGTGTCCATCCCATGCGAAGAGAACCGGGCAGGAGCTGCCGCGGCGATCTGCTTCCTTCATCGCGATCACCCGCGTGTGGGGTAAATCGATCTCGTCTTGCAGGACGCCTGTGGGCCATAGGATGCGCAACAGATCGATGCCGTCGGCTTTGCCAAGCCCTACGAGAATTTGCGGTGCGGATTGCGTCTGGTAGCCGGAGGCTCCGGCGAGTTCCCACTTCTGCCATTGGCCGGCGGCAAAGATTTCAACCTTGACGCCGATGGCAGTTTTGTTGTCGGCGTAACCGGTCAGATCAAGCCGGGCGAAGTGATTTTTGTTGGCGCCAATGTTGCGGAGGAGCACGGGCGGCGCATTCAGCTGGGTCACGATAAGGTCCGGTGCGCCATCGCCGTCCAAATCCGCAGCAATCAACCCGCGCGGAGATCTTAGATGGACTGCATCGAGGCCGAGGGTTTGACTCACATCGTCAAAACTTCCGTCGCCGCGATTTCGGAATACGCGCACTTGTGGACCGGCACCGGTGTCGATGATCGCCGCCAGATCGATCCATCCGTCGTTGTCGATGTCGACGGCCGTGACGCCCCAGGCGCGCAGCGCGCCCTGCAGGGGCAAGCTTACGCGCTCGAAACGCCGGCCATGATCTGCGGCTTCCACGTTGCGCCAGAGGGTAAGGCCAGGCGCGCCCGCATGGGTGACGGCGATATCCATCCAGCCGTCCTTGTTGTAGTCGAGGACCGCGATCCCGGTGGTGGCAGGGAGCTTCTCGTCGTAGAGCGGCTGGGTGGGATACTTCCCTTCCCGTGGGTTCACAAGTAAGGTTGGCGCAGCGCTGTCGCCGGTCACAGCAAGATCGACGGCGCGATCGTTATTGAAGTCGGTAAGAATTGCGGCAGCGGTTTTGCCCTGTCCACCAAGACCGGTGGGCTCGGTCCATTCAGTGAAGGTCTTGTTGCCGTCGTTGCGCCACAGCACGTTGGGCGGATCGCCCGGTTTGAAAGACTCGCCGGTCAGCAGCAGGTCGAGATCGCCGTCGTGATCGTAGTCCACAAACGTGATGCCGGTGGGGCGATTGCGCGGGGTGAGGCCAGCTTCAGTGGTCACGTCCTGAAATTTACCTTTGCCGAGATTGCGAAACAGCATCACCTTGTCGTCGAAGGCCACGGCAAGGTCGTTCAGGGTGTCGGCATCGTAATCGCCGACGGCGCAGGCAACGGCGTGCCCCTGGGTCTTCAGGCCTGCGGCGGCGGTGTCAAGATCGTCAAAGCCGCCATCGGTACGGCGATGGAGAAGGCGAATCGCCTGCGTGCCAGACTGGAGCACGACCAGATCCATTTGCCCGGAGCCGGTGGCATCGATCATGCAGGCTCCGCCCGTCTCGGCAGCGTTGTTTTCGTCCGCGAGCATGGAATGGGCCTCGAGTCGCACGGGGATCATGGCCTGCTCGACGGTCTGTGGCTCCTCGACGGGCGTGACCGTCGAATAGTGCCCCTGCTCGCCATAGGCGAGGCCGATGGCAGCAGAAATCTTGGTGCTGGTGAGGTGCTGGAATGTCTTGAAGTGTTCCTTGGCCTCAGGCGTATGGCCGGTACGCTGGAGTGCACGCGCCATGGCAAACTCCGACGACGCGTGTAATGGCGTGATCGCGAGAGCCTGTTTCAGGACATCAATTTCCTGATCGAACTGTTTGAGCTCACCAAAGCAAACCCCTTCAAAATAGCGAGAGTCGGTGTCTCGGGGATCGGACTTGACTGCTTGCTGAAAGCTGGCGAGCGCCGCCTCTGTCTCGTTGTCCGCGTGCTGGGCGAGGCCGAGGTTATACCATGCCTGCGCGTTGTGCGGCTCGAGGGCAAGCGCCACGCGCAACGACTTCTTGGCGTCGTCGAGCTTCTGCAGGGTCATGAGGGCGATGCCTTCATTGACGGCCGCCTGCGCCAGCCTTGGATCCTTCTTGAACGCGTCGGCGAAGCTCGCAGCGGCCTTGTCAGTAAACTGCTGGCCCATCTGCGCAACGCCCCGGTTGTTCAGCTGAATGGCCGCTGCGTCGTACTTTGTTTCTGCGGCCGCCAGTGTTCCCGCAGCCAGCAGGAACGATGTCGCAACTGCCGCCACCCGGTATCTGATTCTTATCCCCAAGGTCGCCTCTCCACACAACAAAGCCGGTCCGGCTCCACTAAATCCAGAGAACCTATTAGTGTATGCGAGCCTTGCACAGGCACGCATCGATACTCCGGCCCTTGACAGATCGAGCACTGTGATACAAAGGCGGTGAACGGAGTAGCACGATGGATTCGTTCCCACAGCTGCCGGCCATACGCCGCGAATACACGATCAAGGCATGGATGCGTCTTCTCTATTTTTGCCTTGGTGTTTTCTTCCTCACTCTCGGAGTATTTTTCGGCCCCGCTCTCTACCGCTCGGAGACGCGCAACCTTCCCGCAGCACTGCCGGCCGTGATGTTTCTCGGCTTCGGCGTGTATATGCTGGCCATGGTGATGCGTTCGCGTCTGATCATTGACGGCACACGTATCCAGGTACAGACTGCGTTTCGCGAACGCAGCGCAGAAATCGGGGATATCGAAGGATTTCGCACGATGCGTTCGCGCAACGGGTCGTATATCTGGCTCAAGCTCCGCCAGGGTCAGGGGTCGATCACGATCCCCTCGATCTTCGATACGGATGGAGATTTTGCCGCGTGGCTGCGCCGGGTTCCCGATCTAGACCAGCGCGACCGGGAGCAGATTCTCGCGGAGATCGCGCAGCAGTCGACTCTTGGCGCAACGCCTGAAGAGCGGCTGAATGCATTGCCCACGGCGCGCACCTGGGCGGTGTTTCTGACCGTTGTTACAGTAGGGGCCGCCGCGCTGCTTTTGCTGGCGCCGCCTTTCTTCCGTTCACTTGGCGTGGCGATTCTGGTGCTTACCCCGTTTGCGGCGGCATGGCTGTTGCACCACGCACCGCTGCTCTATGGATTCATGAAACAGAAGGCTGACCCGCGCGCCGAGCTCAGCTTTGTTCTGTTGATTGCTTCGATTGGGCTGCTCATCCGTTCAGGGGGATTGCACTTTGTAGCGATCCAGCAACTGGCGCTGATTGCGCTTCCGGTGGCGCTGGCGTATTTTGCGGCGCTTGCGAGCGCGGTGCGTATTGGCGCTGCGCGGCCCGGGGCGTTGATCGCGGTCGCCCTGTTCGCCTGCTTCTACGGTTATGGACTGACTGCGGTGACGGACGCACTGGGAGACAGCACGGTCGGGGGTTCGTACCGGGTTGAGGTTCTGGAAAAGCATGTTTCGCACGGGCGTTCCACCTCCTACTCGCTGACTCTTGCGGCCTGGGGAGACCGGCAGGAGCCTGCCCGCGTGGGTGTATCCGGGTCAACTTACGGAGCGGTGGAAATCGGCGATCAGGTCTGTATCCAGGTGCATCGAGGCAATCTGCGGGTGCCGTGGTATCGGATCTCGGCCTGCTCTGAGGGCTTCACGGACAGCGCGCCCTAAGAACGGGACGCGCGTGCGGCCTTCTATACTTCTCTCGTGGCCGTAATCCGCGAAACCATCGACTGGCGCAAGTTCTTGGCGCGTCCTCCATTGCCCGCCCCGTCCCCAGCAGCGCTCGACGCGCTGCGGAATCAGAGCATCCTGGTCACAGGCGCCGGCGGCTCCATCGGCTCCGCGCTTGCACTGCGACTCGCCAAGCTGGAACCGCGCGCGCTGGTGTTGCTGGACGCGTCGGAGGGCAGTCTATTCGAGCTGAAGCAGGCACTCGCTCCAGCTGAATCCGATTCGGCTCCGCAGTGCATTCTCGGTAGTGTTCTCGACCGAAGCCTGCTCGACGAAACCTTCACAGCTCATGCGCCAAGCCTTGTTTTTCATGCGGCCGCGTTCAAGCATGTGCCGCTGCTTGAAGAGCATCCCTTTGCCGCAATCGAAAACAACGTCTTTGGCACGCAGACGCTGGCGTCCGCAGCGGCGGTGGCGGGGGCACGTATCGTTCTGCTCTCGACCGACAAAGCGGTTGCTGCTGCGTCCGTTCTGGGTGCTTCAAAGCGGATCGCGGAGTTGATCACCCTCGAAGCGGGCGGAACAGCGCTCCGCCTGGGCAATATTCTGGGGTCGAGTGGCAGCGTGGCCGAGGCGTTCGCCGGACAGATAGCGGCGGGTGGGCCGGTGACCGTCACCGATCCTGCGGCACGCCGGTATTTTCTAACCCTTGAAGAAGGAGTAGACCTTCTGCTCGCGGCTGGAGCGGAGCCGGCATGTCCTGCGCTGCTGGCGCCGGAGCTTACAGCACAGCATTTCGTGGCCGACCTGGCGCGATTCATGGCGTGCGAGCTCGCGCCAGAACAAGCGATCGGCATCGAATTCACGTCGCTGCGCTCCGGCGATAAGGAGTCGGAAAGCTTCTGGTCCTTCGAAGAGAAGGTCGACCACGTGGTATTTCCCGGACTTCTTTCGCTTCGATCGGAGCGCATTTCTGGAGGAGAGCTGCAACGCGGGCTTGCTCGTTTGCGCAGCGCGCTCGACGGTCGCGATTTGCCTGCCGCCGTCGCAGGCTTGCGATCACTGGTCCCGGAGTTCCAACCAAGCGCTGCATTGATGGCTCTGGCGCGGGGGCAAAGAGGACGTGTAATGCAATGAGCATTCTGCCTGGTACCAGGAGGCGCATTGGTGTGGTGACGACCTCGCGCGCCGACTATAGCCATCTCTACTGGCCGCTCAAAGAACTTGCTACGCACCCGGGGCTTGAGCTGGGCGTCTTCGCCCTGGGTCCGCATTTGTCGCCGGCTTTCGGCACGACCATCGACGAGATTGAACGCGACGGATTTCCGATCAAGGCACGCATCGAGTGCCTGCTCAGTTCCGACACTGACACGGGGATGGCGAAGACGATTGGCGTCGCCATTCTCGGGCTGGCCGATGCACTGACTGCGTGGCGGCCCGACCTGCTGCTGCTGATTGCCGATCGCTACGAGATGCTGGCCCCTGCGGCCGCGGCAGTGTCGCTGCGCATTCCGATCGCACATATCGAGGGCGGCGAAGTGAGCCAGGGTGCGATCGACGACCAGGTGCGCAACGCCCTCACCAAGTTGGCGCATGTGCATTTCACGTCGACGGAGATGGCGAGGCAGCGGGTCATCGCGATGGGCGAAGAGCCGTGGCGCGTGCACCGCGCAGGCGCTCCCTCGCTCGACCACCTGCGACGTTCGAAGCTGCTGGACCGGGCGGAGCTGGAGTCACGTCTTGGCTTGCGCTTCGAATCGCCCACGGTACTGGCTGCGTGGCACCCTGTCACCATTCTGAAGGATACGAATGCCGAGGCTGAGTCGCTGTTCGCGGTGCTCGCGGAAACTCCGCAACCGATCATCTTTGTGTATCCCAACTCCGATGCCGGCAGCTATCGGCTGATGGAGCGCACGCGCGGGTTGGCTGCGATACGGAGCGACATTCATGTCTTTGTCAATCTCGATGCGGTTACGTACTGGAGCCTGCTGGGTCAGGTGGACGCGATGATCGGCAACTCGTCGAGCGGCATCATGGAGGCGGCTTCGTTCGGGCTGCCGGTCGTGAACGTGGGCATGCGCCAGCAGGGGCGCGAGCGCGCCGGCAACGTGATTGATGTGCCGCCCGAACCGGAGGCGATCTCTGCTGCGCTCAGGCGTGCGCTCAGCCCTGAATTCCGCGCGGGGCTTCGGGGCATGACGAATCCCTACGGCGAGGGCACCGCGTCAAAGACGATCGCGCAGGTGCTTGCGGAGGTTCCGCTGGAGGGATTGCTCGTCAAAGCGCCCGTGCCAGTCGGGGCACCGGTGCAGGTGGCAGATCCTGTTGCAGCGTCTCGCGACATAGAAAGCGCATGAGCCTCCTTATTCCACTGTCGGCACCGGATATTACGCAGGCAGAAATTGATGCCGTCACCGCGGTGTTGCGCACTAATCAACTGAGTCTGGGCCCGGAACTGACCGCCTTCGAGCGGGCGATGGCTGCCTACCACGGGGTCGGGGACGCGGTGGCGGTGAGCTCCGGCACCGCAGGGCTGCATCTCGCATTGCTGGCGCTCGGCATTGGTCCGGGAGCAGAGGTGCTTGTGCCTTCATTTGCCTTTATTGCGGTGGCAAATGCCGTAGCCCAGGTGGGGGCCACCCCGATCTTCGTGGACATCGATCCCATCACGCTCAACCTTGATCCGGAGCTTATCGAAGCAGTGATCACGCCGGAGACTCGCGCAATCCTGGTGGTACATACCTTTGGTGTGCCGGCCGCGATGGATCGGATTCTGGAAATAGCCCGGAGTCATCAGCTCAAGGTGATTGAAGATGCCTGTGAAGCAATCGGGGCGGAGTACGGCGGATTAAAAGCGGGTAGTTTCGGCGATCTAGCCGTCTTCGGTTTCTATCCGAACAAGCAGATCACAACCGGAGAGGGCGGCTGCATTCTTGCGCGGAATTCCGACCTTGCGGTCCGTCTCCGCAGTCTGCGCAACCAAGGCCGGTCGGCGGTGCAGCTTAGTTCCGACGCCGCACCCGATGTCAACTGGTTCGATCATTTGGAGATCGGTTATAACTACAGGCTTTCTGAAATAGCCTGCACGCTTGGGAGGATCCAGCTGGGCCGCATCGAGGAGATTCTCGCCTTGCGCCGCGCCGCCGCTGAACGCTACCAGGTGTTCCTTGGTGGGATCGCGGGCCTCGAATTGCCAGCTCTTTCTTTGCCCAGCCGCACCATCAGCTGGTTTGTGTACGTGGTTCGGCTGCCGGAAGGCGGCGCGGGCTATCGCAGCCGGGTACAGGCCGCTCTCACTTCTCGCGGCATTGCGACCGGCCGCTACTTCGCGCCGATCCATCGCCAACCTGCATGGAACGATTCCTCGAGCGCAAGGGCCGCCCGGGTTCCGTGGACGGATTCCATTGCGCCTCGGACGCTGGCGCTGCCGTTCTTCAATCGGATAACGGGGGAGCAGCAGCAAAAGGTTGCGCAATGCCTCAAGTCGGCAATAGAAGGATGTAAACGTTAGTAAGTGAGTTTTAAAAACTACCAAACCACTCCAATATTGGAGTTATTCGGCGCGGGAGCTACTGTCTCATTTCGATCTAACTTTATATACAAACTTTTACAAAGTGCGTGCATCTTAAGCCGCGTATATCAATTTTCACCACGTGAGCTGGATGATCCTTGACAGTAGAAGAAAAGCGGCGCACTATCGAGCCAAATCGGCTCTTCTGATTGACGAGTTTCGAATCGGGAGACGCTTCGGCAAACCGCAGGAATCGCAAAAAGACATTCGGCTACCCGGCTCCCTAAACTGGCGTCCAACGACTGTGAGAGCAAACCTATGGTAGTCAAGACACAAAGCAAGGGCCGAGGAGTTACGGGGCTGAACGTGGGCATGAGCAATGTCCAGCGTTACTTTCCCCGCGGCGTTTCGGTTATCGAGCTACAACTGGATCACCTTCAGATCCAGTGCGACCTTTCCCCGGATTTCTGGCACGACCAGCCAGAGATTTTTGATCCGCGTCTGTGTGCGTGGCTTGAATCGAAGCGAATGAGTGGGAGCCCGAGCCGCGCTCCGATTCCGCTTGCCCTGATTCCCGCGGGCAAGAATTCCTTTCGTCTGCGCGTTGTCCCTGCTCAAGCTAACGCAAAAGGAAAGGTTTCGACCGATCAGCCCGCTTACGTCGTCTCGCCAGGGGACTAAGTGAGCTGCGCCTCCTGCCCCGGGTGTTACTTCTGCTGACTCTCGGAGTTCCTTTGGCAAACGCTTACAATCGGTGCCGGCCCATTTAGTAAATCGACTTACTCAGACTTATCCCCACCGAAAACTCATTGCCCGGAGTCAAATGGGCTCTGCTCTGCGCTACAGCGCTTCCGCCCCCAGTCGCCATACCTTCGCTTGATAGACTCGGGAAGGTATGACGACCCAAGAATTGCAGCATGCAGTGGAGCGGCTTTTCGCCTCCGGCCCCTCCGCCATCGAAGATGAATCGGCGCTGGCGGTTTTTCTCGAATTCCGCGCGGCGCTCGAAAAGGGACAAATCCGCTCCGCGTCTCCTGACCAGAACTGCACTCTGGGCTGGAAGGTGAATGCCTGGGTCAAACAGGGAATCCTTGTTGGGTTTCGTATCGGCGTGCTTACCGAGTGCGCCGGGAGTCCTTCCGGTTTTGTGGACAAGAGCACCTACCCGGTTCGGCAATTTGCGGCGAGTGATGGGGTCCGGCTAGTGCCGGGTGGCTCCTCGGTGCGGTCGGGCGCCTATCTGGCGCGCGGCGTGGTTTGCATGCCGCCGATGTACATCAACGCCGGCGCGTGGGTAGACGAGGGGACGATGGTCGATTCGCACGCCCTGGTTGGCTCATGCGCGCAAATCGGCAAGCGCGTTCATCTGAGTGCCGCGGCACAGATCGGCGGCGTTCTCGAGCCAATCAATGCAACCCCCGTAGTGATTGAAGACGATGTATTGGTGGGCGGGAACTGCGGTGTGTACGAGGGAACGATCGTACGCAAGGGTGCTGTTCTGGCCGCAGGAACGATTCTGACCCGGGGGACGCCGGTCTTCGATCTAGTCAACGGGAACGTGATTCGGGCGAGCGAGGGACAGCCACTGATCATTCCTTCGAATGCAGTCGTCGTCCCGGGATCACGTGCGGTGTCGAAGGGCAAGGGCCAGGAGTGGCAACTCAGTCTGTATGCGCCGGTGATTGTGAAGTATCGGGACGAAAAGACGGACCTCAGCACCACACTCGAAGACCTGCTGCGGTGAGCATCCGTGGCGACCACTGAAACGAATGCGATGCTGCGACTGATTCGCTGGGGAGTTGTTGGCCCCGGGCGCGCTGGCACGCGTTTTGCCGAGGGGCTCGAAGCGGTGGTGAACGCGGAGCTGGCGGCGGTGTGGGGACGCAATCCTGAGCGGACACGGGCCTACGCCGAGCGATTTGGGGTCTCGGTTGTCTGCAGTTCACTCGACGAATTACTCACCGCCGAGGTCGACGCCGTTTATATCGCGACGCACCCCGACACGCATGCCGAGTTTTGCGTTCGAGCACTTGCTGCCGGCAAGCACGTTCTTTGTGAGAAGCCGGCGACGTTGAGCGAGCGCCAGATGAAGACGGTGTTGAAGGCGGCGCGCCGGCATGACCGCCTTTTCATGGAGGCGATGAAGCCGCCGTTCTTTCCTCTTTACGGGAAGCTCCGCGAACATCTGAAAGCAGACCCCATTGGCACTATTGGCTTTGTCCGCGCCGGTCACGCCGATGCAACGCTGGCACCGGAGTACCCACTGCATTTTCGTGAGCTCGGGGGGGGCGGCATCATGGGCATCGGTCCGTATGAGGCTTTCCTGGCGCTGGACTGGCTTGGTCCCGTGAAACGCGTGCAGGCGATGGGGCGGCTCGGCGCGGCCGGGGTCGATACGCTGGCTCTTTTCCAAACCGAGCATGAGCGCGGCATGGCACAGCTGCACACCGGCCTTGACCTTTTAAGCAAAGGCGACGCTCTGCTCTGCGGACCGCGTGGATTCGTCACCATCCACGAGAACTGGTGGAACCCCAATCGCGCCACGGTTCGCTATCTCGACGGCCGGACGGTTGAGCTCCACGTGCCCTTCGAATCGACGGGATTCAATTACGAGACGCATCACTTCTGCGAGTTGATTCGTCACGGCGAGCGCGAAAGCCCGGAGATCACGCATGCCATGTCGCTGGGTATGGCGAAGATGCTGGAGAAAGTCCGCAAGGCTCTCGGGGTGCGATTCGATGGCGAATGACGCGCGAAGCGGTCGAGGCAAGGACGTTCGGCTTATTTGGTGCGTCCCAATCCCTTATCGATCGATGACAGAAGCTCTCCCGATGAGTCGTTGAAGTAGCTCCAGAACATGATGCCTCCCAGCTTGGCGTTCAGCACATAGCTGCATTTTGCCGCCAGCGATTCTGGATCCTCATAGGACACGAAGATCTGTTTCTCCTGGTTGTAGAGCCAAGGAGACCTGGAGCGTTCATCCCAAAACCGCGTGAAGCCGTAGCCCAGCATCGTCTGTTGGATTGTGCTGTAGGGGGCGTAGCTATTGGGGATGGGCTTCCCTGGCTGGAAGAGGCCATGGTTGATGTTCGGCACCTGCTGCCACATGCGTCCATAGAACGGCACGCCGAGGATGATTTTTTTTGCCGGCACGCCTGCCGCCTGAAAGGCGCGGACCGAGACGTCAGCGGATTCTTTTTTCGGATCGGCCGGATCGGCGAACAAGGGCGCGTGATGGCCGGTGAGGGCGTCGGAGCCAGCCTCGTAGTAGTCGTAGGTCATCAGGTTCACAGCGTCGACATAGCGCTGCACCTGCGCCATCTCGGTGTGGTCGATGTATTCGTCGGATGCTCCGGCAGCGATGGTCAGATAGAGTCGTCGATTGGTGACGCCCGTCAGCTGCGTGAAACACGCGCGAAGTTCTTTGAGCAGGAGAGTGAAATTCCGCTTGTCTTCTTTGCGAAAGGGATTCCCCGCGCCCGGCAATCCCGGATATTCCCAATCTAGGTCGAGGCCGTCGAGGTCGTAGACCTTCAGGATCCCGATGGCACTGTCGATGAGAATCTTTCGGCTCTGTGCGGTGCGCGCGGCATCGGAGAATCCGGCCGATCCGGACCATCCGCCGACGGAGAGAAGCACGGTGAGCGACGGGTTCTGGCGCTTGAGGGAGGCCAGAAACGCGAGATTGGCCTTGTCGGTCTCCAAGGGGAGCGCGATGCGACCATCCTGGATTGCGGCGAAGGCGTAGTTGATGCGGGTAATTCTTGTCGGATCAATCTGCCCTGCCTGCAGAGGGCCATTCTGCGGAAAGACATAGGCGGCGATCACTGTGGAGTCGCCGGTTTGTTCAGTTGCAGGTTGAGCTAAGGACAATGCAGTCGGCAAGGCTGCCAAGGCGGCGAGAACCCAAACGCAAAATCTCAGCATGATCCGCACTTCATGAGCTTACGACGAGATCAGAACAACCTCAGGCTTTTTTGCTGCAGAGCGCGGGTGGGGTCGAAGTTGTCAGGCGTTGCGGGTGGGGGATGGGCCGTGCAGTGGCGTCGAGGCACGAAAGCCGCCACGTACGATCGCGTGACGTGCAATCGATCCATTACCACATAACGCGTGCGCAGGCCGCCGATCGTTTCCGGCAAGGTGGCCGGCAGCTGCTTGCGGTCAGCGTAGATGACGAGAGCCGCTTCGCGCGGGTTGTCCAGACTCTGTCCAACCCCCACGGCAAAGAAGGCTGGCGCCTGTTGCATCAGCTTGCGCGCGACTTGCTGTTTGATTGCCACGGCCTGAGCGATCACTCCGGTTGAAGGACTCTGAGAGTCTGCGATGGAAACCGAGGATGGCGCAGCGCCCAGCGCCACTGCGCGAGCAGTAGTGGGGATGACAATCGTACGCACTCCGCCGATCGCAGGAGGAACTGCGGGCCGCTCGTTCTCGGCCACGTAGACGATCAGTGCCGGCTCGCCGGCATGATCGGTGCTCTTGCCCACGGCCACCCCGAGAATTCCGGCGGACGGATTCACGAACGAGCGCGCAAGGTTGAGCCCGCGCTGACCGCGCGCCAACTGCTGATCGGTAAGCGGGTGCGACTGTGCCGCGGAGATGGCGTTGTCTCCATAGCTCAAGCAGCTGACAGGGTGATCCGCGCCGCCGACGAAGGAGTAATCAACTCCACCGGCCTGCTCGCTGAGCTCACGCAGCACTTCGCCCGCGGGGTTAGCCATGCCCTGGCCCACGCCAGCCGTGTCAGTTCCTCCCGCAAAGAGGAGCCCCACCGGTTCGGCATTCCCGGTGTCGACGAGCAGCGCTCCGGAGTCGCCCGCATCGCTGAGGCGGTTGCCACTGACGCCGATCTGGTTCGTGAATATCTTGGTGAGGTAGGGTCGCGTCTCGGCGCAGTCCTTGTAGTAGTCGACCGAGACGTCCACGGCCACCGCCGAGACTCCACCGCACGTAAGGCCGGTTGTTCTTCCGCTCTTCGCCACGTGCAACTCCAGCGATGCGGACTCGCCCTTCCCATTGGTCGAGGAAGTGCCCGGAGGCGCAGCCGCAAGCGAACCATCGATCTGCCGCGCACCGAGTTCCTGAATGTTGCCCAGGGGATCGACACTGCGTGACGCAACCTGGGCAATCGCGGCGTCGGCATTTGTCTGGTTCGATCCCAGCGGCAGCCACGCGGTCAAGGACCCGATGGGCTGGGTTCCAGGACCTTCGCCGTTGGGCGTGCAGTTGTTGTCGATCAGGCCGGGTTGCACAATGGAGTCGCCAACGGAGGCTTGGTCGCTGCGCGCCAGCACATGATTATTGCTGAGCAGAAACTGCTTGCCGCTGTCGTCCTGAATCAGGGAACCGAGTGTACCGCTGCAGCAGTCCAGGATCGTATTGCCGCGCGCATCGAAATCATTGTTATTGCCGCCCGAGCTGCCGAGGAGCATGGGCGCCGCAAACTCGACCTGGTGATCGGCTGGATTGCTCGCGATCCCGGCGGTGTTGAGGAGCACTGCGCTTTCAGTTTTGGCGAGGGAATCTCCGGCTGTCGCAACGATGTAAGTGACACCGGTGTTCGGCACCGTGGACGGCGCCGTGTAGGTGACGGTGCACGAGGTGAAGGCTTTCTCCACCCGCTGGCAAGACGGCGGTCCGAGTGAACCAAGCCCCTCCCCTGCGCCGGTCGGGGTATCGGAAAGAGCGAAGTGAATGCCGATGCCGCCGCCCGCCTCGGCCAGAACGCCGGTGACGGAGACGGTCTGGTTGGCACCGAGGGCCACGTTCGCCGGCGTCAATGGCTGCAGGAACCCGGGAGTCAGGGTAAGCACCGAGGTCGCCTTCACGCTGGGATCAGCATTGAGCGTGGCCGTTACGACAACGTGGGCGCGGTCGGCGGTCAGGTAGCTCGGAGGGAGGTACTGCCCCTTGCTAGAGATGACGCCTGGTCCGGCGCCCGGATCTCCACCCGCTATGGACCAGGTGACGTCAGCGGCGCTCCCCTTATTCAAGGTTGCCGTGAACTGGTCAACTGGGTTGCCGCGCGCATCGGTGGCGTTGCAACCGGAGCAGTTGGTGTCAATCAGGGTTGCACCCGGGGCAATCGTAAAGATGCTGTTGGCTGAATTCGCAGTTACCGGAACTCCACCGCAGCCCGCCAACAGGAAAAGAGACAGGAGGGCCGGGGCGGCGACGAGCCACCGGAATGGCCGCCATCGTGACACTCTGGGATGAGACCTGACCGATTTATCTTGTTTAGATTGCAAAGTCGAAAGCTATTAACCTCAAATCGTTTCCGGAGCCGAAGGTTCTCACGCCGCGGCGGGCTTCAATCCCAAGACTATCTGATCGACGCATGGTGTAAGTCCCGGGTGAAGTGCCCGTCGATGAAGCAGGAGCGCGACTTGCCGAGCAGACAACCTGAGCAATTCTGGGCCACGAAACGATCCACAGGTTCGGAGCTTGACAGAGAGCTCCCACAAAGGTAACGTTGACGCTATGCACGGATGTGCGTTTTTTGATTACTTAAGGGACTTAAAAAATAGTTACCACGGATTGAAACACGATGAAAAAGGCCGCCTCCCCCACCGCCAATTCACGCTTCACTCTTATGGCTCGCGTCTAAGCCACCGGTTCGTCGAGGACGAATCCGGTCAGGCGACGATGCTAACAATCCTCTTTATTGGACTCTTTCTTTTTGGGTTTATCGCTCTCGGTGTGGATGTAGGCATCCTTTTCCGCGAGAAAAGGATGGCACAAGGCGCCGCCGATGCTGCTGTCGTTGCCGCCGCGGAAGAGATGAGCACCGGCAATGCTTCAAACGAGCAAGCGGTAGCCAATGCGATGGCGAAGATGAACGGCTTCGATCCAGCGGCAAGCAAGAACCCCGCAACAGTCACCCTCAGCACGCCCACGACCGGCAACTACGCCGGATCGGCTTCTTATGTGCAGGCCATTGTCTCCAAGCCGTTTCCAACGTTTTTTCTGGGCGCATTCGGCCGCTCCAATACCCTGTTTGGCGTTTCGGCGCGCGCAGTGGCTGGAGGCGGTTTAAGCAGCCCAACCTGTGTATGCATCGAGGCGGCCTCCGGGCAGGGTTTGAACATGAGCAACAACGCCCAGATCAACGCGCCCAACTGCGGAGTCACGGTGGACTCGAGCAGCAGCAACGCGGTGGGAATTGTTGGAAGCGCAGGGCTGAACGCGCTCTCGCTGGGCACAGTTTCTTCAACATGGAACAATGCGAGCAACATCAATAACAACGGGTCGATATCGTCCACTACCAAAGTGGTTCAGGGGATCGCGACAGCGTGCAATCCCTCGATCACGCCGCCTACGCTGCCGAATGGCCTCCCGTGCTACAGCAATCCGATTCAGGGTTGGACCCAAGCCAACAACTACACCGGGGCGTATACACTGCCGCTGGCAAGCGAGACCACTTCGAACGGCGTCGTCTGCTTCACCAGCCTGGACACGAGCCAATCGAGTTCCGTCACTTTCTCGTCCGGCTACACCTATTACATCCAGGGCAACTTCACGACCGGGGGTGGTGCACCCCTAAGCGGTAGCGGCGTGACGTTCTATGTCGGAGGCACGGTCAATATCGCGAACGGAGTCACCTCCAACCTGTCCGCGCCCCTGGTGAACACCGTGCCCCAGACGCTCTTCTATGCGATGGGAAACTCAGTGACCATCCAGGGGGGATCCAGTTCGAATTTCTCCGGACTCGTTTACGCTCCAAATGCAGCCGTGACGCTGAACAACGGTACGGGAACCAATCTCAACATGGACTTTGTGGCCAATACGCTCACCATGGCCGGGGGCGCCAATTTGAATAGCTATGCATCGTCCAATCTTGGGACCCTGAACGTGTCCGTAGCGAAATTGGTCGAGTAACAGGAGAGATCGATGAATCGAATTGTCCATTGCAGTTTTGAAAGGTGGGGCTCCGTCCTCACATTCGTTCGATCTCGCGTGGCCGACCTCAGCGGCAATGCCGCCATCGAATTCGCACTCATGTTTTCAATCATCGGCGTCCCGATGATGCTCGGCACCACCCAAGTTGCCTTTATGGTGTACGACTCGATCGAAATCTCCAACGCGGCCCACGCGGGCGCAGTCTATGGAATGATGAGCTCCACGTTCGCGGGAGATAGCGCAGGCATTCGGACTGCGGCACAATCCGAGGCAACGGACTTCGGTTCAAATCTAACCGTGACGCCCACGACGTATTACGCCTGCTCGGCTGCCATTGGCGGGACGCAGTACTCTACCCAAAGCGCCGCCAGCTCTGCCTGCCCTGCCAATGCCTCCAATCATTACCTGCAGTTTGTTCAGGTCACCACCTCGGCCAACGTCAAGTCCCCGATTCGTCTGATTGGTTTGCCGCAGACCTGGACGCTGCTGGGCTCGTCGGTGATGGAGGTCCAGGAATAGCGATGATTGTGGTCCGATCGGTTTGCGGATTTTCAGGACGATGGCTGCGACGCCCGGCGCCCCGACGCCGATTCGCTTCGTCCACGAACTCCGACGGCCAGGCGCTGGTGGAGATGGCCCTCACGGTCCCTCTGATCGCAGGCTTCGTCTTTACGATGATCGAAATCTGCCTGGTGTTTTATTCCTACTGCCTCATCTCTGAGTACGCGCGCGAGGGGAGCCGCTACGGCATGGTGCGAGGAGCCACGTGCGTCACCGCGCCTCCGGCGAATGCCCCCTGTACGACGACGCACACAAGTATCGAATCGTACGTAGCGCAAATCGGCCTGCCCAATCTCGGGCGAGGCACCATCACGCCGGGCGCGACATTTCCGGACGGGAATCAGAACGCCGGCAGCCGCGTTCAAGTGAAGGTCACGTACGCGTTCCCCGTCGCGCTGCCCTATGTGCCCAAGGGCACCCTTCAAATGTCCAGCACCTCGGTGATGTACATCGTTCAATGAGCGCTGTGGCCCTCTGCCGGCCTTGATGCGCCCAGACTCCAATCGACTTTCGGGGGCGGATCGCAAGCATCCTTTGCTGTCGGGGTGGGGCGCGGCGTGAAGCATCCCGCGGGGCCTGGAAATCTAAGTGCAAGAAAATGTACCAATCCACAGCGAAATTGCAGAGAATTGGGACCCAGCACCCAGAATGCTGGAAGAGAGTCAGCTGCGACTTTCAGAAGGCGACATCTAAATCAGCCCCGCGAGGTCTCAGTGCATGCCTCAACTCATCGCTGTTCAGGCGGACATCACGCATCTCTATGTCGACGCGATCGTGAATGCGGCCAACAACTCCCTGTTGGGGGGAGGAGGAGTCGATGGCGCCATCCATCGTGCGGCAGGTCCCGAGTTGCGGGCCGCGTGCGAAGAGCTCCATGGCTGTGAGACTGGCGACGCCAAGGCAACAAGGGGATTCCGCCTGCCGGCGAAATGGGTGTTTCATACGGTGGGGCCCGTGTGGCAGGGTGGAGACCAGGGCGAAGACGATCTGCTGGCCAGATGCTACCGTCGTTGCCTCGAACTCGCGTACGAATACAACGTCTCTTCCATCGCCTTTCCCGCGATCAGTACCGGCGTTTACAGCTTTCCGGCGGACCGCGCTGCCCAGATTGCCACGCGGACCGTCTGCGCTCATCTGGCGAAGAGCGGCGTGGCTGTGGTGCAGTTCGCCTGTTTTAATGTGGAGACCTTCCGCATTTATTCGAGGCTTCTGCCAGACTGAGCTGCCGGCAGCAATCGATCGCATCAATCGACTGCGACGACCAGCTTGCCGAAGTGCGCTCCCGCTTCCATGCGGTGCAAGACCAGCGGGACCTTCGCCCAAGATGATGTTTCTGCGACCGGTTTCAATTGCGAGAATGCGATGGATCTGTTCATTTCCTCGAAGTCACGACGCGAGCCGACATAGATGCCGCGGATGCGCGCCTGTTTGTGCAAAATCAGCGACAGGGGGAGCTGCTCGCCCGGACCTGAAAGAACGCCGATCTGGGTGATCGTTCCGCCCATGCGCAGGGCGCGCAGAGAGCGCGGCAACGTGCCGACGCCGCCCACTTCCACGACCAGGTCGACGCCTTCGCCGCCGGTCTGATCGAGGGCCCAGCGGTCCCATTCCGGTGTGGCGCGATAGTTGAGTCCCACGTGGAGCCCTAGCGCACGGGCACGCTCCAGCTTCTCGTCGCTGCTTGAAATGCCCAGAACCCGCATGCCTGCCAATCGCGCAAACTGCAGTGCGAAGAGTGAAACGCCGCCTGTGCCTTGCACGAGGACAGTCTGGCCTGGCTTCAGGTTTGCGGCGGCGAGAGCATTCCACGCAGTTACGGCGGCGCAGGGCAAGGTTGCCGCTTCTTCAAAACTCAAATGCGCGGGCATCTGCACCAGTCCCGCGGCATGCAGCGTCACGGATTCTGCCAGGACGCCGTCTATATCGCCTCCCAATGCGCCTTTGACTTTGGCCGGAGTGGGGGGGCCATCGATCCAGTTCTGCATGAAGATGCCAGCGACTCGGTCGCCTGCCTTCCACTCTGTCACGCCTTCTCCCACGGCCGTCACTTCTCCGGCGCCATCGGAACAAGGGATTCGTGGAAGCTGCAGTTTGGGGTTGTAGAGTCCTTTCACGATCATGAGGTCGCGATAGTTGAAGGAGACCGCGCGGATTTTCACCTGCACTTCGCAGGGCCCGGGTTGCCGGTCTGGCCGCTTCGCAAGCTCTAAAGAATCAATGCCGAACGCCGAAATCTGCCATGCACGCATGGGGAATCCTTTCATCAGTCGGTGAGAACGAAGTCATTTCGCGGTACACGATGTGCGATGCGCCGGTAGAATGAAGTCATGGCTCGCGGTTGGGAGAGTAAATCGGTGGAGGAGCAGATGGCAATTGCCTCGGAAAAGGCACCAGGTAAGACCGAAGCTGGATACGTCAGCGACGAACAGCGGCGACTCGCCGAGTTGGAACGCACGCAGCGCGCACGCCGCAAGCAATCGCTTGACCTGCAGCGCGAGAGCATTCTGTCGCAGCGAACCTCGAATCCGGCGCGGCGCGCCGCCCTGGAATCGGCATTGAAAGACATTGAGGCGCAGCTGGCCACCCTGAACTAGAGCCGAAGCTTGGAAGCAGGAGCAAACCAACCACTCGGATCGACTCATCCTTCCCGGTGAAAGAGCAACGAATTCGCCTGTTGCACCGGCGTCATAAGTACCCGCGCGATATTCACATGGGCCGGCCGGCCGGCAGCCCAGACGATGACTTCGGCAACATCTTCGGCTGTAAGCGGCTTGACCCCCTTATAGACCTTGGCGGCACGCTCCGTGTCCCCGTGAAACCGTACCAGGCTGAAATCAGTCTCCACCATGCCCGGATCCACGCTGGTCACGCGCACCGGGGTCCCCAGCACATCCTGACGCAGTCCATCATTGATGGCGCGCTCGGCGGCCTTGGTTGCGCAATAGACCGCACCATTCGGATAGGTAAGCTCCCCGGCGGTTGAGCCAAGGTTGATGACGTGGCCGCGCCCCCGGACCACCATCCCCGGCACGACGGCACGCGTTACGTAGAGCAGGCCTTTTACGTTGGTGTCGATCATTTCTTCCCAATCCTGGATCTTGCCGAGATAGAGCTTATCGAGCCCGCGGCTCAAGCCGGCGTTGTTGACCAGGATGTCGATCTCTGCCCATTCCGGAGGCAGGTCGTCGATGGTCTGCTGGACAGCGCGATGCTCCCGCACGTCGAGGTCAATGGAGTGAACGCTTGGCGCGCCGCGTTGCAGGGCCGCCGACGCGACCTCAGCTAATTTCCCGGCACGCCGGGCAGCCAGCAGCAGGCGCGCCCCCTCTGCGGCAAACGCCAGTGCAGTGGCTGCGCCGATTCCCGCACTCGCACCGGTAATGAAGACGATCTTTCCCTTCAAGCTCATGGCTCTATCCTAACGAACGTGTGCCTCTGGAAAAACCAGCGTCGATGGCGGCGGGCGGCTTATGCTCGGAGCGTCACTCTGCGGACCTGCCGCGGCGCTGTGCCATACGATACTGTCCAACCGCCCAGTCTTCATCGCCCAGGCCCACTTCCTGCGCCTGCGCAAAAATCTCCGCGAGGGTGTCTGCCAGGCTCAAGCGCACGTGCGCCCTCTCGGCCGCCTCGCGCAACAGGCGGTTATCCTTGGCACCCAGCCCCATCGAAGCACCAGCATCTTTGGGAGGGTTCAGCATCACTTTGCCGTACGCCGCATAGAACGGGGATTGAAACAACGCACTGTTGACGGCTTCAAGAAACACATCCGGCGCGATGCTCTGCGATTCAGCGTAGACAAACGCTTCGCTCAACGAGAGGATCATGGCGCTGATCAGGAAATTGCCTCCCAGCTTCAGTGCGTGGGCCTGACGGGGTTCCGCACCGATCACCGAGATACCGCGCGAGAACATCTCGAGCAACGGACGCGCCTGCGCGATGGCCTTTGCCGCGCCGGCCACAACGATCCAGAGTTGGCCGGCTTCGGCGATGTTTGGACGGCCGAAGACCGGAGCGGCCACATACTGATGACCGCGACCCGCATGCTCGGCTGTCAGCCTGTCACTTAGGGCGACGCTGATGGTACTGAGCGAAATGTGAAGGGCTCCGGGCTGCATCGCGTCCAGGACTCCGCCTTCGAAGAGCATCGCCTGATAAGCGGCATCGTCAAACAGCGACGTCATTACAACCGGGGCAATTTTGACCGCCTCGATCGCCGAGGAAGCTACACTCGCTCCATTGCTTGCCAGTGCTTCCGCACGCCTGCGCGATCGATTCCAAACCGTCACCTCGTGTCCGGCGGCAAGGAGGTGCCGCGCCATTGGCGTTCCCATGACGCCCAATCCCAAAAACGCAATCTTCATCGAAACACGCTCCTCATACGATCCTCGGCCGCGATACCAGGTAAATGCTGTGATTCCATTATCCGGAGTTTGCGCGAACTCACACAGCGCCAGACATTACACTGGTGCTTCGATGCTGCGAACAGTCACAGCGACGCGTTATGTGATTCCTTTGCGTGAGGGCGGCTCTCTGCCCGCGATTGTGGAGGCCGCCGATCTCGGCCTCTACGTGGTGAAATTCCGCGGGGCAGGCCAGGGGATTCTGGCGTTGATTGCGGAATTGATCGCCGGCGAAATTGGGCGGGCGCTCGGGTTGCGCGTGCCGGAGATTGTCTTCATCGAAATGGACGCGACGCTCGGGCGCAACGAGCCGGATTATGAGATTCGGCAACTGCTGAAGGCGAGCACGGGACTGAATCTTGCCCTGGACTACCTGCCGGGCTCGGTGCCATTCGATCCTGCCGCGCGGGACTCTGCCTCGTCCGAAGAGGCTTCTCTGGCGGTTTGGTTCGACGCATTCATGGTCAATGTGGACCGCACCGCGAAGAACGCGAACCTGCTGATGTGGCATCGCAAGCTCTACCTGATCGATCACGGGGCAGCTCTGTATGTTCATCATGACTGGGCAGGCATGGGCAACAAGATCGCGACCCCGTTCGGCGAGATTCGCAAGCACATCCTGTTGCCATGGGCCGCGGACATCGAACAGGCAGGCAGGACCGCGCGCGAAAGACTCACACCGGAGAAGATCTTCGAGATCGTCGGCTGGGTCCCCGAAGAGTGGCTTGCAAGCATCCCGGCGACGCTGAGCGCGGCGGATCGTCGCGCCGGGTATGCAGACTTTCTGATCAAACGGCTCGGCAACTCAAACATATTCGAACAGGAGGCGATTGATGCACGCACCCGCCTCGTTTGATTACGCGATTCTGCGCGTCGTCCCCCGCGTCGAGCGAGAGGAATTCCTGAATGCGGGCATCCTTGTCTTCTGTCTCGAGCAGGATTACCTGGCGGCGCGCATTCTTCTGAAGCCGGCACGCCTGAGGGCCCTTTGGCCCGATGCCGATCCCGATCTCGCACGCACACATCTGGAAGCCGTCGAGCGCATCTGCGCCGGAGATCCGGCGGCCGGCCCCATCGCGCATCTATCGCGGCGCGAGCGGTTTCACTGGCTTGTATCACCCCGCAGCACAATGATCCAGACTTCGCCGGTGCACACTGGACTTTGCGAAAAATCCGACGCGCTGCTCGATCATCTCGAGAAGCAGTTCTTCTCTTGAAGGGACCGTCGATCCGCGGTGATCGTGCGAGGCTCTCGCCGCGAGACTCGACGGCGCCTCAAGGTTTTTTAAACAAATTAGCGAGCTCGTGCACGTCGTTCGGGCCAGCGTCGCTTACGATTACATAGCGAAGACCAGCCTGGCTCCAACTCTCCACACTGAAGCCGTTCTCCTGCGCAGCGGATTGACCCGTTGTTGCAAGCGCGAACGGTGGGTTGTCTTGAGCGATAAACGTGGACAGCTCATGTTTGCGCAGTTCGAACACAAGTTGCGCACTTGGGCTATGACGGATGTAGACGAGCTTTCCGCCGAGCAGCTTGTACTGCGTGCCCTGAAGTTCGGGAAGGTCGAAGGTGAAAGGGAGCTTGCCTTGAAACCATGGTTTGACAGTGTGACGATCAGTTGAAACCACATCGACCGGATTAGAACTGGCAAGCATGGCAACGTGCATATCCACCAATTGAGCAACGGCCTCCTGGCGGGCTTCGCGTCGAACCAAAAACGAAGCGGAAACTGCAACAGCAACAATCAAGACAGCTGCGGCCAACCCGGGCATCCACATCCATGCCCACGCGGGTTTCTGTCGATGTTGAATGGACTTCTCTACCTGCAGCCTGAAGGCCGGCGACGGGACATATCTTGACGCCGCAGCCCGGGTGACTCGCTTCAGCTGTATTCGACTGACGACTTCGGCGGTGCATCCCGGACAGGATCGGAGGTGCTCTTCTATCCCCGAGAATTCCTTGGGCCCCACCAGGCCACCCGTATCGTCGACGTAAGCGTCGATTCTTTCTCGGCATTGTTCACAAGTCATAGCTGCGGCCCTTCCTTTCTCTCGACCAAGAGCGCACGCAGGGCCTTGCGAGCGCGCGACAGGCGCGACATGACGGTGCCAATGGGTATCCCTAAAGCCTGTCCGATCTCCTGATAACTCATTTCTTCCAGATCGCAGAGCAGAATGATCTCGCGAAAAGGCAGCGGCAAGGCTTCGAGTGACTGCTGAACTGTTTCTATTTCCAGTCGCGCGAGCAGGATCGACTCCGGCGTCTGAGCGGTCACCGGCTCGAACTGGTCATCCTCGTCGAAGTTGACTGTGGGAGCAACCTTGAGCCCGGTCCTGGAAGTCAGGAACGTGTTGCGCAGGATTCTGTAGATCCAGGCACGAAAATTCGTTCCCTGCTGAAAGGAAGAAAAGCCGCGCAGGGCCTTCACGTAGGCTTCTTGCACCAGGTCTTCTGCAGCGACGGGGTCACGCGCGAGCCAGCAGGCGAGGTTGTAGAGCCGGGCGAAGTGAGGCATCGCCAAATCCTCGAACGACCCGGATTCGCCAGTACGGTCGGCCACAGCCTGAACAGTGTATCCCAGGGCGAAACCGGAGTCTTTGAGCTTCTCCAAATCCCGAGCTGGGTTTGGGGTGGCCGCGTCGAGTTGAACGCCGCGGCCCTGGGCTTGTTCGACTCTGGTCTCACTTGCGAGTCGGACCCGCGCCCGCACATGCCCCCTCAAAGCGCGTTGGCGGCCGGCAGTCCGGCTGTACCGGTGGGCCGGACGTGCTTTGCGGGAACGACTTGCTTCTGCCTCGCGAACAGCAGCGCATCCAATGACCACTTGCCCGGGCCGTTGATCAGGAGGAAGGCGGTGGTGAGAATCTGTGCATAGTCTGACCGAATTTCGTGGAGCACGGCCCAGATACCGACCTTAGGCAGAGCTGGCGGCAGAGGCAGTGGAGACGTACCCAGAAACAAGGAGATCTTGGTGGACAGGATCGCCACAATCATTTCAAACACGAATGGAATCGCGATGAATCGGGTGAGAAGCCCGGAAAGCAGAAGGAGCCCTCCGACGATCTCAAGACTGCCGACGAAGTTTGCGGTGAAGTGAGGATAGGGCAGTCCAAGTTTTGTAAAGCGGCCGACGCCCTGGTTGGTGTAGACGAACTTCAACAGTCCTTCCCAGAAGAACACGCCCCCGGCCATGAGTCTCAGGAGGAGTGTGCTGCGAGAACCATCTACAGGGGGATGGAATATCCAGGCAAAAAATCGGTTCATGCGTTGCTCCTTTCGATGAAGAGAACTGGAGCAACACGGATTTATTCCCTGGGCGCAAAAGATTTCTTTTGGCGGGCCGCCAGGGAATGCCGAGCGTATTTACTGCGGCGTGACCAGGTGGTGCGCGATTGCAAACAGCGCGAGCTCGAGTCGCGTTGAAACGCCGGTCTTGTCGAAGATATTGGAAAGGTGGCGCTTCACAGTCTCTTCGCTGAGGGTGAACTGCTTGGCGATATCGCGATTGCTGCAGCCCTCGACGATGCAACCGACGACTTCAAGTTCGCGCGGGGTCAGACCATAGGTCTTCTGCTGCGGAGGTGTGGCCTGCTGCATGAGGTCGTGGAGCGCGGAGACGAGATTCACAACCCGCTTGCCACCGATCCAATAGTCGCCTGCGGTCACGGTGCGAATGGCGGTCTTGAGATGACCGGCCAGTGCGTCTTTGAGCACGATGCCACGCGCGCCGATGTGCAGTGCCTCGATAATCTGCTGGGTTGTGATCGTGGAGGTGAGGAGCAGGATTTTGACCGAGGGTGAGCCCTTCATGATGGCCCGCATGGCTTCCAGGCCGGGCAGACGCGGCATCGCGACGTCAAGCAACAAAATGTCTGGCTGCAGCTCGAGGGTCTGGGTGATGGCTTCATCGCCGTCATCAGCCTCGCCGACTACGTCGAATCCCTCTTCGGCTGTAAGCATGTTGCGCACGCCGATCCGCACAACAGGATGGTCGTCCGCCAATACGATTCGTGTCAGTGCTGCTTCCACTCGAGCGGGACCCTCCAAGGAACTGCTAGTACTGCCTGTCAGAATCGGTCTCTCCCGGCTACCTGTCTGATTCAACAGCCGAAAGACCTCTTATATCCTACGTCGGAAATTCTACCTCAAGCATACGCTCCAGATTTTCCTGGGCCAGCTTCAATTCAAGCCGGATCGCCACGGAGTTATTCAACTCGTCACTCTCCGCCTCAAGCAATGCGCCCAATCTCGCAGCCTGGCGCGCCCCTGCCATGCCGCAGCCGCCCTTGATGGTATGGCCGATCCGCCGTACTTCGGAGGCATCGCCCCTGGCAATCGCCTCTTCCAGCGCGACATTGCGCTTCTTCAAATCGGTCACGACCGCAACATAGACTTCACGCACCGTGGGTTCCGGCATCATCTGACGGAATTGGCTCAAAATCTTGGCGCTCACTACCGGCTCGTCGGGACTCAGTTCTCCCGCCGCCTTTGCCACAGGCTTGCTTTCTTCCAGAAGCCTCTGCAATGCCTCGGGTGGGAAGGGTTTCAGCAGAAAGCCGTCCACAACCGATTCCAGCTCTTTCGGCAAGGCGCGACCGCTGATGGCATAGATGCCTGCGTCGCTTCGCGCCCTCAGCTCCAAAATCAATTGCGAACCGTTGAGGCCGGGCATCTGCACATCCACCAGGACGACCTGGGGTGTGCACTTCCCGCTCTCCAGCATCTGGACTGCCGCATTGCCATCCGCCGCAGTGTGCAGCGTGTAGCCATTCAGGGTGAGAATGGTCGCGATGACTTCGCGGCTGATCATGTCATCGTCGATCAGTAATACGGTCGGGAAATTGCGATCTGCACCTATGCCGAGCATTGCACTTCTTTCATTGAGCGGGAGCCGGTGTTTCTATTATTCATCGGACATGGAGACTTCATGCAGCCATCCGGGTGCCTTGAGCAGCTCGCGCGGGCGGGAGCCATCGGCTGGGCCCACCAGTCCGTCGCGCTCCATCAGGTCGATCAGGTGCGCGGCGCGGCCATAGCCGACGCGCAGGCGCCGCTGCAGGAGCGACGTGGAGGCCTTGCCGAACTCGAAGACGAGGCGCACCGCATCGTCAAACATCGGATCGTTCTCATCTGGGTTCCCGTTCGATCCCTCCACATTGGGGCGATCATCCTTGGGCGACTCGAGGAAGCCTTCGCGTACTCGGCCTGCGCCCTGGTCCTTCCAGAAGTCGACGACGGCCGCCGTCTCTTTCTCGCTGACGTAGGGAGCATGCAGGCGCATCAGGCGGCTGGTTCCCGGCGGCAAAAAGAGCATATCGCCGCGGCCTAGCAGGGCCTCAGCTCCGTTGGTGTCGAGGATGGTGCGCGAGTCGACTTTGGTTGCCAGGCGGAAGCTGATGCGCGTTGGCACGTTGGCCTTGATGAGGCCGGTGATCACGTCGACGCTGGGGCGCTGCGTTGCGAGGATCAGGTGAATGCCGACGGCGCGCGCCATCTGCGCCAGGCGCGTGATCGACTCCTCAACGTTGGAGCGATCGAGCATCATCAGGTCGGCGAGCTCGTCGATGATGATGACGATGTAGGGCAGCGGCTCTTCCGCTTCGCCTTCGTCGAAGAGCGACGGCATCGCGCCTTCGAAGAGCTTGTTGTACTGGTCGATATTGCGCACGCTGCGGCTGGCGAGCAGCTTCAGGCGCCGCTCCATCTCGCGCACTGCGTTGCGCAGCGCGTTGGCTGCCAGCTTGGGCTCGGTGATGATCGGCGTGAACAGGTGAGGAATGCCCTCGTACATGCCGAGCTCGACGCGCTTGGGGTCGACGAGAATGAGCCGGACCTGGCTGGGCGTGGTGCGGAAGAGAAGGCTCATGATCATGGCGTTGATCGCCACGGATTTGCCCGACCCGGTTGAACCGGCGATGAGCACGTGCGGCATCGAGGCCAGATCGGCCGTGACGATGCGGCCGTTGATGTCTTTGCCCATCGCCAGCGTGAGACGCGACTTGGCGCGCGACGAAGGTCTCCGACTCGATCACGTCGCGCAGGTGAATGGTCTCGCGCTCGTGGTTCGGCACCTGGATGCCGACGGTGCTCTTGCCGGCCATGCGCTCAATGAGAATGCTTTCTGCGCGCATCGCCAGGCAGAGATCGTCAGCGAGACCGGTCACGCGGCTATACTTCACGCCGGCCTCTGGCTTGAACTCGTAGGTCGTGACCATCGGCCCGGGGTTGATCTGCACCACCTGGCCGCGCACGTCGAACTCGGCGCACTTCTCGACCAGCACTTTGGCTTCTTCGCGCAGCTCATCTTCGCGGACAGCCTGCGGACCGCTGCCGGCGTTCAGCAGAGTGCTTGCCGGCAGCTTGAAGCCGCTCACGTTCTTGGGTGCCACCGTCACAGTGCGCACATCGGCGTCTGCGCGCTCGTGGATCGCGATGGCGGTGGGTGCTGTGGACACCGGTGCCTGAGGTTCGGGAGCAAACCGTTGGGGTAGGGGAACCGGCTTGGACGCTACCGGGAGCGGAGCGGCAACAGGGGCCGAAGATGGAACTGGCACCGGCCGCAACGGCGGGGGCCCCGGTTCAGCAGCGGCACGTTCCCAGATACTCGCGCGGCGCTTGATCTCCGGCGTTGTCTCAACCGGCTGAGCAGCCGCGCGCTGAAACGCGGGAATCTCGTCGACGGGGTTGGAATCCTCTGACTTGTTGCGTTTGCCGAAGATCGAGAATAGGCGGAACAGCTGATTCTCGCGCGGCGCGGCCGCTGACGCTTCCTGGTCAGGCTCCACCGACCCTGAGAAGAGGCGTTGATTCGGCCCGGGGGCTTCCTGTTCAGCGCGTACAGACTCGCGCTCGGCTTTCGCTTCGGCACGTTCTTCGCGCCAGTTGCGCCACCGATCGTTCCAGGCCATCACGTGAGCCCACCGCTCCTCGAGGATTTGCTTCATCGCCCAGAAGCTCACCGCAGAAGCAAAGTAGAGACCGGCCAGGGCGAACGCGCCGGCGACCAGCCAGGCACCCTGGTGATTGAGATAGACCACGAGTGCACTTGCGACCAGGCGGCCGATCACACCTTCGACCGGCACCGCATGCAACCACCGCCAATGCCAGGGGAGCAAACCAAACACCGCGGGCACAAACACCACGGCCAGCAACGTTCCAGCGCAACGCAGCCAGACGGAGCCACCGGAACGCGACCGCATCCAGCCCCACCCGAGAGCGCCTATCCAGAGCGGGAGCAGGAACGCTGTGAGGCCGAGGGATTGCAGTGCCAGATCGCTAAGAGCTGCGCCTAAGACACCGATCCAGTTCTGGATCGGTCGAGGGATGGCCGCATCCGCCGCCGTATTCAGCGAGGGGTCAGCGGGATGGTAGGTCAGCAGGGAGAGGAAGAGGAGAATCGACGCCAGCGCGAGCATGAGCCCCAGAAACATGTTCAGGGAGCGGCTCCGCGTCGGCGAAAGGGAAATCGGTATGGCTTTCATTGAAGGGATGTCTCCGGTGAGCAGATCGCGCGGGGACAATGCGTCGACCTCAAACCGGATGGATAGATCCCAGAGCAGTTCTCATTATCGGGGGCGCGGAAGGCGATTCCGGGCAAAACCGAGGGAGGGGGAACCACAGTCTCCACCCCTCCGCTCGAGGTTCGCCGTTGCCTGAGTTATTGGACTCCAAGGAGGCGACTGCCCCAAGCCAGGAGGATGATGCCGACAACGATGCGGTAGACCGCGAAGATCGCAAAGCCATGCTTGCGCACCCATGCGAGGAACCACTCGACGACGCCAAGCGCGACGATGAACGAAACCACGAAGCCGATCGCCAGCACGATCCAGCGCTCGCCGTTCATCGTGACGTGGGCCGCCGCATCGCCCGCAGCTCCGGCCGTCTTGCTCGCGTGAATTTCCTTGAAAAGGTCGTAGCCAGTGGCGGCCAGCATGGTGGGAATCGAAAGCAGAAAGCTGAACTCCAGCGCGGTGGGTCGGTCGAGTCCCGCCATCTGCCCGGCAGCGATGGTGGACATGGAACGCGACACGCCGGGAAAGATCGCCGACAGCGACTGGCAAAGGCCGATCCAGATGGCCTGTCCCAGGCTCATCTCTTCCACATGCGTTGGTGGTCGGCTCATAGCGGCTTGCCCACGCGTCCACCACCCACATGACGACGCCGCCAATGAGCAGCGCAAGCGCAATCACGGTCAGGCTGCCGAGGTTCCTGTCGCTCCACTTTTTCAGCGCGAGGGCCGGAATCGATGTGCAGACGAAAGCGAAGAACGTCATCGAGATGGGATGGTTGAGCCAGGTGCGGTCGCCGCTCTCGCCGCGAGGAAAGGTGCGGAGGAACTCGACGATCCGTTCGAGATAAAGCAGCAGCAGGGCAAGGATCGCTCCTGCCTGGATCACGATCGTGTACATCTTCCAGTACGCGTCATCCAGGGGAATCTGCATCAGCGCTTCAGTGATGCGCAGATGCGCCGTGGAGCTGACCGGCAAGAACTCGGTCAGGCCTTCCACAATGCCCAGCAGGACAGACTGAATGTAAACGTTCAAAAAGCCTCCGGAGCATAACCGCTGATGGCAATTGCTGCCATTGTCGGCGCCGCTACTCAGTTCGGCGATCGATGCCGTAGACCGGAACGCCCTGGTCCAGTTTGTACACGAGAGCGGCTGCCCGCCACGTGTAGTCCGACTGGGGAAACTTGTCTTTCAATCTTGCAGCCAGATCGCGCGCGTGACGATGCGCGTCGTCCTGCTTCTTATCGTTGCCGTCCGCGCCGTACATGTCCGCCAAGCACTGCCTGCCGGTAGATCGCTTCATAGAGCGCCTTGCGCGGCGCGCGGGCTGTCGGGGTGCTCGGTGGCGTACTTCTCGTAGATCTCCGACTCCTTCTCGGGGCACTTGGTCGATCCCTGCCAGTCGCCGCAGAGCTTGTTGTCGATCAGGTCGAACTCGGCCAGATCGGCCTGTCGCGTGTGGGGATAGAGTTTGATTACCTTCTTCAGATTGTCCTCATCCATCTGGTTGCGCATGTAGGGCATCGCGCTCCTTGGCGGATGGCAGAGCCTGAAGTCACTTTTCTGAATCTGCCAGAGAATATCGGCCGCACGCCAGGCTGCCTCGGGCGCCAGGGGCGAGTTGGGAAACATCTCGACAATCCGGCGATAGAGCAGGTGCGCGCTTCTGTGCGGCGTTGGCCGGCCGCGCGGATCGCTGGCCTCGGCTTCCTGGTTGGCCGCGGCTCCCATCAGGACCTGGTCGCCGTTCGGCGTACTCTCGACGATGATGCCCTTGGCCTCCATCCATCCGGAGATCGGGCGGCGGCGTCTCTGCGGCGCCAAAGATCGGCTGATCGCTGGTGTGTTCTTCCTCAATGTCGGTATTGGCGTAGACGCGAAGCCAGGGGCCGCTCTTCTCGGCGACGACCATCTCACGGCCGATCTGCACGCGATCGACCTTCTGCGTGCTCTTGTCAGGCGAGATGTAGAGCCAGGTGACGCGCAGAGCCGTGGCGCGCGGGCCGGCCATCGGCTTGACCAGCTGGTCTTTCTTCTTGTCGGCAGAGCGACCGTGGCGTGCACGAATCGCAAGGGCAACAGCCACAACCATTGAGAGGGTTGGAGTCCAGGAGCTTCATCGCTGAAAAGATCATAGTTCAACGACGTTACGCGCCGGTTTCAGTAAGCACCTGGGCCAGCATCTCCGGGGCAACATTGCCGCCGCTGACCATGGCCACGGCCTTGCGATACGTGGGCAGCTGATCGGCATGAAACAGCAGCGCCGCCGCGGCCACTGCGCCGCTTGGCTCGGGAACCAGCCGCGTGGCGGCCACGATCGCGCGCATGGCGGCGCGAATCTCCGCCTCGGTGACGGTGATGATGCCGTCGACATAGGCCTGGATATGCGCGAAATTGCGCACGCCCACGCTCTGCGTGCGCAGGCCGTCGGCAATCGTCCGGCTGGTCAGTTCGGCCGGCCAGCTCGACGATCTTGCCGGTGCGAAAGCTCTCGCGCCGTGTCGCCGGCCAGTTCCGGCTCAACGCCAAAGACCTTGGCTTGCGGGCCGCAATTGCTTCACGGCAGCGGCCACGCCGCTGAGCAGGCCACCGCCAGAGACCGGCGACAAGCACCAGGTCCACATCGGGCAGTTGCTCCACGATTTCGAGCCCGCAGGTTGCCTGCCCCGCGATGATCTGCTCATCGTCGTAGGGCGGAATCACGACGTACCCGTACTTCTGCACCAGTTCTTCGGCCTTGGCCAGCCGCTCGCTCGACGCGGGTCCGACATCGACGACCTCGGCCCCCAGGGCGATCGTGGCTGCACGCTTGATGGCGGGCGCATTCGAGGGCATCACGATGACGGCTTTAGCCCCCACCGCACGGGCCGCATAGGCCACGCCCTGCGCATGGTTGCCGCTGGAGTAGGTGATGACGCCGCGACTGATCTCCTCCGGCGTGAGTTGCAGAATCTTGTTGGCGGCGCCGCGAATCTTGAAGGCTCCGATGGGCTGCAGGCTTTCGGCCTTGAGCCAGATCTCTTTTTCTGTCCCGGGCCGGCGACGCCGGGAAACGGTGCGCGAACCAGCGGCGTCTTGATCGCGATGCCGGCGATGCGGGCCGCGGCTTCACGAATGGTTTCGAGGGAGACCAAGGAAACCGTGGACGTGGTCATGGCAGATACTTCTCCGGCACAGGCCCGGCGGTCGTGCTCGGCTCCCAAAGGATCGAGAGCACTCTCCATCGTGTGCCGTCGAAAACGGCCTGGATGCTATTGATACCCGTCACGGTCGCTTTGCCGTCTAGGCGTTGGGCGGATCTCGTAGGTGCTCCAGAGATGAGCGAAGTGTCCGTAGCTCTCGGTCTTCACCTTCACCTGCACTTCGTAGAAGGCATCACTGCCGCGCTTGGCCACGGTGTCGATCCAGTCGTCTACGGTGAGCATTCGAGGGGCAAAGCTGCCGCTGTCTTCTTTGTGGATCGGCGATAACCGCGCCTCGGGCAATGTGACCTGTCGAAGGCAGGTGCGGTCTTTGTTCGCCGGTCCGCTCACCGCGTCGTCGAGGGCTTTGACCAGATCGTCGAGGGTCGTTTGCGCCGGGCACGCCAGGGCTTTAGGCGGCTCCGCTGTCGGGTTTGCTTGCGCGGAAAGGAATGGGGCGAAAGCGAAGAGGGCAACGGCGCACATGGAAGCAATGCGACTCATAGGGCGATTCTACCGAACGGGAGTTCGCCAGAATGCAGTGAGATCTCCATGCTCTCTGGAGGGTGGCGATGGCACTCTAGAGAATGCGATACAATGAATACAAGTATTCACGGAGAGCTTTTATGCCGACTTCGATCAGACTCGCGCCAGAGATATCGGATCGCCTGGATCAGTTGGCAGCGAAGACCGGGCGCACGAAGGCGTTTTATCTGCGGGAGATCATTGAGGGCGGCATTGCCGAGATGGAAGATTACTATCTGGCCGCCGAGACGCGGGAGCGGGTCCGCAAGGGTAAGGAAAAGGTTCACTCTGCGGCTGCCGTAAGGAAAGATCTTGGCTTGGACGATTGAGTACGCCGAAACTGCGCGCAAGCAGCTCCGCAAACTCGACAAAACGACGGCCCGGCGCATTGTTGAATTCATGGATACGCGGGTGGCTACAGGTGAGAATCCGCGCAAAGTAGGAAAAGCGCTGAGGGGTTCGTTGGGTGACCTCTGGCGCTATCGCGTAGGCGACTTCCGCGTCCTTTGCGATATCCAAGATGGCGTACTGACCGTATTGGTTCTGCAAATAGGCAATCGGCGCGAGGTCTATCGGTAAGGGTTTCTGCTGATTCAAATCTCCAGAATCACCGGCATGATCAACGGGCGGCGTCCGGTCGTCTTCTGGATCAGGCGCTTCAGTTCGACGCGCACTTTCTCCTTGACCATGCCGTAATCGGACTTCTCTTCGCTGGTGAGACCGTCGAGGGTTTTGATGACGACGGCGCGGGCATCTTCGCTGATGTCGGCGCCGCCAAAGCCGCGCATCACCAGCTCGGGCGCGCGCTCCACCTTGCCGGTGCGCTTGTTGATGGCCACCACGGCCAGCACGATGCCGTCTTCGCTGAGGATGCGGCGATCGCGAATGACCAGGTCTTCGACGACATCGATCGAGGAGCCGGAATCGATGCAGATGCGGCCGGCGGTGACCTTGTCCTTCTTGCGGGCGTCGTCCTTGTCCAGTTCGAGCACGTCGCCGTCTTCGATCACGATGGCGTGTTCCACGGCGCCGGTCTCCATCGCGATCTGCGCATGGCGCCGCAGGTAGCGGTAGTCGCCGTGGACGGGGATGAAGAACTTGGGCCGCACGAGGTTGATCAGCAGCCGCATCTCTTCCTGGCTGCCGTGGCCGCTGACGTGGATCAGGCCGTGCTGCGCCGTCGTCGTAGATGACATTGGCGTCGCGGCGGCAGAGGTGGTCGATGACGCGGAAGATGCCCTTCTCGTTGCCGGGAATGACGCGCGAACTCAGCACCACGGTGTCGCCCGCGTCGATGTGCGCGTGCTTGTGGTTGTCGACGGCGGCGCGGCTCAAGCGCGCTCATCGGCTCGCCCTGCGTGCCGCTGATCAGGATCATCAGCTGCTCGGGCGGATAGTCGCGCATCTGGCCGGGATTGATGACGAGCCCCGGCGGCAGATCGAGATAGCCGAGGTCCTGCGCGATCTCCGTGCGACTCCATCATCGAGCGGCCGAGCGACGGCGACCTTGCGGCCATGCGCGCGCGCCAGTTCCATGGCGATGCGGATGCGATAAATCGACGACGAGAAGCAGCTGAAGAAGAGCTTCTTCTTGGTGCGCGAAAAGATCTCGTCGAGGCGCGGCTTCACGGCGCGCTTCGCTGGGCGTGTAGCCGGGGCGCTCGACGTTGGTCGAGTCCTGCAGCAGCGCGAGCACGCCGCGCTTGCCGTACTCGGCAAAGGTGTGCAGGTCAAAGGGCTTGTCGTCGAGCGGCGAGAGATCGATCTTGAAGTCGCCGGTATGAATGACGACGCCGACCGGCGTATCGATGGCCAGCGCGACGCAGTCCACCAGCGAGTGGGTGACGCGGATCGGCTCGATGGTGAACGGCCCGATGGTGAATTTCTCGCGGGGCACGATCTCGATCAGCTCGGTCTCGTCGAGCAGTTGGTGCTCTTCGAGCTTGCCCTCGACGTAGGCGAGGGTGAACTCGGTGGCGTAGACCGGGACCTTGATCTCGCTGAGAATCCAGGGCAGGCCGCCGATGTGGTCCTCGTGGCCGTGGGTGAGGATGATGGCGCGCACGTGCGCCTTGTTCTCAATGAGGTAGGTGATGTCGGGCACGACAATGTCGACGCCCAGCAACTCCGACTCAGGGAACATCAGGCCGGCGTCGATGACGATGATGTCGTCTTCCCAGCGGAGCGCGAGGCAGTTCATGCCGAACTCGCCCAGTCCGCCGAGGGGAATGATTTTCAGTTTTTTCGTTTGCATCGGTCAGGTTCGATGCTAACAGGGAGAGCGCACCTGTCGGGCCGGAGCCTGACTGCTTTTCACGATTGGCCGGCTCGCTCCAACGTTGCGATGTCAAGCTTCTTCATTTGCATCATGGCTTGCAGGGCCTTTGGGTGCCGGATCAGCTCTCCGATCCGGGCGGGCACGACCTGCCAGCAAAGGCCGAACTTATCCTTCAACCACCCGCAGGCTATTTCATTACCGCCTTCGGTGAGTTTTTCCCAGTAGTGGTCGATTTCACTCTGCTCTTCGCAACGCACAGCAAATGAGACTGCGTCGTTGAACTTGTGACCGGGGCCGCCGTTGAGCGCGGTAAACGGCTGCCCATCCAGTTCGAAGCTGATGGTGAGAACGCTTCCCTTGAGGCCTCCAGGGTCGTCGCCCTCGCGAACAAGCTTTCCAGTCTGACGGGAATTCTTAAAGATCGAGAGGTAGAACGCCGCGGCCTCTTCAGCGTTGTTTTCGAACCACAGAAAGGGTGTGATGCTCGATGCATGTTGGGCAGCGCTCATGGGAACCATCCAAGGAAGAAAATAGACTCGCCGGAGCGTTCCAGCACGGGGGCGCCCGATCAAGATCCAGCGGCTGGACCATCCAATCACAAATAGATTGCAATATGCAAGCGATGTCTGTAGGTTGCTCTCGTGGCATCAAACCGCAAGCCGCAATCACGTTCCGGATGCCCGGTTTGCGTTTCGCTCGAACGGTTCGGCGACCGCTGGTCGCTGCTGATTGTTCGCGATCTGATGGTTCGCGGCTATCGCACCTTTCGCGAGTTTCAGAATGCGGGCGAAGGAATCGCGACGAACGTGCTTTCCAGTCGACTTCGGCGACTGAGGGAGCAGGAGATTATCACCGTTGAACCTGCGCCGGAAGATCGCCGCAGCATGCACTACCGGCTCACGCCCAAGGGCATTGCGCTGGCGCCGGTGATGCTCGAACTGCTGGTATGGGCCGCGCGCCATGAAGAGACCGCAGCGCCTTGCAGCTTTGTCGAGCAGATGGAAAACAATCGTGAAGCTGTGCTGGCTGAGACTTTTCGGCGCTGGGAGCAGCGCGATCCTACACCGCTGATTCCACCCTTTCAGTCCCCAACCAAATCCCCGAGGAGGAAGGCGACTACTACCATAGCCGTTCCAGCTTCCTTGAAACAGAAATGAACGGAGGTCATGGTTTCGCATGAAGAGTCTCTATCAGGCCACGTATGTCACCGAGGTAAAAGCGCGCCTGGCAGAACTGCAACCAGAAAGCCCGAGGCAATGGGGCAAGATGAACGCGCCGCAGGCCGTGGCGCACTGCTCGGCGGGAATAGAGATGGCGTTAGGAGACAGGCGCCCGTCCGGGTCGATCGTGGGACGGATGGTCGGGCACTTCATCAAGCCCCTGGTGCTTCGGGATGACGCGCCGATGCGCCGCAATTCACCCACAGTGAAGGACCTCTTAGTTCAGGACCATCGCGAGCTCGACGAGGAACGAGAGCGGTTCTCAGGGTTGATCGACCGTTTTGTCGCAGCCGGTCCGGCGGGGTGCACGCAGCACCCTCACGCTTTTTTCGGTCGCCTTACGCCTGATGAGTGGGCGATCCTGATCTACAAACATCTCGACCACCATCTTCGGCAGTTTGGAGTTTAGCGGGAGTTGCGTTCGCACTTACTGGCTGGGCCAGCGCGGTGAGATGCGGATCAGGTCGAGACCGTTGAGATCCTGTACGGCAAAGATCGGCGACGAAGCCGGAATGGCCACGATGCCGCGCGGGGGCAGGTCAATCGGTTCAAAGCTTGGGCTGGTGATGCGCCCCGAGCCCTCGGCGGCAAACAGGTAGGCAAGGCCCGGCCCGGCTTCATCCGCGCTTGGCAACGTGGTACTCGCACGGCTCGTCTGCACTGGAATGCGTTCGACGCAGAAATAATCCTGATCGATCAGAATGGTTCGATCGGCCAACACGCGGGGCGGTACCTTGCCGGCGCGGGTTACAAGGCGGGTGGCTTCGAGCGATTTCTCGATATGCAGTTCGCGCGGCCGTCCGTAGTCATACATCCGGTAGGTAATATCGCAGTTCTGTTGCGTCTCGAGAAGGACCGAGCCTGGCCAGATGGCATGGACAGTTCCCGCATCCATGAACACCATGTCGCCGGCGGCAACGGGCAACATTTGCAAGCTGTCTTCCAGCGTTCCGTCCTGGATGCCGGATCGCACTTTGTCCAGTGTCACTCCGCTCTTGAGGCCGGCGGCAACCACGGCTTCGGGCTCAGCGGCCAGTACATACCAGCATTCCGTTTTGCCTCGTGGCTGACCATACTTTTGAGCCAGCCTGTCATCGGGGTGGACCTGCACGCTGAGCTTTTCACGGGCAAAGATGACCTTGATCAGGAGGGGAGAATCGGTGGAAGGCGGGTCGTTGCCCAGCAGGGCTTCGGGCTGTTCCCTGAAAACCTGGGCCAGCGACTTGCCCGCATGCGCGCCGGTGGCGACCTTGCACTCGTCGCCAGTCAGCCACACTTCGCCGATCGGCACTTTGCTGATGTGGCTGGCTCCCGACGGCTGTGTACCCTCTGCTTCGACGACGCAGTCGTACCAGGGACGCAGATCGCGCGCCCCCCAAACACGAGGATCGAAGTACGGTTCAATCCGAAAGGGCGAAAGCGCGGCGAACACTGAGGCGCTGTCTTCTGCCTGGGGGCTTGTTGTTTTCCGAAAGAGTCCGAATCTCGCCATGGGCGTAGGTGTTTCACTCCGGACTTGACCCGGCGGGGAATCCGGCAAATCTCACTCTAGCAGACCCCTTACGTGCGCGAGCCAAGCTTCACAGGGAGGAGCCGATGAGGCCCCTCGCTGGAGTTGCGTCTACTCGGCGAGCCGGACGCAATTGCAGGGGCCGTTTGCCCTGTGTAAAGTTTGTGTGCAAGTCAGCTTGCCTTTCCAGCAGCGCTCTACGTCAAAAGGAAGAGGAAATCCTGGCGATCTCGGCATTTCGGGCACGAAATTTCAGACGAGTGCAACCCTCGCGGCTCCGTTTCAGAGTGGCTGTGTGGCGGGTTCTCGTGTCAGCGGGCCTGCTGATGGCCGCGGGATTGCCGGCTCTTTGTGCCCGGCGGAGCACTGTGGCGCAGTTGGAGGAGGCTCTGGCAGCAAACGTTGCCGCGCATCGCTCTGACGCGGACATAGCGCACCAGGTGAGCGAGATGGAGTTGACTGAACGGCTGACGCAACGCACATTGATTCACCTGGCTGCGACACTGAAGGTGGGCACGAGAACCGCGCTTGCGCTGCAACTGCTCTCAGATCAATCCTCCTTTCTCGATCCGCCAGCCAATGAACTGCCCGCGACAGCGTTTCCTGACGCCGCCACCCAGGTGCACATGCTCGATGCGGCGCGCGCCTATTCAGTCCAGACCTGGACGCGACTCCCCAACTTCTTCGTAACGCGCCTGACAAACCGCTTCGACGACGGTCCGCATGTCCTGGTTAAGGGTGATTGGCCGGTTCGGGCCGGTATGCAGCCTGCCGGTACGTCGAGCCGCGAGGTAACGTTCCGCGATGGCAAAGAGATTCAGGACTCCACTGCAACCGTGGGGACGCCGGTCGCCAAGACCGCGCAGGAAGTCGGGTTGCGCAGCTGGGGCGAATTTGGACCTGCTCTGTTCGTCGTTCTTTCCGACTCCGCCAAGGGCAAGGTGACGTTCAGCCACTGGGAAAAAATTGTGGCTGCGCCGAGCGGAAGCGGTTCATCTGAGGATCGTGGACCCACCCTGGCCGCAGTTTATCGCTACACCGTGCCGCGAACGGAATCGCATTATCAAGTGAACTACTGCTGTGTACGCGATGCCAAAGCCATTGGCGGTCCGCGCGTGGTTTACGGGGGCGGAAGGAACCAGGGCCCCTCGCAGTACCTTTCCAACTCAGTCGATTTCCAACCGTTTGTTGAAACGCCGGGCTATCACGGATCGATCTCCATCGATCCGGCGACAGGCACTGTTCTGCGCATCACCATAGAGACGGAGTTGAGCCGCTTCGATCCTCTCAAGCGTGCCGCCATCGCCATTGAATATGGCCCGGTGCGGATTGGGGATGCGAGCTTCATCGCACCGTCGCGCAGTGTTGCTCTATCAACAGAAGACGCTGCGTATGCCGCAACAAACGGGAGCAGTGCCAGCGAATCCGGTGAGTCGCTGAACCCTGCGTGGGCGAGCGTGGGGGTTGGCACGCTTGGCACTCCACTGCAGCTGATTAATGAAACCCGTTTTGTCGCCTACCACCGGCTCGGTTCGACCACGCGAATTCTCACCGACGTAGCTGCCCCTGGGGCGGGCCTTGTGTCTCCCGAATCTTCGAACCCCACGGCAACGGACATCGCGGCGACCGCGGCGGCAGCCCCAACCTCGGGCACGTTCCCCGCGGAGTCAACTCAACCAACGCCGCCCGAAGCGCAAGCAGCCGCAGGCCCTGCACCGCTTGCTGCGCCGGTGGCCGCAGCCACTCAGCCTGCTCCTGCGGAGCCCGCAATACCTGAAGTCAGCTTGACGGCGGCTCGGGGGGTACCGGAACAGCCAGCAGATGCACCGCAAGGCGGAGGAGACGGATTCTCCATCAAGGTCACGTCGCGGCTGGTGGATGTCGGGTTGGTGGCGTACGACAAAAAGGGCCACCCGGTGACCGACCTGAAACCTGACGAAATCGAAGTGTACGACAACGGCCACAAGCAGGAGGTTCGCTCCTTTGGCCTTGCGGGAGATGCGCAACCAATTTCAGCCCCGAGGGCACCCGTTGCGACGGAAGAGACGGCAGCCGAGGAACCGACCTTTGCGAATCGTCCTTCCGACGAGCCGGGAATAGCGGCCCCTTCTGAAATCGGATCGACGGTGCTCGTGATCGACGAGAGCCACATCGCCTGGAGCGATATGAACTACGCGCGCGGCCAGGTTCTCAAGTTCCTTCATTCGCTCAAGCCGGGTGAGCGGGTCGGCCTGTACGCCATGACTGGCCTTGGCTTTCGTATTCTCACCGAAGTGACCACGGACCATGCTGCGCTGATCGCGCGCATGGAGAAGTTCCTGCCGTCGGCGCAATCGGTGGCCGAAGCGCAGGACGAAGAAACGCGCAACCGCCAGCATTTCGATGAAGTCCAGAATGCCGCTGACTTGAATTCCGTAAATGGAAACCACAACGATGTTCCGGACGGTCAGCAGCCGGTTGATCCGCAGTTGTTAACCATGGGCAGTAACCCTGCTCGCAGCGCGTTCATCATCCTCACTCAAGTGGCTCGCCATCTCTCCTCGATTTCAGGACATAAGAAGGTAGTCTGGGTCTCCAGCGACAATGTGCTCGCTGACTGGCAGGATCAATCCGTCGGCATCGACAAGAGTCCGAAGGACGTAGGCGGGTTTGCGCTGCGCACGCAGGAGGCGATGAACGATGCGCATGCCGCGGTCTATCCGTTTGACATTTCGCAGCTCGAGAGCGCGACGGTTACGGCCGACCTGCAGCACCAGAATGTGGAATTGACGCCGGCCGCCTCAGAAGCCGCGAGCCTGGGCGGTGGTCAGACCGCGTCGCGCAATACGACTCCGGGGCGCATCAACGCGGAGTTGAGCCAGGATCTGCATCCTGTCCAGGGGCCGGTACGTCAGGTTGCCGCAGCTACCGGAGGCCGCGTTATACGCCGCGCTGGCGATCTGGCCGCGCAACTCGATGACATTGTGGCCGACGGGCACGCCACTTACATGCTGAGCTTTTCGCCTGAAGGGCCGGCCGACGGCCAGTACCACGCGATCAGTTTGAAGTTGAATGGGAGACGCGGCCTTACGCTACGCTACCGCACCGGCTACCTATTCGAAAAGGAGCCGGCCACTCTCGGGGACCGTTTTCAGCAAGCGGTCTGGAGGCCAATCGATGCAAGCGAGATTGCCATCAAGGCGAGCGTGGTGCGGCGGGACCGCGAGGCTGACGTGAAGATCAACATTGCGGCGGGCGATCTGGGGTTGCGGCAGCAAGCCAGCCACTGGATGGACAAGCTGGACATTTTCTTTATCCAGCGGGATGATGCGGGACTGCATGCGCGCGTCGAAGGGCAAACGCTCGGATTGCGGCTTATGCCCGCAACTTACGAGAGGTTGATTTCCACCGGCCTGCCCTTCGAGCAACTCATCAGGGCCAAGCCGGGCATGGGATCCTTGCGCGTCCTGGTTGTGGATGAGAACTCGGGGCGCATGGGTTCCGTCACCATTCCGCTCACTGCGATGGAAGCCGGAGGCGGTCGATAAGACGCCGAAGGTCTCGATACGAACAACAACGATAGGCGGACCCTGTTACGAAGAGCCGCCGAGGAAACACCGAGGGAGGAATTGATGAAACGTTTTGGATTATTGATAGTACTGGCAACCCTTGCGGCGATGCCCGCCTGGAGCGCCAAGAAGGTCACCGTGGCAGAGCTCAAAGAAACGCTGGCGACGATGCATCAGGCGAACAAGGCAGACGCGGACGTGGCGAACGCCCTGAAGCAGTTCGAACTTACTGAGCAATTGACGCGCAACATGATGAACAGCCTGGTTGCGGATGTGCCGGGGCCACTTTCAACAGAGCAGGTTTACGTGCTGGAGGCACGCAGCGCTACGCTCCCTCCGCCGGCCTCCGACATCCCAACCGCTGCGGCTCCCGATGGGGCGGCACAAAAGGCCCTTCTGGATAAGGCCGCCGACTACGTAGCCAAAACGTATCAGCAGTTACCGTCGCTGACCGCGACCAAGACGACGATCCGCTTCCAGGACAACGTCGAAGCCGCAGCCCCCTCATCTGGTCTTGCCGGCGGCGCGAGCGATGTAACCACAGGGTCGTCCTTCGTGAGCGCGTACCAGTTCATCCACTACATCAATTCAACCGACTCGCATGTTGCCAGTGAGCACGGCGCGGAGAAGATGCCGTCGGAAAAAGACAAGACACCGTGGGGCGCCAATAAAATGATTGCGCTTCAGATGCCGGACCCGAGCCTCGCCAGCGTTTTCGCAGAGGCGCAGGCCGCTGGAGACATCAAGTTTTTGCGCTGGGAACTGGTCAACGGAAAGCAGGCTGCCGTTTTCTCGTTCGATGTCCCCAAGAAGAAAGGGCATTTCCCTGTCGCTGTTTGCTGCTTCCCTGATGTGGAGCAGGCAGGCAAGGCAAGCTTCCAGTCGGCCGCGATCGGCTCTGCACAAGGGTCGGGTGGCGGCGGCGCGACGGGCAATTTCCAGACCTCCACCAGTTGGAAGGATTACAAGACAATGACTTCGTATCGTGGCGAGATATTCATTGACGCCGATACGGGAATCGTCGTGCGCCTAATAACGATGGCCGATTTGAAGCCGAGCGAAGTGGTGCACCAGGTGGATGAGCGCATCGACTACGGACCTGTCACAGTGGGCGGCAAAGAGGTCGTTTTGCCTGTGAGGAGCATCACAAATACAGAAGTAGTTCCCAACGGCGATTCCGGGGCGGCCGGCAAATATTCGACGCGCCGGACGTTGTTCACATCTGAGTTTAAAGGCTATCAACCCGGAAACTAACGAGTTTCGACAAGCCTGGCGCGGCAGGCGGGAAGCACACCTGCCGCGCCGGAACGTGAAACAATTGTAGGAATGAAATCCTTTATTTGCATTCTTGTTTTGCTTTTGACCGGGACGTATGGCTGGTGCTCGCGGAAGATCACCGTGGGGCAACTGGAGGACCTGCTGCAGTCAATGCAGCAACAGAAGAAGTCGGACGCAGAAATTGCGACGGCGCTCAAGCAGGTGGAACTAAGTCAGGAACTCACACGCAAAGCAATGAATAACGTTGTGAGTTATGTGCCGGGACCGCTCTCGACCGAACAGATTTACGTACTGGAGGCGAAGAGCGCCACGCTGATCCCGCCGGACTCCGACCTGCCGGCGACTCCAGCTCCCGATGAATCTGCTCAGAGGGCAATCCTTGCGAAGGCTGCCGCGTACATAACCTCCACGTATGCGCAGCTGCCCAATCTAAAAGCCGCCAAAACGACCTTGCGCTTTCAGGATAACGTCGAAGCGGTCGCTTCTAGTTCCGGCCTGCAGGGTGGCGCGACGGAAGCCGTTGTCTCCTCGGGGTTCTCAAATCCCTCGTTGTTTGTGCACTACATGAATTCCGCAGAAACACCGTTGGCGATCGTACATGGCGACGAGAAGCTATCTGAGGAGCAGGACAAAATTCCGTGGGGCGCCAACAAGATGATCGCGCTCAAGTCGCCTGCACCGAACCCCGCCATTGTCTGGAAAGAGGCGCAGGATGCGGAGAGCATCCAGTGGCAACGCTGGGAGCTGGTGAACGGCAACCCGACCGCGGTCTTCACCTTCAGCGTCCCGCAAAAAAAGTCGCACATGGACATCGATGTCTGCTGCTTCCCCAAGGTCAACCAGACGGGAATTGCTTCTTTCTACACGGCGACAACTTCGCTAACCCTGGGCTCGGGCAGCGGCGGCGGCGGGGTTGCAGGAAACTTTCAGACGAACACGAATTGGAACGAGTTCAAGACCACTGTGCCGTACCACGGGGAACTCTTCATCTCTGCGGGAACCGGGGTTCTCGTTCGCTTAATCACGCAGGCGGAGTTTGAGCCTTCCGAGATTGTCCACGCACTCGATACGCGCATCGACTTCGGACCTGTGAAGATCGGGAACAAAGTGTTCATCGTGCCAGTCAAATCCTATGTCGACACGCTGGTCGTTCCGAACGGCGACTCGGGCGCGGCGAGCTACACGACCCGGCGTACCCTCTTCACCTCCGCCTACAAGGACTATGCGCAGGCCGCGGAAAAGTGATGTGACCTTCGAACTGCCGGCGAACTCAAAGCTGCGCAGACGGCGGACAGTCCGACCGTGACTCAGAGGTCACGATCAAACTTGGTTCGTCTTGTGGTGAGGGGGTCGCCGGAAGGCTTACTTTGGTCTGAAAAATCGCCGGGAATTGGGTTGGCGCGCGTCTCTACTTTGCTAATCTGACCGAACGATGCAACGCACGATTGCACTGCTTTGGGCCACCGCCGCGCTCTTGTGCGCGTGCATCCCAGCCTATGCACAAACATTTGCGCCACAGTCTATCGAGTTCGTTGGCGCTCCCGAATACTCCACACAGGAGTTGCTCAGCGCGACTGCCTTGAAGCCGGGTGCCGTTTTGAGCTATGCGGAGATGAACGACCGCTCGCAAAAGCTCGTCGACACCGGCCTCTTTTCCGCAGTCTCATTCAAGTTTGACAGCGCGACGCTCACCTTTCAGCTCACGCCTGCACCGGGCCTGCTGCCGGTCCGATTCGAGAACATGCCATTCGGCACCGGCAAAGATTTTGATGATAGCCTGCATCACCAATTTCCGCTGTATCACGGCCGCGTCCCGGAGTTGGGCGGCATCACCGAGAGCGTGCGCGATGCATTGGCGCGAACTCTCGCCGCCCAGGGAATTCACGCGGTTGTCGCGGTAGCGCCGGTGCGCGACGCCGTGTCGCGCCAGATCGTGGCGGTTGGCTTTTCGATCACCGTGCCCCCTGTCCTGGTTGGCGAATTGAGGACCGAAGGGGCCATTGTCGCGCTTGACCCCAAGGCCTCCGCGATCGTTGCCCAGCTCCGCGGGGTGCCCTACGACGCAGAAGAAAGCCCTCAGCGCATGGAAGCCGCGTTGAGAGACTATTACATCGCGCAAGGCTATCGCGAGCCGACCGTTCACGCGGTGGCCGGCTTCAAGCCCTCGATCGGTGCGGACGCGATTCGCGTTCCGTTTCGGATCTCGATTCTGCCCGGCGCGCAGTACAAGCTCGCAGCGATCGATCTCGCGCCTGGACTGCTGGTGACCCAGGCCGAATTCGATAAGCAGTCTCCGCTGCACTCCGGCGACTTTGCCGACGACCGTCTCAAGGAAGACTGGAAATTCATCGAGCGTCAATATCACAATCGCGGCTACGTGAGAGCGAAGATCCAGCCGGCAGCCGCCTTCGACCACGTCAGCAAAACCGTCCGCTATTCCGTGGCGGTCGACGCCGGACCTGTGTACACGATGGGCAGCCTCACCCTGGAGGGTGTCACCGACGAGCTCCGCTCTGCGATTCTGGCGGCATGGAAGATGCCTGCGGGGGCCGTCTTCAATGAAGGGGCGATCGCCGGCTTCTTCAATACCCACGGCGTCAATCCCGCGCTTGAGAGCGTCTTCTCCCAAGTGAATTACAGGTACGCAGTGCATCCCAACGACGATTCCCACACTGTCGACCTCACATTGTCTCTGGAGAAAAGGCCCTGATCCCGGCTATTCTCGGGGCATGGGACACACGCAAATCTTCGACCACATGTTTCAGCTGCCTGTTCCTTTCGTTGAGAAGCTGCTCAGGCCAGTCATTGTCTATCTCGTGCTGGTCCTGCTTCTCCGCCTTTTCGGCAAGCGCGAGTTAGCCCAGCTGAATCCATTTGACCTGGTAGTTCTGCTGTCTCTCTCCAACACGGTGCAGAACGCCATTATTGGAGACGACAATTCGGTCACCGGAGGCGTGATTGGCGCATTCAGCCTGCTGGGCATTAACTGGATTGTGGTGCGCATCCTCTTTCGCTCGCCACGCCTCACCCGCATCCTCGAGGGCCGCGCCGCAGTTCTCATTCGCGACGGCCAGGTCGATCGCAAGATGTTGCAACGCGAATCGCTCACCCAGGAAGAATTGGTTGAGGTCATCCACAGGCAAGGGTTTGAGCACATCGGCGAAGTGCGGCGCTGCGAACTAGAGCCAAATGGAACGTTCTACGTGGAGGCGTTCGATCCGTCGATCGGCGATAAGCGGCATGGAGAGCTTATCGCGAAAATTGACGCTCTGAGTCGCGAGGTTGCAGCCTTAAGAAGCTGACACGACGATTTGCTCTGCTTCGCGCACACGTCTTGAAACACATGCAGTCTGCCGAGAAATATCCCCCATGCTACTTCCCCTGTTCTGCCGAATCACCGATAGTCGCAGATCAACCACACCATATGCCCGAGAGGGGAACATGAGCATCGGACTGAGGATCAATGCTGTCGCCGTTCTCGCGCTCTCGTGCACATACTACTGGTTCTTTATGTTCACCAAGCATCATCCGCCGCTCGCGGCAATCATTCCATTCGGCGAAGATCCCTATGACGCCGTCGGTTCGTTTTGCGTGATCGCGTCTGTGCTGCTCGCGCTTCTGTCTGTCGCACGCGTATTTCGGCTATCTAAAGCCGGGCCGCTCTCGCCGCTACGCGAGACCTTCCTTGCTCGCACGCAGGCGGCAGTGCCCCTCGGTGTATTGGTCACTTTGGGCGCAGACGGTATCGCAATGGCGCGCCATATACCGCAATGGATCGGCAAAGCGGCCACCGGAGAACTGCTTGCGCTCCAGGCCGGATTGGCGGCATTGACGATCGCTGTTCTCATACGGGTTCGCTGGTCAATTCCTCCGATCGACGCTCAATCTCCGTACAAGGCATGGGGAAGAGTTCTGATCGCGATACTTGTCTCCGCAGCCGTGCTCGCGTTGCTTCCCGATGACCTAATCCGATCTGTACCTCTTCACTTCGTCGCGATTATTCTGGGCTTCGCCCTCATCGCAGCACCCCAGGCCGCGCTTACCGTCGCATTCTTCCCTGGTGCGGCTATTGTGGATGCACCTACTAAGGCAGAGCATGGCCTGAGATGCACTCCCTGGTTTCGATGGGTCGGCGCTACCCTTCTCGGTGGAGCCATCGGCACAGCCGCACTCGCAACCGAGATCTTTGGTGATACAGGTGGCAATGCGCCGTTGAAACGGATGCTTCTCGTGTCAGCTGTTTACATCGGCGCGGGAATGGGGGTCATTCTCGTCGGTCTTGCATTTCTCGGAAAGCCGCTGGGGCTGATTGAAAGACCATCCCGACGGTGATCCGAGACCGCCGCGTGCTGATTTGCGATCGGAAGAAGGAATGACGACCGACCGTCCTCACTCCCACTCGATGGTGCCGGGCGGCTTGGACGTAATGTCGTAGACCACGCGGTTGATACCGCGGACTTCGTTGACGATGCGGCTTGAAATGCGTTTCAGCACCTCGTGGGGCAGCGGGGCCCAATCGGCGGTCATGCCGTCTTCTGAATGCACTGCGCGCACGGCGGCCGTATAGGCATAGGTACGCTGGTCGCCCATGACACCGACGCTCATCACCGGCAGCAGCACGGCAAAACTCTGCCAGACCTTGTTGTAAAGCCCGGCTGCCTTGATCTCGGCGACAACAATGTCGTCGGCCTCCTGCAGCAGCGCAATACGTTCCGGCGTGACCTCGCCGAGGATGCGCACGGCCAGGCCCGGGCCGGGAAACGGCTGTCGCCCAAGAATCTCTTCGGGCATACCGAGATCGCGGCCAATGCGCCGGACCTCATCCTTGAACAGATCGCGCAGCGGCTCAATTAACTTGAGCTTCATCCGCTCGGGCAAGCCGCCGACGTTGTGGTGGCTCTTGATTGTCTGGCTTGGCCCCTTCACGCTGCTCGACTCGATGACGTCGGGGTAGAGCGTGCCCTGTACCAGCCAGTCAACACCACCTGTTTGCTGGGCGATGCGGGTCGCCTCGGCGTCGAAGACGGCGATAAATTCCGCGCCGATGATCTTTCTTTTTTTCTCGGGATCGACCACGCCGGCCAGCTTGGTCAGGAACTGTTCGGTGGCATCGACAGCGACAATATTGAGGCCGAGCTTGTCGCGCAGATTCTTCTGTACGCTCGGGAACTCATTCTTGCGCAGCACACCGTTGTTGACGAAGATGCAGGTGAGCTGGCTACCGATGGCTTTGTGGACCAGTACGGCAGCGACGGAGGAATCGACGCCACCGGAAAGCCCGCAGATCACGTGGCCCGAACCGACCTTCTGGCGAATGGCGGTGACTGTGGACTCGATGAAGTGCGCCGGGGTCCAGTCGCCGCGCGCCCCGCAGATTGCGAACACAAAGTTTTTAATGAGATGCGGACCGAGGGGCGTGTGGTGCACCTCGGGATGAAACTGCACAGCCCAGATGCGGCGCTCCTCATTGGCGATGGCCGCCAGGGCGTTTGACGAGACCGCTGTGCGATGGAAGCCCGGGGGCAATTCGAGAGCCTCGTCGCCGTGACTCATCCACACGTGCATGGACTCGGGCAGCCCCGCGAACAACGGCGTTGACCGGTCTTCCAGAGTCACTTCGGCATGCCCATATTCGCGCTTTGGCGCGGTGCGTACTTTCCCGCCCATGTGGTGCACGATGAAGTGCAATCCGTAGCAAATGCCCAGCATGGGGGAATCGAGTTTGAGAAGCGCAGGATCGGCCGCCGGGGCATCGGCATCGTAGACCGACGAGGGGCCGCCCGAAAGGATAATCCCGATGGGCTTGTAGGCCTGGATTTCAGCGAGCGGAGCCGTACAGGGCAAAACGACGGAGAAGACATTCTGTTCGCGGATACGGCGCGCAATCAGCTGCGTGTACTGCGAGCCGAAGTCGAGGATAACGATCGTCTGGGTGTCCACTCCCTAGTGTGGCAGGGCGGCGGTTGAACTGTAAAGATACATCCGGTTCCGGAGCGAATTGCTCCCGACCGCCCTCTCGTGTCTTACCGCGGACCGCCGATGAACTCTCTGAAGGAAGTCAGAGATGGACAAGTACTCCTGTGGGGGGACCGCGAGACCTGTGCGTTGTGCGGCCCGGCAGCCAATCCTTGCCGCCGACGAGACAGTTATCGGTTACAGGCTGCTCTTTCGTACCGGCCTGGTCTCCCATTTCGCATGGAATGCCTCGGACGGGGCCAGCCGCGCGGCCATCGAGATTTCCAGTCTCCTCGGCCTGAATGTGCTCTGCGACAACCGGCTCGCCTTTATTCACTGCACGCGCGAGACGCTCCTCGAGAACTACCTTTTGTTTCTCCCTGCGGAAAAAGTGGTAGCGGAAATCGAGCCTGGCGTCTCTCCGGATGGGCTCATCGAAGCGGCCTGTCGCAGTCTCAAACGCGAGGGGTACAAAATTGCGCTCGCCGATTTTATGGTCGACGACCCGAGGAAGCCGCTTCTCGATCTGGCCGACTACCTCACGATCGATGTGAAGCAGACACCGTGGGAGCAGATCTTGCGTCTGACGCGCACGTATGGCAACCAGAGTCTGGGCCTGCTTGCCGAAAACGTGGAAACCCGGGAGGAGTTCCAAAGCGCGCTCAGGGCGGGGTTTCACTATTTTCAGGGTTTCTTCTTCCGCAAGCCGGAAACGATGCGGACCCACGGCATGGCTTCGAATCGAATCAAGTATCTGCGCCTGCTGCAGGCCGTCTCGCGGCCCGAGATGCAGTGGGACGAGATTGAAGACCTCATCAAGAAGGAGCCGGCTCTTTATTACCGGTTGATCCGCTATTTGAACTCTGCCACGTTCGGCATTCGCGGCGGGGTTCGCTCGCTCTCTCAGGCTCTCACCCTTCTGGGCGAGAACGAGTTGCGCCGGTGGTGCCGACTTGCGGGCGCCTTCGAGTTATCCGGCGACAGGCCGTCGGACCTCATCCTCAGCGCGTTGGTCCGCGCTCGTTTTGGCGAATTGATGGAGGCGCAGATCGAGCATGGAGATGCCGATCTGTTCCTGCTCGGACTACTTTCCCTGATGGATTCCATTCTGGAGATCCCCATGAGCCTGGTCATCGACGGACTGGCGCTCGATTCGGCCTCGACCGCCATGCTGCTGGATAACACGGGCCCCTTGTTGCCTCTGTACCGGCTCGTCTGGGCACTCGAACGCGGGGCGTGGGGCGCAGTGGTCCGCGCCTGCGACCAACTCCGGCTTTCAGAAGAATCCATTGCAGAAGCCTTTTCGGCAGCAATGAGCTGGGCTCAATCGATGACTTCAGGAACCTAGGGCCTTCGCGATATCGATGGAATACCAATTTTTGCAATAAGTTACAGAGAAGACCAGGCCTATCCTTGATTCCCTGAATGGGGTATATAGGCCTCCCCATCAGGGCAATGGGAACGACACAAAAGCTGCATTGTCCGCCCGGCCAATCACTCTTACTCTTTCTTCATGGATGGGCCTTTCCAGGCCCTTGAACGGACGGGAGACAGCCATGATCGAGCAAATGATGAGCAGCGATTGGACTTCGTTGGCGCACTTGCCTTCGTACGGATTGACCGTGGTTGGGATACCCGTGCTCGCCCTGGTCGCCATTAAGATCCTCTTCGTCGCAAAAGAGGGAAAAGGGAAGGCCAAGAAGGAGTGGGTCTTCACCGAGGAGCGCGATGCCGACGGATTGCCGGTGCTCAAAAGCGCCCGGGGCAAGAGTGCCAGAGAGCGTCACGCCCAGTAGCTGCTCTCCCGCAATCTGACCCTGACGGCCCTGCAAGCACGCGCAATTCGACCCCACACGAACCGATCCCCTTGATTTGATCGGCCATCTAGGAACGCGTCCCAATTTCATGCCGTGCCACAAGTGGAAGTCGAGGCCGAGACATGGACACTGGCGCCGACGCGTTTGCTGTTTTCGCCTCCGCACTGCGTCCGCTTGAGCACAGGCCTTTGCGTGATAGCCTGCTAGACAATGCCGCGTTCGGTCCATCAGCCGCGGCGGGAACCCTGCGGCCCCGTTCCTCCGGCTCTCACGCTGCGATGGCTTGGCCTGCGGACCCCTCGAGGACATTCCGATGAAACATTTCCGCCTTATCTCCCTCCTGCTTCTTGCAGCCGGAAGCGCAGCCGCGCAGGCGCCCTCCACTCCATCGGCCGGCGATCAAGAACCCACGCCGCCCACGGCGATCAAGAGCTTCGACGCATCGGCAATCGACACAACGGCCGATCCATGCTCTGACTTCTACCAGTACGCCTGCGGCAACTGGGTCAAGAACAATCCCGTCCCGGCGGACCAGGTGCGGTGGGCGCGTTCTTTCTCGCTTCTGCAGGAGCGGAATCGCTATCTACTCTGGCAGGAACTCGACGACGCCGCAAAGGCTCCGAAGTCTCCCCTGCAAAAGCAATACGGCGACTTCTACGCTGCCTGCATGAATGCGGACCAGGTCGAGCAGGGGGGTCTCTCTCCGCTTGATCCTGTATTTCGTCAGATAGCCGGGCTCGACAGCCCGGAGAAGGTTGCCATCGTGATGGGTGCTCTCGAAGCCGAGGGCGCGCCTGCTCCGCTGTTCACCTTCGGCGTCAGTCAAGATGAAAAGGACTCTTCGAAACAGATTGCCAGGATTTCCCAGGGTGGCCTTTCCCTGCCCGATCGCGACTACTACATCGTGGACAACCCGCGATTCCAGCAGATCCGCAAGGAATACGTCGAGCACGTAGCCCGGATGCTCACCCTGGCGGGGGACAGCCCTGAAACGGCCGCCAAGGAAGCGGCGGACGTGATGGCAATCGAGACGGCGCTTGCCAAGGTATCCACCAGCCGCACCGATCTTCGGCAGCCGGAGAATCACTACCACATTTACACGGTCGCCGACTTTCAGAAGCTCGCCCCTGGTTTCGACTTCAGCGTCTACTTTGCCGATGTAAAGATCGGCCATTTTGACAGCCTGAACGTTGCCACGCCCGACTTCTTCAAGGGCCTGAATGAGCTGATTGCGAGCGAGCCGATTGGCGCATGGAAAGCGTATTTCCGTTGGCATGTACTGCATGGCAGCGCCAACAGTCTGCCGAAGGCCTACTTCGACGAGAACTTCGCTTTCTTCGGTAGAACTCTGGCCGGGCAGAAAGAGCCTCAACCACGCTGGAAGCGGTGCAGCGCGCTCACCGACCGGGCGCTGGGTGAAGCCGTGGGCCAGGACTGGGTGAAGCAGAACTTTCCGCCGGCCGCAAAGGCCAGCATGGACAAGCTGGTTGCCGCACTCGAGAAAGCGCTGGGCGACGACATCAAGACTCTGCCGTGGATGAGCGAAGACACCAAGAAGGCAGCCGAAGAAAAGCTCGCGATGTTTCGCAACAAGATCGGCTATCCGGAAAAATGGCGCAGTTACGCTGGGCTGAAGGTCGAACGCGAACGACCTGCTCGGCAACGTCGAACGCAGCACCGTATTTGAAATGCAGTGGGACCTGAGCCATCTGGGCAAGCCGGTCGACGAAAAGGAATGGGGCATGACGCCGCCAACCGTGAACGCCTACTACAACCCGTCGATGAACGACATCAACTTCCCGGCCGGCATTCTGCAGCCGCCGTTCTTCGATGCCAGCATCGATCCCGCGGTCAACTTCGGCGGCATCGGCGTGGTGATCGGCCACGAGATGACGCACGGCTTCGACGACCAGGGATCGAAATACGACGGCAAAGGCAATCTGCGCGAGTGGCAAACGGCGGAGGACCGCAAGGCGTTCACCGAGCGCACCGACTGCGTGGCAGATGAGTACAGCGGCTTTGAAGCAGCGCCGGCGCACGGCGAAGTTGCCGCGCAGAACCTGAACGGCAAGCTGACCCTGGGCGAGAACACGGCCGACAACGGCGGCCTGCGCATCGCCTACATGGCACTGCTCGACACGCTGGCGGCGGAAGGCAAGTCCATCAACGAGAAGATCGACGGCTACACCGAAGCGCAGCGCTATTTCCTCGGCTTTGCCCAGGTGTGGTGCCAGAACCAGACCGAGCAGGCAGCGCGCCAGCTGGCCCTGACCGATCCGCACTCGCCGGGCCAATGGCGCGTGAACGGGTCAGTGCAGAACTTCGACGAGTTCGGCAAGGCCTTTGGCTGCAAAAAGGGCCAGCCGATGTATCCCGTCAAATCCTGCCGGGTCTGGTAGCGGCGCCTCCCGGTCCAGGAGCAGTTCGCTGGTTGCGACCAGCTCCTGGACGATCTTTCCACCGTTGGTCGGCGATCGGTGCAACCAGCCGGAATTCAGTCGATTCGAACCCTCCAGAGGTTGACATTTGCCGCGGGCGCGGCGTCAAAAGGACAAGTGTGCCCAAGCAAAACATCGAACCGGTTGCGGATTGAGGCACCGCATTTCGAACCGAGACTGGCTTGGGTTCGACGGAAATGAATGCAGGCGCAAAGTGCAAGTCGACGGCCAAGCTAGGCACAACCAGCCTCGGCCTTTTACAATGCATCAGGGACCCATCCCAACCCAGCTCTGCTGCGGAACAAGCAAACTTGGCGGCGCACGCCGAACCAGGATGAAGGAATCGCATGAAGTTTACGAAATTCGGCAAGGCCCTTCTGATGAGTGCCCTCTCTGTCGGCATCATCCTCGGAATTACGTCTTGCGTTCAGAGTTATTCAGTCGGTTATCTCTATGTCACGGGGACGAACAATGCCGCCTCCAGCAACAATGGGATCATTAGCGGCTTCAAGATCGATCACAACAAAGGAAAGCTCACGCCCATTCACGGCCTGCCGGTCGCTTCGGGCGGAGCGAACCCCGGCCGCGCAGTCCTCTCTCACGGCGGGCGCTTCATTTATGTTCTGAATCGCGGCAAGAACTCTTCGGGCACTGCAGACTGCACCACCGCCGACCCCTGCCTCGGCGCGCAATATCACGCAGTTCTCGATCGGCGGCAACGGCATCCTCTCGCCGCAGGGCAGACCTTCTACCCGCAGGGCATCAACCCCATTCGCATCGTTCACCGACAGTTCGGGCAACTTTCTTTACGTGCTGGATCACGATCGCGCCTGACAGCTCTACCTGCGCTCTCGGCGCTCGGCTCGGGAGTTACCTCCTGCGGCGACATCACGGCGTTCAAGATCGACTCGAACACCGGCCGGCTGACCTTGGTCGTCAACTGCGCAGGTGACCTCGGCCAGCGGACAGGCGCTGCCGTACTTCCCTGTTCCGGCCAACCCGATCGATTTCGTCCTGACCGTCGAGCTATATCCTCACGATGAGCGGAACGCCGACTGACGGAGACTCGTGTCTTCCCGTACACGTACAGCGCGGCCACCGGCCAGCTCACGATCAACCAGAACAGCTCTCAGCCGCTGAACATCAAGCAGGCAACGGCGATCGTGAGCGCCGGCGGCTTTGTTTATGTGCTCGACAACGAACCCGGCACTTACAACGCCAATGGCAGCACGGTCACGGCGCCTGGCTGGATCTTCCCGTTCACGCGTTGGCACCAACGGTGCGCTGCAGCAGCAGTCCGGTGGCGCAGTCCCCGACGACGTTACCTTGAGCAATCCCGTATATCTGGTACTCGAGAGCAAGGGCAAGTGGATCTACGTGTTCAACCAAGGCAACAACACACAACCCGAACGTATCGCAAAGCGGAATTGCCGGCTACGTGATCGACCCTGCAACGCATTACCCGACTGAGATCTCGGGCAGCCCGTTTGGTACGGGCTCTGGCCCTCAGTGCATGCTCGAGGATCCTTCGAACCAGTTCATCTACACGGCGAACTTCAACGATTCCACCGTGACCGGCCGGGTCGTTGACCAGAACTCCGGCGTCCTCAACGATCTTCGGGACTCTGCGAAGAGTCTACCCGCTGGAGGGTCCAGCGGCATGGTGCATTGTTACGGGACGCACGAGCTAGTGAACCCGAAAGCTTTTGGGCAGGACTGAGCGCGCGAAACGCTCCCTGCCCGAGGCTCCGGTGACGAACTCCTGAAAACCTAGGCTGAGTCGCATTGCGCCGATGGCCGATGCGATCCGATTCTCAACCAGATGTTTGGAGTGCCTTCCGCTCCGTGAACGAAAGATGCGCATGACGTTGAACAGATCGAGCCAGCTGGTGCTGGTCTCCGCAGTGAGCCTGCTGGCGGCCGGTCTTCTGACTGCCTGCGGCACCCTCACGGCCGACTTTGTCTATGTGACCAGCGCGAGAGCCGCTGGCCCCAATAGCTACGGCGAAGTGGACGTCTTCGAAGTGAACTCGGAATCCGGGACGATGCGCAAGATTCCCACGTCGCCTTTTCCGTCTGGCGGCCGCAATCCCGTAGCCGAAGCGACCTCTGCGGACAATACCACGCTCTATGTCGTGAACCAGGACGACAACACGATTGTCCAGTTCGTGATCGGCAGCGACGGCAAGATCTATCCCCAGAACACGGTCAACACCCCGGGAGTTTTCCCGCTTGCAGTCGCAGTAGCCGGCAAATTCCTGTTCGTCGCAGATACCTATCAGCCGCTCCCCACCTGCTCCACGGCGGCCCCATGCTCCGGTTCCGTGGCGGTCTTTCCCATTGGTACCGGCAACGCCCTTGGTTTGCCCGCAGTCAATACGGGTATCAGCGCCAGCTACTGGCCGCTCACGTTGCCCACAAATCCCACGCACGTCATCACGCCCACAGCCATCACCAGCGGATCGTCGGGCTACGTGTATGTCAGCGCGTATGACGCCACCGCGGGCGGCGGATACATCTTTAGCTTCGCGGTGAATTCCGACGGCACCCTCGCGCCGGTGAACGGGGGCGTACCGTTCGCAGGTGGAGCGCATCCCTCGTCGATTGCCAGCGCGCCGGGCGGCAGCGTGATTTACGTGACGGATAGCAAGAACAACAACGTCCTTGCCTACGCAGCGACGGCGGGTGTTCTTGCACCTGTTGCCGGAAGCCCCTTCCCCGCAGGCAATGAGCCTTCGGCGGTGGTCGTGGATGCGACCGGAAACCACGTCTTCGTGACCAACTCTCTTGATTCGAATCTGACCGTCTATACGTCCGCAGGCGGGGTTCTTACCTCGCTGGGCAGCTACACGACGGGTACGCAGCCAGTGGCGATCGGAATCGATCCATCTTTGAATGAGTACGTGTACACAGCGAATTTTCTCGGAAACTCGGTCTCCGGGTTCCAGGTAAACGGCTCCACGGGTGCATTGCTGAACTCGCAGCAATCGCCTTACGGAGCCAACGCAAACCCCACCGCCGTTGCTGCGATTCCGCACAATAAGCCAAAGTCGTAGCCTTGGCGGCAACGCAGAAGTCCAGTGACGAGGAACGCTCATATCGGCTTTTACAATCGATACAGGGCGACGAAAAACAGCAATGCCCGGGCACCCATGCAACGGTTTGCCCGCGACGAAGGAAGCGCATGAAGTTCAGCAAATTACCGGGGTCTCTCACGACAGGTCTTCGTGGCCGGGGTGGATTGGGCCAGCTGTTTCTGGTCTCTGCGATCGGTCTTCTGGTGGCCTCTCTACTGACAGCCTGCCAGCTGGTGACGATCGACTATGTCTATGTGGCGAGTTCCGCCGCCTCCCCGACAAGCGCCAATGGACAGATCGATACCTACGCGGCAGACTCGCAGTCCGGCGCCTTGCGCAAGGGCGCAGCCACGGTCTCCAGCGGGGGCGTGACGCCGGTGGCCATGGCTGTCTCAGCCGACTACACCCAACTTTATGTTGCCAATGCCGGCAACAATACCGTGGTCCATTTCGCCGTCGCCGCCAATGGCGTGCTGGCATCGAAGGACACACTCACCTTGAGCGCCCCTCCCGCGGCCCTCGCCGTGAATACCGCAGGCACTTTTCTCTATGTCGTCTCGGGAACCACCACCGCGACTTTGACGGAGTATGCGCTTTCCTCCGGCACCATCGGTTCGGCGACCGCAACGGTAGCTCTCGAGGTTCCGGGATTCACTACCGATGCCCTGGTGCCCACAGGCGTGAATGTGCTCGCCAACAACAGCGTAGTGAAGGGCAACGCGGTTTACGTCACTGCGTATGACCAGTCTGCCTACAACCCTGGCGGGACCACCACCAGCACCGCGCACCCGGGCTGGGTCTTCGGATTCGCCATTGGATCGGGCGGTGCCCTCGCGCCCTCAAGTGGCAGCCCTTATCAGGCCGGGGTCAAGCCCAGCTCGATCGTCTCCGATCCCACAGATCGATTCGTCTACGTGACTGATTTCGCTTCGAACCAGTTGATTGGTTACGGAATCCAGGGCGGCAGCATGCTCAGCTTCCTGATCAACGGTCCTTTCAGGACCGGGAACGAACCGCAGTCGGTGGCCATCGATCCGCGCGGCAAGTACATGTACGTCGCGAACGCGCTCGACTCCTCGGTCTCCGCTTACGTGATCGATCTTTCAACGGGCACACCGTCAGCGGCGGTCAACCCGACAGGAAGCTCGACCAACTCGACGGATACCGAACCTCTTTCGGTCGCCGTCGATCCCGCTCTGGGGCGTTTTGTTTACACCGCGAACTACCTCGGAAACTCGGTTTCAGGATTTCGCCTGGACCCCAACGCCGGCAATCTCTCACCGACCCAGGCCACTCCGTATCCTTCAGACCAGAAACCTACGGCCATCCTGATTGTCCCGCACGGCAACCATTCCACGCAGTCGGTTACGCCGTAAACGCTGCATCTGGGTGAACAAGAAGCCCAGCCGAGCGCTGGGCTTTTTGTTGCTCATTTTTTTGCCACTCGAATTCTCGTGTGTGGACTCGAGACTCAGGACGCCAGCTAAGCGTGCATCCACTTGCGCAGCAGTCGTTGTACCGGCTTCTCAATAAAATGAAGCGCGAACAGAGCCATCAACACCAGCAATGCGTAGCTGATCCAGGGATCGAAGCGGCTTAAACCAACCCGATCGAGCACATGGGTGTCGTGAATCAGATTCCACATATTGAAGTGCAGCAAGTAGAGGCAGTAGCTTGCCTCGCCCACAAAGACCAGGGGAGCTGCGCCGATCGCGTGGGCCAGAAGATTCTCTCCGGCCAGCCCTAGAATGATGCAGCCGAAGAACGGCATCAGCAGCCCATCGTGCAGCAGGGCGTAAGGCATCCTGCCTGAGGCAAGCAGCGCGAAGAGTGCGGCGAAGCCGAAAACACCGAGCAACAGACGCAACGCTCCGGGGCGGGGCATCAAAGCATCGACCCCGGCCAGCAGAACACCGAAGACGAAGCTCGCCAGGTGCGGGAGCGGTGTGTACTTGAGCGCCTGCAGCCAGGGGCCGTAACTGAAGCGATCAGGATGAGAAATTCCGTCCGGGTGGAACAGGACGTAAAGCGTACCAGGAATGAGCCCCAGCATCCATACCAAGCTGAGCTTCCAGAGCTGTTGCCCCGATGCGCTCGGGGCCCTTCCATCGCGCCATCCAGGGAAAAATCAAGTAGTAGAACGACTCGGCGGACATGGTCCAGGCGGGCGTGTTCAGGAACGTGGCGATCTCCGGGATCCAGCCCTGCAGCAGGAGAGGAGACAGCACGATCCCTGTCCAGAACATACCGTGGGTGTGCGCCGTCCACTCCTGGGGCAGCATGCGCCAGGCCAGCAGCAAGCTCAAGAAGATAGATGGGATAGAGCCGCGTGAAGCGCGCCTTGTAGTAGCGCGTCTTATCGAGTTCACCGGCCCGCGCGCGCGCCGCGTAGTTGTAGGCCATCACGAAGCCGGAGAGCAGAATGAAGTAGCTCACCGACGCATAGCCCGGCATTGACGACCGGCGCCAGCCACCCGAACCAGTCAGGATTGGAAAAGTGGAAGAGGACGATATTGATCGCCGCAAAGCAACGCAGGCCGGTTAGTGCTTTCAGCGGGGCTGGTTTGCGATTCTCCACGTACGTTTAGACGACTCCGGACGATCTACAGGCATAGTCACGAAACCTTCGAGTCGTCCGCCCGGTCGTCGACGACCAATTTCCGAGAATCACCAGCGGTGACCAGCGAGCCGACCTTCTCGCCCAGCACCACGCGGCGAATGTTTCCGGGCTGGTTCATATTGAAAATGATCATCGGCAGGTTGTTGTCTTTGCAGAGGCTGACGGCAGTCAGATCCATCACCTTCAGGCCCTGTCTCAGGATCTCCATATAGGTGATCTCGTCGTATTTCACAGCATCCTTGAACAGCACCGGATCGGCGTTGAAGACACCCTCGACCTTTGTGCCCTTGAGCAGCACGTCGGCCTTGATCTCCATTGCCCGCAGGCTAGCCGCGGTATCGGTCGAAAAGAATGGATTGCCGATGCCCGCGGCAAAAATGACGACGCGGCCTTTCTCAAGATGGCGGACAGCGCGGCGGCGGATATAGGGCTCGGCAATCTGATTCATGAAAACGGCTGTCATGACCCGGCACTGAACGTCGCGTGCTTCGAGGGCATCCTGCAGGGCAATGGCATTGATGACCGTGGAGAGCATGCCCATGTTGTCGGCAGCCACACGGTCCATTTCCTTTGCCTGCTGGGCGACGCCGCGAAAGAAATTGCCGCCGCCAACGACGACGCCGATCTCGACGCCGAGGCGTGCACCTCAGCCAGTTCGGCGGTAATCTCGGCTACTTTATCGGCATCCAGGCCAAACCCTTTCGGTCCCGCCAGGGCCTCTCCTGAAAGCTTGAGAATAATCCGCTTATACATGCTTTTTCGAGTATCGCATAAGGACCGCACGATCAATCGCGGCTGGATGAGTGCCAAAAGCAAAAAGGCCCGGAGCGTGTGCCCGGGCCCATTTCAGTCGACTCCGTCGGCTAAATTACTCGCTTGCTGGTTCAGCTGCCTTGGTCTGCGAAACGGTCCAATCCGGCGCGCCGACCTTGAAGCGGGCAAAACGGCGGACCGTGAGGTTCTCGCCGAGCTTGCCGACCTTCTGCGCAATCAGCTCCTTGATCGAGATGGTCTGTTCCTTGATGAAGGGCTGCTCCAGCAGACAAACCTCTTCGTAGAACTTCGCCATTTTGCCGTCGACAATCTTCTCGATCACTGGCGCAGGCTTCCCGGTGGCAGCCGCCTGGGCGCGATATATCTCCTTCTCACGCTCGAGGTCTTCGGTGGTCACATCTTCCGGCTTGATGTAGCGCGGATCGCTGGCCGCGATGTGCATCGCGATGTCTTTCAGCAGATCCTGAAAGTCCTCAGTGCGGGCAACAAAGTCGCTCTCGCAGTTGACCTCGATCAAAACGCCGATTTTGCCGCCGGCGTGGATATAGGTGCCCACCGCGCCTTCGTTGGTCGAGCGCGCCGCCTTCTTCTGCGCCGACGCCATGCCGCGCTTCCTGCAGGACTACAAATGCGTCTTCGATGTTCCCCTTGGCCTCCTGGAGAGCCCTGAGGCAGTCGCCCATGGGCGCGCCAGACTTTTCACGAAGATCCTTCACCAGCTTTGCATCAATCTTGTCAGCCACAGTCATCATCTCGCTTCCTTCAGTCTCCCTGCCGGCCCGCGGCCAGCTTCAATTGGCATAAGAAAAGCGTGGCTCCCATTGCTGCGGCCACGCTTGTCTCAGTATGCGCGCCCAGGCGCGCAGATATGATTAAACGCCTTCCGCGACTTCTGCCTCATCCAGCGCCGCCACGGCCGCAGGAGCCTTGCGGATGCCGCCGCCCAGCGCCGCTTCGAGGTCGACTTCTTCAGGGGCTGCCACCTCTACCGCCACGGCTTCCGCAGCCGCCGCTACCGGCAATTCCTCAGTGAACGCCTTGTCGCCCACCAGGTTCACGCCTTCGGCCGCCGAATCGGCGATCTTCGAGGTGAACAGGCGAATCGCACGCAGCGCGTCGTCGTTGCCGGGAATCACGTAGTCCACAACCGTCGGATCGCAGTTTGTGTCCACGACTGCAACCACGGGGATGCCGAGCTTGCGGGCTTCCTTCACAGCGATCGCTTCGTTGTTCGAATCCACCACGAAGAGCGCGTCGGGCAGACGCTTCATGCTCTTGATGCCGGCCAGATTTGCCTGCAGGTGCTTGCGCTCCCGCTCCAGGTAAATCACTTCCTTCTTGGTCAGCAGCTCGTAGCGGCCGTCCACGGCCATCTCATCCAGTTCCTGAAGGCGCTTCACCGACTTCTGCACAGTCACCCAGTTCGTCAGCAAGCCGCCCAGCCAGCGCTGGTTGATGTACGGCATTCCAGCGCGGTTTGCCTCTTCGGAAATCGCGTCCTGCGCCTGGCGCTTTGTGCCGACGAAAAGAATCGTCTTGCCGCTGGCGCACAGTTCGGTGACAAACTTCGACGCGTCCTTGAAAAGCTTCAGCGTCTTCTGCAGGTCGATGATGTAGATCCCGTTGCGCTCACCGAAGATGTATTCCTTCATCTTGGGATTCCAGCGCTTGGTCTGATGCCCGAAGTGAACACCCGCTTCGAGCAGCTCCTTCATTGTGATCGTGGCCAATGGGCCTCCTTCGTGGATTGCATCCGGGCATTACTGCTGTGGCCCGAATTGAACCCGCTTGCGCGGGAGATTGGTGAAACATTGAACAGTCGTCAGTGAACAGTGATCAGTTTTTGAAGTGCCGCAGCCGAACGCTGCTGTTCACTGCACACTATCCACTGCAAGCGCCTAGCGCTTGCTGAACTGGAACCGCTTACGGGCGCCCTTCTGCCCGTACTTCTTGCGTTCTTTCTGGCGCGCGTCGCGCGTCAGCAGGCCTTCGGCCTTGAGCATCTTGCGCAGCTCAGGGTTGAAAAGGATCAGGGCACGCGCCACGCCGAGCTTGACAGCGTCGGCCTGCGAAGAAACACCACCGGAAGAGACAGTGGTCAGCACATCAAAGCTGCCTGTCAGCTCGGCCACCACCAGGGTGCGTTTGGCTGAGACCCGCTGCTGCTCGGTGACAAAGTACTCTTCGAAAGTCTTCCCGTTGACCTTCCACTCACCCGTTCCGGGGCGTAGAAAGACGCGGGCGATTGCCGACTTGCGGCGGCCCGTTCCGTAGTATTGAACCAGATCTGCCATTCTTAACTTAGCTCCTAGCCTCTAGCTTCTAGCCTCTAGCTAAAAGCCGTAAAACCCAAATTCCAAAATGCAAAGCTAGCGGCTAAAAGACCAGCAGCTAGCGGCTGCTCTTACCCGACCTTCATTGCCACCGGCTGCTGCGCCGCGTGGGGATGCTTGTCGTCGCGATACACCTTCAGCTTCGATCCCATTGCCCGGCCCATCTTGGTTTTCGGCAGCATGCCCTTGATTGCTTCTTCAAGGACCTTCTCTGGCCTGCGGCTGATCAGGCGCGTGAACGACTCCTCGCGCAGACCACCCGGAAAACCTGTGTAGCGGCGATAGAGTTTGCTATGCGCCTTGAGACCAGTGAGGCGAACCTTTGCCGCATTGATCACGATGACGTGGTCGCCCATGTCGATGTACGGCACATACTGGGGATTCAGCTTGCCACTTAACACGCTCGCGGCCTTGGTCGCCAGTCTGCCAAGGGTCTCCCCGTTGGCATCCACCACATACCACTTGCGGTCAATATTTTTGCCGCTTGGAACAAAGGTCGACATTCTCTTCCTGCCTTTGAAAAAAACTCTTCGGCTCAAACCTGAGCCGGAAAACCATCGCGCAAAACACGCTCAAGCCCGCGCAAAAATCGCGTGGCCTGATCCACCCACTGCCAAACAAACCTGTTCGCGTGAGGATGCGGGAGCTGGCCCATAAAGGGCTTTGACTCAACTGGACTCGATCAACGAATGTATCCAGTGGCCGGTGGCCTGTCGCCGGAAAAAACCGGAAGGGTCAAGTTGAGCACACACAGACCCCAGGCACAACACCGCGCAAGGACTACAGAATAACCGAATTACGGCGCAGAGTCAACGAAATCGGGGTCTCCGTCTGTCTCCCTATTCCGACCCCGTGCGGGCCACAGGAAACTCGGCGGTAACTGGATAACTGCATGAATCCAATCTACATTGAATGGCAGGAACATATTTGGGCGACGATTCTCAGGCTACGAGCTCTGACAACTCTCCGGCGTCGCCGAACCTCTCCCGTCTCATCATGACCCGAAGCACGTGTGGAATTCTCGGATGAAGAAAAGCCCAGGACGCTCTCTGGCTGCCGCTGCCATCGTCGCGATAGGATTCCTGTTTCTGGCGGCCGTTCTCACCGTTGGCTTTGCCAAAACCAATCCCGGCGGCAAGGATTTCATTGAATACTGGGCAGTTGAACAGGGCCTGATCCATTTTGCCCGCCCCTACGATGCAACAACCATTCTTGGCATCGAGCGGGCTGCGGGGTTCAGCCTCCAACGGCCGGAGTTCTGGTACAGCCCGCCTCCGGCTCTCGTACTCGCTCTTCCGCTCGGCTATCTCGGGGCGAAAACCGGGCTCATCGCATGGACGCTGCTTCACTTCGCGTGCCTCGCAGCTTCCTTGTGGTTGCTGTGGAGACTGCACGGCCGCCCTGACACGCTGCTGCCCCTCTTCGGCTTTGTGTTTGCCCCCGCCGTGATCTGCCTCGAAGCAGGGCAAATCAGCATCTTCTTTCTTCTAGCTGTCGTTCTGTTTCTTACCTTCCATAAATCGCGCCCATTCCTTGCCGGAATAGTGCTTTTCCCCTGCATTCTGAAGCCGCATTTCTTCTTGCCGTTCGCGCTCGTGCTGCTGTTGTGGATCATCCACAGAAGAACCTATGCCATCCTGGCCGGGTTCCTTGCGGCGCTGGGTGCCTGTTCCAGTGCCGTCTTTCTTTTTGACCCGCATGCATGGTCCCAATACGCTCAGCTCATGCGCAACGGGGACATGATGAATGAGTATGTTGCCACTCTCAGCGTCACGCTGCGCTTCATCGTCGATCGACACGCAGTCTGGCTGCAGTTTGTTCCCGCCGCGCTCGCCTGCGTGTGGGCAATCTGGTACTTCTGGACCCGGCGCGATGAGTGGCAATGGATGGATCACGGATTCGTGGTTCTCCTGGTCTCCGCGATGTGCGCGCCGTATGGCTGGTTCTTCGACGAGTCCGTGCTGCTTCCGGCTGTTCTCACGGGTGTGCTGCGCGCTCGTGCAACGGGGCGACCGCTCTGGCCAATCGCATTGGCCGCAACGGCAGCACTCATCGAAGTGCAACAAGAGGTGAGCGTGATGTCGCCCTTCTATCTGTGGACGACACCGGCGTGGCTGGCCTGGTACATCTACGCCTCCAGAGGGGCCCGCAAAGACCCGGCTGAACAACCAATTCAACCTCCTGAGACCTCGGCCGCGCAGATCGAGTCAACCAGCCGGTCTCCGATCCATTTATGAAGCACTCTCGTTCGCGGGGACTGGCCGCAGCCGGCATCGTACTTGCCGGGTTCATCCTGCTGGGGGCCATCTTCGATCTGAGCTTGACCGAACAAAGCGCGGCGACCCGCGACTTCATCGGCTACTGGGCCGCCGGTCAGCAGATTGTGCGCGGCGCCGATCCATACAACGCCGATGAGGTTCTCCGTCTCGAAAAGGCCGTTGGGCTCGGCGACCTGCAAATCAAAGTGACGCCCAGCCCGCCGATCGGCCTCGCGTTGGTTCTTCCGCTCGGATTCCTGAACGCGAAGAGCGGTCTCGTCTTCTGGATGATGGTGCAGCTCGCTTGCCTGTTGGTCGCGGTCGGAGTGATCTGGCTTCTCGCGGGCAAACCTGACTCGCGCCTTCACCTGCTCGGCTGTCTCTTCGCCCCCGCTCTTGCCTGCCTCATGGCAGGCCAGCTGGGCATCTTCTTAGCGCTCGGCCTGGCGCTGTTCCTCTATTGGCATGGAGACCGGCCGATTCTCGCCGGTGCGGCTCTTCTGCCTATGACACTCAAGCCGCATCTGTTTCTGCCTGTCGCGCTGGTCCTGCTGCTCTGGGTGGCCTGGCGGCGTAAACCGCAGCTCCTGATTGGCTTGCTCGCTGCGATGGCCGCGAGCAATGCGCTCGTTCTCGCTTTCGATCCGCATGCGTGGACGCAGTTCCTGTCCATGCTGCATTCCAGCCTGATGCGCGGTCGCTTTGCCCCGACACTGAGCGCATACCTCCGCTGGGACATCGCGCCGGCCGCCGTCTGGCTCGAATACCTGCCAACAGTGCTCGCATGTGTCTGGGCGATTTTCTACTTCTGGCCGCGGCGCCACCGCTGGAATTGGATGGACCAGGGACAGATCGTCCTGCTGGTCGCCGTGATGTGCGCGCCCTATGCCTGGCTGACAGACGAGGCTGTGCTGCTGCCGGCGGTGCTGCTCGGGGTCTATCGCGCACGAGAGAACCGGCGTTCGCTCCTGCCCATCCTGCTTTTCGCCGCAGCCGCGCTCGTCGAGCTTTTTGCCAATGTGCGCATCACGGCCTGGTACTACACCTGGACCACCCCCGCCTGGCTGGCCTGGTATCTCTACGCAACACAGGGCAGCACTGCATCCCGCAATGACACCGATGCTGGCGGCGGCTCTTCAGAAAGGCTCGCCACAGAAACAAAACGGGCCGAAGAGATCAACTCTCTCCGGCCCGGATCTGCAATTTCTTCTTAGGCTGCGGTTTCGTTCAGCCCGCGTACACGGAAGCGCTTCATCCGAATCGACAAAGTGCGCTCGATCTTGCGCAGCTCGCCGCGTTCGGCAGCCGCTGCAAAGGTCGAGGCGACCCCGCTCGCCGAGGCGCGACCGGTTCGTCCTACGCGATGAACAAAGTCTTCGGCGATCTTCGGCACGTCGAAATTGACCACATGAGCCACATTCGCCACATCGATGCCGCGGGCAGCAACGTCGGTGGCCACGAGCACGCGGTGACGGCCTTCCTTGAAGCTCAACAATGCAGCATTACGCTGAGCCTGCGAGCGGTCGCCGTGAATTTGTGTGGCCGCCCATCCGGAACGGGAGAGGCGCCGCGCCACGCGATCGGCTCCGTGCTTGGTGCGCACGAAGACCAAAAAGCTGCCTTCCTCGGCGCCCAGCAAATGCTCAAGGAGCTCCTGCTTGTGATTCTGCTCCACTTCAAAGGTGCGCAATTCCACGTTGTCGGCGGGCTTGAGTACGGAACCGATTTCAATCCGCGCCGGGTTGTTCAGATACTTGCGCGCCACTTCCTTGATGGCGCCTTCGAGCGTCGCAGAGTAGCACAGGGTTTGGCGCGCCGGCAGCGTCGTCACAATGCGCGCGATTGCCGGCTGAAACCCCATGTCGAGCATGCGGTCCACTTCGTCGAGGACCAGAATCTTGACCTGATCCAGACGCACGAGACCGCGTTTCAGGTAGTCCTCCAACCGACCGGGCGTGGCGACGATGAGGCGCGCCCCGCGACGAATGGCGTCCAGTTGCGGGCGCTCCTGCATGCCGCCGACGACCAGGGCCGCGGTTTGCAGCGGGCTGGTGCGGATCGCCTTGAACGCGACCTCGACCTGCATGGCCAGCTCGCGCGTGGGCAACAGAATGAGCGCCTGGGCGGCATTCCGGTCCGGGGTCTTTTGCAGCATTTCAACGATGGGAATGAGAAAGCTGAGAGTCTTGCCCGTGCCTGTCTGCGCCGTGGCGAGTACGTCGCGGCCTTCGAGCGCTGGGGGAATCGCACCTTCCTGCACGGGGGTGGGAGTATCGAAACTGTTGGTGTTGAGCCGCGCCTGCAAGGCGGGCGAAAGGGGAAACTGCGAAAACTGTGAATTCAAAATAAATAGATCCTGTGGAGTTCCGCGAGCCTCGATTTTCCATGAGGCCTGCAAACGGAACCGGACGCGGGCAGAGCGCGAGCGAACAGGCGCGAACCCGCTTTTAAAAAATATGCGTAAGAGAGAACCGAAATACGTCCAGGGGACTGGTAAACGGTATTCCTTCAGGAATGCGCTCACCCGGGACTTACCCACGCTGCAACTACGCCGAACGGCGCATGCCGGGCGGCACCACTCTCCCCAAACAAGGCCAAGACCTTCTCTCGGCAAGGGAGCCAATGTGGTTACGCTGTAGGGGCTTGGGGAAATCTGTGCCAGGCTGAATTGCCTTAAACTAAGGCAAATAGCCGCTCACGACCAAATCACTGAGCGCAAGCTAAGTATAGCACGATGCGGCTTTTTGCCCCCCTTTCCGGCTGATGGGTATCGCGCCGGGTACGGTTCGGCGCTATTTGGCTTGCTTCATCCGCGCATCGGGCAGCCCCATCCCACGCTTGATGGTCAGAATCTCCTGAATCTTCTCATCCGGTATGAACGATAGTGGTTTGCCTATCTGCTGCGCAATCAGGTAGGTCTTGCAGTAGTTTTCGAGAATTTCGACCAGCCACTCGGCGTGCGTCACCGTATCGGCCCAGCAGACGATCCCGTGATTCGAGAGCAGGATCGTGTTGTGGTCCTGGATGAACGGCAGCACTGTCTCGGCGAAGGTCTGCGTTCCTGGCGTCTCGTAGCGCGCCACGGCTGAAGGCCCAATGAAAAACTCGTACTCGGGAATGAGCCCGATCGGAGGGGTGGTTCCCGTGATGGCGAAAGCCGTAGCATGCGGCGGGTGGCAGTGCACGACCGCGCGCGCCTGGGCATTGGCCTTATAGATTTCCAGATGCAGCAGCAGTTCACTGGTCCGCTGTCCTCGCCCGGACAGCAGGTTTCCCTCGAGATCGCACAGGCAGATATCAGCGGGCGCCAGGTCGCCTTTGCTGATCATGGTCGGCGTGCACAACACAAGGTGCGTCCCCAGCTTTACGCTGATATTGCCGCCGTTGCCGTCGACATAGCTACGTTCCCACAGCTTGCGGCCAACCGCGACAATCTCGGCGCGGAGCGCGTCCGACTCTGCGGAGCCAGCCGGATCCACAGCGGAGGCTCCGTCTTGAGCAGCCGCTTCCGACGGTTCCGACGATCCTTCCGTGGGTTCCTCAATTGCGGATGTTGGCTGCGTCATCGATGCATCCTCCTGCGTCGACCAGGGCATTCAGAAACAGCCGGACGCATGCGGGCCAGTCTCCCAGCAAAGAATATCTTCGCCGCAAACCGTGACCCATGCGGGTGATCCGCATCACGCTATTCAGGAGGCCGCCTTCTCAGCGTTTGACAGGTTGGGTGCTGGAAAACGCAAGCCTTCGCTGCAGCGGGCGCAACCGTACGATCGCTACTTCGCCGACACCAGCTTGCGCTGCAGCTGCTCCAGCGTCTGCCCCTTGGTCTCCGGATAGGTAAGCAGCACGACCAGGAACTGCACCACGGTCATCGCCGCAAAGAAAACGAACGGCGCGCCTCGGCCGATGGTCCCCGCAATCACCGGGAAAGATCAGCGCGATGATCGTGTTCATGGTCCAGTGGCTGGCATTGCCCACGCCCTGTCCCTTCGAGCGCACGTGATTGGGGAACACCTCGCCGATGTACACCCAGATCACCGCACCCTGCGACAGGCGAAGAAGGCGATGTAGATGATCAGCAGCCACACCAGCATGCCCTGGTGCGAGTTGGTCGAGAAGATCCACGCAACCCCGCCGAGACAGACGGCCGTCCCCGCCGCGCCAATGAGAAGCAGCGTCTTGCGCCCCAGCTTGTCGATCACGCTCATGCCCACCATCGTGAAGATGAGATTCGTCAACCCGATCGAAATGGCCTGCTGATCGCCGGAAAGCTGGCTGAAGCCGGCCGCCGCAAAGATATCGTTCAGGTAGTAGAGAATCGCATTGATGCCTGCGAGCTGATTGAACGCGCCAATGGTGATGGCGAGAAAGAACGGATAACGATACTTCCAGCGAAACACGGGCTCATGCGCCGTGGCGTGCTCCTCGGCGAGCGCCGCGCGGATATCGGCCAGTTCTCCTTCGGGGTTCTGCTCGCCCATGGACTTCAGGACGGCAAGGGCCTCGTCAACCCTGTCTCTTGACGCCGACCAGCGCGGGCTGCGCGGAATGCCGAAGAGCAGGACGAGAAATCCGACCGCGGGAATCGCCGCCACACCCACCTGCCAGCGCCACTCCGTCGCGCCGAGGTGCAGCAGCCGAATGAGATAGTTGGAGGTGTACGCCACTAGAATGCCAAAGACGACGTTGAACTGAAACGCGCCCACCAGCCGGCCGCGCCACTTCGCCGGAGCGAGTTCCGCGATGTACACCGGCCCCAGCACGGACGATGCGCCAATGCCGAGCCCGCCGATAAACCGGAAGACCATCAGTGAAGGCCAGCTCCATGCCAGGGCGCTGCCGATGGCAGACAGGACGTAGAGCACCGCCGTGAGTCGCAGTGTCTCGCGGCCTCCCAGCTTGTTCCCGACTACGCCGGCACCGAAGGAACCGACGACCGTCCCGATCAGCGCGATCGCGACAGTCCACCCCTTGCCGTAGTCGCTGAGCCCATACAGGCGCACCACCGCGTCGATAATCCCGGAGATGACGACCGTATCGAAGCCAAACAACAGACCGCCGAGCGCTCCCGTGAGCGTTGCCTTCATCAAATTCAGGTTAGGTCGCATGCCACCGTATCCCTTGAAATCCACATCATCCTACAGACTGGACTAAACGGCTGCAAACCATCCAGCCGCATGCGTATCCCAGTGTCAGTAAAATTGTTACCATCGCGAACGAGGGCTCGCGGAAAGAACGCGACGACTTTTCTTCGGCCCATCTGAAATAGACAAGGATCCCTCCCCCCATGGCTCTGCCTTTCTCTTCTTCCAAATTCTCGGCGTACACCTTCATGAAAGTCCTGTTGCCCGCACTCGTGCTCGTCGCTGCGTTCGCAAGTGCTCAGACCAAGCCTCCTGAGAACTCTGAGCCCGACGTTCTGGTGTTGAGTAACGGCGATACCCTGCACGGCAAGTTCGTCAACCTGATTCAGGGCAAGGTCGCCTTTCACAGCGATCCGCTCGGCGACATCTCCATCAGCTGGGACAAAGTGAAAGAGCTGCACACAACCGGCAAGTTCGCCGTGGTCGAGAAGAGCCTGAAGTTGCGTGGGCGCAGGAGCACGGGCAGCATCCCGGCAGGCACACTCGAAGTGGCCAACCAGGCCGTCACTATTCAGCCGGATTCCGGGCCCGCCGCGCCGCCGATCCCGGCCAAGGATGCCCTCGACATCCTCGATGCCGCTACGCTTGAGAAGGATCTCCATCAGACGCACAGCTTTTTCTCCGGATGGAATGGCGCAGCTACTGCCGGCGCGACCATCATCTCCGCGACAGAGAATCAATACACCGTATCCGGGGGCGTCGGACTTGTTCGCGAAGTGCCCAACGCCAGTTGGCTCAACCCGCGAAATCGCACCTCGGTCGACTTCACCGGCTCTTTCGGCAAAATCACTCAGCCGGGATACACCGTCCCGCCCGTCCCACCTGCCACTGTACCGACGGTTGTTCCGGCGGTAACCTCAAAATCTGCCATCTATCACGCCGACGCCGAGCGCGACGAGTTCTTCTCTCCGCGCTTCTTTGCCCTGGCGCAAACTGCCTTCGACCACAACTACTCTCAGGATCTCGACCTGCAACAAATCTACGGCGGCGGGCTCGGCTGGACGGTGCTCAAGACGCCAAAGCAGGAAGCCAATGTCAAGGCGACCGTTCAATACGAGAAACAGTCCTTCATCAGCAGCTCGACGGGGACCAACCAGAACCTGATCGGCTCCACCCTTGCGGCCAACTACCTGCTCAAAACCAAGCTGGTCACCTACACGCAGGGCATTGCGTTCATCCCTGCCTACAACAACGCACGCGCCTATTCGGCCAATGAGACCAACACTCTCGCCTTCCCGGCCTATAAGAACCTCAGCTTTTCGGTGGGAACGCTGGATTCGTATCTCAACGATCCGCCACTCTCTCTACCCCCCACAAAACGCAATTCATTCCAGTTCACAATGGGCCTCACCTACGCCTTCAAGGCCAAGGACTAGCGCGTCAACCTGGACAGGCGCTGGTTCAGCAGCTAGATCCGTAGCAAAGAAAATGGGCGGCAGAGATTTCTCTGCCGCCGCCCTGTCCCTGGGTTTTCTTGAAGGTGCTGCAATTCTTCCTAGCTTCAATCTTGCGATTGCAGGCCCAATTTACTGCAGCAGCTTCAACACTTCCTGCTGCACGCTGTTGGCCTGCGCCAGGGCGGCAATGCCGGTCTGGCTCAAAATTTCAAACTTCGACATGCTCGATGTCGCGGCCGCATAATCCGTGGCTTGGATTGCGTTCTGCGCCGAAACCACGTTCTCCTGCTGCGTGCTCATCACCTGGCTTATCGCGTTCAGCGTGTTGATTTGCGCGCCGATATAGCCGTCCTGCGCCGCCACATCGCTGATCGCCAGGTTGATAGAATTCAGCGCCGCCTCCGCCGCACTCTGCGTCAGCAGGTTTGTACCCGCAAGGGATGCCCCTGCCTCGTCGGTGTAGCTCATCGTCGCCGACCCGCTGCCAGCGCTTTCATCGGCCACAAACGCTGCCGCGCCTGTCGTTGCGTTCTGCCCCGAACTGGAGTCGTAAACCACGTTGCTTGCGTTGCTGCGCAGCCCAGTGTCGTATCCGCTGGAAGGTGTGTAACCCAGATTCGCGGTCTTCGAGGTGTCGATCACCGCCGCCGTCGGCGCTGAGATCTGCCCCGCCGCGCCTTCGCTGGTCGCCGTCAAAAGCACGTTCCCGAATCCGTTGCTGGTCGGCACCCAGGTCGCATGCACACCCAGGTTCGCCGTCCCGTTCATCTGGTTGATCAGATCCTGCACGGTGGATCCGGCATTTACGGTAAGGGTTTTCGACACTCCGCCGACTGAAAAGTTGATCGTGCCCGAAATCGTATCTTTCAGGTTGGCAAAGCTGCCGAGACTTATCGTGGAATACGAGCCTAGCGTAGAGTCGGCAAGGCTATTCGAATTCACAGTGATCGAGTTTCCTTGCGGTACCGTCTGTGTCAATGACAGGCCCGTGGTGCTGGCCCCCGCAGTAAGTCCCAGCCCCGCCACGCCTGAAATCGCAACTGCCAGCTGCGCCAGCGTCGTGCCCGAAGCCAGATAGGTGGTAGTTGAGTTCGATGTGCCCGAGCCGATGGTGAATGTGAAGGTCGATCCGCCGTTGGTTAGAGAGATGCTGCTCCCGGTGGCCAGTACATCACTGGTATTGACCGTGCCGCTCGCCAATCCCAGCGTGATGGCCGCATTCACGCCAGTCACTGCGGTCAAGCCGTTCGCCGCACTGGCGCTTGTCTCTCCCTGGTAGTTGTGGTCGATCGCGTTGCCCACATCCGCCAGCGTGCTTGCGCCTGCGTTCATAGATATGTTGTATGGTGCGCCGACGGTCTGCGCCTGCAGGTAGATTCCGCCGGTCCCACCGCCCGGAGCTGTCGCCGAGAGATTCAGCTTGCCCCCACCATTGTCGCCGTTGATGGCACCCACCAGGCTGGCAACCGTGTTGGCACCGGTGTAGATCGTCGTTGCAGTGCTCACACCTGCGCCCATGACAAAGGTGTGGGTGACGCCATTGCTAGTGAGCACGACGCTGCCCGTCAGAGCATCATTGGTGTCGTCGATCGTCGCGATGTTGGGCGCGCTCGCATTCAGTTGCAGCACGGCCGTCGCGAAGACGCCTGGTCCGCCCAGAATCGGATTGTAGAGACCGAGCGTGTTGTTCGCTTGGGTGAGTGAATTGGCTCTGGCGGTGATATTCTCGCCCGTGGCGGCTGCAGTGGCGGTCACCTTTATCCCAGCGTTGCCGGCAGCCAGGGCCGCCGTTGCCCCCAGCGCGGGTGCCTGCGCGTTGATGGTCGCAATCAGCCCGTTTACGGTGTCGCCGTTGCCGTTCGAATAGAACGTTGTCGCCGTATTCACGCCGTTGCCGACGATGAACGTCAGTGCTGTGCCGGACTGACTGTTGGTCAGAATAATGCTTCCGCCCACCGACAAAAGGTCGGCGCCGGAGTTTGTTCCACTGGTGCCAAACGTGGCGGATCCAGGTACGCCCGTCACCGCTGCCGTCCCTGCCACAACTCCGCTGGCAGTCGCCAAAGCCGGCGCATTTGTCGCTGCGGTAGCAGCTCCAAATACTGGCACCGCCGCTCCACTCCCCGCCTGAACTGTGACCGTGAGCGCTCCCTGCGTCGATGCGGTGTCATTCAGCGCCAGGCTCAATGAGCCGTCCCCGTTGGTCACCACGCTTGCTGTCCCGGCCCCCGCCTGCGTGTTGATCGCGTCTGCCAGTTCGGCCAGCGTGTTGATCGACGGACTGATCGTGACCTGCGCTACCTGGCTGCCCCCCTGATTCAATGTGATGATCTGTCCCTGCGTGAGGAGCTCATTCGCTGCAATGCCGCCGGCCGTAAGCATTCCACTCGTGCTCACCGAGTTGGGGGCCGCACCGACTGAAACCAGTCCGCCGGCAATCTTGATGCCTGTCTGCAATCCGCCGCCAGTCACACCGGCATCCACCTGTGTGCTGAACGTTGCCGTCAAACCAAGCCCTGCGTTGTCGATCGCATTGATCAGCCCGCTCACCGTGTTTGCGTAGCTGGTGCCGGTCCCCACCGAGATCTGGGTTGTGGCCATTCCAGACCCCGAGTTCCCACTCTTCACCAGGTAGTTCACGTCGATCGTCGTTGCTCCGCTGGCGTTCAGCGTATCGGACGGCGTCGCATTGGTACTCGCGGTCGAAAGGTTGAGGAAGACATTAGCCTGACCGCTTGTATACGACATGACTCCATTGGTATCGCCAATACTCGATTGCGACAGCGTGCGAATATTGAGCTGATCGATCGATGACCCGGTCGTTGAGGAGTCACCGGTGTAAATCGCGATCATGTGACCGGCAAAGACCTGCTCCTGGTTATACGTAGTTGTTGAGCCGATATTGCTGATCTCGGCAAGTACCGACTGGTACTCCTGATTCGCCGCGCTCTCCTGAGTCGCGTTGAGGGTGCCGTTCGAGGCTTCAGTTGCCAGCGTCACGGCACGGTTAAGCAGGTTCGTCACTTGCATGAGCGCGCCATCGGCCACTTGCAGCAGGCCAACGCCTTCCGCAACGTTGGTAGTGGACTGGGTCAGCGCTGCCGCATTGGCCGCAAGGCCATTCACCAGCGAGAGCCCGGCCGCATCGTCGGCGCCGGAGTTGATCCGCGACCCAGACGAGAGCTGCTGCAGCACTTGCTGCAGACTTTTGTTGGTGTTATTCAGGTTGTGCTCAGCGTAAATCGCGGACAGATTATTCAGGACACCGAGGGCCATTGGAGCGTGCTCCATTTCCGATGCCAGTCTGAGCGCCCATGCCCGGTGCTTTTCAGCAATTACCAGGTTTACTGCTTCCGGGTGGGCCTCACTTGCATCTGCCTGCTTCATCGGTGGACACCGCGAGGACTTTAGTCATTTTTTGAAAAGGTGGGTTCGGTCCAGTTGAATCGTTCCCGTCCACCCTTGTCCCGCTTTCGCTCATACCTGTCCTGCTTTGCATCAGTCCATGCTCTGAAACGGTTCAAGTTTTTGTTCTATTTCGCGACAGCGTTCCTCCGCTCCCCCTCGAGTCTTCCCCCTCTTCGCCGTTCTGCACCCCCCCCAAAAAAAACGGCGGCAAGAGGATCGCCTCTCGCCGCCACCGGTTTCGACTACAACCGCAGTTGCTCTCTGCCAAACACTCTCTGATTCGCTACTGCTGCATCCCGGCTCCCGCTTCCGCCGGAACCCCCGGACCATCCTCGTCGTCCAGCATGCCCTGCGGTCCCGGAGGCGGAGGGGGTAACCCGTTGCCGTCTCTCCCATCCCGCGGTCCACGATTTCTCGGGCCACGATCGTCTCCCGGTCCATCCGGCCTGCGTCCGCCCGGGCCCCAGCCCTCGCGTTCGCGGTTTGCGCGGAACTCCTGCATCTGCTTCCACTGCTCCGGCGTCAATTTGCTCCGCAGAGCGAGCAGATACCGTGCATTCGCCTTCTCGAGTTCGGCTCTGGCCTGGGCCAGCTTGTCGATTTGCGCCAGAATGGCGCCCTCATTGGGCTGATCGCTCTGCACCAGCGGTTCCATTGCCAGTTCGGCTTTCTCTACGTTGGCGCGCAAGTCAATCAGTCTGGTGCGATGATCCAGCAGAGTCTGATCGAAGGCCTTGCGCTGATCGTCGGTCAACTTAAGGCGCTCGATGATCTTCGGGTTGTTCCACCAACGCCCTTCGACACCGTGGCCGCCAAAAGCCCGCTCGAACGGAGGACGATGTGTCCTCTCGCCGGGGCCGGCCATACCCTGGCCGCCCATCGGTCCCGGACCTTGTGCCGAGGCACCCACCGCCAAGCCCAGCATCGCAATCGCCAATCCGACTCGTCCTGCCAATAAACTTTTCATTCTTTTCTCCCATTCCCTTCCATGCCGCCAGGGTCTACCTGGATTCTTCCTCTTCAGATAACTGAGCCAGCGGCTCCATGGCTCTTGGTACTTCACGCGATACCGCCGTATCGACGCTCGCCAACATATCCTCTTCCAGCTGCGCTTCCTGCTCGGCGCGCTGAACTGCCTGTTTCTGTTGCTCGGCTGCACGCTGCGCCGCTCGCTGCGCCTGAAGCACGTTTTCGTGGTGTGCGTAGACTCCGCCTGAGGCGCCTCCGGCAAGCAGCACTGCCGCAAAACTCCAGCCTGCAGCAAGCTTCCACGATCTGCGTACCGCACTCTGCTGCACTCGCCGAGGCCGGCGAATGGCCGCATCGCTCCAGGCGTGCATGCTCGCTTTGAAATCACCCAGCGCCTGTTTCATTGCCGGATCGAGCCCGTCAAGGTCGGCCTGCTCTTCGGCGCGGCTCGTGCCCTGTCTCTTCCACGTCATCGCTTTCCTCCCAATTCCGCTCGTACCCTGGTCACCGCACGCGACAAATGAGCCTTCACCGTGCCTTCACTGAGTCCGGTGCTGCGTGCAATCTCCGCCAGTTCCAGCTCCTCGACATAGCGCAGCAGAAACACGGTCCGCTGCCGTTCGCTCAGGCCTTTGACCGAGTGCCACACCTGCGCAACCCGCTCCCTGGCCAGCAACTGCTGCTCCTGCGAACTCTCGCCGTTCGGCAGCCACTCGCTGGCTTCATCCAGATCCACCGCGTTTGTGCGCGTCTGTCGCCAGAACTGCAGGCGGCGATTCCGCCAGTGATCCTTCTGCAGGTTGATCGCGATCCGCATCAGCCAGGTCATCGCGCTCGATTCTCCCCGGAAGCCGGACCAATTGCGATGCGCCTTCAGGAAGCACTCCTGGGTCAGCGTCTCGGCCAGATCCACATCGCGCGTCGATGCGAGAAGAAACCGGAAAATCTGCAACCTATGATTCGCTACAACCAGCGAAAACTCCTGCGCGTGTTCATCCGCCCTTGCCATGCTCATCGGGTCGAGTGTGGTGCAAGCTGCCATCACTCCGGTAGACGCCTCCTGCGCACCCAGGTTTACGGCGTCCGGGGAATTCTCAGACCGAATGGGAGACATCTGTCACCGCCTTCTTCTCTTTAAACCCGAGACAGCCTCGCCGGTTGCACAACGGTACTCTTAAGACGGGCGAGGCTGCTAAACTGAGCAGGTAAACGCTTTCCAGCCGCATAGGCCACAGGACTCGCACGATGCTCCTCGAATCTCTTCGCCAGCAGGTTCTCACCGCCAATCTCGAGATCGCACGCCGCGGCCTCGCTCCCCACACCTTCGGGAACGCCAGCGGCATCGATCGTACGGGCACAAAACCCCTGGTTGTCATCAAGCCCAGCGGTGTGGACTACGCCACACTCACCCCCGGAGATCTTGTCGTCACCGATCTCGACGGCAAGATTGTCGAAGGCACGCTGCGCCCCTCGAGCGATCTCGACACGCACACCCTCCTCTATCGCGAGTTTCCTCAAATCGGCGGCATCGTCCACACGCATTCGGAGTTCGCCACTTCCTGGGCCCAGGCGTGCCGGCCCATTCCCTGCTTTGGAACCACCCATGCAGACTACTTCCACGGTCCCGTACCGGTCACGGAGCCTCTCACTGCCGAAGAAGTCTCGACTGGCTATGTGCGCAATACGGGCGCCGTCATCGTCCGCCGCTTCCGCTCTGAAAACCTCGACCCGGTCGCGGTTCCGGGCGTCCTGGTCGCAGGACACGCCCCGTTCGCCTGGGGCAGGACGGCAGCCGAAGCGGTCGAACATGCCGACGTCCTCGAGTACATCGCCCGACTCGCTTTCCGCAGCGTGCTCCTCAATGAGGCCCTCACCGAAGTCCCCCGGCACGTGAGCGAGCATCATTACCAGCGCAAGCATGGCCCGAAGGCAACCTATGGTCAGCGAAAGCCGGGGTCGTAGCGGCATTCGGGCGGCCCGAGCTTGCAAAGGAATGAACGCCGCAAATGCACCAGATATGAGGCTTACGTGGTCCAAAAACAACTCACAAGGACTTTACTGTTTCCAGTAGGTCAATCCTTAATCACATAGGAAGTCTATTCTTTCCTGTATTTTCCACATTACAGTGGCGTTGGCCCGGGTGACATTTTGTTGTTGGAATCGTCGATATCCTGTGTGCCTTCAGGTGATTAACGAGAGCTTTGATCGTATTGAAAAAGGCTCTTCTCGTGGCAACTGACGTGCAGCGACTTTGGTAAGGTGCCCCTCTAATGGAGACGAATCTCTTCAACCGTCTGCAGGCCACGCTGCTGGCCCTGGCCACAGTAGGCCTCGTGCTGCTTGCCGTGTTGAATCTGAGACAAGAGCGGCAGTTCCAGCAGCCTGACGACGGCATCTGGTGGATCGAAGCGCCATCTGGCGCGGGCCTTCTTGCCGAGAAGGTCACCCCAGACAGCCCGGGGCAGCGCTACGGGATCAAGACAAACGATCTGCTTACCGCCGTCAATGACGCCCCTGTCCACCACATCTCCGATCTTGAGCGCGAGCTCTACCGCACCGGCGTCTGGGACAAGGCGCACTACTCGATCACGCGCGACGGCATTGAGCTTGACACTCCGGTCGTCGTCATTCCGGAGCCGCCCGACCGCAGCTTGCAACAGGCCCTGCGCTTCATCGGGCTCATCTACCTGGCCATCGGCGTCTACGTGCTATTCCGTCGCTGGACGGCCCCTCGCGCCACCCACTTCTATCTTTTCTGCCTGGTCTCGTTCGCGCTCAACGCGCTGAAATACACGGGCGAGTGGGATTGGATAGACAAGACCGTCTTCTGGTCGAACGTGATCGCGGAGTCTCTGCAACCCGCACTCTTTCTGCACTTCGCCCTCAGCTTCCCTGAGGAACGCCTCAAGAACGTTGGCCGGCGCCTGCTCCTTCCGCTTGTCTATGCGCCTGGCATTGCCCTGTTTGGCCTCTGGCTCATGGCCATCAATCGCTGGGAAGCCACTGGCCTGCTGAAGCACCGGCTCGACCAGGCCGGCACCGGCTACGACGCCGCGTTTTATGTGCTGGCCTCGCTGCTCTTCCTGAACAGCTATCTGCAGGCCAACACTCCGATGCTGCGCCAGCAGCTGAAGTGGCTCTGGCGCGGCGCCTTCCTTGCGGTCGTGCCCTTCACGCTTCTGTACGCGATTCCCTTCCTCTTGGATGTCCGCATGCCCGGCCTGCTCACCAAACTGGCCGGCCTGTCGCTGGTGTTTCTGCCGCTGACCTTCGCGTGGGCCATTGTCCGCTACCGCCTCATGGACACGGACCTGATCTTCAAGCGCGGCGTGGCCTACACGCTGGCCACGGGTCTCATCCTCGGGGTCTACTTCGGCGTTATCGCCATCAGCGCGGAAGCTGTTCACCAGCGCTTCCCGGAAGCCATCCGCGAGTGGGCACTCATCCTCGCCATCCTCGTTACCGCTGCGATCTTCGACCCGCTCAAGCGCCGCATCCAGGGCTGGGTCGATCGCGCCTTCGATCGCCAGCGCTACGACTACCGCAAGGCGCTGGTCGAATTTGGCCGCGGCCTCAACTCCGAAACCGATCTGCGCGCCCTGCTCGAGTCCATCGTCGAACGACTCCCGCACACCCTGCTGGTTGCGCGCGTCGCCGTCTTCCTCGCCGACGGGCCGGGCACGCTCCGCCTTGCCGCATCGCATGGCTTGCCTGCCGAGTTGCGCGCCGTGCCGCAACTGCCTTCCGCGACCCTCGATCTGAGCTTTCTCGACTTCGACAGGGCCACGGACCACTCGCACATCTTTCTTGAAAACGCGCAGCAGGCGCTTCACCTGCGCGAAAGCCAGCGCGAGACCGCTGCACTGCTCGACCTGAACTACTACCTGCCCTGTCGCGTGCAGGACGGAACAACCACGCGCACCATCGCCGTGATCGGCCTGGGCCGCACCATCGGCGGCGACTTCCTCTCCAGCGAAGACGTCGAGTTGCTCGAATCGCTGGCCAGCTACATCGGCATCGCCCTGCAGAACGCCAGCCTCTACGCGCGGCTCGAAGAGAAGATCAGCGAATTCGAGCGCCTCAAGGAATTCAACGAGAACATCGTCGAGTCCATCAACGTCGGCATCCTTGCCGTCGATCTCGAAGACCGCATCGAGAGCTGGAACGCGCAGATGGAAGCCATGTACGCGCTGAGCCGCGCCGAAGCCCTCGGCCAGCCACTGCGCACGTCTTCCCCGAGCGAGTTCGTCGAGGCGCTCGACGGCGTCCGCAACGAGCCGGGCGTCCATCACCTCTACAAGTTCCGGCTCACCACCCGCGCCGGAGAACTGCGCACCGCCAACATCGCCATCGCGCCGCTGCTCTCGCGCGACTTTGTCGCCGTGGGCCGCATCGTTCTGGTCGACGACATCACCGAGCGCGTCTCGCTCGAAACCCAGCTGGCGCAGGCCGACAAGCTCAGCTCCATCGGCCTGCTGGCCGCCGGCGTGGCCCACGAAATCAACACGCCGCTTGCCGTCATCTCCTCGTACTGCGCAGATGCTCTCCAAGCAGCTGCGCGGCGATGCGCGCCTCGGTCCGGTGCTCGACAAGATCACGCAGCAGAGCTTCCGCGCCTCCGAAATTGCCAACGGCCTGCTCAACTTCTCGCGCACCTCGACCACGGAGTTCCGCGAAACCAATCTGAACCAGGTCATCCGCGACACGCTTCCCTGCTCGAGCACCAGTTCAAGACCGCGCAGATCGAGGTCGATCTGGAACTGGCCGAGCAGCTGCCGCCGATCCACGGCAACCCCGGCAAGCTGCAGCAGGTCTTTCTCAATCTGCTGCTCAACGCCAAGGAAGCGATGCCCGGCGGCGGACGCCTGCGCGTCGCGACCCTGGTCAACGGTCACGTTGAGGCTGTTGTCGCCGACTCCGGCGCGGGCATCGCGCCCGAACATCTGAAGCGCATCTACGATCCGTTCTTCACCACCAAGACCACTGCCCAAGCCCGGCGACCGCCGCGGCACCGGCCTTGGCCTCTCCGTCTCCTACGGCATCATTCAGGAGCATGCCGGCAAGATTCACGTCGAGAGCGCGGTCGGCGCCGGCACAACGTTTCATCTTGAGTTTCCCCTTTTAAGGAAGTCTGTACATGTCTGAGGTCGATCAACCGTTGAATCTGTCTGCATCCGCACCAGCGCTGTCGGCACTTTCCAGCAGCGCCAGCATTCTGGTCATCGACGACGAAGCAGGCATCCGCGAATCGCTCGAAGTGCTGCTGTCGCTCGAGGGCTACGCCGTACGCACCGCCATGCGACGGCGAACAGGGCCTGCGCATGCTCGAAGTCGAAAACTTCGACCTCGTCCTGCTCGACCTCGCGCTGCCCGGCCAGAGCGGCCTCGAGCTGCTGCCGCAGATCAAGGAGCGCCAGCCCGAGACGCCGGTCATCATGATCACCGCCTACGGCACCGTCGACAACGTCGTCGAGGCCGTCCGCGCCGGCGCGGAGAACTTCGTCCAGAAGCCCTGGGACAACGAGAAGCTGCTGGCCGACATTCGCTCCGCCGTCGCCCGCCACCGCGCCGAAGAAGAGAACCTGCAGCTCAAGCGCACCCTCAAGCAGCGCTACAACTTCGCCAACATCGTCGGCAAAAGCGAGTCATGCTGCGCGTCTTCGACCTTGTCGCGCAGGTCGCGCCCAGCCGCTCCACCGTGCTGATCCAGGGCGAAAGCGGCACCGGCAAGGAGCTCATCGCCAAGGCCATCCACGCCAACTCGCCGCGCAGCGACAAGCCTTTCGTTCCCATCAACACCGGCGCCATGCCGTCGGAACTGCTTGAGTCCACGCTCTTCGGCCACGTCAAGGGCGCCTTCACCTCGGCCGTCGCCTCGAAGAAAGGCCTCTTCGAAGTCGCCAACGGCGGCACGCTCTTCCTCGACGAAATCGCCACCATGGGCATGGACACGCAGGCCAAGATTCTGCGCGTGCTGCAGGACAGGCGCTTCATGCACCTCGGCGGCATTCAGGAAATTCAGGTCGACGTGCGCATCCTCGCCGCCACCAACGTCGATCTGCGCCAGGCCGTGCGCGATGGCCGCTTCCGCGAAGACCTCTTCTACCGCCTCAACGTCATCACCGTCGACCTGCCGCCGCTGCGCGCGCGCCGCGAAGACATTCCGCTGCTCGCCCAGCACTTCCTCGACTTCTACGCCAACGAAAACGGCCTCGCGCCGCGCCGGCTCTCCGCCGACGCCATGCGCGCGCTGATCGACTACGACTGGCCCGGCAACGTGCGCGAGCTCGAGAACTCCATCGAGCGCGGCGTCGTGCTTTCCTCCGGCCCCGTCATCGGCTCCGACCTGCTGCCCGGCCACATCACCGGCCGCAGCTTTCAGGACGCGCTGCTCGAGCACAATCCCAACGCCTCGCTCTTCGACATCCTCGAAGACATCGAGCGCCGCATCATCATCGAAAAGCTGGAGCGCTGCAACTGGAACCAGACCGAGGCCGCCGAGCAGTTCCGCATCCCGCTCTCCACGCTGAACCAGAAGATCAAGCGCCTGAACATCGAGATCCGCAAACGCGGCAGGGAATAGCGATTCAGTGCGCGGTTTCTGCCCAACGCCGCAAAAACATCCGCAATTCCTCCGGCGGCTTCAACCAGACCTCTGCGGCAGTCTTGCGCTTCTCACGCCGGATGAGCACGCTCAAATGCGGACCCTTTGCTTCATTCACCGCAAGAAACGCTGCCTCGTCGGTCAGATCGTCGCCAAGATACGTCACCGGAACGGTCTCACCGGCCTCACGCAGAATCTCGCGCACGGCCCCGCCCTTGTCGCGCCCGGCGCGCAGTTCCAGGCCAGCCTCGAATTTCAGCAGGCGCAGGCCCTCCATCTGTGCCAGGGGCTCGAAGATCTCCCGGGTCCTACGCTCGATCATCCTGACCTCCGGTTGCGTCCGACCGCGCCAGTGCATCACGGCTGCATTAGGCTTGTCCTCAAACAGTCCCCCCAGCGCATCCTGCTTCAGGTGCTTGCGTAGAGTCTCGAGGGCTCGCCGCACACCAGGCGCCTGCTTCTCCAACGCGCGCCGCCCATTCGCATACAGCCGCTCTGCTCCATGCAAGCCCCACACTTCAGGAGGCGGGTTCAGTCCCAGCATTGGCGGAATCTCTTCTGCCGGCCGGCCTGTGATCACTGCGATGCGCGTCTTCTTCTGTTTTTGGATTTGTTCCAGCAGTTCGGGAACCCCGGCCCACGGCCGCGCCCTGAAGCGGTCGACCCGAAACCCAGCCAGTGTCCCGTCGTAGTCCAACAGCAAGAGGGACCGGGGTGCATGACGCACCTCACCAAAAAAGGCTTTCAGTTTCTTGTCTGTTGGAGGGTTCAACAATCGCTCTCGCTCTAGGCCAGTTTACGTTGCGCGGGCTCCGAGGGAACCACAGCCATCGGGCTCGAAGCCGCTGTCTCCGGTGCGGCGCTGTCTTCCAAACGAATTTCGCGCGAGCGCGCCGAGCACATTCGCCGCCCAGCGGTAGATGTTGTTCTCCATCACCTGGCGGCGCATGCGCTGCATGCGGTCGCGCCGTTCGTCGCGGTCCATCTCCAGGCCCGCGGTGCATGGCCTCTGACACACCGGCGATATCGTAGGGATTCACCACCAGGGCGTCGCGCAGTTCCACCGCCGCCCCGGTGAACTTGCTCAAGATCAGCACTCCGTCTTCATCGTCGCGCGCAGCAACAAACTCCTTGGCGACGAGATTCATGCCGTCATGCAGCGACGTCACCAGGCACAGATCTGCGGCCCGATACCAGCGACTGATTTCCTCATGACTGGCTTGGCGCTCGATCAGGATGATCGGTTTCCAGCGAGCCGTCTGGAATCGCCGATTGATTCGCGCCACCTCTTCGTTCACGCGGCGATGCAGCTCGTCATATGCGGGGATGCGGGTCCGGCTCGGCGACGCCACCTGCACCAGCGTCAACCGCTCCCGATGCCACGGATGCAGTCTCAAGCAGGTACTCCAGCGCAAGCAGTCGCTGCACAATTCCCTTCGTATAGTCCAGGCGGTCGACCCCCACCGCCAGGCTCTCGGCACGCACGCCGAACTCCCGGAGCAACTGATTTCGTTCCGCCGCGCGCGTCGACTCCTCGTCTCGACCTTCCGCTGTCTCCACGCCGATTTTCGCCGGCGCGCCCGTGAACGCGACGCTGATCGGGTAGGGTCGCACAGTCGTAATGTGGCCGTGGCGGCTCACGGTCGCGTGCTCGCGGTCGGTTCGCGCCTCAAACACCCGGTCTACCGCGGAAAGAAAATTGCTGCAATGCAGCGGGATATGAAAGCCGATCAAATCCGCGCCAAGAAGGCCATCCAGGATCTCTGCCTGCCAGGGGCAAATCCCGAAGGCCTCCGGATTCGGCCATGGAATATGCCAGAAGATGGCCACGCGCGCATCCGGACGGGCCGCCTTTATAAGGCGTGGCAAAAGCGCAAAGTGATAATCCTGCACAAAGACAATCGGCGCGACGCTGCCTTCCATCTCCTCCAGCAGCGCGGTCGCAAAACGCTCGTTCACACGCTGATAGCACTCCCAATCCGCGGGCCTGAAAATCGGGCTTGTATGGGCGTTATGACAGAGCGGCCACAGACCCTCGTTGGCAAACCCGTCGTAGTAGCGCGACTCTTCTTCCTCTGTCAGCCATACCCTGCCGCAGCGTATAGCGCGGATCGTTCGGCGGCACGCGCAACCGGTCGAACTCGTCGACATTCTCTTTGTCCGCATTGCCGCTACCGCTCGCCACCCATACGCCGTCGCACGCGCGCAATACCGGCTCAATCGCCGTTACCAGCCCGCTGGGCGGCACGACGCACACAGTCTCCCGCCCTTGCCGCATATGCATGTAAGGTTCGCGATTCGATACCGCAAAAATCCGGCTCGCTCCGAAATGATCGCGCATGTGCACCGAGAGCCGCTCAGCGGTCCATAGGCTCTCTCCGGCGGCCCGTAGCCGTGCCTCCGCTTCAGCCGCAGCGCGTGCTGCCACAAGGCTCTCCGTCAGCGTCTCCACCTCTCTCGCCAGCGGAGTAAACATACTGAATTCCTTTGCGTTCGCCTCCACTGGCTCCCCGGGATACCCGCTGCGCAGACGCCGCAGACGCTCGGCGACGCGCGTCATGGGCCGCATCAGGAACCACCGCACCATCCCAAAAGTGACCACGGCAATCAGGAAAACCATCTCTGCGATGCGCAGAAAGCTTCGTCGCCAGAGATCGTTTCCCTCGCTGCGAATGTAACCCGCATCGGCCATCACCACCAATGCGCCTTCCAGTTGATTGCCGTTATGCAGGGGAAACACTTCTTCGAGCCACTGGGCGGTGCGCGAATGGCCAAACGCCGACTGCTCCGCACCTTTGCGCAGCCCCTTCTCAACGAGCGGATGAGGAAGGCCCTGCAAAAGGTCGGGGTCCCCGGCTGAGGCCACGAAATCCCCCTTTGCATCCACCACGGCCAGCCCCTCGACCCCGGTTCGTGCCCGAAACGATGCCAGAAGATCGGGGAGGCGAGCTGTATTCCCCGAGGCTAGCGTCTGCTCCAGGTAGGGCTGCAGGCCGACTCCGATCCATTTGGTGCGGCTGGCCAGGTCTTCGCGCAGAAAATGCTTATGGGCCAGCACCTCAAAGTATGTCGAGGCGACAGACACTGCCGTTACGCATGCGACCAGCACCAGGATCAGACGCAGGCGAAATGAGTGCATTTTGTCCCCCTTCAAACCCTTAGATGCAGGTTACCCATTCCGGTGCGCGGCCTAGCTGCAATGCCATGCGATATGCTGTGAGGGATGCTCCCGTTCCTGCCCGCATCCCGCGTTCGGTAAAAAAGAATGGTGCTCGATATCGAAAATTCTGCCAAGCAGACCGTGCTGACTGTGCAGGAGTATTCCCTGTTCGCATTCCGGGCGCTCACGAACCTTTTTCGCCCGCCGGTCTATTGGACGGATCTGCTCGTCCAATCGGACATCATTGGGGTCGGCTCCCTGTCCATCGTGGTTCTTTCAGGTCTTTCAACGGGGGGCGTGCTCGCCCTTCAATCTTCCGCCACGCTCTCTGCCTTCGGCGCCGCCGCTGTTACCGGGCAGTTTGTTAGTTTGACAATGATTCGCGAACTCGGCCCGGTTCTTACCGGAGTCATGGTCTCCGGCCGAAATGCATCATCCATGGCCAGCGAACTCGGCTCGATGGTCGTCACGGAGCAGATTGACGCCATGCGCGCTCTTGGAGTCGATCCTATCCGAAAGTTGGTGACGCCGCGCATTTTCTCGAGCATCGTCATGCTCTTTTTTCTTACGATTCTGGCCGACGCCTTCGGCATCATGGGCGGCGGCATTGTCACCGTTCTCCTGAATCACCAGAACGGCACCCAATACCTCAACATGGCTTGGGAACACCTTCGTTTCCCCGACATCGTGCAGGGATTGATGAAGCCGCTCTTTTTCGGCTTCATTCTCTCGTCTATCGGGTGCTTCTACGGGCTCAGAACCACCGGCGGTACGCAAGGCGTCGGCCGCGCGACCACTCAGGCAGTCGTCACCTCGTCTGTCCTCATTATATTTGTCGACTTCATCATCACCCGTTTCCTGCTCAATGCTTTCGCCTCATGGATGTGAACTCAGCGTCGCCCATGAACCCGGCGCCGCAGCTGCAGGCCGCTCCCGTCCTGTCCTTCTCCGGCGTCACTCTCGCCTTCGACGGACCTCCGGTTCTTGATGACGTCTCTTTCTCCCTTGCTTCCGCAGGAACGCGCGTTCTCCTCGGCCCAGCCGGGGTTGGCAAAAGCGTTTTGCTCAAGCTTGCCAACGGCCTCCTCCGTCCCGACCGCGGAAGCATCCTTCTCTTCGGGCAAGACATCGCACACATGCATGAAGAAGAACTCTTCGCCCTTCGTACGCGGACCGGGATGGTCTTTCAGGAGGGCGCTCTCTTTGACTCGCTAACCGTCCGAGACAATGTCGCGTACCAGTTGATCCAGGAAAACTGCCCCGAGGAAGAAATCGATCAGCGCGTCCACGAGGCTCTGCGCTTTGTTGAGCTCGACCAGACCTTCAGCCTGTTTCCCGCCAGCCTCTCGGGCGGCATGCGCCGCCGCGTCGCCATCGCCCGCGCTCTCATCCATAAACCCGATTTGCTCCTCTACGATTCCCCTACCGGTGGCCTCGATCCCGTCACCTCCACCACCATCATCGAACTCATCGTCAAGCAGCGCGATGTCTACCGCACGCCTTCGCTGCTCGTGACCCACCGCCTCCAGGATGCCTTCACGATGTGCACGCACCACTTCGATACGGACTCGGGACGCATGGTTCCCTTGCCGGAGGGCAAGACCGATCTCAACACCACATTCCTCATGCTTGCGGAGGGTCGCCTCATCTTTGACGGCTCCCTGGCGGAACTGACCGGCAGCCAGGACCCCTTCGTCCGCGAGTTCCTTGCCTGACTCATTCTGAACAGCCGCTCCTCGACAAACTCGCGCGCAACTGATAAGGACAGAGAGATGGCCTTGGGACCCATGCGGAGTGCTTTGCTGCTGTTGCTGCTCACGGTCCTTGCCTGGACTCGTCCGGCCGCCGCCTATTCGTTGCTCACGCATGAGCAGTTGATTGACCTGGCCTGGAAAAACTCGATCGTTCCGCTGCTTCTCAGTCATTACCCCGGCCTCACGCCCGCCCAGCTCGACGAGGCACGCGCGTACGCCTACGGCGGATGTGTCATCCAGGACCTCGGCTACTATCCCTTTGGCGACGCCTCGTTCTCCGACCTTACGCACTACGTCCGCTCCGGTGACTTTGTCGTAGGCCTTTTTCGCAACGCAAAGAATGCCGACGAACTTGCCTTCGCCGTGGGCGCTCTTTCCCACTACATCGGCGATTCCGTCGGCCATCCGCTGGCCACCAATCGCGCCGTGCCGATCGAGTTTCCTAAACTCCAGGCGAAATATGGGCCGATCGTCAACTATGCCGAAGGCGAGCAGCAGCATGTGCAGACCGAGTTCGCCTTTGACATCGACGAGATCGCGCATCACCGCGTAGCGCCGCTGCGTTTTTTGCGTCACATTGGACTCCAGGTCCCCACAAAACAGCTCGCTCTCGCCTACTACCAGACCTATGGCCTGCAAGAAGACTTCTCCTCGCGGCGCGGACGGCGCTTCAATGTCCGCAACTATCGCTTTGCGGTTCGCACCTTCATTCCTCGCATCGCCTATGCCGTCACACTGCTGCATCGCCGCCATGAGCCCCCCGAACCCGACACCGCTGAGTACAACGAGATGGTGGCCGAAGCCGCGGCCGTTGATCAGGAAAATAACTGGAAAACGTACCGCAGCAAGGCCGGCGTTGAGTCCTATCTGCTTGCCGCACTTCTCTTTGTTCTCCCAAAGATTGGCCCGCTCAAGCTCGTCGCGGTCAAAGGTCCCACGACAGCGACAGCAGCCGACTACATGCATAGCCTTCTGCTTTCGATCACGATCTTCCGTCATATGTTGGACCGATTTACGCCGCCCCCCCTTGGCGATCTCCGCAATGGACACGCTCCACCGGCACCTGCAGCGATGATGCCCATTCTTGCCGCCACCAGCCCTGACATCTTGCTGCGCTCGCATGATCCAGAACACCCGCTACCGAACCGCGACCTCGACACCGGCTACGTTGTCCGGCCCGGCGGGTATCGACTGACAGACTCCACCTATGCCGCCTTGCTTCATCGCCTCATCGAGCAACCGGCGCAGCCCATTCCGCCCGGGATCAAAAAGGATGTGCAGAACTATTACTCTGACCCCAACTCGCCCATCTCTACAAAGAACGATCCGCAGCGTTGGGCGCAGGTGCAGGCAGACCTTGCCATCCTCGCTGCTATGCCGACGAGCAACGCACCCGAGCCCTATCCAACCTACGGCGACGACGCCGACGGCCCACAGTAAGCACTGCGACCATCTCTCAATTCCCTCTTCCCTGCTGGCATCTGCTACCCTTCTGTTTTCAAACCTCCCCATGAACGGCGGGTGACATGAGCTTTAAATTTCAGGGCTTCGATTTTCTCCATCTCGATAAATCCTTCACTGAAGACGAGCTTCTTGTCCGCCGCACTGCACGCGCGTTTGTCGAAGACAATCTCATCCCCATCATCGAAGAATGCTTTCGCACCGAGCGTTTTCCGCGCGAGCTCGTTCCTTTGATGGGCCAGCTGGGATTCTTCGGTGCAAATCTTGAGGGCTACGGCTGCGCCGGCATGTCCAACGTCGAGTACGGTCTCGTGATGCAGGAACTCGAGCGCGGCGACTCCGGATTTCGCAGCTTCGTCAGCGTCCAATCTGCGCTCGTGATGTATCCCATCTACACCTTCGGCTCCGACGAACAAAAGAGCACCTGGCTTCCGCAGCTCGCCACCGGTGAAGAAGCTCGGCTGCTTCGGACTCACTGAACCCGGATTCGGCTCCAACCCCGGCGGCATGACCACCACCGCGCGCCGATCTGGCGATGAGTACATCCTTAATGGCGAGAAGATGTGGATCACCTCCGGCAACATCGCCGACATCGCCGTGATCTGGGCCAGAGTTGAGGACGAAGACAACAAGGTGCGTGGATTCCTGGTCGAGACCGACCGACCAGGATTCGCCGCACACGAAGTGCACGGCAAGTGGTCGCTGCGCGCCTCGGTCACGAGCGGCCTGTCCCTGCAGGATGTCCACATTCCCGCGGCCAACCTGCTCCCCGGCTCGGGCGGACTGAAGAGTCCACTGATGTGCTTGAATCAGGCGCGCTACGGCATCAGCTGGGGAGCAATCGGCGCGGCCATGGCCTGCTACGACACCGCGCTGCAATACGCGAAGACGCGAAAGCAATTCCACAATCAGCCGATCGCCAGCCACCAGCTCATGCAGGAGAAGCTTGTCTGGATGGCAAGCGAAATCGCAAAAGCCCAGTTGCTCTCGCTGCACGTAGGCCGACTCAAAGACGCGGGCACGGTCGGCCACGAACATATCTCAATGGCCAAGCGCAACAACGTATGGATGGCTCTCGAAACCGCCCGCGGCGCCCGCGACATCCTCGGAGCAAACGGCATTACAGAGGACTATCCCATCATGCGCCACATGATGAATCTTGAATCGGTCAAGACGTATGAGGGAACCCATGACATTCACGCGCTGATTCTCGGTCAGCATCTCACCGGAATCGCGGCGTACTGAAACGTCAGGAAAAGCAGAAGCGCTCAGTCGATTCGGTCAACCTGTTGGAAAAGCGGCTTAGGGCCGCGCTCACCAACAGCTCGTTCCGCTACGCTCCATTGTGGCTGATCGATCGGGGGCTAGTTCACCCGCCCCAAATTATCCTTCGTGATGGGCCTGCGCTTCGCGATGATCTTCCGCATGGGTATGGCCTGCGGGGCTCAGCTCTGACTCGCCTACCGCTTTTGGGCTTGAGACAAATGGTGCAAGACTCTCCAGAAGCTTGTCGAGCATCTCGCCACGTGTGAGCAGTTTCTCGATCGCGACACGCACCTCAACACGATCGTTGCTGGCTTGTTCAAATGCGCTATCGTAGCTGTTCATGGATATTTGTCTTGACCTCGCTGCGATAGTACCACGGTGTTGACTTCGTTCAGGATGCGTGAGGCCGAAAGAGTTGTGAAAAAACACTTCCATTTGCAAATTGCCTTCTTGATCGAATAGATCGGCAAACAGATGATCTAAAACTGACCACAAAGTTACTTGATAGCTTCGCCCTAAGTAATCCGCACTGCACCTATCCGTAACTCACTTGCTGGAACTCCGCTCGCGCGGTTGTTGCAACCGGCAATGAGACTAGCCCTCGTGCAGCATGCTCCGCATCGACGGATCGACCAGCGCCGCCATCAATGCGGCCACATCGCCAATCCTGTTTCCCAGCGCCGCGGGTTGCAGCGCACACGCCGCAGCCGCCTGGGGCAGCGCCTCTTGCGCAATCACTTTCCGCGCAGGCCCCAAAATGCGCTCTCCCAGCACCACGCCGAGTGATCCAAAGACAATCACCTGGGGATTGAGCGCATCGATCAGCAGCGCCAGTCCGCGCCCCATCCACTTGCCCGCCTCGTCGGCCACCTGCAGCGCCTCGGCATCGTCTTCAACCATGCTCTCCACCAGCACGCGAATCGGCGTACTTGAATTCCATCGCTCTGGAAACATGCGCACCGCAAGTTCCACGAGTCCTGCGCCCGACGCAAACGACTCCCACGATCCCCGCTTGCCGAAGCCGAGCGGGCCATCCTCCGCAAGCCGCCAGTGCCCCACTTCACCCGCCGTGTCGCTCGCTCCGCGCACAATCTGCCCATTCACAATCAAGCCCGCCCCGACGCCGGTTCCGAACGTGAGAAAAACGAGGTGCCGCAGATCGGAGCGGTCTTTCCCCACGCCGAAGTGAAACTCCGCAAGCGCCCCCGCGTTGCCGTCATGCTCCACTCGCACCGGCATTCCGGGGAACTCCTCAACCAACCGCTCCTTCAACGCCACATTGTGCCAACCTGGCAGATGCGGAGGATTGATCAGAAAGCCTTCATCGATTCTCAGCGGTCCACCTACCGAAGCACTTACCGCGGCGACGCGTCGGCCTTGCGCCTCCGCTGTTGTCCGAAGCGCCTTTGCCTCCTGCACAATGCGCGGAAACGTCTGGGCAAAAGGTTCAGCCGCGTTGGTCGGCATCTCGACTCGCTGCAGAATCTCTCCGTTCACCGTGCCCTCGACACAGGCCGTCTTCGTTCCGCCGAGATCGAAGCCGAGAACCGTCAGTTGCGGAGTCTTTTGCGCTTGGTTCACCACGTTCCTCTCGCGATCGATCCGAGTTGTACTCGATCGCCGGAATTCTACCATTGCGACAGAGTCACGTCTTTCGCTTATGCAATTCAAAAAATCATGCGTCGACAAAGTCAGGGTCGCCGCCGCATAGTCGTATCCATGCAGAACTTCTTCAGGCACTTCCATCTTGTACGACCTGGCGCACTTCTTGTCATTGCCCCAATTCTGCTTGCGCGTCCGGTTCAAGCCGCTGCACAGCAGTCTACGCAGCAGCCCGAAACTCGTCTTGTGGTTTTGCATGCCGCGCGGCTGTTGCAAATCGATACTGGTACGCTGCTTCAGCCCGGCGAGGTCCTAATCGGGGGGGACCGTATTCGTGCTGTCGGCACAGCGGTCGATCATCCCCGGGGCGCTCAAGTGATCGACCTCGGCGACCAGACCCTCATGCCCGGGCTCATCGACGCACACGTTCATCTCTTCCTGCATCCTGGAGCGGAGGATCTGCAGACCGTTGAAGAGTCTGTTCCCTGGCGCGTCATCCTCGCCGAGCAGGCTGCGAAGGCCGATTTGCTGGCCGGCTTCACGGCAGAGCGCGACATGGGCACGGAGGGCGCGGGCTCAGCCGACACCAGCATTCGCGATGCCATCAACGCCGGCCTCATCCTGGGGCCGCGCATGCGCATCAGCGGAAACGCCATTGACGTCCTCGGCGGCCACGAAGACGCCAACCGCTATAACCCCGCGCAGCACGTGCTCTCCAATGCCGACTACGCCAACTCCGCCGAACAGATCGTCGAGGTCATGCGCGAGCAGCACAAAGAGGGATCGGATTTCGCCAAGATTTACGAGACCGGCGAGGATCGCATGATCGACGGCGAACTGCACACGCCGTATCAATACACAGCGGCCCAGCTCACCGCAGCGGTTGAAGAAGCGCACCGCCTCGGCGTAACCGTGGGCGTGCACGCCATGGGCGAGCCCGGTACCCTCTACGCGGCGCAGGCTGGCGTTGCTTCCATCGACCACGCCACGCAGCTCAGCGACGAGACAATCCGCTTGATGCGCGAAAAGAGAATTTTTGCTGTGCCAACTTTCACGATCTTCGACTACTTCGCGCACCACCGGGAGTCACAGGATCAGGCAGCCAGCGAAGCCTCCCTGCTCGACTACAAGATCCGCGAGTTCAAGAAGCAGGTGGCGGCCGGCGTCCCATTCGCCGTCGGCTCAGACGTGGGGCCGTTCCCGCATGGCACGCAGGCGCACGAACTAACGCTGATGGTGCAGTACGGGATGACGCCGCTCGCGGCTCTACAGGCCGATCTCATCAACGGCGCACAACTCTTGGGATGGCAAGGTCAGATCGGTGAGCTCAAACCCGGCTACCTCGCCGACATCGTCGCAGTTCCCGGCAACCCCCTCGATACCATCGCCGTGGTCGAGCATGTCAGTTTTGTCATGAAGGGCGGAGCTGTGGTGCAGCGCTAGTCCTAATCGCCTGCACTCATGAGGGCCGGTTCGCCGATCTCCTGGCTAACGACGTGCGCCCTGGCGGCGCCATACTTTATGTGCCGTTTAAACCTCATAATCGGCCCTTCAATCAAGCGATAACTCAAAACCGAGAGCCCGAGGGTCGTGCAGAATGCCAAGGCGCTTGACGCGAGAAGTGCGAGCGAATGCCGCATGTGCGCATCAAATCGCGGCGTCAGGTAATAGATGAAAAAGTTGGAAAAGGTGAGGTGAAAGATGTAGAGGCTGTAGCTTAAGGCTCCCAGCCAACATACCCATCGTTGGCTGCACAAGCGGTTCAGAAGACTCCCCTGCTCCATGACCGCGACAACGATTGCAACGGCGGTAACGTTCGCAAGGAAGAGCGAGACGTCTCTTCCGACATAGGTGTATGCCCAAGGTGCACCCTTGTAGAAGGTCAGGAGAGCCGCCGTAATGACTCCGGCGATGGTGGCCCATTTCGCCACGGGGACAAGGCGGCGATAGAGCTTGCTTTCGCAAACGAGGCTGAGTAAGACGCCCGCCAGGATCGCATCAGCGCGAGTTGGAGTGAAATAGCCGAGCCTCGATGCCGAGATTGAAAGCACGGGAGCCGCAAGACGAATGAGACAGCAGACCACGACTAGGCCGCTGATTACTGCGATAAGTTTTCGACGGTCGCGAAAGCGCCAGACCACCAGCGGCCAGATCAAATAGAACTGCTCTTCCACCGCGAGCGACCAGAAATGCGTCATCACGACCGAACCGGCTCGATACGAAGGACCTGGCAATAGATTCTGGATATAGAGGAAGTGGCTCCAGAAATGAAAATCCAGAGGCACGTGCTTGATCACATCGAAAGCGGCAATGGCAAGGAGTGTGACGTAGTAGACGGGAAATACGCGGAGAACTCTGCGCGTATAGAAGACTCTAAAGAATCCCTCGCGGTTCCGCGTGTGATAGAGAATTCCGCCGATCAAGTACCCGGATAGAACAAAGAATGCCGGCACCGCAAAGACCGCCGGAGAAGCCAGAACCCAAAGAAGATTGAATCGGAGCGTGCCAGGTTTTGCGAGCAATTCCGGCCGAAAATAATGGGCGCAAAACACAAGAAGAAATCCATACCCGCGAATGCCCGCGAGGCACGGATCATACCTTCTCTCGTTTTTGGGTTCTTCTATTTGTATCTGGCCCATGCATAACCTATGGCCGGCACGATTTAACTTAGAAAGAGCGAACCTTAAGCCAAATAGATAGTTAGTCCTTCGCCCTCTTGAGCATGCAGAGCGCGCTGTTGAACAATCTGAGCTCCGACTTGGCCGAACGCGGTCAATCGGAAGGCAGACACGGCGGATAGCCTAATTCCGGGTACGTTCACTGTAGCTTAGATTCGCTGGATTTCCGCTCACCCGGCGGTCGTACGGAGATCACTCAAACGTTGTAGTTTCCGGCGAAACGGCACCGCCAGCGCGAGTTCGGGGAGCACATCTACTTGCCGGCGGCGCGCTCTGAAGCACGGCGAGCCAGAATCTTGGCCAGCGTTTCTTTGAACCGCTGCGACTTCGGCTCAGCCAGCGAGTCCTCAACTGCTTTTCGATATCCGCCCAGATAGATTGAGTAAAGAATCGCCAGCGAGCATCCGATTCCCCAAAGGAAACCGATGCAAAGTCCAAGCAACGCGGCAGGGCCAAATTCAACCATCGCGCACGACTACTTTCCTGGTTGCTTACACCACCACGGTGAAACTGTCCTCGGTGCGCGCCACGGCGTGGTAGAGCGTATCCCTCTCAACCGGCACCCGGCCTGCTTCGGTGATCAACCGGCACAGTTCCTTGCGCGTCATTCCCTGGGGAGTGGTCGCGCCTGCGTCATGGTAGATCTTCTCTTCAATCACTGTGCCGTCCAAATCGTCAGCGCCAAAGCGCAGGGCGATCTGTGCAATCTTCGGCGTCATCATCTGCCAGTACGCCTTGATGTGCGCAAAGTTATCCAGGAGCAACCGGCTGACCGCTATCTGACGGATGTCGGTCAGCCCCGTGGTCACCGGCAGATGATCGAGCGGCGTGTTCTCGGGATGAAACGCCAGGGGAATAAATGTCTGGAACCCGCCCGTCTCGTCCTGTAGCGAGCGCAGTTTCAGCAAATGATCCACACGGTCTTCGTTGTTCTCAATGTGCCCGTACAGCATCGTAGCGTTCGAGCGGAAGCCCAGCTTGTGGGCCAGCCGAGCCGTCTCAAGCCATTCGCTCCCATCGATCTTGTGATCGCAAATGATCGAGCGCACGCGAGACGAGAAAATCTCTGCCCCTCCCCCTGGCATCGAGTCCACGCCGGCATCGCGCAGCTTGACCAGCGTCTGTTCCACCGTCAACTTCGCGCGCCGCGCCAGAAACGCGATCTCGACCATCGTGAAGGCCTTGATATGAACCTTGGGAAAACGCTCCTTCAGTCCGCGCACCAGGTCGAGAAAATACTCAAGGGGCAGATCAGGGTGCAGGCCACCGACGATATGAAACTCCGTCACCGCCTCGGAGTAGCCGGAAGCCGCTGTCTCCCACGCCTCTTCCAGAGCCATCGTGTAGCCGGCAGGGTCGCCCTTCTTGCGGCCAAAGGCGCACAGCTTGCACGCCGCCACGCATACGTTGGTCGGATTGATGTGCCGGTTCACGTTGAAGTAGGTGACATCGCCGTGGAGGCGCTCGCGTACATGGTTCGCCAGCCAACCCACGGCCAGGATGTCTGAGGAGCGATAAAGGGCAAGGCCGTCGTCGAAATCGAGACGCTGGCCCGCCATCACCTTGGCGGCAATGGGCTCGAGTATTGCGTCGTAGGTCCGAAACTGCGCGGGAACGCGATCGGTGGTCTCATCCTGCATGCTTCGATGATACCGAATCTTGAGGTATCGCGTCCTCGGGGACCGGCCAGGAGCACAGGCCCGTCAAGCCCTGGCCTTAACCACTCTTCGCCCCAAAAAGAGAGGGGGCGCAAGATGCGCCCCCTCGTACCACGACCTTCTTAGGGGTCTACGGCTTCTTCGGTGCCGCCTTCTTCTTCGGCGCTGGAGCCTGCTCGCTCAGAAGCGTCGCAGAATCGGCTGCGTTGAACGGATACAGCTGAACCGACTGCTGTCCGGTGTTAGTCAGGGTCACATCGACTCGGCGGTTCTGGGCCAGAACAATGACCTTCAGTCGACGAAGAACCTTCTTCTTGTCCGCATCGCTGATTTCAGTGTTCTCGCTGACCAGAGCCTTCACCTGGTCGATCGAGAGCTGCTGTTCCTTACCCACAGCGCGGGTCTCGATTGCGCCCTCGGGAATGCCCTGCTCCACCAGGAACGACTTGGCCCGGTTTACGCGACGTTCCGTCAGTGCCTGGTTGTACTCTGCCGATCCACGCGGGTCAGCATGGCCAGTCAGGGTGAGATGAGCGTTCGGCTTGATCGCCAGATAGTTCTTGAAGTCAGACGCCAGGGTTGTCAGCGTCTGCTGCTGGCTCTCAACCAGGCCGCCTTCAGGGTGATTGGCGCGCGGCTGGGCGGTTGCGAAGAAGATGCTATGCAGCGCCAGGCGTGCTTCAAGCCGGATCTGCTCAGGTGTCGGTCCCGGCGGCGGAGGAGGCGGCGCAATCGTCAGCGTCGCGTTCGCTGTGGCCGTATGGCCCTTGTCGTCGGCAACGTTGCACGTCACGTCGACGGTGCCGGACGGCGCACCCACCGAGCTATAGGTTCCGGTCGAGCCGGTTCCCGTCACGGTGCCTGCGGTTGCAGAGTAACTGTAGGTCAGCGGACGATTCTGCGGGCTCTGGGCTGTCGCAGTCATCGTCGCCGTATCGCCTGGGTTGATCGTCGTCGGATTGGCCGAGCAGCCGATCGTTGGCGGCTCGAATTCCTTCACCGTGAAGGTTGTCGAGCTGTCGGCAACCTGCCATGGCTTCAGGCCTTCCTTGCCGGGCTTGCCTTCCTTCACACCGCACTTTACCGTGTAGGTGCCGGGGGCCAGCGATCCCGTGGCAACCGTGGCCGTTGTGCCAGTGCCGGTGACGCCATCTCCGCTCCAACTGTAGATCGCATTTTCCTTCGGATTCAGCCCGCTGGCGGTTGCCGTTACGGTGACCGGATCACCCGGGAATACCGAGGTCGGTGTCGCCGAGCAGGCGATGGTCGGAGGCGCAGGCGGTGCAATCGAACCCACATGGAACACCAGGCCGGCGCTCAGGCGCGCTGCATTGATGTTCGCCCGCCCACCATAAACGCCGGGGCCAAAGTCGGCATGCATGTACTCGTAGTCCGCCTGGAAGAGACGGATCGCAAGGCGATGATTGAGGAAAGGCGTGTTATAGTCCAGGCCGCCGCCCGCGGTCAGATCCACTCCCCACTTGGCCGGATTCTTGTCCGGCCCGCTGATGTCCGCACCACCTACAAGGCCGTGCACGAAGGGCGTAATGTCCTCCATGGGAAAGCGGAAGATGATACCGCCAGAGGCAGTCTGGAATCCGTCATCGTTGCCATGGGTTCCAATGTTGCTGCCGTTGGGGTCTGCGTCGCCCCATTCGTGGAGGCCGTACTCTCCTTGCACGCCGACGTACTTGTTGAAGTAGTACGCAGCGCTGAACAAACCGCCCAGGTTCACCGCGTTGTAGTTGAATGGCAGGACAGCTCCGCCAGGCTGAGGAACATTGACGGTTCCTTTGGGAGACAGGTAGCTGTATCCGGCGAAGATATCCCAGCGGGATGCATAGTCGCTCGGGCTCGCCTTCGGTGCAGGTTTGGGGGTATCTTGGGCCGCCAATGCGATCGTGGTGAACGCAAGGCACATGATCGCAAGCGTCCGGCTCAGGGATTTCAGTTTTCGCAAGTGCATTTGGGATTTCCTCCGCAATCAATCTGGTCGTTCTTTTGGGGGGACGGCGATTGAGTTGCCTGTTTTTCCGTGTAGTCGAATTTACTCACGGATTCCGAGTTCGTGTCTGATCAGAATTGACCAACAATGCCGATACGGAAAGTATTGAGACGACACCGTTAAGCCTACCATAGGAGTGTGAACGGAGCGATATTTTCTGCCCCAGGCCGCACCTGACGTTCCCGCGTACAAGAGGTCTATTTTTGACTCGGATCGAGTGTTGACTACCCTACATTCAGAGTCTTCATCAGACTGCGCGGTTCGCGCTGGATCTTCTCCTGAAGAAGCGTAATCGCGTACAAAAGTTGCTCGGGACGCGGCGGGCACCCTGGTACATACACGTCGACCGGGAATCACCTGGTTCACTCCCTGCACGATCGCGTAGTTGTTGAACACGCCACCGGAAGTGGCGCATGCGCCCATCGAGATCACCCACTTCGGCTCCGGCATCTGGTCGTACAGCCGACGAATCACAGGCGCCATCTTCTGCGACACGCGGCCGGCGATGATCATCAGATCGGATTGCCGCGGCGAGGGCCGAAACACCTCGGCGCCGAATCGCGCAATGTCGAACCGCGACGCGCCCATCGACATCATCTCGATCGCGCAGCATGCCAGACCGAATGTCACCGGCCACACCGAACTCTTGCGAACCCAGTTCACGGCAAAGTCCAGCGAGGTGAGCAACACGCCCTCCGGCTGCTCGAAGCCGTAGCTGACTTCCTTCAGCTTGGCGCGATTCTTCGCGCTGCTCTCCAGTGCCCCGAAAAGGTACCGATCTCGCTCCTGTGTAGCCGCCATGAAACTACTATAACCCGATTCCACGCACCGACCGTCGCCGCTTGAACCTGGGCGGGCTCCGCACCGCTCCGGCGACTCCCCGACGCACACCCTCACAACGATCTTCGATCACTTGCGTTCTCTATGAAATCTTCATGGGCGGGACGCCTCTTTGCGCTATTCTTCAGTGTTCAACCGATCATGCCTGAGAGAACGAGTGCGCCGCCCGTGCAGCGCTCCGCCCACCGAGGTTCTTCGCCTCGAGACGGTTCGCGCCTTGCTACCCCATCGGTTTTCCTGTTGTCATCGGTATTGTCCGCTCTCGGCAAGTTCCGGAGCTCTCTCGGAGTGAAGTGAACATGAGTTGTTTACGCAGGCTTCTTTTCGTTTCTGCATTTCTCGTCTATCCGGTCTTCGCTCATGCTCAGCAGACCGCATCGGCGGGAACCCAGGCCCCCGCAACCCAGGCCCAGATCGCCGCCCTGCAGCAGGCGGTCCAGAACGCCCAATGAACGCGCGACAACGCCTGGATGCTGGTCTCCGCCGCGCTGGTGCTGCTGATGACCGGCCCCGGCCTGGCGCTCTTCTACGGCGGCCTGGTGCGCAGCAAGAACATCCTCGGCACCATGATGCAGAGCTTCGCCATGATGGGCCTGGTCACGATTCTCTGGGCCGTTCGTCGGCTACTCGCTGGCCTTCGGCCACGGCAACGCCTTCATCGGCGGCTTCGAGCATCGTCTTCCTGCGCGGCGTCGGCCTCACGCCCAACACCGACTACGCCGCCACCATTCCCGAGCAGACCTACATGATCTACCAGCTCATGTTCGCCATCATCACCCCGGCGCTCATCACCGGCGCCTTTGCCGAGCGCATGAAGTTCAGCGCCATGGCCGTCTTTCTCTCGCTCTGGTCGCTGCTCGTCTACTGCCCCATGGCCCACATGGTCTGGGGCGTCGGCGGCCTGCTCAACGCCACCGGCGGCCGCATTCCCTCGCCTCGACTTCGCCGGCGGAACCGTCGTCCACATCACCTGCGGCGTCTCGGCGCTTGTCTCGCGCCTCTATCTCGGCAAGCGCATCGGCTACCCGCACACCAACATGCCGCCCCACTCGCATGGTGCTCAGCTTCATCGGCGCATGCCTGCTTTGGGTGGGCTGGTTCGGCTTCAACGCCGGCAGCGCGCTCGGCTGCCGGCCCGCTGGCCACCAGCGCCTTCGTCAACACCCACTTTGCCGCCGCCGCCGCCGCCATCGGCTGGACCATCGCCGAGTGGATCCACAACGGCAAGCCCACCGCCCTCGGCGCCATCTCCGGCGCGGTCGCCGGCCTGGTCGCCATCACCCCGGCCTCCGGCTTCGTTCAGCCCATGTCCGCGCTCGCTCATCGGCCTCATCGCCGGCTTCTTCTGCTCCTTCATGGTCTTCGAGGTCAAAAGCCATCTTCGGCTACGACGACTCGCTCGACGCCTTCGGCGTTCACGGCGCCGGCGGAACCCTGGGCGCCCTGCTCACCGGCCTCTTCGCCACCAGCGTCATCAACCCCATCTTCGGCAAGGGCGTGCCCACCGGCGCAATCGACGGCCACTGGAGCCAGATCCTCAACCAGCTTGCCGGCGTGGGCATCGCCTGGGGAATCTCCATCGTCGGCACGCTGGTCCTGCTCTTTGTCGTCGACAAGATCATCGGCCTGCGCGTCTCCGCCGAAGACGAGCCGATGGCCTCGACCTCTCCCAGCACGGCGAAGAAGGCTACGACTTCAACACCTGATCAGTTCTTGATGCCGCTCTGGTACTTCACAGGGCAAATTCTTTCGAAATGTATCGCGGCCGCTAACCCGACACCCGCGCCGGCCTGATACGCTGTCAAACGAGGCATTTGCATATGCTCAAGATCGAAGCGGTTCTCCAGCCCTCCAAACTGGACGCCGTCAAAGGATGCCCTGCTCGAAGCCGGCATCGAAGGCATGACCATTCTCGAAGCCCGCGGCCATGGCCGCCAGAAGGGCCACACCGAGTTCTACCGCGGCCGCGAATACACCGTCGATCTTCTGCCCAAGGTGAAAATCGAGATGGTCGTCACCGACGAGCTGAAGGAAAAGGCCATTCAGGCCATCATCGGCGCCGCCCGCACCGGCCGCATCGGCGACGGCAAAATCTTCGTCAGCCGCATCGACGAAGCCATCCGCATCCGCAACGACGAGCGCGGCGAGACCGCCCTCTAGCGACCGTCTTCGTACGAACGACCACACACCCCATCCTTTCCGCTTCTTTCTCCGGAAAGGGTGGGAACCATAATTCTTAAGATCCTACCCCGTCCTTCCAGCCCGCCCTTCCTTCGCCCGCCCCGTTCCGGCAAATTTAGTATTCTGTGAATATCCTTTTGGGCTTTCGCCGAACCACAGACATCTCACATGAATCCAGTCGCTTTGGCGGTTGACGATCTACGGGAGCAGTATCTGCGCGAGATGGCGCTCGTCCGCCAGACCTGTGAGCGCACCGGCGACGGCACTGCCGCCATCCGCCGCCGCTCCGCCGTCGTCGACCGCATCCTCATCGAAATGTGGCGTCGCGCCTTCGCCGGCCAGCCGCCGCCCAATGTCGCGCTGCTCGCCCTCGGCGGCTACGGCCGCAAAGATCTCTTCCCCTACTCCGACATCGACGTCCTCTTCGCCTTCGCCGACGACAAAACCGAAGAGCAGTCCCGCGAAGCCGTGCGCGCCATCATCCAGGGCATGTGGGACATCGGCCTGCGCGCCAGCCCCGCCTCCCGCACCGTCAAGGAAGTCGGCCGCTTCGATCCCGACAATCTCGAATTCACCCTCGCCACGCTCGACCGCCGCTTCCTCGCCGGCCAGTTTCCTCTCTATCAGCAGCTCCACCAGACCATCCTTCCCGGCCTCGTCCTCAGCGAGTGGAACACCATCACGCAAAAGCTCGGCGAAATTGCCCGCGCCCGCCACGCCAAGTTCGGCAACACCATCTTTCATCTCGAGCCCAACCTGAAAGACTGTCCCGGCGGCCTGCGCGACTACCACCTCGCCGTCTGGTTCGCCCTCCTCTTTCATCTGAAGGAGACCAAAGAGTGGCCCCGCCAGCGCGGTGGCGTCTTCCAGAGCGCGCGCGGCGACGCCGAAGCCGCCTTCGACTTCCTCGCCGCCGCCCGATGTTTCCTGCACTTCCGCCACGGCCGCGACGACAACACGCTCGACTGGCAATCGCAGGACGAAGCCGCCGCCAACTCCATCGGCCTTGAAACCCGCGGCACCGCCGACCCGGCCTACTGGATGCGCACCTACTACCGCCACGCGCGCGTCATCTATCGCCGCGCCGCGCTGCTCATGGAGCATCTGCCCGCGCCGGTCAGCTTCTACCGCCAGTTCCGCCGCCGCCGCACGCCCATCGCCGGCACCGACTTCCTCCTCGACCAGGGCCGCATCGACATCCTTCCCGGCGCGCAATTCAATGACACCGCGCCATCCTGCGCATCTTTTCGCTCATGGCCACCCACGGCTACACGCTCTCGCAGGCCGCTGAAGACCGCATCACCGACGCGCTGCCCGCCCTCGCCATCCACATCCCCGAAGGGCCCTACCTCTGGAATGCCCTGCGCGAAGTCCTGCTCGGACCCCACGCCGCCCACGCGCTGCGCACCATGCATGCGCTCGGCGTTCTTGAAATGCTCATCCCCGAGTTCCACGGCATCGACGCACTCGTCATCCGCGACAGCTATCACCGCTACACCGTCGATGAGCACACCTTCCTCACCATCGACAACGTGCACGGCCTGCGCCAGCCCACGCACGACTACGAACAGCGCCTCGCGCAGCTGCTGCCGGAGATCGATCGCCTCGACCTCTTCCTGCTCGCCCTGCTCCTGCACGACACCGGCAAGGGCCGCCGCACCGGCGAACACACCGGCCAGAGCGTCGAGCTCGCCGACAGCTTCCTCGCCCGCCTCGACTTCGACGCCGAAGAGCGCGAAGCCGTTCTCAAGCTCATCCGCCTGCATCTGGAAATGTCGAATGCCATGCGCCGCGACATCTTCGACATCGAAAATGTGCGCGGCTTTGCCGAAAAAATCGGCAGCCCGAGCCTGCTCAAGATGCTCACGCTCATGACCTATGCCGACATCAAGGCCGTCAACCCCGAAGCGCTCACCCCGTGGAAGGCCGAGAACCTCTGGCAGTTCTACATGGCCACCGCCAACTTCATGGACCGCAGCGTCGACGAGGTTCGCTACCACGCCGCCATCGATCCCACCCTGCTCAATCGCATCCGCTCCATGGTCCCCTCAAGCCAGTACGGCGAGCTCAAGCAGTTCCTTGAAGGCCTGCCGCAGCGCTACCTGCAAACCCGCCTGCCCGAGCAGATTCGCAATCACTTCCAGCTGGCCGTCAAACTCGACGAGGACCCCGTCCAGCTCGATCTGCGTCCCCATCGCCAGCTCTTCGATCTCACCGTCATCACCCGCGATCGCACGCGCCTCTTTGCCGACGTGGCCGGCGCGCTCGCCGCCTGGGGCATGAACATCGTCAAGGCCGGCGCCTTCTCCAACGAGGCCGGCGTCATCGTCGACAGCTTCCAATTCACCGACGTCTTTCGCACCATCGAGCTCAATCCCAGCGAGAAAGACCGCTTCCTCGCCTACCTCCACGACGTCGTCGCGCAGAAAACTCCCGTCGAGCAGATGCTCGAAGCGCGCCGCCACATCAACAACGCCGGCAACATCAAGGTCGAGGTCACCACGCGCCTCGACTTCGACTCCGAATCCTCCTCGCCACTCCACGCTGCTGCAGGTCGTCGCGCAGGACGTGCCCGGCCTTCTGCGCCAGATCGCGCTCACTCTCACGACCCACCAATGCAACATCGAGGTGGCGCTCATCGACACCGAAGGCGAAACCGCCATCGACGTCTTCTACCTCACCAGCCAGGGCGCCAAGCTCGCCGAAGAAACCCAGCAGGTCCTGGCCGCCGACATGACCGCCGCGCTCGATGCCATCCGCGCCCCCGCCGCCTGAGCAAGCAACGACTCCACCCGTCTTCAGCCCCTTAGTCCCTCAGTCCCAACTGCGGTGTCATCCTGAGAACCCCGCGCGGTCGGGAGCCCCACGCAGTGAGGTAGGCGGGGCGAAGGATCTGCGTTCGCGAAGCTCCCATCTGCACGAACATGGCGCCCTCGGTCTCGATTCCGCGACCTGGAAAGGCAACGATATTCGGTCTTTCGATCCGTGACGAAAGGAGTGCTCGCCGTCTGCGGGATTGGTATCTCAAAAATGTTTCAGGCTTCGTTACCGCCGAATAGGCTGCGATTGATCCGATCCCGAAGTTTTTCCAAGCTAAGGCCTTGCGATGAGTGCATTGGCGATTTGTCACTCGTCCAGACGCATCCCCCGAGAAGTGCGTTAGATTTACTTGCCAAGAATCAGGGGCACATAGCTTCGGGCGTCTTCCAGCAATTGCTCGCGAGTGATACCAACCTTGGCGCGAAGCTGCAAACCCTGCAGCAAGTCAACGAGCAAACGGCCTCGCACCTTGGCAGAGGGTGTGCGAGTCAGGCGCCCCGCCTTCATCTCCCGCTCGAAACGTTTCGCGAAAATATCAGCGGATCCGGTCAGGCCCTTCTTGAGCCGGGAACGGATCTCCGTTACCCGCTCCGACTGTCCCAGCGCAGCAGCGGCCATCATGCAGCCGTTGCGAGCCTCGCCAGTACAGGAGTCGACGGTAGCCTCGCAAAAGGCGGTCACGGCCTTGTGGATGTCCGGCTCCGCTTGAAATGCTGCCATTCTGGGAGCTCCATACGTCAGCGCATAGCGCTCGACCGCCTTGAGCAGCAAGGTGGACTTGTCTCCGAAGGCCCGGTATAGCGCGGGTTTGGTGACGTTCACGGCGCGCGCGATCCGATCCACGTCGACTCCTTCATACCCATGCTCCCAAAACATCTCAACGGCACGGTCGAGTGCTTCGTCGGGGATAAAGCCTTTTGGACGTCCTCGGGGGCGCTTCGAAATATTAGTTACCATAGCGTACGAAACTCCTTGCATTTCCGCTTTGATTATCGTACTCTCGCGTTTGTAATACTTCAAGACGGATAAACACAGGACACAACATGGATAGGTTCAAGGAAAAACAGCTCGACCTTCACCCTTCACCACGGAGACGCCCATGGAACATTCGATCGCGCTTGCCGAGCTGATCAAGCGAGGTCGGCCGCTTCGATTTCCTCCTGCTCAATGCCGGGATGGTCCCGGGTAAGAAGCGCGTGCTCACTGCGGCGGCGTCGAGGCGGCTCAGGCCCCGCTGATCGGCCATCATCAACTGACTGTCGGATTGCTCCATTCCCCAAGTAACTAACAACCTAAGAAGGAGAAACAATGATCGAAAGTATCTTGATAACCGGAGCAAATGCTGGGCTTGGGAAAGAGACTGCCCGACAGTTCGCATTGAAAGAAGAAACAAGAAAGGTAATTCTCTTTTGCAGAAATCGTGCGAGAGCAGAGGCAGCAAAAAAAGACCTTGAGGAGAAAACGGGGAAAAAGATTTTTGCAATTGTTATTGGGGATGTTACGGATGCAAATTCTGTAAGAAAAGCAGTAGAAGAAATAAAGGAACCTATTGATGCAATCGTTTTAAATGCAGGTGGAGTAATTGGCAAAACGGCTGCGAAATCTACACCTTCCGGTATGAATCAATTAGCTGCTACGAATATTTTAGGCAATGTGATTCTAGTGGAGGAATTGATTAAACGGGACAAGTTAAGGAAAACAGTTCTATCAGTCAGTGCGGAAGCTGTTCCAGGAGTAAAGATGCTCGGAGTAAAACGAGTTTCAATGAGGACTTCTTCTGTAGATGAGTTTGCTGCTGTTCTTGATGGATCATATTTTGGTAAGAAGTTCATTGCATTGCAAGCATACGCATATGTCAAGTATGCAGAAACCATGTGGACGTTATCCATGGCAAGAAAATATCCCAAGCTCAAGTTTGTTGTTGTGAGCCCAGGAAATACAAAAGGAACTCAGGCGCCAGATAGTCTTCCCCCGCCAATGCGGTTTATGTTGAAGTTTGTGATGATGCCTATAGTCTTCCCATTGATGGGCGGAATGGTGCATACGCTGGATGTAGGTGCAAAACGCTTTGTAGATGCCATCTCGGATGAGCGGTATAAAAGCGGCGTTTTTTATGCCAGTAAAGAGGGTAAGTTATCAGGGGAAATGGTGGACCAGAGCACCTTCTTCACTGATTTGAAAAATACTTCATTTCAAGATAACGCCAACGAGGCAATTCACCATTTCACAACTTAGGCGCTCGGAACCGACGTCTCAGGGCAATTCTTCGCCTCGGCTCAAGGGAAGTTCTCAGGCCCAATTGAGGTGCAGCGCCAGCCACACCTCTACGATCGCGCCAGCCAGGAAGCCGCGGCAGGCCGTCGTCAAGGTCTCTGGCGTCGACTTGTCTCACCCAGCATCCCTAACCGCCGTGTCCTGAGGAGCCCTGATCGGCGCGCAACTGGATGCCAAACAACATCGCCGCCCCCCTAACTTGAATCACGGCGACAGAACGAAGAACAACCATTCACAAGGAGAAGACGCATGAAACGGTACGAAGATAAAAAGGTGGTAATCATCGGCGGCACGAGCGGCATGGGGCTCGCTACGGCGAAGATGCTCCTTGATGGAGGCGCGCGCGTTCTGGTGACGGGTCGCTCGAAGGAAGGCCTGGAATCCGCGCAGAAAGGGCTTGGCAATGAGGCCATCGTGGTTTCGAGCGACGCGCGGTCGTTGACGGACCTCGACGCACTCGCCTCTCGAGTGAAGGCCGAGTTCGACACCGTCGACCTGCTATTCGTCAACGCTGGGTTCAGCACCCGAGCGCCTCTGGAGAGCATCACCGAAGCCATCTACGACGAGATGTTCAACCTGAACGCCAAGGGCCCGCTTTTCGCAGTGCAGAAGTTCGCGCCGCTCATAAACCGGGGAGGGTCTGTCGTCCTCACGACCTCCATCGCAAACGTCAAGGGAATGGCCGGCAACGCCACATACGGAGCCGCCAAGGCCGCGCTGCGATCATTCGCTCGGACGCTCGCTGCTGAGTTGATTGCTCTCGAGATTCGCGTCAACGCGGTGACGCCCGGTCCCATCGACACGCCGATCATCGGCAAAGCGTTTCCCGCTGACGCAGCCGCTCAGATTAGGGAAAAGATGATTGGTATGGTCCCGATGAAGCGCTGGGGCACGTCGGAGGAAATCGCAAAGGCCGTCCTCTTCCTTGCGTTCGACGCGACCTTCACGACCGGCGCTGAACTTCCGGTCGACGGGGGATGGTCTCAACTCTAAGGTGTGGATCCTCGCTTGATGAGCTGACCGATGAGTATCGGCGCGGAGATGCAGGCCGGTAAAAGGAGGACTAGGGACATGCACAACTTAGTAGTGAGCTGTTTGGCGGTTGCTTATCTCGCAGCGAATGTATACGCCATCGTGAAGGTAAGAGTGTTTGAGTTGGCCCGTTCGCGCAGGCATCTCATACTCTACGGCGTTCCCTTCATATTGTGGGGCTCTGTCATCCTGTTGGGATGTTGGCTCATGGAAATCATGCGCCGATTCGATGAATGGGCCGCCTAATGGCCATTGCAGCGTGGCCAAGTGTTCTCGACTGACGACTTCAGGCCAATGCGCTCACCGACCATCGGAGGCGGCTTCGTCTTTGGTTGCGGGTGGCGGCCGATCCGGGAACAACCTCGGGGCAAGCGCGGCTGCGAGAGCCTCTCTTATTACTGTCTTAGAAATCCACGTGCGCCCGCGCCGAACCCACCCACACCGGTCCGCGATCCCGGTTGTACCCCGGGTTGTCGATGTGCTGCACGTCGATCGAGTAGAAGAGTCCGCGCCATGCATGGCAGTTGTAATACGCCTCGACAATGTTCTCGCGTCCGTAGCGGAGAGTCCCATCGCCGAGCAGAAATCCTAACCCGCCGTAGCGTAGATAGTCCTGATGGTCACTCTTGATGGCGTTCGAAACCACCACCAATCCAGCCTTGTCGATAGGCCGATGCCAGCGCCTTCCCGCGTAGTCCGCGCCCACCTCCACCGTCTGATCCACCTCGGTATAGGCAAACGACTCATGCGCTCCCTCGTTCCATCCAAAACGCCCGAACACGCGCAGGTCTTCGGTTAATTCCTGCTCGGTGTTGTAGCCCCCGCCGTATTTCAGCGCGCCCAGGTGCTCGTGCAGCGTGATCGTTGGGACCGTCACACCGTACGTCTCAGCATCGGACCCATTCAGAAAATCCGCAACAGCCTCCCGATACGCGCCCATGTGCGCCCGGTTGGCATAGAACAAAATCCGCGTCGTGCCCTTGCGTCCGCGGACGAGACTCTGCCGCAATTCGAACTCGCCGTTCTGCCCATGTGCCCGGCTGAAGGCCCAGTCCATGTCGATGCCGTTCGCCACCGTGGGCATGGCGAAAATTCCGTAGCGCACGCTCCAGATGCGATCGTCGTACTCGGCCATACCCCCGACCGTGTAGCCGCGCGTATCCGCCGCATAATCCCATGCCCCATTGTTATCGGTGGTCCAGTTCATGAACTGCAGATGACTATCCGAGCCCGGCCCGTTCGCATCGAAGAAATCCGGCAGCGTCATTTTGCCGATACGAATCTCGACGCGACGCTGGGGGACGCTGGACGCCACGCCAAAAAAGCCCGCCTCCTGGTCGACCGTCTTTGCCGTCAATCCAACGACCTGGTGGATCTGGTAGCGCGCAAGGTAAGGCTTCGATCCAAGATTCGGATTGCGCACCACGTCCAGATTCGTAAAACCGGCAAGGCCCAGCGCCTGGCTCAAACCGCGGCCTCCTGCGCTTTCAATATCGAGAATTAGATCCGTGTTGTAGCGGACAGAGCGATCGAGCCGAAGAGCGGTATAGAGCGTGCCGACCAGGGACGTCTTGTATTCAGCCGAGTTGCGAAAGCTGTTTGGGCCCTCATAGGGCGAGTGAAAAGGCAGTCGGCCCTGAAGGATGATGTTGGCCTGCCCCGATATCCAGTAGCGGGCGTTCTCTGCATGGGGAAAAATCGTGACCATCGGCGGATTCTGGCTCGGGCTCTCGGGCTTGGCCTCCGCGGCCCCCTTCGATTCCTGTGCGCCCGACTCCTGCAGCAGGAAAAGCGCCTCGGCCGCGCGAGACGCAACTAGCCTCGTCTGCGGCTCGGGTGCCGCCGGAAGCGGTCCATCAGCGACAGAGCTTTGCGCCCGCACCATGGTTGTCACCGCGGCTATCGCGGCGCATGCAAGGAGCGCAGTTCGAGACAATTCTCTGTGATTTTGCATTCGCATAAATTTTCCGGGAGGGCACAGAAAAAAGACGACTAGAATGGGGATCTCAACCATACCCCCACTCGGTATATGGTATACCGAGGGTAGGTATTGTCAACAGGAGAGCACCTATGTCCCATCACGAACGCGAAATGATCAAACTTCAGCAGCGCATCCGCAAATTGCGCGGCCAGCTTGACGCTGTCGAGCGCTCGCTCAATGCCAACGACGACTGCGGCGATCAGTTGATGCAGCTTGCCGCCGTGCGCGGCGGCGTGAACAGCCTGATGGCTGAAGTGCTGGAGACGCACATTCGTTTTCATTTAGCGGACGGCACGAAAGAACAGATTGCTCCAGAACTTGCCGAGGATCTGATTGACCTCGTGCGCTCCTACCTCAAGTAGCTTCACGACCGGAGACCGCGCAATCCAGGGTCTCCGTTCATCGTAAAATCCGTGCGCTTTGAGAATTGTTAAGGTTCGGTTATTCGCAGCGTGTGGCCAGCCTGCAATCCATCGAGTGATGCGGCGCTGTCACGCTCTTCCTGCGAACTCGCGCGTCTCGGTCATCACCTTTACTTTTTCGCCTTCTTTAATAAAGAAGGGCACGCGAATCTCGAGACCCGTTTCGAGTCGCGCCGGCTTGGTCACCGCGCCTGAAGCCGTATCGCCGCGCACGCCGGGCTCGGCGTATTCCACCGTCAGTTCCACTTGTGCGGGCAGTTGCAAACCGATGGGATTGCCGTTGTATTTATCGAGCCGCACGATTGCGCCTTCAAGAAGAAAGTCGAGTGCATCTCCGATTTTCTCTTTTGCAAGCGGGATCGTCTCAAAAGTGGTTTGATCCAAAAAATACGAGCCATCGCCATCCGAGTAGAGGTAGGATGCTTCGACGGTTTCGAGATCCGGCTCTTTGAATTTTTCGCCGGCCTTGAACGTCTTGTCGAAGACGGCGCGGGTAAGCAGGTTGCGCATCTTGAGGCGCACCAGTGTCTGCCCTCCGCGCGCGGTTGGGGTTGAGACGTCCACATCCATGCAGTAGTACGGTGCGTTCTCAAACTCGAAGTACATTTTTCGTCGGATCTCAATAGCGTCGATAAGAGCGGCCATGCATTCATTCTAGGACCTGCCGTCCGGGCAACGGCTTCGCGTGGAGCGGCGAACGACTGTTTCAACGTTTCAAATTGTTCCACGTGGAACAATTGTGGGACTGGCCGTCCGGGCAACGGCTTCGCGTGGAGCGGCGAGCGACTGTTTCAGGGTTTCAAATTGTTCCACGTGGAACAATTGTGCTGGTGGATACAGGTGTCTGCACGGATTTGCGCAGAATAGCGCAGTGGAATGGCGACCCTTTTGGTCGGGCGGAAGAGGCAGGGACTGGGGACTAGAAACCAAGGGACTCGGGACTAGGGACTAGACCTACAGCTTCTATCAGCCGCTAGAATGGCAAGCATTCCGAGACGCGGAAGGGACTGAGGCCTCAATGGGCAACGACCGGTGTGTTCTTGCGTACGACGTCGGGGGGAGTCATATCTCTGCGGCTGTGTGCTCGGAGGCGACCCTTGCGCTGGGCCCGGTGGTGAAGGCTGCGCTCCCCCTGGAGCAAACCGCTGAAGCGTTTCTCCATGTGCTGACGGATCTCGCGGCCCAGGTGGCTCCGGATCTGCGCCGCGTGGACGGGGCAGGGTTCGCGATGCCGGGGCCATTCGATTATTTGGAAGGCGTCAGCTGGATGCGGCACAAGATGCCCTATCTCTACGGCGTCAACGTGCGGGATGCGCTGGCCGCGCAATTCGGGTGGCATCCGGAACAGGTCCGGTTCCTCAACGATGCTGCGGCGTTCTTGATGGGCGAGATTGGTGCGGGTGCGGCACGCGGCGTTTCGCGGGTTGTGGGCATCACGCTGGGAACAGGAATTGGCTCGGGATTTGCAGTAGATGGACATCTCAAAACTAACGGTCGCGGCGTGCCTCCGGGCGGCGAGATCTGGAACGTGCCGTTTGAAGGCGGGATTGTGGAGGACCTGATCTCGACGCGCTCGATCAAGAGCGGCTACCTGGAGCGCACAGGCCATGAAAGAGAAGTAGCGGAGATTGCTGCCGACGCGGCCAACGATGCGAAGGCCGCTGAAACATTCACCGCTTTCGGCCACGATCTGGGGCGCGCCCTGCGCAACCTATTGCGTGAATTCGCTCCGCAGGTTGTGGTGCTGGGAGGAGGTATTTCGCGCTCAGCGGCGCTTTTTCTTCCCGCGGCGCAAAGCGAGTTGCAGGGCGTGGCGATGGAGTTGCGCATTTCTGTTCTGGGAGACCAGGCCCCGCTGGTGGGCGCTGCTGTTGCGTGGCTGGCGCGGGGCTGAGCTTGAGCTCGTCGCGGGGTGACGCGGAAAAGATGTGACCTTCAGTTCCTCCCCGGTCCCCAAAACCTTGGGACTGGGGGCACCCGCAGCTTGGTTTTTAAAAGATAACCGAGACCGGGCCACCCGCCGTGGTTGGCGCGCGGATGAGTTTGTGGTCGTCGCGGGTGACGGCATAGAAAAAGATACCGTGGATTGTACTTTGCACTCGATTTAGTCGTTAACTGAATTGGAATCTCGTTCTTTGCCGGTCAAACCAGGCTCGGTCGAGTTGCTCTATTCGGAGCGTGCCCCGAGATGATCCTGCTTGTCACGTAATAGGCTCTCGCATACGCCACTTTGGGTCAGCCTTAGCGTAAGCTCATCAATTCTCCATACCCCGTCCGATTTTGTTCCGATCACTCTCATTTTCCCGCCGCCGTGACTGCCTGAAATCGGCACCTCAAGGTCTAGATCTCCGTGATCCTTGGTCTCCCCAAAGCTCCCCGCTGTTGACCACCCGATCTCAATGGGCGAGCCAAGGTCTCTTTTTGCGACATCGGACCGTTCAACCAGACTGACGGCAGCTCTAAAGACAGGGTGGTTGTGAGCAACGAAATCAAAACACTCTAGGCCAGAGACATAGACCTGAGGCAAAAACAAAAGCCAGAAGATGACCAACGTCCGAAGGACCCAATGCCGCGACAGAAAACCCAGCATCTGTCGTTGACGGAGCCAAAGATAAAGCGAATTGCTTACTATTCCGATTGTCAAAACAATCGCAAGCGGCCACACGGCCTCACTTTTCCGAACCGACGGCGAAAGAATTACATACAGCAATCCCGCCGCCATTAGCACGATCAAAATTCTGCAGACTGTTTTTTCTAGCACGATGTCCTCGCTTCAGCTCTGCGGGTGGCCCCGATCTCAAGAGCGAGTCTATCGAGTTGAGGGTGCCCCCGGTCCCTAGCCCTTGGGGACCGGGGAGGAAGAGCCAACTGGCCGGTAACGCATCCACTCGGGCAACTGCCAGCCTCTTTCGCGGGCGGTCCACTCCGATTCAATCTCGACGGTTCCACGCATGCCCGTTTGATAATGGCGATAGCTCGACCACCGCCATTCCTCCGGCTTTGCGACCATACCTCGGCAGACCGGATTGCGATGAATGTAGCGAAGTTTTTCCACGACCTTGGCGTGCGAAGAGACGTTGAAATCGTAGTAGTGAGCCTGCCAGAAAGGCCTTTCCCGGGCCCGCACCGAAACCGACAACTTGAGGGCCTGAACGGTCTGGGACAAAAGCGCGCGCTGGGGCTCGTTGACCAACAAATGCACGTGCTCCGGCATGACCACATAACCCGCCACCGCGAAGAAATAGCGCAAGCGAACGCGTTCCAGTGCATCTTCAAAAAGCTCCATGGCCGCGACCGTCGACAGGTACGGACGACGGCGATAGCAACTGAAGGTGAGGAAGTGGAACTCCCCCGTTTGCTGATAGCGGATGCGCTTGCCTTTCATGCACTGCGAGGATACTTCAACTGTGAGTCAGCAGGCGGTGACATGGGAATCCCCCTCCCCGGTCCCCAAAAGCTTGGGACCGGGGGCACCCTCATTTGGGAGCGGGCTGGGTTTGGGTCTGCGGCGGGGCGGGCAGCGTGTAGATGACTTCACCGGGTTTGGCGTAGTGCAGTTGCTCACGCGCTTCATGCTCAATGGCGTTGCTATCGGACTTGAGGCGGTCGACGTGCTCGCGCAGGTGGGCGTTTTCCTGCTGCAGGTCCTGGATATCGTGACGCAGTTCTTGATCCTTGACCCGTTGCTGCTGCCAGGCGGAGAGGCCATGCTTGCCGTTGACCACACCCCAGCCGAAGAGAAGGATCAGGGCAACTGCCACGATGGTTCCTGCGGGACGCCAGAGGGATTGCGCGGTTTCAAGAGCGCGTTCGCTGAGCATCGACAGCCTGAGGGTTTCTGTTTTTTCAGACTCGTGTGTGTTTACGTCCTGCATCCATCCCCAGATCGGCGATTACGACAAAACAAATTTTTCGGCGGCGGCGCTGAGCGCTTCCATGTCGTGCTCGTTGCGCGCTTCAGTGTAGGCGCGGACCACCGGCTCGGTGCCGGAGAGGCGGTAGCAGACCCACGAGCCGTCGTCGAGGATCAGCTTGAGACCGTCGGTGCGCACGACACTGCGTGACTTTGCGTCCGCTGAGCTCGGTTGGATCGGTCTTCAACTTCTCAGTGAACGCGGCTTTGCGCTCCGGGGTCAAGCGGAAGTTCTCGCGAACGGGATAGAAGGAACCAACCTTGGCAAACAGTTCCTTGAGTTGCAGCGCCGAGGCTTTTGCCGCGGGCGGCGACCATCTCCGCAACGAGGAGGCCGGCGATGACGCCGTCTTTCTCCGGCACGTGGCCGCGGATGGTGAGGCCGGCGGACTCTTCGCCGCCGATGGCGATCTTGTCGGCGATGATGAGCTCGCCGATGTACTTGAAGCCGACCGGGGTCTCGTAGAGCGGCACCTTGTGGTGCTCGGCGAGCGCGTTGACGAGGTTGGTGGTGGCGACGCTTTTGGCGACGCCGTTGCGCCAGCCGCGGGTTTCGACGAGGTAGTCGAAGAGCAGCGCGATGATGTAGTTGGGCTGGATGAAGGTGCCGTCTTCGTCGACGATGCCGAAGCGGTCTGCGTCGCCGTCGGTGGCGATGCCGATGGTGGCGCCGATCTCTTTCATCTTCGCCTTGGCGTCGCCGAGCAGATGGTCGTCGGGCTCGGGGGCGTGGCCGCCGAAGAGAACGTCGCGGTAGTCGTGGACGGTTTCGACGGGGACGCCGGCCTCGCGCAGGATATGGCAGCTGTAGCCGCGGCCCGCGCCCCAGAAGGGATCGTAGACGACCTTGATGCCGGACTTGGCGATGGTCTTGAGGTCGACGAGTTCGGCGAGACGCTTGAGGAAGGCGGGCTTGACGTCGGCGGTTTCGAAGCCTCCAGTCGGAGGATCGGATTTGGGGATGGTCGCATCGGCAGGCTTGGAGCGGCGATGGCGGCTTCGATCTGCTTGGTGACTTCAGGCAGGGCCGGCGCGCCGTCGTGGGTGGAGAACTTGATGCCGTTGTACTCCGGTGGATTGTGCGAGGCGGTGAAGTTGATGGCGCCGGAGGTCTTGAGTTGGCGGACGGCGTAGGCGATGGCGGGCGTGGGCGCGGCGTCGGGAATGACGATGGGTGTGATGCCGGCGGCGGCGAGCACACTGGCGGCTTCGGCGACGAAGCTCTCGCCGAGGAAGCGGGGATCGCGACCGACGAGCACGCGATGGGGCTCGGGCTGGGTTTTGACGTAGGCGGCAATGCCGGCGACGGCGAGGCGGATATTGGCCACGGTGAATTCGTCGGCGACGATGGCCCGCCAACCCGAGGTGCCAAACTTGATTGCTGTGCTCATGGTTCCTCCGCGCGCGGCGTGTGCAGCCGCAAGGAACATACTGCAACAGCGGAGCCGCGTCGGCAAGTTTTCGTCCCTATTCAATCCAGACGGACGTTGCGTGGCGGGTCGGCGCCCAATTTTTTTGGGGTTCCCGCTTGACAGGCAGAGCCGGTGAGCGCAGGATTGCAGTGAATTTGGTTTGCATCACAAACTAGTTTGCGAGGAACTTATGCACGATCAGTCCCGCTCTCTGGCGTCAGACTCTCTTACCTCCCATCCTCTAGACGAGAACCCCGATTTGATTGCACGCCGCCTGCTGTTGAAGGCGCACAATCGCGATGGTTTGCCGGAGATCGCGATCGGGCTTTGCTTTCTCACCGCGGCATTCAGTATGTGGCTCCAGGTTGCCTTCCCCCCGGGATCACTGCCATATCGGGAGGCCGCGTTGGTTCTTGGAATACTTGTTCCAGCGCTCGGTCTTGGGTCGATGTGGGCGATCAAGAGGGTGCGGCAGCGTTTTTTAGTCGATCAGGAGGGGTACGTCAAGCTGAAGCCCGTGAACTGGAGGTTTCGTGCGATGGTCGGCGCGTTTGCGTTTGTGGCGGCGATTGCGATGACGTTGGCAATTTACAGGAGCGCGCTCCCGCCGGCCAGTTGGATTCTGGCGGGGACCGGAATTGGCGGAGGCGTACTGTCTGTTTACGCTGGCCGCCTGCCCCGGTATGTTGCGGGCGGCGCGGTCATGGCCGTGATCGGCATTCTGCTTGCCTTCAGTCGAGTCTTGCTGGGGGTGGGTTCCATGATTCTCTACGGGAGCATGGGCATTTTGTCACTCGTCTCGGGGTGCGTGGTGCTTTGGCTCTTTTTGCGGCGGCCGGCCGGAGCGTGAGATGAGCAAGAGTATCCAGCGACTGGCTGAGATCGATCGCATCATTCACGAACCGGCGCGCCTGATGATTGTGGCGCTGCTGGCGGCGGTGGAGGAGGCCGACTTCCAATATCTTCGGCTGGCGACAAGGCTGACGCAGGGAAATCTCTCCACCCATTTGTCCAAGCTGGCCGAGGCGGAGTACGTTGACCTTGAAAAGACCTTCCGGGGAAAATATCCGCTGACCATCTGCCGGCTCACGGCGCGAGGGAAGGAAGTCCTCGACAAGTACCGCAAGGTGATGCGCGCCGCGCTTTGAACTGTGCCAATCGAGGTGCTCGCTATGACTGAATCCGTCGCGCACGTTCGCATCGTTCTCACGACCGCCGCGAATCCCGAGGAGGCCGAGCGCCTCGCACGCGTTCTTGTCGAAGAACGGCTGGCAGCATGCGCCACGTTGATTCCATCGGTGCGATCGATTTATCGATGGCAGGGCAAGGTTGAAGACTCCACCGAAACCATGCTTTTGATCAAGTCGGACACGGAACAGCTTGCCGCGCTTGAAGCTCGCCTTCATGTTTTGCACAGCTACGCAACGCCAGAGTTTCTGGTGTTACCGGTGGAGGGCGCGAGCAACGGATACCTGGACTGGCTGCGCGCCAATTTGGGCAAAGTGTAGGGTCAGCGCGGGTTCTGCATCGCACCGGGCTCGGCATCGCACCATCTGGTATTCTGACCTTTTGCAGTCATGCATTGGTTAGTCATTGCCCTTCTTGTTTCGCTCGGTGCGCTTCTGCTTGCGGCGGGCGGAGTGGCACGTCACATTCGGCGACAACGCGCCCGGCAACGAGAAGCGAGTGCGGCGCAAACGGCCCGGGCAAGCGATGAGGCCGATCTAGAGTCAGAACCTTAAGAGGATCGAATGCAAAGAGAGATTTCTTCGCCGTTGGTTCCATCGGCTGGCTGGACGCTTGCGCATCCATTGGTGCGCTCGGGGGCGCGCTGGACTGGAGCAATTGTGGCCGGCAGCCTGTTGCTCGCTGTGTGCGCGCACATCTCGGTGCCGCTGTGGTTCACGCCCGTGCCGCTGTCGCTGCAGCCTTTTGGGGTGCTGGTGCTGGCGCTGCTTTTGTCGCCCCGGATGGCGGCGGCCACTATGGGTGCGTACCTGGCTGAGGGCGCGGTGGGGCTGCCGGTGTTTGCGCCTTCTCCGCTGGCCGGGCTTGCCCATTTGCTGGGGCCGACGGGTGGGTATCTGATGATGTATCCCATCGCGGCAGTGCTGGTTTCGTATTTGGGTCGGCGCATGGGACGGGGATTCGCGAACGGCCTGCTGAGCGCGGCTGCAGGCGACGTGCTGATTCTGACTGGCGGAGCCTTGTGGCTTGCGGTCTCGACGCATGCGCACGCGGTGACGGTACTGACGGCCGCGGTGTGGGCGTTCGTACCGGGAGATGCGTTGAAGGTTGCCGCTGCCGCGGGGATTGCTTCAAGTTGGCAGCGTATTGTGCGCGTGAATCGGTAGCTGAATTCTGAAGTACTGCGTCGAAAGGACCTTGGTGTTTTGTGAGCAATGAGAATGCAGCAGTAGCGAGCGCAGTGACGGATATTTCGATTGCGCACAGTCCCGATTCAGACGACGCATTCATGTTTTATGGGCTCGCCACCAATAAGGTGCGAGTCCCAGGCTATCGGTTTTCTCATACTCTTTCCGACATTGAAACGCTGAATCGCCGCGCGCAGGACGAGCAATTCTTCGATGTGACGGCGGTGAGTTTTCACGCTTACCCATACATCCAGAAGAACTACACCCTGATGGGCTGCGGGGGCAGCGTGGGCGAAGGCTATGGGCCGATGGTGGTTTCGAATCGGCCACTAGCACAAGGGGATCTGGATCGCTTTCGCGTCGCCGTGCCGGGGACGCTCACAACTGCCTATCTTGCGCTGAAAATCTTCAATCCGAATATCGAGACGGAGGTAGTTCCCTTCGACCAGATCATTCCCGGAATTCTTGCGGGCAAGTTTGAAGCGGGGCTGATCATTCACGAGGGGCAGCTGACGTATTCGTCGAGCGGGCTGTACCGGGTGCTGGACCTGGGCATCTGGTGGAAGGAAACCACGGGCCTGGTGCTGCCGCTGGGCGGGAATGCGATTCGGCGCTCGCTGGGCACCGAGCAGCACAAGATTATCTCGAAGGCGCTGCGCGACAGCATCCAGCACGCGCTGGATCATCGCGAGCAGGCGCTGGAGTACGCGATGCAGTTTGCGCGCGACCTGGATACGACGCTGGCCAACCGCTTTGTGAGCATGTACGTGAACGACCGCACACTCGACTATGGAGCGGACGGGCGCGAGGCGATCAGCAAGCTGCTGGACGTGGGCTACGAGCGCGGAATTATCCCCATCCAGCCGCAGGTGGACTTCGTCGATTGAGTTGGCGGCCCCGCAAATTATGGCGGCTTAAGCCCTGCCTGATTTCTGCCGATACATCCGGTAATCGGAGTGCCTTCGATGCCGGATGCCCAGGACAATCTCGCGCTGATTGTTTCGCACGACCCTCTTCTTGTTGCGGATGTTGAATCGCTGCTTTGCGCATTGGGGACCCGCACCGTCATGGTTGGGTCGGGCAACGCGATGCGGGCCACGCTGGGCGTATCGCCTTCTGTTGACTTGATCTTGATTGATGGCGATCTGCCACCTGCGGAGATCGATCAGATGCTCGCCTTTATGCAACAAGAGCCGACTATTGTTGCCGAGTCGATTGTGCTCATGGCGGATGGCGGCTTTGGACGTTGGAAGCGGCGCATGGCCGAAGGCTTGCTGCACGATCTGATTCCCCGCGATCGCAGGAACCCGCATTGGCATTTGCGCTTAGAGCTTGCGCAGCATCGGCTGGGTGTAGAACTGGCGGAAAAGCGCGCAGTTGATCTTTCGCACGATGCGGCGCACGCACAGGGCTCAGTCGACCCTTTTGCCGTACCGATCAACCGGTCTGCTTTGTTATCCATGTTGTTTCGCGAGACCGATCGCGTGCAGCGGATGAGAATGCCGCTCAGCCTGCTGCTGTGTGCGATCGACGATTTCGACCATTGGGCCACCCACCTGGAAACAAGAGCCTGCGACACCCTGTTGCGAACCGTGGTTGAGCGGACGCGGCCTCTGCTGCGCAGCTACGACACTTTCGGCCGGTCTGGCAATCATACTTTTTTGGCAATTCTGCCGGGATGCAGTGTGGTGAACGCACAGACGCTTGCGGAACGTATGAGGACGGCAGTCTTTTCCGAGCCAGTCTCGTGGAAAGCGAATTCGGTTCGTCTCTCAGCATGTTTCGGCATAGCTTCGAGCGAGGGCCGCTCTCCGCTGGTGGTCCTCAACGAAACGGAATTGGCTCTTGAAAGGGCGCAGGAAGCGGGACCGGAATCCATTCGGTGCTTCGTGAGTCACGTAAATGCCGACATTGAACCGGTTGAATTTCTGTCTTGAAGCGAAGTGCCTCTCACGATTGCTGCACAAGCGACGCTCCGGCGGGATCGACGGAATCGGCGGTTGCGAGGAACTCCTGAAACACGTCGTTCGATAACAGGCGACCCTGCGGTGTGAGGCGCACTGTTTTTCCGTCGCTCGCGACAAGTCCCGTTTCAACGAGCCGCTCGACGATGGCAAGGATGGCCTCGATTGCCGCGCGGCCAAACTCACGCCGCAGGGCGGCCAGAGCCACGCCCTGATTCAGCCGAAGACCGAGGAACCAAGCTTCTTCGTGCTGACGATCCGGGGAGAGCCAGGCCGTTTCAACGACCGGCGTACCGGAGAGGTACTCTGCCAGATCGTCGCTGGTGGTTGAGCGCAAGATATACGGGATGCGCCGCTGTTGTGCTGATTCTGTTGCGTCGTCGACAGCATGCAGAGCAGACGAGGCGTCAAGTCCGACTCCAAGATAAGGCCGCCGTTGCCAGTAGCGCATGTTGTGCGCGGATCGCCTGCCCCGCCGCGCGAAGTTCGAAATCTCGTATTGCTTCAGACCCACGCCCTCGAGGGTTTCGATCGCCGTTTCGTACATTTGCGCGATGGCGTCGTCGGTGGGAACCAAGCCCGCGTGGTAGCGTGTCCCGGAGCCAAGCAACTCGCGCCCCAGTCGGGAGTCTTCATCCACTTCGAGCATGTATACGCTGGCGTGCGGCACACCGGTTTGTACGAGTTCGTCCAACGATTCTTTCCAAGACGCGAAGGTCTGCCCGGCGAGCCCGGCGATCAAGTCGATGTTCAGGTTCACGATTCCCGCCACACGCAGACGGCGCAAGTCGTCGAGGACCATGGAGCGGCTATGAAGACGGCCGCTGACCTGCGCCTCGCGATCCACAAAGCTCTGCACACCGAGGCTGACACGGTTCACGCCGACGCGCGCCATCGCTTCCAGCGTCGCGTCGCTGAGCTGACCAGGAGCACATTCGACGGTAATTTCCGCGCTGGTTTCCACCTGAAAATTCGAGCGGACAGAGGCAAAGATCCGGGCAATGAGTTCCGGTGACAGCAGGCTCGGCGTTCCGCCCCCAAGGTAGACCGTGTCAACCGTCCGGGGCAGTGTGACGCCCATGTCCTCTGCCCAGCGTTCCGCGTTTCCGAGGTCGACGGTCAACCGATCCACGTACCGCTCGTGCTCGCTGGCAGGGTAGACGCCCGAAGCGAAGTTGCAATAAGTGCATTTGGAGCGACAAAAAGGGACGGAGAGATATAGCCCCAACTTGTCGTTTTTTGCATCTGCCATACAGAGATTCTTTCACGCGCTCGCGCTTTGACAATGCTCGCCTCCGGCGCGTGCCAGAATTGAAGAAGGGGGACTCGGAGTGAAAGCGTGGCCAATTCTGGGCGTTCTGATCGTCCAGGCACTTCTCTGTCTCGCGCACTGGTTCCTCTACTGCACCTGGACGGCCTTCGGGTGGCCGATGAGCCCGGGAGCATTCCTCGGGCTGAAGATCGCGCTGGTCGTTCTGTCTGTGATTTTTATGGCCAGCGCTTTACTGAGCTTTCGGTACACCAATTGGATGGTTGCCCTGCTTTATCAAGTGGCGGCCGTCTGGCTGGGGCTTTTGAATTTCCTTTTTGTTGGTGCGTGCGTCGCGTGGATTCTTGACTTTGCGCTGTGGGTTGCTTTGCCTGGTTCGGCACACCTTGCAGCGCGGCCTCTTATTGCCGGCCTCCTTACGGCGGCAGCGATCGCTGTGGCAATTTACGGCATTCTGAACGCCCGATTCATTCGAGTGCGCAACGTGCAGGTGACGCTGGAACGACTGCCGGACTCGTGGCGCGGCCGGACCGCCCTTCTCATCAGCGACATACATCTCGGCAACATCAACGGCATCCGCTTCGCGCGGCGCATCGTGTCGCTGGCACAGCGCCTTGCGCCGGATGTGATCTTTATTCCGGGTGACCTTTTTGACGGCACCAAGGCCGACCCGGACAAGATTGCAAAACCCTTCTTCGAGCTGGCGCCGCCGTTCGGCGTCTTTTTTGTGTCGGGCAACCACGAAGAATTCGGGGGCGCCACCCATTACTCCGAGGCGCTGCGGCGACATGGCTTTCGCGTCCTCGACAGCGAGCACATGCTTGTCGACGGACTGCAGATTGTGGGTGTCCCGTACGAGGTGTCAAATTACCCGATGCGGCTGCGACACATTTTGACAGGCTTTCATCTGGAAAATGGCGCCGCGAGCGTTCTGCTGCAGCATGTGCCAACGCGACTGCCGATTGTGGAGCAGGCCGGCGTGGGCCTGCAGTTGAGCGGGCACACGCATGGCGGCCAGGTCTTCCCTTTCTCGTGGATTACGCGGCGCGCTTTCGGCAAATTCACCTACGGATTGCAGCGATTCGGGGCCCTGCAGGTGATCACATCGAGCGGCGCGGGAACCTGGGGACCGCCGATGCGGGTTGGCACTCATCCGGAGGTAGTCTTGATTACCTTCCGGTAGAAGTGCTTTGATGATCCTTCTGCCTTTCTGAGGGAGGAACCACGTTGGCGCTTTTCAGGCGTTTGCTCTCGATTTTGGTTTTGACTGGACTTCTGGTTGCACTGGCAGCCAGTGCGCAACAAACTGACCCGCACACGGGGGCTGGCCCCGACCTGCAGTTCCCCACCGTGCTTTACGGCGTGGCGTACTACAACGAGTACATGCCTGGCGATCAGGCGGCACGGCTCGACAAGGACGTTGCCCTGATGAAGGCGGCGGGCCTCAATGTAGTGCGCATGGGCGAGTCGACCTGGAGCCTGTGGGAACCTGAGGACGGAAAATTCGAGTACGCCTGGATGGACCGCGTGGTAGACGCGATGGGCAAAGCCGGCATCAAGGTCATCCTGGGCACGCCCACGTATTCGATCCCAGCGTGGATGGCGCATCAGCATCCGGAGATATTCGCGGAACGGATTCCGCCCGGGATGTTCGGCGGAAAGCCGGTGGCAAGCGTCTACGGTCTCCGGCAGAACATGGATACCGATTCGCCGGCCTACCGCTTTTACGCGGAGCGGCTGATTCGCCATATTGTCGCGCATTACAAAGACAATCCAAATGTGATCGGGTGGCAGCTGGACAACGAGACGGGGAGCTACGATGCGGCCAATACCGACGTGTTTATCGGCTTCCAGCACTACCTCGAAAAGAAGTTTGGGACACCTGAGGCGCTGAGCAAGGCGTGGTTCCTGAATTACTGGGGCGAGAATCTGCACACGTGGGAAGACCTGCCGCGGCGCGACGGGACGATTTCAACCGGATACAAGCTGGAGTGGACGCGCTGGAGCCAGATGCGGGTGACGGATTTTCTCCATTGGCAGGCAGCACTGGTGCGGGAGTGTGCCGGGGCTCGGCAGTTTGTGACGACGGACTACGGCGGCATGCTGAAGCGCGATGTGAACGAAGAAGCCGTGGCCGACTCGCTCGACATCGTCGCCGACAACATCTATCACGGCACGCAGGACCACTACGATGGATCGTTCCAGGCGCTGCAGAGCGACTTCAGCCGGTCACTGAAGCACCAGAATTTCTTGGTGACGGAGACTAATGCGCAGACGATCGGGTGGAGCTCGGAGGGCCAGTCTCCGCCGTATGACGGGCAGCTGCGCGAGGATGTCTACACCTATCTTGCCAGCGGCGCCAACATGGTGGAGTACTGGCATTGGGCCTCGATTGCGGCGAACCAGGAAACCTATTGGAAAGGCATTCTGTCGCACGACCTGGAGCCGAACCGCGCCTACGCCGAGATGAGCAGGACGGCGCATGAGTTGGAGAAAGTGGGCCCGCACCTGGTTGGGCTGAAGATTCACAACGACGTGGCGATCCTGTGGAGCCGCGACTCTGCAAACGCGATCAGCTTTATGCCGTATGGGGGCGGCGTTCCGGCGCGCAGCTGGACGGGGCAGCCTGACGGATATGTGTCGATCGTACAGCAGATGCATCACGCGCTCTATGACCTGAATGTCGGCGTGGATTTTGTGTTTCCAGAGACAACGGATTTTTCGGCGTATAAGGTACTGATCGTGCCGGCGCTGTACATCTCGGACGATGCGCTGTTGCAGCGGATTGCGGACTACGTGAAGAATGGCGGCCACGTAGTGATGACCTTCAAAAGCGGATTTGCGAACGAAAACTCGGCGGTGCGATGGGTGCGCGCGCCGGGGCCGCTACGCGAGGCAGCCGGAATCAGCTATCAGGAATTCTCGAATCTGGAGAAGCCTCTGGCGTTGAAGGACGATCCGTTTCACGCTGGCGATGCCAACAAGGTGGAGTACTGGGCCGAGTTCCTGATGCCGGAACACGCCAAGGCGCTGGCGTATTACGACCATCCGTTTTTTGGCAAGTGGCCGGCAATCACGGAGAACCAGTTTGGCGCGGGCACGCTGCTGTACGAGGGAACGTATCTATCCGACACGCTGCAGACAACGATTCTAAAACGAGCGCTGGGGCAAGCAGGGCTGGCCGTGGCCAATTCGGCTATGCCAGCTAAAGTGCATATTCAGCACGGCGTGAATCGGTTGGGCAAGCGGCTGCACTACTACTTTAATTACTCGGGAGATGAGGTTAAGTGCCAGTACGAGTACGGGACTGGTGCGAATTTGCTGGATGGACAAACCGCTGCCGAGGGGCACGAGTTGACCCTTGCACCGTGGGACCTGGCGATCATCGAAGAGCGCTGACCGACCCGGGAGTCAGGAGGGCAGTCCAGAAATCTTAAGATTTCTGGACTGCCCTCCTGTGCAGGTTAGCTGATAGGATTGCTTGTTTGCTCAAACGTTTAAGTGAGGTATTTTGCATGAAATGGTCAGGCTGCGGCGCTCGGACAATCTTTGCTGTGCTGCTGTTTTCTCTTCTTGTTTGCTTTGTCGCGGCAAGCAACGCGCAGCGGCGCCCACAACAGCCGCCGCCCACCGGTCCATGGGCGAACACGAGTCTTTCGCCGGACGAACGCGCGGATCTTGTACTGAAGGAAATGACTTTAGACGAGAAAGTTGCGCTGCTGCATGGCGTAGGCATGCCAACGGATGAGCCGGTGACGCCGGAGAATGCGGCATCGAATCGCGGTGTGGGTTATGCCGTGGGCGTGCCGCGGCTGGGTATTCCTGGCATCGACATGAGCGATGCGGCGTACGGCGTGCGGTCGAGCGGCGTGAATGGGCGCTATTCGACGGCGCTGCCGGCGAACGTGGCCGCGGCAGCAAGCTGGGACCCGGATGCGGCGTTTGAGTACGGGGCGCTGATCGGGCGCGAGTTGCGGGCGCAGGGCTTCAACATGTCGCTGGGTGGCGGCGTGAACCTGACGCGGGACCCGCGCAATGGGCGCACGTTCGAGTACCTGGGTGAAGACCCCGTGCTGGCCGGAACGCTAGTGGCAAAGCTGATTGAGGGTACGCAGTCGGCGCATGTGATCGGCGACATCAAGCACTACGCGCTGAACGACCAGGAGAGCGGCCGCAATTCGGTGAACATCAACATCGGCAAGCGGGCCGCGCGCGAGAGCGATCTGCTGGCATTTGAGATTGGCGTGTCCAAGGGGCATCCGGCCGCGGTGATGTGCTCGTACAACCGCGTGAATGGTGACTTTGCGTGCGAGAACAAGTGGCTTCTGACGGACGTTTTGAAGAAGGACTGGAAGTTCCCCGGTTTCGTTTTGTCTGACTGGGGCGGTACGCACAGCTCGGAGAAGGCATCGGCAGCGGGGCTGGACAACGAAGAGCCAGGCGACTTCTTCTTCAGCGACAAATTCAAGGCCGCAGTGGATGCGGGAACGATTCCAACAGCGGAGCTGGATGAGCATGTGCATCGCATTTTGCGCGCAATGTTCGCGGTAGGCGTGATTGATTTTCCGCGCCAGCGCAGTGTGATCGATCCCTTTGCCGGATTCGAGACTGCGCGCAAGATCGAAGAGGGCGGCATTGTGCTGCTGAAGAACGAGCATGCCACACTGCCGCTGAACGCGGCGAAGATTAGGACGATTGCGGTGATCGGTTCGCACTCGGACGTAGGCATGATCTCAGGTGGCGGGTCAGCGCAGGTGGACCCAATCGGCGGCAATGCGATTATGCCTGCGGGCAAGGGCGCAACGCATTGGCTTGAAGAGATCTGGTTTCCCACGTCGCCGCTGAAGGCGATCCAGGCGCGGGCGCCAAAGGCGACGATCAAATACGATGCCGGCACGGACCCGGCTGCAGCAGCAGCTGCGGCGAAGGGAGCCGATGTCGCCATTGTCTTCGCCTATCAGTGGGCAAGCGAAGGCATGGACTTGAAGAGCATGACGCTGGCTCACGATCAGGATGCAGTGATTGCCGCGGTGGCGGCGGCCAATCCGCACACTGTCGTGGTGTTGGAGACAGGCAACCCGGTAACAATGCCTTGGGTGAATGCGCCGGCGGCAATTCTGGAAGCGTGGTTCGCCGGCAGCGATGGCGCGAACGCCGTGGGCAATGTGCTTTTTGGTTCGGTGAACCCGAGCGGCAAGCTGCCGAATACGTTCCCGAAGAGCGAGGCGGATTTGCCGCACCCGACGATCACGATGCCGCCGGAAGTGCACTTTTCCGGTGCGGTTTCTCGCGAGACGTGGGCGAAGGGTCTGCCGCCGTTCCAGGTGACCTATGACGAGGGCGTGAAGGTGGGATACAAGTGGTATGAGTCCGAGAAGAAGCCGGTGCTGTTCCCGTTCGGCTTCGGTCTTTCGTACACCACGTATCACTACTCAGGCTTGCAGGTGACGCCGGGCGACACGGTAAAGGCGACGTTCACCGTCGCGAACACGGGTGCGCGCGATGGCTCGGAGATCGCTGAGGTCTACGCAATGCTGCCCGATGCCGCGGGCGAGCCGTTCAAGCGGCTGGTCGGCTTTGCAAAGGTGAAGCTGGATGCGAAAGCCAAGCAAACGATCTCGGTGGACATCGACCCCAAGTACTTGTCTATTTTTGATGAGGCGAAGGATGGGTGGACACTTGTTCCCGGGGACTACACGATTCTGGTGGGCGGGTCGTCGGTGGATCTGCCATTGAAAGCGACCGTCAGCCTGAAATAGCGGGCACTGAACTTGCATCGAAAGAGCCCCGGATTCCGCATGGATTCCGGGGCTCAGTTTTTCTGGGAAAAACTCACTCTGTTTCCGGCGGGACCTGCTCCAGCAGGCGCTTCCAGGTCTTCTGGTTTCTCCGGTAGCTGCGCTTGAGATCTTCGAGAATGCGCTCGAAGTCTGAGTTGGTGCGGAGATTGTTCCACGCGGGATTTTTCTGGAACCATGGATAGTTTTCATTGCCAAGATAGATGGCGCGACGCAGCCAGTGCAGCGCTTCGCTGGAGTCCCCTTCGACCGCGAAGTAGGTGGCGAGCCGATAGGCCATTTCGCTGTCAGCTTCGGCCGCGGCCAGGGTGTCGTCTTTGAGTAGCGCATTCGCTTGCGCGCGGTCGCCGGCCTGCACATAGCACAGCGCCAGTGTAGGGACGGCAATGCGCATCAGTTCGTCGTCGCGGATCACGCCCTCAAGAATCTCGATGGCTTTGGGAAGATTGCCGAGGCGCATTTCCTGGTAGCCTGCCGAGGTGCGCAGCAGAGGGTGCCGCGGCTCAAGTGCGAGGCCCTTCTCCAATTCGTCCCCGGCAAGTTCGATCTGGTTCTGATAGTGATATACGCGCGCGCGGTGATTGTAGAGAATCGCCGCATTCGCGGGGTTGAGCTTGAGCGCGCGGCTGAACTGCTGCAGCGCTTCGAGGTACATGCCATCGCCGCGCAGGGCAAGGCCGGCCACCATGTGCACGTTCCAGTCATTGGAGCCGGAGGTGAGAAGATTTGCGACGCCGTGACGCGCCGACTCTTTCTCACCGCGCGACAGCAGCATGTAGATGCGGTAGAGATTGGCCTCGGTTGCGGCCGGGTCGAGACGGAGCGCTTCATCGAAAGCGCGCCGCGCATGCATCACGTGAATCTGCCCACCGAAGCCGTGACGCACATACTGCAAATCGGCGATGCCGAGGCCGCTCCAGCCGGCGGCGAACTCGGGATCCTTCTTCGTCACGCTCTCAAACAAGGCGCGGGCACGATCCAGATCGGAGCGTGCCCCGGTGCGCACCATGAACGAGCTCAGCAACGCGCGTGCCTGCAGATACTCCTCACTTACAGGACCGGGGAGCGAAGCATCGCGCGTGACAGCCCGCGACGTCTCTGGACCCGCGCCTTCAAGGCGATCGGCGCCGCTGAGCCCGTGCAGCGCTGCGAAGACCTCGTTGGAGATTTCGGTTTGCACCGCGATCAGGTCAAGTGAATCAACCTGGATGGCGCCACCGGAGCGAACGCTCTGCGAAGCCACATCGAGCAGTTGCCAATTCAAGTCGAAGCCGAGGTCGGAGCGTACGAAGCTGCCCGCGAGCACGAACGAAACAAGCAGCCGCTGGCCGACGGAGAGTGGATCCATCTGGGCTATTGGCAGTGACATGAGCGTGCTCGATGGCCGCACGATGAGCGAGGGAATGCGTGCCAGGCGGGCGGCAATAGCGTCGGCTAATGCGTAGCCATACAGCGGAGCTACCTCTGTTGCGCCCAGATTCGTGAACGGGAGCACTACGAGGGAGTTTTGCGGAGCGCGATCGCTGGCCGATTCGCGAAAACGTTCAGCGAGCATCGAGAGGATGCCTGTGTTGCGTTTCTCAGCTTCTGCGCCCGTAGTGGGCAAAATGGCCGCGGCATCACCGGGAATGATCCCAGTCTCGATCTGCTGGGCCTTCATGATGGTCTTGAGGGCCTCTCGCACCTCGGCTGCGGTGTTGTAACGGGCGGCCGGATTCTTCTCAAGGCAAGTGGAGATCACACTCTTGAGTTCGACCGAAATGGTCGGATCGATTTCGCTGAGATCGGGCGGGTTAGAGAATTGAATGGCGCGAATAGCCTGAAAGTCCTCGGCATCGGGACGCGAGAAGGGATGGCGTCCGCTGGCCAGCTCATAAAGGATGACGCCGAGGGCCCACACATCCGACTGTACGCTGGATTGGCCGGTGACAAACTGCTCGGGCGCCATGTACCGAATGGTCCCGCCGCGCGCGGTGTAGGTGGCCGCCACCGACGCATCCTTGGCCAATGCGGGCTTGCTGGGGTCGAAGCTGGTGTCTTCAGGGTGGAGGCGGCGCGCCAGGCCGAAGTCCAGGATCTTGACGAGGCCGCCTTCGGTGAGCATCACGTTTTGCGGTTTCAGGTCGCGATGGAAGATGCCGAGAGCATGCGCAGCCTGGAGCCCGTCGGCGACCTGAATACCTACGGAGAGGAGCAACTGGGGTGTCGCAGGTCCGCGCGCAATCAGCTGGTCGAGCGACTGGCCGGGAACAAACTGCATGACAATGTAGCCTTCTTCGCCGGCTTCGCCCACTTCATAGATGGCACAAACATTGGGATGCTCGATGGCGGAAGCAAGCCGCGCCTCACGCAGCACGGTGGTGCGCATCTGCTGCGCCGAGAGCAAGCCCGCGCGCAGAATTTTGAGCACGACGGGGCGCTGCAGCAGCGTGTCGTTGGCGAGATACACAACGCCGCTGCCGCCCGCGCCCAGCTTGCGCACGATTTCGTAATGTTCGATGGTCTTTCGCTTCATCGTTCCCTTCCAGTGTAACGATGAGCGGTAGAGGAAGGTTCAGATCGCGGTGCGATGGCTGTGCAGAACGTCGGCGATCAATGACCGCGGCGTACTTCTTCCTGACCTGCTGGTTCTTCACCTGGCGCCGCCAGCTCAAGGGCTACGCGCTTTTGTCCACGCCGACCGAGGAGGAACATCGTGATGCCAAAGACCAGCAGCACCAGTCCCCACCAGAGGTTTGCATTGATGCCCAGGCTCTTGGCATAGAGCACGGCGTCGCCGTTGGTGCGGATGCCGAAAACCGTGAGGATGAGGCCAGTGAAGGTGAACATCAGCCCCATGGGAATTCGTAGGTCAAGACTCATTCGATCCTCCGTCTCAGGCAAAGAAAATGTTGAGCGCGACAGCGCAGAGCAGAATCGCGACAGCCAGGGCTTCAGGACTCTTCCACCACCGATTATGCGCGCGCGGCGGCTTGGGTGTAAGCGAGTGGACTAGCCCAACTAACTCCGCCTCGGGATGGGGCTTGGTGAACAAACTCACAATGACGGTCACGATGAAGTTGGTGCTGAACGCGAAGATCGCTCCCCAGAAGTTCTGCGCCATATCGCTGGGATATTGATGCACCACCGCGATCCACCCGCCATGGACCCCCGTGTGGGCCTCGATGGGAAGGGTTAGCCCATGGTGCAGCATTGCCGCGGCCGTGCCTGCGATCAAGCCCGCAAACGCGCCATGCCCCGTTGCGCGCTTCCAGAACATGCCCAGTAAAAACGTTGCGAACAGCGGCGCATTCACAAATGAGAAGACAAGTTGCAGGGTGTCCATGATGTTGTTGAAGTTGATTGCGGCATAGGCGGTCGCGATGGACAGCAGAATACCGCCCACGGTCGCCCATCGGCCCACCGCCATGTAATGCCGATCGCTGCCGCCTTTGTGAATATAGGACTGGTAGAGATCGTAGGTGAATACGGTATTAAATGCGGTGACATTGCCGGCCATGCCGCTCATAAAGCTCGCGAGCAGCGCGGTCAGGCCGAGCCCCAGAATGCCGGTGGGGAAGTAGTGCAGCAGCATGTTGGGTGTGGCCATGTCGTAGTCGAGCAGCGGGTGTCCACTGGCATCGAGCATCGCTTTTCCCGTCACCGGATTGATTTTGGCCGGGACGAGTCCCCTTCCCTCTTCCACTTGTTTTGAAACCACGTTCGTATCGTGGTAAATGACGCCATTCTCGGTGTGAACTGTCGTCGTGGTGTGCGGTGTCGGTAAGCCAATCGCCAGAAGCCCCGGGAGAATCACGAGGAAGGGGAAAAACATTTTGGGTATGGCAGCGATCAAGGGAACGCGCCGCGCCGACTCCATGTTTTTCGAGGCCATCGCCGTCTGAATGACGAGGAAGTCCGTGCACCAGTATCCCGACCCGAGCACGAATCCAAGTCCCATACCGATCCCGATGATTTCAATTCCCATGGGGTTGGTGTTCGAGTGCAGCACACCTTTCCACTCGTGCATGTAGGCCGCCGGGACCGACGCTCGCAAACCCGCCCAGCCTCCGACATTTTTGAGGCCCAACAGCACCAAGGGAAGAAACCCCGCGATGATGAGGAAGAACTGCAACACTTCGTTGTAGATTGCGCTGGTGAGTCCGCCGAGAAATATATAGAGCAGTACGATCACGGCCGACAGCACGATCGAAAAGGTGAAGATGCCCTCCGGCGCCCAGCCCAGTGCGCTGAATAATCCGTCGAACACATGAAGCGCCTGAATCAGCCGCGCCATGGCATACATCGAGATGCCCGAACTGAAGACGGTCATGACAGCAAATGAGCAGGCATTGAGAGCGCGTGTCTTCTCATCGAAGCGCATACGCAGGAACTCAGGGACGGAGCGCGCTTTTGAGCCGTAGTAGAAGGGCATCATGAAGATGCCGACGAAGATCATGGCTGGAATGGCGCCGATGCCGTAGAAATGCGCGGTTTCAAGGCCGTACTTGGCGCCCGAGGCGCCCATGCCGATGACTTCCTGCGCTCCGAGGTTGGCGCTGATGAAGGCCAGGCCGCAGATCCAGGCGGGCAGCGCGCGGCCGGCCTGAAAGAAGTCCTTGCTCGTCTTCATGTAGCGCTTGAGGGCAAAACCTATGCCCAGCACAAAGACGAAATACAACAGCATGATCAACCAGTCGACTGAGGTGAGTTTCAAGACCGCTCCCCTGCATCACGGCGGCGTTGCGCACAGACCGGAGGGAATACACGACCTCCAGATCCGCACGTCCGCGATGGATACCGAGTCCACTCTACGAAGGGATAGGAAGGCCCGTCCACTGTTTTCTGAAAACATTTACACGGCTGCGCCGGGCAGGCGTTTGGATGAGCGCACAGGTTAGACTAGGGAAGCATGATTCCTACACTCGCATGGACTCCGGAAGGGGTCCGCTTCATCGACCAGACCAAGCTTCCCCTCGAAGAGAGCTACGTGCTCGCAACCACCTTTGAACAAGTGGCCGATGTGATCGTCACGATGGTTGTACGCGGCGCTCCGGCAATCGGCGTTTCGGCTGCCTACGGGATTGCGTTGGGCGCAGAAAAGACGAAGGCTGCGACCGCAGCCGAGTTTGCTCCGGAGTTTGAAAAGATTTGCGCACGGCTGGCCGGAACGCGGCCCACGGCCGTGAACCTTTTCTGGGCGATCGACCGGATGAAGCGTCTTTTCAAGGCATTGAGTACGGCAGACTCCCCTATTTCTGTGGTGCGCGAAAGAATTCTGGGCGAAGCGCACGCGATGTATGAAGAAGACATCGCTGCCTGCAAGACCATGGGCGCATTTGGCGGAGCTCTGTTGCCCGAGGAGGGAGGCGTGCTGACCCATTGCAACGCGGGCGCGCTGGCCACCTGCGGCTATGGCACCGCACTGGGCGTGATCCGTTCAGCGGTGGAGCAGGGCAAGCGCATCCATGTCTATGCGGACGAGACGCGCCCGTTTCTGCAGGGCGCACGGCTGACGGCGTGGGAACTGATGGCGGACGGCATTCCGACGACGGTGATCTGCGACAACATGGCGGCGAGCCTGATGCGCGCTGGCAAGATCAAAGCGGTGGTCGTGGGCGCGGATAGGATCGCGGCCAACGGGGATTTTGCAAACAAGATCGGAACCTATAACGTCGCGATTCTCGCCAAGGAGCACGGCATTCCGTTCTACTGTGCGGCACCGTGGTCCACGATTGACACGGCGACGCCGAACGGCGATGCGATTCCAATTGAAGAACGCAGCGCAACCGAGGTGACACATCATGGCGGCAAGCAACTCACGCCGCATGGGGTGGGCATCTGCAATCCCGCATTCGACGTAACCCCGGCAAAGTACGTGACCGCTATCATTACCGAGCGTGGGGTACTGCGCGCGCCGTATGCTGAGTCGCTACGGGCTATGGAGTTGGTCGCCCGTTAAGGGGAATCGTCTACAGTGAGGAATCGTGCTTCCCCGCCTTGCCATTCTTCATATGCGGCAAAAATCCCTCCTGCGGGGAATTGTCCTGTCCCTGGGGGCATTCGCCGCGAGCCTGTTGCTGGCGGGGTTTCCGCATATAGAAGACCTGCACGGCTCGCGCTGGCAAATTGTCACCTTGATTGCGGGCGTCTGGGGCATGGCCGACGTAGCGCGCTGCCTGCAGCGGCGTTGGAGCCTCTACCACGCCGGCATTCTGCTGCTGCTCTATGCCGATCTTATGATCCTGGCAATGATCGTGTTTCTGGTGGCCTATCCGTAACACTGAGGCCCAGTTCGCACGAGGAAACCGAATCCACGGCAAATTCGAGAGACCAACTCCCAAATTTGCCTGTAGCATGGGCTGAGCAAATACCGGCAGATCATTCTGCTTCGGTCGTCACTCTGCCTTGACCTTCAAGGAAGAACAACCCTCAACCGCGCCTATCCGCGGCGTACGATTTTCAGGAGGAACGATGTTCAAGGGATTTCGTGATTTTATTCTGCGTGGAAACGTGCTCGATCTCGCAGTGGGCGTCATCATGGGCGGCGCGTTTGGCACGGTCGTTACGTCTCTCGTCAAGGATGTACTGACCCCCTTTATTGGCAATCTTGTGGGCAAGCCCGACTTCAGCGCAATTGCCGTCGATCACATCATGATTGGCAATTTCATCAATGCGCTGATCGCTTTTCTGCTGGTTGCGATCTCTGTGTATTTCTTTATTGTTCTGCCGGCCAACTCGCTCATGGCGCGCTTCAAGAAGCCGATTCCCGAAACGCCGCCGGCCACCAAGGCCTGCCCCGAATGCCTCAGCGATATTCCGCTGGCCGCCAAGCGGTGCGCGCACTGCGCTCAGCCGGTGGCATAGCACCGCACCGCAGGGGCTGAAGCCCAATCTCTCACGAAGCCTTTTCGGCACGACTTGAAGTCGTGACCTGTTACAAAGCAGGTGCTTGCGCGAGGCTCTAGTCCAATTCGCGCAGCGGTTGCGAAAACGCATAAATCCCGACAAAGATAATCCCGGCCAGCCCGGCCATCATGGCCAGGGCATGGCCGGTTGGGATGTGCCGGGAGAGTTCCCCTGCCAGCAGCGCACCGAGCGGCGGCAACCCCAGAAAACCTGTCGCATAGATGCTCATCACGCGGCCCCGCATTTCGTCGGACGAGAGGTGCTGAATGGTCACGTTGAAACACGAGATCATCAGGATCCCGTTGAATCCTTCGACAAAGGCGAGACACTCCGACAGAAGGAAGCTGTGGGAGTAGCAGAACCCAATGATGGCGAGGAAGAACAGAACGCCGCAACCGGTGACCATGCGACCACGATGACGCAGTACACCGACCGAAGCGACGGTCATGGCGGCCAGCACCGCGCCCAGGCCCGAGCCCGCCAGCAGCCATCCCAGGCCGCTTTCGCCGGCATTCAATTGCACCTTGGCGAAGTAAGGGATAAACGTGAGAAACGGTATCCCGAGCAGACTGACCGCAACCACCATCCAGACGAGAATGAGCATCTGCCGTTCGCTGCGCAGGTAGGCGAACCCGCCGCGAAGGCTCGACCAGATGCTCTCGCGCTTCGGCGGCGGCTCTTCAGGATACTGAATGCGCGTCAGAGCCCAGAGCACCGCAAGAAAACTCACGCCATTCAAAAAGAAATTTCCGGCAACGCCGAAGGCCATCATGGCGTATCCGCCGAGCGAGGGCCCCAGAATGCGCGACATATTGAATTGCGCCGAGTTGAGCGCGATGGCATTGGTGAGGTCTTCGCGCTTGACTAACCTGGGCACCATGGCCTGATAGCTGGGCGCGTTCATCGACATGGCCATGCCGTTGAGGAAGGCGATGGCCGCAACCTCCCACACGGTGATGACCTTGAACCAGGCAAGGCCGGCGAGAAGAAACGCCAGAACCATCATGATGGTTTGGGTCACAAGCAGCAGGCGGCGCTTGTCGGCGCGGTCGGCAATGACGCCGCCGAAGAGAGTGAAGAGCAGAAATGGAATCGAGCCTGCGAAGCCGACCACTCCGAGCCAGAAGGCGGAGTTGGTGAGCAAAAGAACGAGCCAGCCCTGGGCGACGTTCTGCATCCAGGTGCCAATGTTCGAGAGAAAATTTCCGCTCCAGAAGAGACGGAAGTTGGGATTGCGCAGAGCACGCACAGCCCGCGGCAGTTGCGTCTCGGGCGGCCCCGCCGATGCCAGAGCTTTCACGGCAGGCTCTTGCTGCGCCTCACCTATCCATTCGCCGCGTGGCCTTTGCTCTTCGTTCAGAAGGGAACCCCTTAGCTAGTGTAAGCTGTGGTGAATTATGACGGAGCGTTTCGCAGCCCTCTTCCGTCGATCTCCCAGCGCTCGCCCAAGGACCTGATCGGATGCTCATGCGCAAGATTCCTGCGTTCCTGTTTCTTGTTGTTCTCATGCCCGGCCATCCCGCGCCGCATTCAGCCGCGCAATCGAGCACTCCATCGGGATTCGGTTACATGGATTTCGCCAAAGAACAGGCGATCGAGGCGAAATTCCTCGACGTGCCGAGTGCGAAGCTGGCCGGCGAAGAGTTGAAGGCGCTGACGGCCGAGCCCCATCTTGCTGCTACGCCCGAGGACCACAAAACCGCCGAGTATGTTGCCGAGAAGTTTCGTGCGGCGGGATTCGAGACTGAAATTGTTCCCTATCGTGTGCTGCTGAACCAGCCCAAAGTGGTGCGGGTCGAGGCCTTCGATGCCGACGGCAAGCTGTTGATGAGCGGCCCCACGCGCGAGCATGTGCAGAACGATCCTGGCCAGGACAATCCGCGCGTCGTGATGCCGTTCAATGGATCGTCGGGCTCGGGCGATGTGACCGGCGAAGTGGTGTACGCCAATTACGGCCGACTCGAAGACTTCGACCAGCTTGCGGCGCAGCACATCGACTTGCACGGCAAGATCGTGATCACACGCTACGGCTCGAATTTTCGCGGAGTAAAAGTCTACCTGGCCGAGAAGCGGGGCGCCGCTGGAGTGCTTATCTACTCCGATCCGCAGGACGATGGCTATTTCAAGGGCGATGTCTACCCCGTCGGGCCGTGGCGGCCGGAGACCGGTGTGCAGCGCGGTTCGGTGCAGTACCTGTTCAAGTATCCAGGTGACCCGGAAACGCCCGGCGTGGCATCGACCCCCGATCTGCCGGATGCGGCGCGCATCAACCCCGAGGGCAACCAGCCCCACATCATTTCCATCCCGATCAGCTATCACGATGCTGCACCCATTCTGCAGGCACTAAAGGGGCCCGGCGTGCCCCAGGGCTGGCAGGGCGCATTGCCTTTCCGATACCACCTTGGCGCGAGCGGAGTGAAGGTTCACCTCGTCTCGCAGCAGGACTACCAACGGCGCACGATCTGGGACGTGATTGGGAAGATCAAAGGATCGCAGTACCCCGATGAGTGGGTAGTGAGCGGCAATCATCGCGATGCATGGGTGTACGGCGCAGTCGATCCTAACAGTGGAACGGCCACGATGCTTGAAGCTGTCCACGGCATTGGCTCGCTCTTGAACGACGGTTGGCGGCCGAAGCGCACGCTGGTCTTTTGCAGTTGGGATGCCGAGGAGGAAGGCCTGATTGGCTCAACGGAATGGGTGGAGCAGCAGGCGGCGACGCTCGAGCATGCTGTCGCGTATTTCAATACCGATGTGGGCGTAGCAGGACCGGACTTTACAGCATCGGCTGTACCGTCGCTGAAGCAGTTTGTGCGCGATGTGACCAAGTCGGTGCCTAGTCCGGTGGGCGGCACCGTCTATCAGGAATGGCGCCTCAACAAAGACAAGAGCAACGAGCATCGCGCGTCAAATGCTCCGCTGCAGCCAGGGGAGGAAGTGCGCGTCGCCGATCTCGGCTCGGGGTCGGACTTTACTCCCTTCCTGCAGCATGCCGGAGTGCCGTCGACCGATGTCGGCTCCTCCGGCGACTACGGCGTTTACCACTCCACCTTCGACGACTATGCATGGTTCGTAATGAACGCCGATCCGAAGTTCGTTTACCTGCAGGAGATGGCGCGGGTGTTTGGCCTGGAGTCGCTGCGCATGGCCGATGCCGATGTGCTGCCCTTTGACTACCCGGCGTATGCGCGCGAGATCACCTCCTATATCGAGACGGCTAAGCGAAAGGCGGGCGACGCTGGACTGGGGTCATTGGATTTTGGACCCGCACTCGCTGCTGTAGAACGGTTGACTGCGGCGGCCAACAAGGCACATGCCGCCCAAACGGCGGCTTCGGGCGACCTGGCGAAACTGAACCATCAATTGCGGGAGGCTGAGACCGGGTTGCTTTCCCCCGAAGGGCTGCCGAATCGCCCATGGTACAAACACACAATCTACGCGCCGGGCGAATTTACCGGCTACTCCGCAGTAGTGATTCCGGGGGTCAACGAGGCGATCGACGCGAAGGACGCCGGGCGGGCCGGCCAGCAACTGATCGTGCTGACCAAGGCTCTGGATCGGGCCGCGCAAGTGCTTGATTCTGCCCACTAGGGTGCTGCGCACGGCGGACTCTTGGAGAAACTGGGCGGCGGAGGGAGTCCGTGTGATCCAGGTCACCATAGTTGGCCTCGAAGGGCTTTGGATCATTGACCCGGCAACCTGCGGCTCGTATCTTTAAGTCAGCACATGAAGAAATCCTCCAATTCGCTCCGCATCGGCATTGCCGTTGCCGTTATTTTAGGCACCATCGGTTGGCTGGCGTTCACCGGCTATGGCTCCAGCAAGAGCTACTACGTCACAGTCGCCGAACTGGGCGGGATGGGCGATAAGGCCTACAAGAGCAATCTGCGTGTGGAGGGATTCGTGAAGCCGGGCTCGATTGAGCAGAACGGCACCCACGTCACATTTGTGCTGAATGAGTTTGAAAGCCATTCGCCGAAGGCCGGGAGCGGCCGTTCGCTGCTGGTGAGCTACAAGGGCTCCGAGCCGCCGCCGGACACCTTCAAGGATGATGCCCAGGCTCTGGCTGCCGGGACGTTTGGGCGCGATGGCGTCTTCCACGCTAACGAGTTGCAGGCCAAGTGCGCGAGCAAATACGCGCCCGGTCAGCCCGGGCAGCCCGGACAGATGCCTGCGAACGCAGCTCCGGCCAAGCGCGCGGCCGTAACACCAGCGAACACTCCCTCAAGCTCGCCTACCGCGAACTGACCGTATGAACCTGCTCGCCCCGGAGGCCTCCGACCCGACCCTCCGCGCACGCCCCTTCTCCGCCCGGCTGAACCAGGTCTCAAAGCTTTTCGGTTCGTTTGCGGCCTTGCGCCAGGTCTCGGTCGACTTCGAACCGGGACAATGCTACGTACTGATCGGTGAAAACGGCGCCGGTAAATCCACACTGCTGCGAATTCTGGCGGGGCTGCTGCGTCCGACCCATGGAACAGTGAAAGTGTTTGGCGAGGACGACCCGCACGATGCGCGTGCCCGCATCGGCTATATGAGCCATGCACCGATGCTTTATGACGAGCTGACGGCCGCGGAGAACCTTCGCTACTTTGCCAGCCTCTATCCGGATCAGAAGTGCCTGTCTCCCGCCGAAGCGTTGCAGCAGGTGGGGCTTGATCCCGATTTGCCGCGCCCGCTGGGGCAATACTCGCAGGGCATGCGGCAGAGGACATCGTTGGCCCGGGTGCTGCTGCCGATTCCGGAGCTTCTGCTGCTGGATGAGCCCTTCTCAAATATGGATGTGGAGAGTGTGCAGCAAATGGTCGAGCTGCTTGCCGGCTTTCGCCAGGGCAATCGCACCATTGTCATCACAACCCATCAACGCGACGCCGCCGCTCCGATTGCGGATTGGGTGTTGGCCCTGAAGGCAGGACGCCTTGCGTCGCTCGAACCCGGCAGGCCTACGCGATGAAGACCAACGGCGCACGGTTTCTTGAGGGCTTGGGCATCGCGTTCGAGCTGCGCGAGTACGAAGTGGACCCTGAGGATCTGTCGGCGATCACGGTGGCAAAGAAGATCGGGATGCCGCCCGAGCAGGTATTCAAGACGCTCCTCACAACGGGGGGGCCGAACATCTATCGTTTCGCCGTGATCCCGGGCGATGCAGAACTCGATTTCAAAAAACTCGCGCGCGCGGCGGGACTGCGCAAAGCCGAGATGGTTCCGGTGAAAGATGTTCAGCCTTTGACGGGATACATTCGTGGCGGGGTCACGATCTTCGGATCGCGCAAGCTCTTCCCGGCATACATTGACGAGACCGCCATCCTCTTCGACAAGATCAGCGTCTCGGCCGGAACACGCGGTACACAGCTGATCCTGAGTCCCGAGGATTATCTGCGTGCTGCGCAGGCACTCGACGTGGAAGTGCAGACCGCCGACCTGATCAAAGCGGCTGTGGAGGGACATGCGCTTCGGGGTTCGCAATCATGACCAGCGCTCTGTGGACACATCTCATGAAGGACCTGCGCATCGAATGGCGCGCGAAGGACGCCATCAACTCGATGCTGTTTTTTGCGTTGCTGGTTGTGGTGCTGTTCTCCATTTCTTTTGACCCACAAGGAGCTTTTGCCCGCGACATTGCAGGCGGCGTGCTGTGTGTCGCGACGATGTTTGCCTCGGTGAGCGCGCTGAACCAGGCGTGGGCCCGCGAGATTCGCCACCAGGTGCTGGATGCGCAGCGGATGGCGCCCGCGTCGGCAGCAGAATTGTTCCTGGCCAAAGTGCTGGCCAACTTTCTCTTCGTCTCCATTGTGCAGATTGCGCTTGCTCCGGTGTTCCTAGTGATGTACAACCTGCGCGTGGAAGGAAACCCTTGGCTGCTGGCGCTGGTGCTGCCGCTGGGCACCTGGGCGTTGGTGGCCAACGGAACGTTCTTCGCCGCACTCGCGATTCGTAGTCGCAATCGCGAACTGCTGCTGCCGCTGATCCTGTTTCCAATTTTTCTGCCGGCACTGTTGGCCATGGTCGTGGCGACGAAGTCGATCCTGACCGGCGAGAGCGATCCAACGTTGTGGATCAAGCTGCTGGTGGGCTACGACATCATCTTCACGACCGTCAGTCTGTTGCTGTTCGACGTGATCTTTAACGCGGAGTAGTCGAGTCCAACCTCTGACGGAGTCCGTCGGACTCAACCCGTCGTACACTGAGAGGAGTCGAAACCGGGGTTCCGTATGAAGAAACTTGCCATCGGCCTGTATGCCGCCGTCACCCTCGCGCTGATGATCTGGGGCTACTACCAGGCCATGTATGTCGCCCCCTCCGACGCCATGCAGGGCGAGATCTCGCGCATCATTTACTATCACGTGCCGTCAGCCTCGGTGGCGTTTGTGTTCTTCGCGGTCTCCCTGCTGGGCTCGATTGGCTACCTCTCGTTTCGCCGTAGTCATGCGGAGTGGGCGCAGGTCTCCGACGCCTGGGCGCTGGCTGGGGCCGAGGTTGGGGTCGTGTTCTGCACCGTTGTTCTGACGACGGGTCCGCTATGGGGACGCCGCGCATGGGGTATCTGGTGGACATGGGATGCGCGCCTGACCACCACGCTGGTGCTCTGGCTGATTTATGTGAGCTACCTGCTGCTGCGACGCTTTGCCGCAGGTCCGCAGGTGCAGACGCTGGCCGCTGTGTTGGGAATCTTCGGCGCGCTCGACGTGCCCATCGTCTATATGTCGAACCGCTGGTGGCGCACACAGCATCCCGCGCCCGTCTTTGGCGGCGCAGAGGGCTCAGGCATGGACAAGTCCATGGTCGGACCGTTTCTCTGGAACATGCTGGCGTGGTTTTGCTGGGGCATCTTCATTCTCATCCTGCGCTACAGTGTGGAACGCAAGCACCAGCAATATGCAACGGACGAAGCCGAGGAAGCGCTGGCGGCTAACATTTGATCCGCCGAGAATCTCGTCCAAGACTAGGAGAAAAATGAGTCAAGCCGCTGTTCTCGATCACCAATTTGTCATTGCCGCTTATACGGTTACCTGGACCCTGCAGCTGGGATATCTTGCGTGGCTGGGCCTGAAGTGGCGCGCGGAAAAGCGCAACGCGGAACGGCGCGGACAAAAATCGCGCTGACACCGGCGGAGGGCAGCCCCGCGCTCATCGCGACGCTGCCGAAACTGCCGTAAACTGATCTATTGAGAGGCCAATGATGTTAGTCGTGATGAAGGCGCAGGCAACGCCGGAAGAGATACAGGCGGTCTGCGAGCATATCGAACAGATGGGTTTCCGCGCGCATCCGCTGCCCGGCGCGCAACGCACCGCCATCGGCATCACCGGCAACCCCGGCGAAATCGACCGCGGCAATTTCGAAGACCTTTCCGGCGTCGCCGATGTGATCCGGGTGAGCAAGCCTTACAAGCTGGCCAGCCGCGACGTGAAGGAAGAAGATACAGTCATTCGCTTTCCGGGCACAGATGCAACGATCGGTGGACGCAACCTGGCGACGATCGCCGGGCCGTGTTCCATTGAGAGCCGCGAACAGGCCTTCGCGATCGCCGAGCAGGTGGCCGCAAACGGCGCGCAGTTCTTCCGCGGCGGCGCCTACAAGCCGCGCACCTCGCCGTACGCCTTTCAGGGGCTCGGCATCGAAGCACTCAAGATTATGGCCGAGATCAGAGACAAGTTCGGCCTGCGCATAGTCACCGAGGCCATCGACAGCGCTACGCTGGACTTGGTAGCCGAGTGGGCTGACGTGATCCAGATCGGCGCGCGTAACATGCAGAACTTCTCGCTGCTGAAGCATGCGGGGCGGCTGCGCAAGCCGGTTCTGCTCAAGCGTGGCCTCAGCGCCACGCTGGACGAATTTCTGATGGCCGCCGAATACATCATGAGCGAGGGTAACTACGAAGTGATTCTGTGCGAACGCGGTGTGCGCACCTTTGCCGATCACACGCGCAACACGCTCGACCTGAGCATCGTGCCGGCTGTACAGCGGTTGAGCCATCTGCCAATCCTGGTGGACCCGAGCCACGGCACAGGCAAGCGGGACAGCGTGCTGCCCATGACGCGCGCAGCCATCGCCGCCGGAGCCGACGGCATCATCGTCGAAGTGCATCATCAACCGGACAAGGCGCTTTCAGACGGCGCGCAGTCAATCTATCCCGACCAGTTTGCCCGCATGATGAACGAGATTGAACAAATTGCTCCGGTGGTTCATCGCAAGCTGGCCCGCGGTCTGCACATCGAGACGGCCCCGGCGGAAACAGATGTCGCGAAGGCCCGCTAAGCTGCACTTTCCCATGAGTGGAACCGGCGCATTGTGCCGCACCCTGGCTGCAACGCTGGGTCTGCTGGCTCTGGCGGGCTGCCGTCCGCACGATTTTCCGCAATACCCGGCCAACTACCGCGAATACGCGTATGTGACCAACGGCGGCAGCGGCACCGTCTCGATCTACGACGTTGTGAATGTGCGGCTGGACCGCGAGCTGCAGGTGGGACAGAACCCGGTTGCGGTTACGCCCGGCACCCAGCGCAATGAAGTGTATGTGGTGAATGCGGGCGTGCCAGGTGGTCAGGGATCGGTGTCGATCCTCAACACCGAGAACAACAGTGTGGCGGGAACGATCTGGGTGCACAGAGCTCCCGTTGCGCTCGCGGTCGACCAGGACAACACGTTCGCCTACGTTGCCAACTCGGGCTCCAACAACGTCTCCGTCCTCGATCTGAAGGCACGGCGTGAAGTCGCTGTGATCGGCGCAGGCGAGGAGCCGGTCGCGGTGCGCGTTTCCCCGGATGGCAAAACGCTGGCCATCGCCAACCGCCGCGGCAACTCGGTGAGCCTGGTTGATACGGCCACGCGCCAGCTGCGAGCGGTGCTCGAGGGCTGCCCGGGCGCAACCGATGTGGTGATGCTGCCGGATTCAACGAAGGCCTTCGCAGCTTGCTCGGCCGGACACCAGGTTTTGGCCATTGCGCTGGCGCATGCGGCCCGCCCACGGCAGGACTCAGGCCAGCAGGACGCTGTGGCGCAAGACCGTGTGGAGGCGCTGCTCGCCGTGGGACGCGAGCCGGTGCATCTGGCGCTCAAGCCCGATGGCGGCGAGATCTTTGTCTCCAACTCGCTGAGCGACTCGATCTCGGAGATCATTACGGGGACCGACGATGTGCTGGGCGCGTACCTGATGGGCGCCGACCCGGTGCGCGGGATCGTCTCGGCAGACAATTCCCTGCTATATGTCGGCAACCGGCGTTCGCAGGAGGTTGCGATCTACGCGATCGACGACGGCAAGCGCGCGGGCTCGATTCATGTGGGCGACGGGCCGGCGGCATTGGCGTTTTCAGCCTCGGGCCACCTGCTGTTTGTGGTCGATGCCGGCTCGGGCGATGTAGCGGTGGTCCGGACGGCATCGCACGCGCTGTTCACGATGCTGCCGGCAGGCCGCGGGCCAAACGCGATTGCGGTGAAGGCGTTCAAGCTGCCTTAATCTTTTCGTTCACAGAAGCGCGGAGCCGGATGGGTTGGTTGCTTTCCCATGTCTCAATATCGAGACATGCGGCACCCATCCTTGCGGGGATTGAGGTTTTGCGCAGGCTTGTGGAGTTCGTTGCTTTCCCACCCAAGCAGAGCTTGGATGGGGCACCCATTTTTCGTTGGGCTGCGCGAAAAGCAACCGCCGCAGATCCCTCGGCTGCGCTCGGGATGACAGTGGCTCGGTGCCGGCGCGGAGCGCGGCGGCCTGGACCGCTAGTCTTTATGGCCGTTGAAACTGGTAACGCTGAACTGGGCGCCGGCGAAGAGGATGAGGCCGGAGACGTAGGCCCAGAAGAGCAATCCCACCGAGACGTAGAACGGGCCGTAGAGCGCCTTGAGATCGAGGAAGGGCAGCACGGCGACGTAGACGTTCTTGGCCAGCAGCCAAATGACGCCGGTGACGATCGATGTCCGCAGCACATGACGCGCGGGGATTCTGCGGTTCGGCAGCAGCCAGTAAATCGAAAAGAAGAACAGGATCGAAGCCACGCCCGTGCACAAGGCAAGCCACAGGTAGCTGATGCCTTCAAAGACAAAGTTGTCGGTGTGATGGAAGAAGAGGAAGCCAAGGATCTGGCGCTGCCAGGTGCTGAGCAGGATGCTGCCCATGGCCAGGGTGACCATGAGGATAGCCAGGCCGAAGGCGACCATCTGGTTCATGAGGTAGTTGCGCGACTTGGCGACGCCCCAGGCCTGGTTGAGGGCCACTTCGAGGGGCAGGAAGATGCCGGTGCAGGAGATGAGGATAGCGACCAGCGAGAGCCACTGCATGCTCTGGCGCTGGGAGGCAGCGGCCAACGTGGCGGCAACCCAGTCCTGATTCGAGGGCAGGAAGTAGTGCACCATCTTGCCCACCACCTCGACCATCATGGAAGAGTGAAAGACGGCACGCGAAAGGGTGTACAAAAGCACGATAAACGGGATGAAGGAGATGATGGCGTTGGCCGCAACGCTGAAGGCGTAGGTGTGCACTTCGCTATCGAGCAGATATTTGACGATCAGGGTCGTAGCCGCGACGCAGGCGGAACCACTTGGATTGGGTAACGGGCGGGGCGGGCAGGGCGGCAGCCGACGCTTGTACCGCTGCGTCTTGTTCGATCGTACCGGCATTTGAGACATCAGGCACGGAGATCTTCCCCTGTCTACGACTTTAGAGCAGATGGAGCGGCGGTGCGGCGGCAGCCGTTTTTCGCAGGCCTTTTGTTCAGAATACCTGCATTTGCACGCGCCGCGCGGTGACGAAGGTACGTGGACGAGGCGGCTGTTCGTTCCATTTTTTCTGCTTGCATCCTCTTTAGATTCCTGCCATAACTGGAGCACGGCGCGCCGGGAGGCACGCCGGTTTGGACCACAAAGGGAAGGCCGTTTGAATTGGATGTCTTGTTTTTTGGCGGGCACAAACTCAAATCTGGTAGGTCAACGAGCTGCCGTCGCGCACAGGAACTCGGGTGCGTGGGCGGCTCGCGGTGTTTCTGGGGCTGAATATCTCCCCTGAAGCCAAGATGCGGGCGTGTGCCGAACCCACAAGAAGGAGTTAGAGGATGAAAGAACAGGGTGTTGTGAAGTGGTTTAACGGCGCGAAGGGTTATGGCTTCATTCAGCGTTCGAGCGGGGAGGATGTCTTCGTCCACTTCTCGGCGATTCAGGAAGAAGGTTACAAAACCCTCAATGAAGGCGAAGCCGTGGAGTTCGAGTGCCACGCAGGGCCCCAAGGGCCTGAGCGCTGCCAACGTAATGCGCGCTTCCTAGTTTCACTTTTCAGGCCGTTGTTTCAATCGGCCGCTATTGCCTGTGGTTCGAAGTTCCATTCCCTCGATCCACTCATAGTTTGAGTTTCTTGAGCGCCCACGCCGCTGCCGCGCGCAAGCCCTCGTCTGTCGCGCCGGCCCAGGCACGCAGGCGTGATTCGCTGTCGCGTGCGCCGGTGTTAGCCATGGCGATGGCGAGGTTGCGCCGGAAACCAAGGAACCCAGCGCGGCGCACGGGCGAGCCATTGAAGGCGCGCTCGAAAGCCGACTCGTCCATCGCGGCGAGTGCCTCAAGGGCGGGATTCACGAGTGCGCCGCGCGGCTCGAGTTCAGGGTCAGCGCCGAGAAGAGCCTTGCGGTTCCACGGGCACACATCCTGACAGATGTCACAGCCAAAAACCTGGCGACCCATGCCTTCCATCAGCTCGGGCGCGATGGGGCCTTTGTGCTCGATGGTGAGGTAGGCGATGCACTTGGTGGCGTCCATTTGATAGGGCGCGGTGAGGGCATCTGTAGGGCAAGCTTCGATGCAGCGCGTACAACTCCCACACCGATCCGGGACTTCCAGCCCTTGAACCTTTAGAGGAGAGTCGAGGCTGGGAGAGGGTTCGAGGCTGGTCAACAGCACCGCCAGAAACCCGAACGACCCGAGCTTGGGATGGATGAGGCAGGTGTTCTTGCCCGTCCAGCCGAGGCCGGCGGCGGTGGCGAGAGAGCGCTCGACAATGGGGCCGGTGTCGACGTAGGCGCGGGATTCGAAATCGCCACACTGCGCACAAAGACAGGCTTCCAGTGCCTGCAGGCGCTTCTTAAGCACCTTGTGATAGTCCGATGGTCGGCGCACGCCGTCGGCATCGGCGCGGCTGGACCAGGCATAGCGCGCGATCCAGCCTTTGCCGGGATCGGCAGGGGCGGTTGAGCGCGGGTGGTCGGAGTTGTAGTTCGCGAAGCAGACGATGGCGGAGCGGGCCCAGGGGAAGGGTGTTTGCACGCGGGCGCGGACGAGCTGTTTGCTCTCGGCGTCGGTACGCTTCAGGTAGTCCATCGTGCCCGCATGGCCGGCTTGGATCCAGGTCTCAAAACGCCTTGCATCGCGCGCTTCGCGGTGGTGAGGGAGCGCAACGAGACCGGCCTCACTGAATCCCGATTCGAGGGCCAGGGAGCGGACAAGCTCTGCGGTGAGGGCAGTAACCGTTTTCTTACTCCCAGTGCCTGGCCTGTTAACAACCAAGGGAACTTCTCCGTTGTATCTGCGTACCTAATTGCAACATGTTCGATACCGGACGCAAGAGCCAATTCCGGACACCCGAGGCCGGAAGCCGGCTTGGACAAAGAATGCCATACCCTGTGTTTTCAGAGGTTTTGTCTGCGAACTGGTTTGGCAGACCGGGTGCACCTACAGGGTCAGGCAAGAAGCCGATGCCGGCAATTCCCTCCCCCACCAAGAAGGAAGACGGCCGGCATCCAGAGGAGGTAACAATGAACGCCATTCTTTCCCCTACCGACGGCGCGCTGTTGGCACCGGCTGGCGAACTGCACGAACTCGTGCGGGGCCAGGAGCGAGAGCTGGTGGAGCGGTTAACGCCACAGGTCCGCAGACAGAGTGTAACCCTCGACCTCGCACGCGTAGAGCGGATTGATGCCGCCGGGATTGCCGCATTGATCTCACTCTATGGAGCCGCACATGCCGCGGGCAACGAGTTCATGATCGTGAATGCGTGCACGCGGGTCGCAGAGATTCTTGCGCTGGTGGGGTTGGACCGCATCCTGATTTCGGAGGAAGCGGTTCGCTCCGCGCCCAAGGCGATTGCAGGGCCGCAGGCCGAACCGTGCTTTGCCCAGCCAGCCGCATAGGGCGCACTTTGCGGGATCTTCCCAGAGAGCGCCCTCGCGCGCCAAGCAGTTCATTCAACCAAGAAAAGCATCCCCTTAAACGACCGGATCGTTCATCCTGTGTCCGGCGTAGAATCGTTCCGATTCCCCGAATTTGAGAGCGATCCTGATGCGCACGAAACCGTTTGTTCCGATCACCCTCCTGCTGTGCCTTGTTACGTTGTGTCTGGTCGCATCCTGCGCACCTGCAGGCGCACAGGATGCAGCTTCGGCCCGGAGCTTTCTTGAATCGCTGTATCGGCTGTACGGCAAGGGTGGCCAGGGTGTCGCGATCTCGGGCCGGCAGGCGCGCACAGTCTTCGATGCCTCGCTGCTGGCACTGATGCGCGCCGATGAGAAGGCGAACGGGCCGGACCAGGTGGGCGTCCTCGATGGCGATCCGCTGTGCAGCTGCCAGGACTGGGACGCTCTCCGCGATCTGAAGATCGAAATGGAGACGCCAGTTGCGGGGCGGGCGTTGGCCCAGGTCTCCTTTGCGCTGTTTGCGGGGAAGAACGGGACACCCGAGGACCGACGCCGGCTGGAGATCACACTCGCGCGCGAGAAGGGGCAGTGGCGGGTCTGGGACGTGCTCGACAAATCAGAACCGGGGCATCCCTTCGCTTTGCGCGCGGAACTGCGTAAGGACCTGGAAGCACTGAGGAAGTCCGCGGCGACCGGGAAGAAGCCCTGAGAGGCGTCGGCCGCGGGCTGAAGAGCCGCAAAATCATTGAAAAATCGGCGCGAAAAAGCGCTCCTTTGAAGGGGCTGTGATGCTGAGCACATGCAAGTGTATACTTGCGGCGCTATTTGTTATTACGAAACGCGTGACTCCCGCAAGGCGCAGTCGTAGTGTGAGTGACTGCACGCGCTTGGTTTTTCAACTGAACTTCCCGCGGCATTTTCGGAATTGCTCTAGGCCGAAGCACTGCGCTTAAGTGGCTTTTCATCAAGAAAAGCCATCCTGCAAGGCTCTCAAAATGCTTACGCGGATTCCGAAGATGCAGGAACAAACCGAGCCAACGTTCCGCCACCCATTTCTGGGCGCCGCCATTTGCGGAATACCGGACTCCTGCGGCTGTAATGTCGCCGGGGTCGAATCGAACAACCTATATCGGAGGCTTCATCCATGGCGCAGGGCGTACTGGAACCGCAACTTGCCGACAAAGCAGGTTCAACCGCAACTCCAACTCAATATGTTTACTTCTTTGGCGACGGCAAGGCTGACGGCAACGGCAAGATGAAAGACGTGCTGGGCGGCAAAGGCGCCGGCTTGGCCGAAATGACGAACGCGGGTCTGCCGGTTCCTCCGGGATTCACGATTCAGACCGAGGCTTGTCGGGAATATATGCGCGGCAAGCTGAGCCCGCAGATCGAAACCGAGATGCTGGACGCTCTCGAGAGGCTCGAGAGACTGCAGGGCCAGAAGCTGGGCGCGGGTGAGAACCCGCTGCTGGTTTCAGTGCGTTCGGGCGCCAAGTTCTCGATGCCCGGCATGATGGACACAATTCTGAACCTGGGCCTGAACGATAAGGCAGTCGAAGCGCTGGCGAAACGCACCGGCAATCCCCGTTTTGCCTATGACTCGTATCGCCGCCTCATCCAGATGTTCGGCGACGTGGTTCTCGATGTTCCCAAAAAGAAGTTCGAGCACATCTTCGACGGCGTAAAGGCCGCAAAGAAGATCAAATTCGATTACGATCTCGGCCCCGAAACACTGCAGAAGATCATCCTCGAATACAAGAAGCTGATCAAGAAAGAGACCGGCAAGGACTTTCCGCAGGATCCGCTTGTGCAGCTGGTGGCAGCGCGGGATGCCGTGTTCAGCAGCTGGCAGAACGACCGCGCCAAGACCTATCGCCGCATCAACCACATCGACGACTGGCTAGGCACAGCGGTCAATGTGCAGGCCATGGTGTTCGGCAACCTGGGCGAGAACTCAGGCACGGGCGTTGGCTTCACCCGCAATCCGGCAACCGGCGAGCATATCTTCTTCGGCGAGTATCTGATGAACGCGCAGGGCGAAGACGTGGTGTCGGGCGTGCGCACGCCGCTGCCGATCAGCGAACTTGAGCGCGTGATGCCCAAGGTCTTCGAGCAGCTGAAAGACATCACCCGTCGCATGGAAAAGCATTACCGCGACATGCAGGACTTCGAGTTCACCATTCAGGACGGCAAGCTGTACATGCTGCAGACCCGCAACGGCAAGCGTACGGGGCTGGCGGCAGTGCGGGTCGCGATCGACATGGTGCGCGAAGGACTGATCACACAGGAAGAAGCTATTTTCCGGGTCGAGCCGAACCAGCTGTATGACTTCCTGGTTCCGCGGCTTGTGGAGAAGGGCGAGAAGATCGACGTGCTCGCCACGGGGCTGCCGGCATCGCCGGGCGCGGCCGTGGGGCAAATCGTCTTCACCGCGGAAGATGCCGTGAAGTATTACACCAACGGCACCTACAAGACGGTCATCCTGGTACGCGGCGAGACCACACCTGAAGATATCGCCGGCATGGAAGTGGCGTCGGGCATTCTGACCTCGCGCGGCGGCATGACCTCGCACGCGGCAGTTGTGACGCGCGGCATGGGCAAGTGCTGCGTGGCCGGCGCGGGCGACTGCGTGGTGGATGAAGGCAAGAAAGAATTGCGCGTCAAGGGCAAGACCTTCAAGCAGGGCGACTGGATCTCGCTCGACGGCACGACAGGACGCGTGATTGCGGGCAAGCTCAAGACGCTTGACGCGCAACCCGACGATCCGGACCTGGTGAAGTTCATGAACTGGGTGGACCCGGTGCGGCGTTTGCAGGTTTGGGCCAACGCGGACATTCCGCGCGACGCCAAGCAGGCGCGCACGTTCGGCGCCGAAGGCATCGGCCTTTGCCGCACGGAGCACATGTTCTTTGCCGAAGATCGCATCGAGCATATGCGCACCATGATCCTGGCCAACAACGAGAAGGATCGCCGCTCGGCATTGAAGAAGCTGTTGCCGATGCAGCGCGCCGACTTCGCCGGCTTGTTCAAGTCAATGGACGGACTGCCGGTGGTCATCCGCCTGCTCGATCCGCCGCTGCATGAGTTCCTGCCCAAGCGGGAAGATCTGCTGGTGGAAATCAAGCACCTCGAAGACACCAAGCCGCGCTCGCCCAAGCTGAAGGAGCTGCGTCCGCTGCTGGCCCGTGTGGAAGAGCTGCACGAGCAGAACCCGATGCTCGGTCTGCGTGGATGCCGTCTGGGCATCACGTTCCCCGAGATCACCGAGATGCAGGCTCGCGCCATCCTTGAGGCTGCAGTCGCAGTCAAAGCCAAGGGCGGCAAGCCTCACGTCGAGATCATGATTCCGCTGATCGGCTCGATCGAGGAGATGCGGCATCAGACCACGATCATCCGCAGGGTAGCTGCAGAAGTCTTCAAGGAAAAGAAGACGAAGGTCGACTATATGGTAGGCACCATGATCGAGCTGCCTCGCGCAGCCCTGACCGCCGACCAGATCGCCGAAGAAGCCGAGTTCTTCAGCTTCGGGACCAACGACCTGACGCAGACCACCTACGGCATCTCGCGCGACGACATCAACAACTTCCTGCCCGCGTATCTCAAGGCCGGCATCTTCAAGCATGATCCCTTCGCGACGCTCGACCAGGCAGGTGTGGGGCAACTGGTGAAGGGTGCCGTGGCCAAGGGACGCAATACGCGGCCGACACTCAAGGTAGGCATCTGCGGCGAACATGGCGGCGATCCAGAGTCAGTCAAGTTCTGCCACAAGATCGGGCTCAACTACGTTTCGTGCTCGCCTTTCCGGTTGTTGACGGCAAGGCTGGCGGCTGCGCAGGCGGCACTCGAAGAGAAGTCGGGCATCTCGCACACCAACAAGTAGTTTCGAGAAGCAATTGGATACAGCAAGGGCGCGGCCGATGGCTGCGCCCTTGCTGCATCTGGGCAATTTGGGCAAGATACCTCCTCTGCCGCTCATCGAGCCGCTGAGGAGTTGTTGCAGGCTTTTCATCAAGGCCTGCCATCCTTTCCGAAAACCTGCCATCTAAGAAAAGGTGCCGTTTTCGTCCTGCTTTGGGGTCGATTCCATGCTGGCCGTGCGGGCTTTTTTATGTGTGAGGGATTTCGTCAAAATGTTGATCCGCGTTGGATATGAAATCGAGTTCAATCTGTCTTCTGAAACGGCCATGCTGGCCATGCTCAATGTGCATCCTTCGCGATCACTAGATTTACAGGAGCCAGACGAAGTCAGAACTGATCCCGGCTTGTTGATTTCGAACTACTTCGACAGTTCCGGCAACCGCGTCACCCGCTTTGTGGCGCCAGCTGGAAGGCTACGGCTGTTCAATTCGACTCTCGTCCTGGACTCCGGCAGTCCGGACCCCGTGAAGCCGACTGCGCGCGAATGCCCTGTCGGCGACTTGCCGGAAGAGGTTCTGACCTATCTGCTCAACAGCCGCTACTGCGAGGTCGACCGGCTCTCGAGCGTCGCAGTTGATTTGTTCGGCGACACCGCACCAGGGTGGGCGCGGGTGCATGCGATATGCACGTGGGTCCATCAGAAAGTGCGATTCGATTATGCGACAGCGCGGCCGACCAAGACCGCCATGGACGTCTTCACGGAGCGCGTGGGGGTTTGCCGCGACTTTCAGCATCTGGCAGTAACCTTCTGCCGCGCGATGAACATCCCGGCACGCTACGCCACCGGCTACCTCGGAGACATCGGGGTGCCGCAGTCGGGGCCAATGGATTTCAGCGCGTGGTTTGAGGTGTTTCTCGATAATCGCTGGTGGACTTTCGATGCCCGCCATAATGTGCCGCGCATCGGACGAGTGCTGATGGCGGTGGGACGCGATGCCTCGGACGTGGCGCTCACGACCTCCTTCGGGCAAGCCGATCTGTGCCGCTTTTATGTGGTGGCTGAAGAGGAAGGGCGCAAGCCCGTTGCGGCTCCAAGAAATGCGGCGCATGAATTGATGGAATTGGCGGGCTGAGGCCCATACGGCAGGGAGGTCGGCGGCTCGCCGACCCGGTCTTTGACCGTGCGACTTTCACTTTGACGGTTCGCGCTTTCCTACCCTTTCGCCAGAAAAGAGCGAAGGATGGGGCACCCCAATGGCAGACAGCAGACGGTCAGAGCTAGCGGGAGCTGTCGCCGCCGGGAGCGTAGTAGCCTGCGCGTGTCTGCACCGTGAAATCGTCCTTATTGGCCTTGAGGGTGACCTTATGGTAGCCGCCGTCGTTGTCGACCACGTCGGGCGTGTAGCTGAGCAGGTACTGACCGCGCAGTTCTTCGGCAATGGACGCGTAGATCTCTTCGAGGTTCTCGCGCTTCTTGGCTTCGAAATATCGGCCGCCCGTCTGGGTGGCGATCTTCTCCATGATCTTCTTGCCATCCACCTGAGGCTCTCCGCCTCCTCGGCGCCCGCCTCCGCCCGGATAGCCGCCGCCTGGGTATCCGCCACCGCCGCCGCCGGGCCATCCTCCGCCCATCCCGCCGCGCCGGCCGCCGGGAAAGCCGTTGCTGGAATCGCGCTCTTGCTCGCCCTTGAAGTAGATGGTGAAAATGGCGACGTTGGCGTGTTCGGCGGCATCGAGCGCTTCGTTCATGGTCTCTTTGCTGCCGCGATCGACTCCGTCGGAGAAGACAACGAGCGCCTTGCGTCCTTCCTTGGGCTTCATCAGTTCGTCCGAGGCAAGAAAAATGGCGTCGTAGAGCTGGGTGCCACCGCGGCCGGCGCGCTGCCGCTCGCGGTCGTCGCCTGTGGTCTCGGGGCCCTGTGCGTCATCGCGCGATCGCGACGTCGCACCCATTTCGTCGATCTCGTGGTGGAGTTTTTCGCGGGATGCGGTGAAGTCCTGCAGGAGCTCGACTTCGCGGTCAAAGTGAAGCAGAAAGGCCTGATCCTGATGTGTGGCTGGGTGCGCGGCTGGTCGCGCCGGCGCTGCCGTGGGGTCGGGCAGCATCTGATCCACAAACTTTCCAGCGGCTTTGCGCTCCTGTTCCATGGCCCCGGAAACACTACGGCTGGTATCGACCAGCAGGCCGAGAGCGAAGGGCAGATCGGTCTCGCGGGTAAAGCTCTTGATGACCTGCGGGCGGCCATCTTCGGTGAGGGTGAAGTCAGCCTTCTGGAGCGTCGTGACGAGAGCGCCATGCTTGTCGCGCACGGTTACGGGCAGCAGAACTTCGCGCGCCTGCACGTGCAGCGTGGTGACTGGCTGGTCGGATGCCGGAGATGCGGATTGCTGGGCGAGGCTCACCATCGGCATGGAGAAAAAAAGAAGGGCAAAGCCAACGGAGGAGAGCATCTGATTTCTCATTTTCATCGGGCACACTTCAGTTGGTTAGACGATAGGACGGGGCAAGTGGTGACCACCCGCTCGGGATGGACCCCACGAATCGGAACCGTGCAGGAAAAGGATAAGGTACCGCCCCACCTGTCAAAGCAGACAAGCGGACATAGGCAAGGACGGTTGGCGGAGGCAGGCGTGTAGTCCGAAACTGCTTTAACGCGACCTCGATCCGGCGGGATGCTCGGCATTCCAGCGGCGAACGCGCTCGCGGGTTTCGAGGAGGGCGGCCTCAGGCAGAGCGCCCGCAACGGCGTCGCGCTGGGTGGCGATTTGCTGGCGACGGCTTGGCTGCTTCTCAGCCGCGGAGGCCAGCTCAAGCCAGAAGAAAGCCTCTGCCATGTCTTTGGGCATTCCGTCGCCGGTCTCATGGATCGTCGCCAGTCGATACTCGGCGGAGGGGTTTCCGTTGCCCTCGGCCGCTTTGCCGTACCAGAGAACTGCTTGTGTCTTGTCCTTGGCAACTCCCTGGCCAAGATCAAAGGCGCGGGCGACCGCAAAGGCGGCATCTGCATTGCCGTGCTGGGCGGCCTTGCGGTACCAGCGCACCGACTCCGCGTCGCTCTTTAATACGCCGAGGCCGTTGTGGTAGGCCACGCCGAGATTGAACTCGGCATAGGCATACTCGCGATCGGCCGCCATGCGATACCACTGGACTGCATGGCCAAGATCGACCGGCACCCGCGCTCCGACAGCATATTCAAGTCCCAGCCGGAATTGAGCTTCGGCATTTCCCGCCTTTGCCCGCTGCTCAAGCTCGGCGATAGTCTGGCCGGATGCGACGACGGCCATCGGCAGAATCAACAGCATGGAGATCGAAAGGAAGCGGCACAGTCTTGGCATGGTTCTCTCTCGCCCCGTGCTGCTTTACTGCGTCGATGACGTAGTTCATGGGGGTCACGACGGGGCTTGCAAATTATGCCGAACATCGTACTCCCCAACGGGCAGAACTGTCCCCAAGAGATTTTATGAATTTCGGGGTGGAACCGAAGCGCCGGTCTGGCGGTCAAAGAGTCGATTGGCCGAGCGATTTCAGGCTGCGCCACGCTGCCCATTGCAGCGAGCAAACATCTCCAGGCCAAGATGGGTCGGCTTGGCCTTGGCGGCGTGAGGATTGTCCTGTGTGGCGGCTTTGGGGGATTTTTCGAGAAGGCCGAGCTCGGAAAGCTCCGCGATGGACCGGTAAATCTTGGTGAGGTTGTTCGAACGCGTAATCCGGGCGATCTCTTCGGCGGTAAAGGCCATGAGCGAAGGAGGAATCGAGGAGCTCTCGCCCATGGCCTGCATCGCCTTGGCGCAGGCGACAGCGAGAATCTGCGTGGGCAGCGGGGCCAGACGGCTGAGGATGTCAATGAAGACCAGGTTCGACTCATCCTGTCCTTCCAGCGTGCACGAAGTCGCGAGGAGTCCGGCCCAGAGCTCCTGCAGCCACGCCACGTCAACCCACGAGCCATGTTCGAGGATACGCAGGATCAGGTCGCGATGAGCAACCATGGAGTAGGCATGCGGCTCGGGGACGAGAAGCCGCTCGGCCTTGAGCGCGATCTCAACAACGTTGGCGAGGCGGACGTTGCTTAAAGTCTTGTAGAACAGTGCGGTGATTTCTTCGGTTGCTGAAGGACAGATGCGGCACATGAACGCGAGAGCCCGCGCCATGCGGAGCTCGCGCAGCACACAGCCTGGATCGGCCTCGTTGGCGCCATTGCGCCCAGGGGCTTCCCAGAGTTTCAGCTGCAGTCCCTCTGGAAGCGCATAGGCGAAGCCAACGCCGTCGGCGCCGGCACGCACCACCACAACCTCGAGTTCGATCCGTTCCTGCGAATTTTTTTCAGGCCGGCCCTTGCGTTGCAGGATCAGATCCATCGCGGTGCCGGGCTCCCATCGCTCACTGGTACGCAGATAGAGGCCGTTCGAGCTGAGGTCGCCGACCTCATGCATCCGCGGCTTTTCAGAACGTGAATCGTAAGCCACGAGGCCCTGCGAATTGCGCCTATCGGAGGCACGACGATTCTGATCGTAGAGCGCGGGATAGAGCCAGCGAAAGAATCGATTGATGGGCTTTGCCTCATTCGTGGCAGAGGCGAGTTGAGTCTGCTGGGCGGGCACGGCATCCGGCTGTGGCTGCGTAACCGGCTTTGCGGCGCGGGCGCGCGGCCTGGAGCTTCGGAGTGCGAGTTGCTCGGCGATCGATGGAAATTCCAGAGGGGCACGCTCGGGCTTTTCCGGGGCCTCTAAAGGAAGGGGTGCGCTCTGCTGCGGCTTCGACGGGTCACGCAGAAACCGTGCGATGGCGAACTCTTCTACAACCGGGAACGACCCAAGCTGGGCTGTCTCGCGTGGAACCGGGACTTCGTCCTCATCGGAATCTTCGTTCTGCAGAGCCTGGAGAAAGGGCGATGGCAGGTCATCGACTACTGGCTTGTGGATTTCGGGGAGCGGCTGGGCGATGGCTGCAATGAGGGCGACGGTACTGAGTGGAGCCGGAACATCTTCTACGATCGGTTCCGGCTTTGGGGCTTCTTCGACTTCTTCGATTTCGGCTAACGTGAGGTCGTCGCCGACTGCGATCTTCGTCGCGGAAATGGTACGAAAGGGCAGCACCAGCGCGCTCGTCGCGGGCTTGCTGAAACGGGGAATCTCTGTGGCCGGAAGCAGCTCGATGCACTGGAAGACTCGGTTGTCTTTGTCGAGATACACCAGATCGAAAGGGGAGATGCGCGGCACCATCGGGATGACGGTGATATGGGTAAGCCAGAGGCCCGTCTCGTTGTCTGAACCGAGCCCCTCCACCATCACACGCAACGCGGTCAACGGCTCGCGCGTCGAATCCACTGCCGTGGCGCCCGAGGTGACAGAAGTATCCCGCGTCTTGTTATAGATCGTGTATTTTTTGGCTTCCATACGCCATCATTCCGCGATACCGGCGGCAAAGGATTGCTCTAGTTTTTCAGTGTTGACTGGGGCGAAAGAGGTACAAAACTGCTTGTAAATAAGGGCGATTCACTGCCCTCTTGAGTTCAATGCTACCACCGGGCGAGACGGCGGCATTGCAACTTTCGAGCTAGCGCGCACCCTCTTTGGTCAGCCATTGAACCAAATAATGGCGTCCATTACCGGGCGGAGAGATTGGCCCTGTTCTGCTCTTTCAGCCACGCGTAGAGGGGTGCGAAATAGTCCAGCATCGGCTGTGCGTCCAAGTGGTCGGTGCCGGTCATCTCTTTCAAGGTTGTCTGCCAGGGCTGCGACTGGCCCGCGCTCAGCATCGTGCTGAGCTTGTTACCCGCTGCCTTCGATCCATAGAAGCTGCAGCGATTGAGAGGGCCCTTGTAGCCACTGGCATCGCACATGGCCTTGAAGAACTGGAACTGGTAGATACGGGCAAGAAAATAGCGTGCATAGGGAACGTTGGTGGGGACGTGGTTCTTGGCGCCGGCATCGAATTCGCCCTCTGTGCGGTCGACCGGAGGCACGACGCCCTGATACTTCGCGCGCAGCGCCCACCACGCCTTGTTGTAATCGGACGGCTTGATCTGCCCGGAGAAAACCTGCCAACGCCACTGGTCAAGTGCCAGAGCGAAGGGCAGAAAAGCGACCTTGTCGAGAGCCGTGCGCAGCTGGAGAGGGATGTCGGCCGCGGCAGGCGGCTCGTCGCCGGCCAGACCGAGGGTTTTGAGATAGGCCGGCGTAATCGATAGCGCGACGGCGTCGCCGATGGCCTCGTGGAACCCGTCGTTGGCGCCATTGCGAAACAGGAAGGGTTGCTTGTTGTAGGCGCGCTGATAGAAGTTGTGGCCCAGCTCGTGATGCACGGTGGTGAAATAGTCGGCGTCGACTTCGATGCACATCTTCACCCGCAGATCGTCAACCGAATCCAGGTCCCACGCCGACGCATGGCAGACAACTTCGCGGTCGCGCGGATGCACAAACTGAGAGCGCTGCCAGAAGGTTGAGGGCAAGGGAGCGAAGCCCAGGGACTTGAAGAAGTCTTCGCCGTAGTGGACCATGTCGCGTCCGGCGGCGGTGTGGGCCGCGTGCCCGGCATCGGAGCTGAGATCGGCGCCAGGGACAAAGGCGGGCGCGGCCGCTGGATCTTTCTCCGCGATCTGCTGCTTGAGCGCGGCCTCCAGATCGACCGGCTTGAACTGCGCGAGATGGGGATCGGTAGGCGCGACGATGTCGTAGATGTTGCCCCATTCCTGGGCCCACATGTTGCCCAGCAACTGGGCGGGAATCATGCCATCGGGACGCTCGGCAGCTTTGCCGTATTGGGCGATCAGCCGGGCGCGCACGTAGTGGTGCAGCTCACGGTAGAGCGGTTCGAGCTGCGTCCAGGCACGCTCCAGCTCGGCCGAAAACTCGGCCGGTGTCATGTCGTAGTTGGCGCGCCACAACTCGCCCGCGTCATGATAACCGAGCTCTTTCGCGCCGACGTTCTGGAGTTCCATGAAGCGCGCATATTTGTCTTTCATCGGCGCGCCGATGGCGTGCCACCCGATCCATAGCTCCGTCAGTTCTTCAGGGGCGCGCGACTTGGCCATGATGGCGGAGATGTCGTCGATGCCGAGACACTTTGCTCCGGGTGCCGGCTCCCGACCCGCAGGCGTGCCTGGACAGTACTTCCCCTTGCCATACATACCGGTGAGCGAGGCGGCAAGCTGCGTTTGTTCGGCCAGCAGCTCGGGTTCGCGCGGCGCGGCCGGAGCCGTGACCTGTAGCAACCTGATTTGACGGCGCAGTTTCGGTGGAAGCTGAACGTGGTCGAATCGGTGGCTTTGCGCGGCAAGCGCCAGCTCGCGCGCAGTGAACACCTCATTCATGCGCGCCGAGGTTGCCTCCGTGTCTTCGGTGATGTCGGTCTCCGCCGTCCATTGCGCATGCGCCGTGTCGGTACTTCCCTTCAGGAGTTCGGCGTTGGCGCGATCAACGAATGCCTGGGCCTCCGCCACGGTGGGCGGCCCCTGAGAGGTGGGCTTTTGTGCGAGTAAAGAAAGCGAGCAAACAGAGAAGACGAAGGCGACAACGGAAAAGCGCATGGCGGGAGTATAAATCCGCGCGCTGCGTTCGCCTCGTTCCAGTGACGAGCGGAGGACGCACGAAGCTGCTTCGCTCCCTTACGGGCCTGCGGAAATGGCTGCCAACTGCCAGACGGTCAGACTCGCGAGGCTCGACATCTTGCCGGACCACCCGAGGCACATGTCCCGAGCCGGGCCGTTGTAGTAGAAGCGCTTGGTCCAGGCCGCCTGCCCGTTCACCAGGGTCTCAATGACCGAGCCATCGATATAGAGATGGGCCTCGATCTTCTCGTCATCGCTAAGAGCGATCGGGACCGGTCGATCGTCAATGGACACCTGCGCGGGAAAACGCGGGTCGTACCCCAAGGTCAGGCAAGGAGACTCGCTATCCGCTGGGCTGAACAAAGTGAATTCGAACGGCTCAGAGGTTCGCCGCGCTGTGAAGAGAATCTCTCCGCGGCATTGCCCGACACGCAAACCTTCGATCTGGCGGCGCACGCCTCCTTCGCCAGCCAGCACATCGAGTGCCTGTTTGCGCACGCGGAGCTGGTCCACGTCCGCAGCCATGCGGCTTCTCAGCCTACCGTCGGCATCCAGCGTGAGCACGCGCGGCAATGACATGAGCCCGGCCCAGCCCGCAGCCTTGTATTCCTCCAGCGGCCGATCTTCTTCGACCCAGCCCCAGAGAATGCGATTGCCGGATTTGTCCAGCTGCGTCTTGGGAGCGTAGTAGGAGCCGTAATCGAGAATGCCGGATCGTTCGGGATGAAAGGTCATCGACCCTTCGTCGAGTGTGCCGCTCTGCCAAAATGATTTGCGCGACGTAGAAAAAATCAGCACGTACTTCTCTCCCAAAGGAAAGAAATCTGGACACTCCCACACATCCCATGGGTTGAATGGGGATAGGTCTTGCATGCCCTCATGATTGCGGCCCGCAAGCACATGCATGTACTCCCAGCTGCGCAGATCTTTCGATTTGTAGAGCAGGATCGCTCCGCCTTGCCCCTCGATTCCTGCGCCCAGCACCATGTACCACCAGTCGCCGATCCTCCACGGGGAGGGATCGCGAAATCCACTCACCTGCATGCCCTCCGGGGGGCGGGCGATCACTGGCTTCGGCAGCTTCGTCCAGGTCTTCAATTCGGGATCGTCGGAGACTGCGAGACACTGTGTTTCGCGCAGATTGCGTATCCCCTCTTTGATGGTGGCTTGCGCTCTTGGCACGGATTGAACGGCTGTGTAGAGGACGACGACCTTGCCCTCCTGGACCACGGCCGTTCCCGTAAAGCAGCCGTCGGCATCCGGGCCACCCGGTGTAGGCGAGAACGCGACAGGAAGATGCCGCCAGTGCACCATGTCTGGGCTGATGGCATGTCCCCAATGCATGTTGCCCCAATACGCGCCATCGGGGTTGTACTGGTAGAACATGTGGTATTTACCCTTCCAAAAGATGGGGGCGTTCGGGTCGTTCATCCAGTTGGCAGGGGGGAGCAGGTGGAACTGCGGACGCAGGGGATCGGCCGCAAGATTGACTGGCGACGAGGCTGCTAGAACAGCATCGGAGCCACGGTTCGGGGCGACGACAGAAATGGCCGTTACCCCGCAAACTCCGGATAGAAAAGTGCGACGATCGATGTTCATGGTTTGTCTTCTCGCGCGCGAGCCTCGCTCACCAAGCGAACATAATACTTGGCGCGGAGCCTATGCGGGCGAAGAATCGTCGGAGTTGTCTTGGCTGGACCGGGAGGCTGGGGAGAAGACTGACTGGTAGCGCTAACGGGAATCGAACCCGTGTTTTAAGATTGAGAATCTCACGTCCTAACCCCTAGACGATAGCGCCACATTGAGGGGAAATGGCCCTTGCGGCCACTCACTTACTGTAACAAAAATTCGGCATCGCGCCAAAGTAGCCGCAATTCGCCGCGCCGACCGAGAACCGCTATATCCCCAGCTTGCGGACTTCGTCGTTGTAGTACTTGCGGTACAGGATGTCCCACTCCTGCGAGCCTTCGAGGATGATCTTGCGCTGCGAAGCGATCTTCAGGCGCGCGGCGGTGTCGATGGCGGCTTCCTGGGTGAGAAGCAACTCAAGCGCCTTGCGCGCTTCCTGGCGGATGGTGTTGCGATCTTCGAGAAAGCCAACTTCATCGCTCTCGGCAAGAGTGTCGGCAGCGGTATGGGCGAGCTTGTTGAGCTTGTCGCGGCCGATTCTCATAGCACCGCCTTGTACTTCTTCGCCAGCTCCGTCTTGACCTTCTTGAACATCTCGGCATACTGCGCGCCTGACTTGCGCATTTCGTCGGAGTAGGCCTCGAGAATAACGCGCACCTCTTCGTTGATGCGGTCTTCAAGCGCAAGCTCTTCAGTCAGACCTACGGTTACCCGCGCCTCCGTAGCCTTCAGATCGCTGGTGGTGATCATCTTTGCGTCGATGAGGTGCTTGACCGTGCGGCGGGCGAGATACCCAATGTATTCGCGAGAAAAAATCATGGGTTAAGTAATGAGGATAGCGCATCGGCCCCGGGGGTGTACAACCGGCATCACGGTGAAAGCCAAGCGGAAGAAACGGGATGCCCGGCGATAGGGCCTGAGCGAAAGAAAAGGCGGGCCGCACTGCCGGTTCAAGGCACGGCATCGGAGCTGCCGCCGTCCGATGTATCGCTTCCTGAAGATGGCGAAGGGGAGCGGTCGGACTTACTCTCGCAAAACAGGCCGGTCTCGGCATCGCGCCTGCCTCAGGTGCGATGCGGGCAGCTTTTGGCGTTCAGGCACGAGTCGGCGATGCGCAACCGTTCGACCGGCCGTCCGGCGATCAGATGTTCGTTGACGATCTCGGCTGCGTCCTCGGGCTTGACGTTGCCGTACCAGACTGCCTCGGGATAGACGACGACCGTGGGCCCATGCTCGCACTGATCGAGGCATCCCGACTTGTTAATGCGGACAGTTGCGCCCAGCCCGGCAGCTTTTGACAGCTGCTGCAACTGGGTGTGGAGTTCGCTTTTGCCATCGGCTGTACAGGATGGACGTGGCGCGCCCTCAGGGCGCACGTTGGTACACACAAACACATGATGTTCAAACGCGGGCAAACGAACGACCTCCGGGAAAGTGGACTGTGTTCAGAGTAAAGCTTGGGCCTTGCTTAACCAAACCGCGGGAGGCTTTCCACAATTGGCCTGCTCAACCCGCCCGCATCTGAGAGAATGTGTGCTTGACTATGAGCTCGGATAATCTGCTTTCTCTGAAAGACGATATGGTGGCCTTTATCGAAGGGCACGGCCTGCGCCGCCTGCCGGGCTACGTCACTGAAGACATCCCCTCGATTCTGTGGGAGAGCCAGGGCAACACCGACGCGTGGAAAGACTTTGTCGAGATGGCGAAGCATGTGAATGCGCCCTTCATCACCTTCAGCGAAATGACGCTGGAGCGCGAGGAGCTCGATTCGCTGATCGAGGAAGCCGGGGAGATGAATTTCCCCGACGAGGAAGCAACGGAGCTGGTGGAAGCGCAATGGCTGCGCAAATACGCGGGCATGGTCGGCTACATTCAGCTTGGATTTGTCTATCAGGGCATTACGTTTCTGCACGAGACGACCACCGACTGGTACGAGCGCTTTCAATCGCTGCTTGAAGACATCGAGAATTTTCATGACATCGTGATCGATGAGCACCAGCACGATGACGAGGACGAATAGAGCGGGTGGGCACAGCGAGCGCAGCGCCGAGCGGCGCAGGCACAGCGGCCCGCAAGCCCCGCCAACGATGGCTCATCGAAGAGCCACATCCCAACGAAGCTGAGGCCCTGGCTAAGGAAGCACGCCTGCCGCAGGTGCTTGCCGAACTGCTGGTTGCCCGCGGCATCACGCATGCAGACGAAGCCTTCACCTTCCTCCATCCAGACGCAGCGCATCTGCACGATCCCTTATTGATGATGGGCATGGCAACGGCGGTCGACCGCGTTGAGAGAGCGATTGCCGCGCTTGAACCGATCCTGCTTTATGGCGACTACGACGTGGACGGCACCACCGCGGTGGTGCTGCTGAAAACTGCGATCGAGATGCTGGGCGGCGTGGTGCGCTTCCATGTGCCGCATCGCATTCGCGAGGGCTACGGCATGCAGTCGGGCGTGCTGGAGACGGCATATGCCGAGGGCGTGCGGCTGGTGATCACCGTGGATACGGGCATGCGTGCGTTTGCAGAGGCCGAGAAAGCACGCGAGCTGGGCCTGGATCTGATCGTGACCGACCATCACCTGCCCGATGCGCACGACGCGGTTCCAGTGGCCCTGGCGATTCTCAATCCCAATCAGCCCGGCTGCGGCTATCCTGAAAAGTCTCTGTGCGGCGCGGCCATTGCGCTGAAGCTGGCGCAGGCGCTGCTTGAACGCCGCGACCCGCTGCGCACGCGGGAAAAAACTCTGCCCAGTTTTCTGAAGATGGCGGCGATCGCGACGATCGCCGATGCGGTGCCACTGCGCGGAGAGAATCGGACGATCGCCGCATTGGGCCTGCGTGAGCTGCGGCGGCCGATGGGCGTGGGGCTGCGCGCATTGTTTGCCGCGGCACAACTGGATCCCACAGCAAAGCAGCTTACCGGCTTCGATGTGGCTTTCCGCCTGGCTCCGCGCATTAATGCGGCGGGCCGCATGGATGTGGCTTCCGAGGTGATTGAGCTTTTCACGACGCGCGACGTGGGGCGCGCCCAGGAGCTGGCCGCGAAGCTGGAGCGGCTGAATCGCGAACGGCGCGATACGGAAGCCTTTGTGCTGAAGACGATTGAAGAACGCCTGGCCACGGAGCCGGGTCTCGACGCCGAACCCATGCTGGTGCTCGATGGCGACGGCTGGCATCGCGGGGTGATCGGCATCCTCGCGTCCCGCGTGGTGGAGCGCACCGCAAAGCCGGCCATCGTGATCTGCGTCGAGGACGGGGTTGCGCACGGATCGGGCCGCTCTGTTGACGGATTCCCGCTGCTGCAGGCTCTCGAATCATGCGCCGATTTGTTCACGCGCTTTGGCGGTCACGCCTTCGCAGTGGGGTTTGCCCTGCCCTCCGCGGCACTGCCCGAGTTGAAGGACCGGCTTCGCTGCTATGCCGCGAGCCACCTTGCAGCGCGGGAGCCAGAACGTGTGCTGCGCATCCACGCGGAGCTGCCGCTGGATCGGATTACACCGGTACTCGCAGGCTGGCTGCGCAAGCTCGAGCCGCTCGGCCATGGCAATCCTGAGCCAGTATTTGTTGCGCGCAATACACGGCTGCTGACGGCGCCGCGCGTGATGAAGGATCGGCATCTTCGGCTCGAACTCACCCAGGAGACGGGGGCGCGAGCGGGCAGCCTTGGCGCCATGCGCGCAATTGGCTGGGACATGGCGTTTCGCGCCGCCGAACTTGGCCTGAGAGAAGGAAGCCGCATCGACCTCGCCTATCGGATCCGCGAAAACGATCATCCGGATTACGGCGGGATTGAAGTGGAAATTGCGGGAATCGAGCCTGCCCAGGCGTGACGAGTTGGGCGCGACACAGCAAGACCCACGGCGAGCCGTGGGTCTTGCTGGTTTCAGATGCTACCGAGAATCGCACTAGGGATCGTACTAGTTCTTATCGTGCTCATGGTCGTGCTGCGGACGCGACTGCTGTGGTGGCCCGGTGTGCGAGTCATTGTGCGGCTGACCTTGGGGGCCAGGGTGGTTTTCATTCTGCTGCGACGGACGGTAGTCGCTGCGGGGCTGACCCTGCGGCGCGGCGTGGTATTGGTTCTGCGGCGCAGGGTGGTACTCATTCTGGGGATTGCCCTGCGGATTGCCGCGCGGCTGCTGCGGCATCGGCTGATGGTTCTGGAAGTCAGGCCGGTTCTGCTGCCCATTCTGCTGCCCGTAGGTCGGATTGGCCCCGCCGCGGTTGCTGTTGTCGCGATTGCTGTTGTCCCGGTTGTTATTGTTGAAGCCACCGCGATTGTTGTTGAAGGTGTCCGGGCCCATTGGCCTCGTTCCCGTGGGTCCCATGTGCTCTTCGCGCGGCAAGGGGCGGGCGACGACAACATTCTGTGGACGCCCGCCGTTGAACCGGGCATAGGCATTGTGGTCGCCCATGGCCGAATTCACGTGCTGCATCTGGTAGGACGTCGGTGCGAGGTGCTGCTCGCGCATGGCCATCCGTTCCTCGGGCATTGGATCGTGGCGGATGCCGCCGGGTCCGCCGCTGAAGGCGACACGGCGTTCGTTGACGATGGTATTGCGCTCGACCACGGTGCGATCGATGTAGGTGTTATGGATATAGACGTTGTTCACACGCATCACTGCGCTGTTGTAGGCGAAGTGGTGTTCGCGCCACATGCCGCCCACGAAGCCGATGCCCATATAGCCGAAGCCGTAATTCACGCCGCCATAGTAGCCAACATGCTGGCCCCAGTAGCCGGGATACCAGACGTAGGCATTTTCGCTATAGCCCCAATAACCAGGCGTCCAGAGAGCGCCCTCATAAGGAGCCGGCACCCACGCTCCGGGCACCCAGTAGTAGCCATCGGGACCGTAGCCCCAGTAGCCAGGCGTCCACATGAGACCCTCTTCTGGGCAGGGGGGCTGCTCGTACACCACAAGCGGAGGAGGAGCGAAGCCGACGCTGATAAAAACGCCGGCGTACGAAGAGGCCGGAACTATGGCCAGCAGCAGCGCCATCAAAAGCCAACGAGCCGAACGAAAAAGTCGCATGGAAAATACCTCCTGGTGCTTGGTGCCGATCATACGTCCCTGCATCGCGCGAAACCTTTTCGCACCGGGCAGGTCTCCGGGCAGTTCGGCGGCGCGAAGGCTTTGTTCGCCGTCAGACTACCCTACTTGGAACCCGCGCTGCCATGAGAAGTTGCCACCACTCAGTATTACTTTGGGTTCCGCGCATTGCGCTGTAAAGAGCGACATCTCTCCTGATTCCAACGCGTTACGATGATCTATTGCGACAGGAGGAAGCCTCCAGTACACCCTTCTTCAAGGGATATCAGTAGCGCACGCTGAGGCCCATGCCGAAGATCCGATTTGCCTTAAGATCGACAGGAACGAGCACGTAAGGCGGGTTGGCAACGCCCGTCGGAATGGCGGTGGTGCCGATGGTGCCGGCGACATGTCCGATGCCGACGTCGAAGGCGAAGTGCGGGTTCTCCTTCTGGGTCACACGCACGGCGTAATCGAGCGTTGTGGGAATGTGCGCGCCGCTTCCCGGCGGAAAGAGAATGGCGCTGAGGTTGGTCACCTGGGGCGGCTCCTGTGTAAAGCCGATGGCCGGCACAATAGCGGTGTGGAAGGGCGCGGGCAAGGGAATGCCGAGGCCGCCAAAGAGGCGTCCACCAAAGCGCGTGGCCTGGCCGCCGATGCCGTAGATGGATGCGTTGGTCGCCTTCCACCCGAGGTTGATGAGAAAAGGCACGGGAGGATGCAGCCACGTCTTAGTAGCCGCGACGTACACGTCTTCGTTGGTGTAGGTTTTCAGGCTGCCCGTGAGCTCCTGATTCAGAGCGCCGCTGACAAACTTATCGCCGGTTCGCACAACGAAGCCTGCGGCGAGGCCAGGCGTCCAGGGGCCGAACTGCCCGTCTTTCACGGCCACGACTTTGCCGTTAAAGATGTTCATGCCCGGATAGTCCCACAGGCTGCTGAAGAGCGCGCTGTTGCCTTTTGTATGTTCGCTGCGCGTGTAGCCAACTTCCGCGCGGTTCGCGAATCCCTCGGCGATGCTGAAGGTGTGAATGTTACCGATCACGCTGGAGGCATTGATGAAGTGATAGCCAATGGCCGGATGCGAAAAGAGCTTGTCCTTTGCTGTGTAGACCACGTAGGCCGTCGGCGTAATGAAGCCGCCAGTTTGTCCTTCGAGGGTGAGGTTCTGGGCATTTGCGGTGCGGGCAGCCAGGAGAGTTGCAAAAAGGCTGCCCAGAAGGATACAGCGAGGGAGGGTACAGATTTTCACGGTCTTTCTACTCCAATACGTGCGGTCGACCCGACGAGCCGACAATAAAAATCATCTGTTTGTAACACAACCGCACCGATGCCGTCTCCATTACCAGCGGTGGTAGACTCTCGCCATGCCGCGCGGACTATTCATCACCCTTGAGGGCCTCGACGGCTCCGGCAAAACCACGCAGATTAAACGGCTTGCCACGTGGATGCAGAAGCGTGGCCTGAGCCCGGTGCTGACGCGGCAGCCGGGCGGAACGGCGACCGGCGATCGCATTCGCGCTTTGCTTCTCGATTCCGGCGCGACATCGGTTGCGGCGATGACGGAGATGGCGCTGATGTTTGCCGATCGCGCGCAGTGCATCGCCGAGGTAATTGAGCCCGCGCTCGCAGGCGGCAAGATCGTGCTCTGCGACCGCTTCACCGACTCCACCGAAGCCTACCAGGGCGGTGGCCGCGAACTGGGCTCTGCCCCGGTGCTCGAATTGCACCGGCTGATCTGCGGCGGCCTGCAGCCGGACCTGACGCTGCTGCTGCTGCCTTCACTCGAGTTGTGCCTGGAACGCGCGCGCCGCCGCAACGATCGCCAGGCCGCGCAGAGCGGTGCCGACGAGGGGCGCTTTGAGCAGGAGCAGGACGCCTTTTTCCGTCGCGTATGGCAGAAGTATCGCGAGATTGCTGCGCGTGATCGCGAGCGCGTGGTGATGATCGAAGGCAATCTGGGCATCGATGAGGTGCACGAACAGATTGTGGAAGCGGTGAGCGAGCGACTGGTAACCACCGGCCACAAGGCATAGACCGCCCCAGCCGTCTCAATTCTGCCGCTGCTATACTTCAATTGAGAGTTATTCAGCAATGTTTCAGAACCGATATCGGCGCGCTTGGCTCCTGATTGCAGCAATCGCAATCGGTGTTGCCCTCGTCCTGATGCTTGTCCCCCACGCCCACGGCGCGGACAACGGAGCATGGCTGGCCATTCTGCCGCTTCTCTTTCTCGGCGTCATTTCCCCGCTGTCCCTTCTGTCGCCGCTGGCCTTCGAGTATGCCGGCCGTGCGCCCGAAGCTCCCGCCCTTCCCGTATCCTTCCAGCGGCCGCCGCCCTTCCGCCACGCTTAATTCTTCAAGAAGATTTCCGGCATCGTACCGCAGCCCTGGCTGCCGTGTGCCGCTTATCTATTCCCTTGACTGATATTTCGCCCTGGGTCCGGAGGGATTCCGATGATTCTCCAACTTCTTTATGTCTGCGGCAGTCTTGCGCTTGCGTCTCCGCTCCTCGTCATTGTCGCCATCCTCGTTCACTATTACCTGCGCCGTGCCCTCTTCAGGCGCAACCAGCGCCTGGGCAGGAAAAATAGGGGATTCTGCCCCTCCTCCTTCGCGCTTGGAACTGCGCTTCAATTGCTCCCCATGTTCTATCGCCCGAGTATGGATTTTGCGATCAAAGCTCGGGCGGTTGAAGTCATCGAAGAAGACAATGAAGGCGATCCCGAGAAACCTGCAAAGCATCTTCACCGCCAGCTCCGGCGAATTCGCCGCGGCGACCCATTGGACGCCTTCGTGGTCAAGCTTTGACCGGACCGATGATCCCTGTGCACACCTGCGGACAGCGGTTTTGTGAAACAATATGAGAGGTAGGCTGAACGTGACCGGATCCCGAAACAAAAGCGCATGGATATGGGTGGCAATCGCCGCCATTACACTCGCGTCTGCTTCGCGCGCTGAGGCGGGCCTGCAAAGTGCAAAAGCCTACGCGCATCCGGTCCTGGCGTTTCTGGCCAAGAGCCAATCTCCCATTGCGAACCCCGCGGCTACCCGCTTCGTGCATCGTTGGTCCGGGCGACCGATCAACCCCATCTTTCCCAATGCCGACTCCGGTACATGGACGGCGATTCTTCCCGTCTTTTTCATCGGGCTGATTTCTCCCTTCAGCCTGCTCGTTACCGCATCCATTCGATGCCTTGACCGAGCACCGATGGCTCCACTGCTTCCTGCCTTGTTCTCGCGTCCTCCGCCTCGCCTCGTGTAATTTCTTCAGCTGTTAGCGATGTGTACGAACTCGCATCCAAGCGGCCCGATCGGCCCTTCGCTGCAACTCACAGCCATTACACCCAGATACGGAGATCCACGTGTTTTTCGACAAGGTCCTCACCAAAATATTCGGCACCGCGAACGAGCGCGCCATCAAGCGCCTGCTCCCCATCGTGGACACCATCAATGCCCTCGAACCGCAGATGCAGAAGCTCTCAGACGAAGAGCTGCGCGCCAAGACCGATGATTTTCGCGCCCGCATCGCCCAGAAGCTCGAAGGCATCACGGAGGCCGACGCCCTCAAGGCGGCCGAACTCGAGGCGCTCGACGAGATCCTGCCGGAAGCCTTCGCGGCAGTCCGCGAGGCTGGGTGGCGCGCAGTGCAGATGCGCCACTTTGACGTGCAGCTCATCGGTGGCATGGTGCTGCACCAGGGCAAGATTTCCGAGATGAAGACCGGCGAGGGCAAAACGCTGGTGGCCACGCTGGCCTGCTATCTGAATGCGCTGGCGGGCCATGGTGTGCACGTGATCACGGTGAACGACTACCTGGCCAAGCGCGATGCCGAGTGGATGGGCAAGATCTACGAGTTCATGGGCCTGACCGTGGGCGTGATCGTGCACGATCTGAGCGATGACGAGCGGCGCAAGGCTTACGCCGCCGATATCACCTACGGAACCAACAATGAGTTTGGCTTCGACTATCTGCGCGACAACATGAAGTTCGAAATCAAGGACTGCGTGCAGCGCGGCCACTATCACGCGATCGTAGACGAAGTGGACTCGATCCTGATCGACGAAGCGCGGACGCCGCTGATCATCTCCGGCCCCACCGACCAGACCACGGACAAGTACGCACGCGTGCTCAAGATTATTCCGCAGCTACAGCTCGGTGAGGAAGTCGAGTCCCTGGATCACAAACGCCAGGAAGAGCTTGGGATTCAGCTGGGCGAGGGCGAGAAGTACTTCTCGGGCGACTACGTGGTGGATGAGAAGCATCGCACCATTGGTGTCACGGACGAGGGTTGGATCACGATTGAGAAGCATCTGGGCATCGACAATATCGCTGATGCGGAAAACTGGGATCTGAAGCACTACGTTGAGACAGCCATCAAGGCGCACGCGCTCTACAAGCGCGATGTGGACTACGTGGTGAAGGACGGCGAAGTCATCATCGTCGACACATTCACCGGACGCCTGATGCCGGGCCGCCGCTGGAGCGATGGCCTGCACCAGTCGATCGAAGCCAAGGAAGGCGTTACGATCCGCAAGGAAGACCAGACCCTTGCGACGATCACGTTCCAGAACTACTTTCGCCTGTATCGAAAGCTGAGCGGCATGACCGGCACAGCCGAGACCGAGGCTGCCGAGTTTGAGAAGATTTACAAGCTCGAGATCGTCGTCATCCCGACCAACAAACCGATGTTGCGGCTTGAAAACTCTGACGTCGTCTTCCGCACCACAAAAGAAAAATACAAAGCGGTCGCCGACGAGATTGCCGATCTGCACGAGAACAAGCAACCCGTGCTGGTGGGCACTACCTCGATTGAGAAGAGCGAGCTGTTGTCGGGAATTCTACAGCGCAAGGGTGTACGCCACACGGTTCTGAACGCCAAGTTTCACGAGCGCGAAGCAGAGATTGTGGCGCAGGCCGGGCGGATCGGGATGGTGACGATCGCGACCAACATGGCAGGCCGCGGCACTGACATCCTGCTGGGCGGCAATGCCGACTTCATGACGCGCCAAGAGCTGGTGAAGAAAGGCCGCGCGCGCGCCATCAGCGTGGCCGAAGGCGCCATCAGTCCAATGGCGCCGAAGGGCTTCCTGCGCTTCTACTATTCCGGCCAGGAGTTCGAAGTGGCGGAGCCGGATTGGGCCGAAGTCAACACGGGCCACGCCGAGGCCGTAAGAGTCGAACACGAAGAGGTCATCGCAGCCGGAGGCCTGTTCATTCTCGGCACCGAGCGGCACGAGTCGCGGCGCATCGACAACCAGCTGCGCGGACGCGCCGGCCGCCAGGGCGATCCCGGCGCTTCGCGCTTCTACCTTTCGCTTGAAGACGACCTGATGCGCATCTTTGCCAAGCAGTGGGTATCAACGCTGCTGGAGCGGCTGGGCATGGAAGAAGGCGTGCCCATTGAATCGCGCATGATTTCAAAGCGCATCGAAGGCGCACAGAAGGCAGTTGAATCGCAGAACTTCGAATCGCGCAAACACCTGCTTGAATACGACGATGTAATGAACAAGCAGCGCGAGGCCGTGTACGGCTTGCGCCGCCAGCTGCTGGAAGGTGTCGAACAGCGCGAATTGATTCTTGAGGATTATGTCGGTGGCATTCTCAGCAGCTTGCTCGACGAGTTTACGGGCGAAAAGGTGCGGCCGGATCAATGGGACGTCAAGGGCCTCGATGTAAAGCTTGTTGACCACTTCGGCCTGAGCCTTTCCGCGGCAGGGATTGACCCAACGCAACTCGCACGACACGAGCTCGGCGATGCGATCTTCGAAAAGCTGAAAGAGGCCTACGAGTCGAAAGAGAGAATTCTCAGCGCGGAGACGATGCGGTACCACGAGCGCATGGTGATGCTGAGCGTGATCGATGGATTGTGGAAGGAACATCTGCTTTCGATGGATCACCTGAAAGAGGGCATCGGGTTGCGCGGCTACGCGCAGCAGGATCCTCTGGTGGCCTACAAGCGCGAGTCCTTCGACATGTTCGAGGCAATGATGCTGAAGTTTCAGGAAGACACGGTACGTTTCCTGTTCCGGATGCAGATTCTCGGACCCGATGGGCAGCCCGTGCAGATGGCTCCTGAGCCGCGTCGTGCAGTTCCGCAGGCGCCGCCGGTGGCGAGCGCAGCCGAGCCGCACGGAGTCCTCAACGGGAACGGTGGGCAGCCGCGCGAGATCGGGATGCCCGCACGCCAGCCTTCGACGACGATCGATACACTCGAGAAGGAGTTCCACCGCAAGAAGCAGCGCGAGCTTGCGGTGGCCAGCCGCGCAGGCGGCGGTGAGTCGAGCCCGCCTCCACAACGGCACACGGGCGAAAAAGTGGGCCGCAACGATCCTTGCCCCTGCGGTTCGGGCAAGAAATTCAAAAAGTGCCACGGGGCCGAGAAGTAGCTCCCGGCCCAGCCCGGCCGATTTTACTGACTGGCCAAGCCGCAGTTGCTGGAATGCGACGCGGCTGCGCCTTGACCTGGTCTTTAGGGCGCCGTTTCGGCGGTTGCAATCGCGGAAAACGTCAAATCCTGCGCCGACGATTTGTGCTCGTCGCGCCACAGGTCGAAGAGACGTCCGTAGCTCAGAGTCATGTACGCCGACGGGTCGACGCCCAGCCGGGAAGCGGCTCGGTCGATCCATTCCGGCTCCCCCTCGAGCTCGGCAAAGTTGCCGATCGGCGTCTCGTCCACAACGCAATGCCCTTCACCATCGGTCCACTCGGTGCGCCATTTTTCGTACCGAAAGGCTTCGACGAGGCCCAACGAACGAAAGACCTCGGCAAGCGCGTCGCCGTCGCTCACCTCGGTCTCGGTCTCAATGCGGTGCTTGTGCCGGTCTTCGCCCGGCCCGGCATCGGGCAGGCGCTTGTGGGTCACAACACATTTTTCGCCGTAGTGGCGGATACGCAGAATCTCGGTGCGCGTGCGCATGGCTCGGTCCGGCGTGTCATAGAGCACGTTGCTCTCAAATTTTCGCGGCGTCTCAAGGCGAAATCCGGCAGTTTCGAGCTGCGCTGCGAGCCGACCCGGATCATTCACGCGAAATTTGATTTCCGTCTCAATCGCCATGTAAGAAGTGAGTATACGGCAGGCGGCCCGCAGCGACAATAGAACGGTGAAGACTCTGCGCCTCTCTGTCGATCCGAAACATCTCGATCAAGCTGAGTCGCGTGAGGCGATTGCGCAGGCGGCCGGGATTCTGCGCGCCGGCGGCCTGGTCGCCCTGCCCACGGAGACCGTCTACGGCCTGGGCGCCAATGCTCTCGATGCCGCCGCCGTGGCACGCATCTTCGCGGCCAAGCAGCGGCCGGCGTGGGATCCGGTCATCGTGCACATCGCCGGACCGGTCGCGGGCAATCCCATGCTGGAGGAGTTAGTCTCGGAGTATCCTCGGTGGCGCGCGAGACCTGATGGAGGCCTTCTGGCCCGGGCCGCTCACCCTGCTGCTGCCGCGTTCGACGCCGTGCCGGACGTGGTGACTGCGGGCAGGCCGCTGGTAGGCGTGCGCATGCCCGCGCATCCGGTGGCCTTCGAACTCATCCGGCAGGCCGGGCGTGCCCAGTGGCCGCGCCGAGCGCCAACCTCTTCAGCCACATAAGCCCCACCACCGCCGGCGCACGTGCTCGATGACCTCGACGGCCGGATCGACGCGATTCTCGATGCGGGACCGACCGAGCACGGCGTCGAATCCACCGTGCTCGACCCGAATCAAAGTCCGATGATCATCTATCGTCCCGGTGCCGATCACCGCAGAACAGATTCGCGCTGTTGCCGGCCCGGTTGACATCTTCACGCTCGCCGATGCTGCCGAACTCCGAGCCCCGCGAGGCCCTGCCCGCGCCCGGCGTGGGACTGCGGCACTACGCGCCGCGGGCGACACCTGGTCGTTGTCGAAGCTCCACTTGCGGAACTGGCCGCGCGCATCGGCGAGGTCGCTGCGCACAGCGCATCGCATCGCATCGGCTTGATGTTGCCTGCTGAGATTGGCGTCATCGCAGGTCAAGTGTGCGGCGCAGCATTATTTTCCCTGGGGTCACTGGTCCGCGCCCGAAGAGCTGGCTCACAACCTCTACGCTGGGCTCAGAGCGCTCGATGCGCAGGGCTGCACATTGATCGTGTGCCCGCTGCCGCCAGCCGAAGGGCTGGGTGCGGCCATTCGCGATCGTCTGCTGAAAGCGGGCGCCTGAGAGCCGATTTCTGTTGGCCGGACTAACCCCAGAGCCGTGCGCACCGGTACAACCCGGCCACGGGCGTGAAGAATGTCCAGTCGCCAGAACTGATCAGAGACTGCCTTCGCCCGCCTTGTACATGTACTTGATTGCGGATTTATAAATCAGGACCTTGTCGCGTCCGCGCACCTTGAGCGTGCGCCGGTCGTACCATTCGATGCAGCCCTCGATGGTTTCGCCGTCGACCAGCACGATCACCATCGGCGTCTGCGACTGGATCTGCTTCTGCAGGTAAAAGAGCTCGGCTTGGCGCTGGCCCGACTCGTCATCCATCGCGTGATGAGCCGGATGGAAGGGTTGCGGCGCTTTCTTTCCGGCACGCCGAGAAGGCAACGGTGTCGGCAATCCCTGGACGTTTTCGAGTCCAGACAGTGCGGCTTGAGTGTTCATGGATACGATCCTCCTTGTGTGCGTGAGGTCCGCTACCGAAACAACTGCAGTTCTGAATGCATCCATCGGAAACCGCTCGCGTGGGGCAAACGAACGGCGCCTCCGGTTCTTGTTTTTCAGGCTCCTTCTAAACGCAACACACTGCGGCCTGGTGCAGGAGATCCCTGTTCATGCCGTGTCCGGTCAAGGAATTTGCCTGATTCTGCTTGAAAAGATGCCTGCGGATGGCGACAGGTTGCTTTTTTACGAAGGTGCGCTCCTTCAGCGCTCCGCGAGGCTTACGGCGAGCGCGTCCAAGGACAACGAACGCAGCAGATTCCGCCGCATGCCCTGCTCCGCCTGTGAAAGGGCCCGCGCCGCGCCGTCGATCCAATCCACAGTGAGACCCTGCGCCAGGCGCACGAGCTCGGCCTGCATGTCGACATTGCGCATCAACGCCGGAGTTCCAGCCACAGCCAACAGCAGGTCTTCGATCAGGCTCCCGAGAGCGCGGAGCAGGCCTATCGTTTTCTGCTGTCCATCCGCTCCGGCACGATAGGTTTCTGTGACCCGAAACAGCTGCGAGTAGTCCGGCTCCTTGAGCGCCATTCCCAAAATGACGAGGGCGTCCTGCCGGCTCGCCAGATACGCCTCCAGATCGATTTGGAGCGCGCGGCCAACTGCACCTTCCGCGAGCCTGGATGCAAGGGCTCGCTCTGCTGACTTCAACTCCGGACGCCACTCGGCCAGCAATTTCTCCAGCTCCGCCACCGGCAGTGCTCCCAGCCGATGTACCGTGGCCCGCGAGCGAATCGTGGGCAGCAGCTCCTGCGGATTTTCGGTAAGAAGAATCAACGAGGTATGCGCGGGCGGTTCTTCGAGCAACTTCAAAAGGCTGTTGGCCGCTTCCTTCATAAAAGCCGATGTTGTGAAGATGGTGAAGGCTCGACGTGCCTCGACGGGGGGGCGATAGTGAGCCACGTGGATCACCTGGCGCACCTGGCCTAGCTTGATGAGTAGCTGTGGGGGATCGGGCGGCACCACCAGGACATCGGGATGGGTCTGGACCATGATGCGCGTCTCGCGCTTGTCCACATCCCGCATCTCCTCGCGCGCTGCCACTGCTTCGGTCACGCGCTCTTCGAGATTGGCAGAGTCGCCGATGCGCCTGCAGTTGCTGCAGACCCCGCAGAAATCGGGCAGGCCATCGGTCTCGGTCGGCTGCAGGCAATTGACCGCACGCGCCAGCATCAGCGCCAGCGTGTATTTCCCTGCGCCCTTCGGTCCCGCAAGGATCAGCGATTGGGGAAACCGTTCGGCCGCGATCGCTTCGCGCAGGTGCGTGACCGTTGCCGTGTTGCCTAGAAATTCCTGAAAGCCCACGTTTCGAGTCTAGAGCATCGGCACCGCCGGGCGTTTCTCAGGGGCCACTCGCAATTGAATGAGTGGATCCTATCCTAAGGACGCGGCAAAACCATTCCCTTCACTCCGTTTTTGGGGCGCAGCGTAATTTTCGGCTGCAATTCAATCTGCTGGCTCGGCTCAATCTGGATGCGCCAGCGCTGGGCAATCGTCGCCAGAACCAGTGTGGCTTCCATCCAGGCAAACGATTCGCCGATGCACTGCCGCCCTCCCCCACCAAAAGGAAAGTAAGCAAATCGCGGGCGGGCCGCCTTCGACTCTTTGGTGTGTCTCTCCGGTCGAAAGGCAAGCGGGTCAGCGAACCAGCGCGGATCGCGATGCACAATGTACTGACTGAAAAACACCATTGTCCCTTGGCGAAAGCGATAGGGCCCAATCGAAACGTCTTCCAGAACCTCTCGGCCCATGGCCCAGGCCGGTGGAAAGAGCCGCATCGATTCGGTCAGCACCATCGTTGTGTATTCGAGCCGCGGAACGTCGTCGAGTCCAGGCGAACGGCCAGCGAGGACTGCCTCCAGTTCCGCATGCAAACGCTCCTCGGCCTCCGGGTTCTGTCCCAGAAGCAACCAGGTCCAGGTCAATGCGTTCGCCACCGTCTCATATCCGGCAAGAAAGAGCGTCAATACCTGGTCCCGGAGTTCATTCGCGGTGAGTCCGCGCCTGTCTCCCTCAACCCCTTCGTCGCGCGCGGCCAGCAGCATGGAAAGCAAGTCGCCGCGCTGCTCAAGCTTGCCGGGACCGGCAGACTCCGCGCGCCGGGCCTCGATCATACCGTCCACAACTTCGTCGAGTCGCCCTTTTGCCTTGCGAAAACGCCGCATGCCCGGGAGCGGCGAATTCAAAAGCATCTCCGCGCGCGGCAGAGCAACCAGAAAATTGTAAAGATCCATCACTACATTCACTTCTTCGTTGATGACCTGGATCTCGGGAGTCACCTCGGTGTCAAACAGCGTGAGTGCGGTGATCTGCAACGCGAGACGCATCATCTCCGCGGCAACATCGAGCGCCTGACCCGGCTTCCAAGCGGCGCTCAGCTTTTCTGCATGTTCAACAATCTGCCCGGCGTAGTGCTGAATGCGTTGGCGGTGAAATGCAGGCGCGGCAATCCGCCTTCCGCGTTTATGCGTCTCGCCATCAGAGGTAATAAGCCCCTCGCCGAGCAGGATTTTCATGCGCTTCTGGGTGCGATCTTTGCCAAAGGAAGCTGCCTTTTCAATGAGCACTTCCTGAATGTCGGAGGGGTCGCGCAGGACCACCACATCGTGCAGCAATACGCGATAATGTGCAGCTCGGCCAAACTTGCCCAAGTATTCAAAGAGCAAAATCGGATTGCCTATCTTGAAGAATCCATGGAAGAGATAGAACGGCAGGTTGAAGCGAAGACCGGGAGGATAGAGGTAGCGGCCACGGCGAACCGTTCTATGCTCGCCGCTGGCGGTCGATGCGGAACAGGGGAGGTCGGAAGTTGCCACGTTTCGAGTCTAGAGCAAGCGCGCGGAGGCCTTGCAGGGCAAAACCGCGAACCCGGCCGCTGGTCCCAGTGGCCACCCAGCGATTCCAAGACTGCAATGCGGGACCCGTACAATAGAGGAAGAGTTTCTGCTTCCCATGGCGGACCCAGCAAATAACAATCACAAACCGGCTCCTGCGGCGCAGAAACAGGTCCGCAAGTCTGACCCACGCAAGGCCGATGAAGATCCGGTCGGGAAGGTCTATGACTCGCACCTGATGCGACGTCTGGGACGCTATCTGCTTCCTTACTGGTGGCAGGCGATCGTTTCGTCCGTCGCTGTCACACTCAAGTCCCTAAGCGATGTCTCCGGTCCGTTCCTGGTCATGGTCGGGCATCGATCACTACTTTCCCACTGGGAACAATGCTTCCCACGCGACGACGCACGGATTTGGGCAGGCTGCGTGGCTCACCCATCGCCTGAGTTCCGACCCCGTCCGCGGCATCACCCAGCTGGCCGGCATCTACCTGGTGCTGCAGATCTCGGCCTACCTCTTCGAATTCATCCAGACCTACCTGATGCAGTGGACCGGCCAGAAGATCATGTTCGATCTGCGCCGCGACATCTTCCGCCACATGCAGCGCATGCACGTCGGCTTCTTCGACACGCACGCCGTGGGCCGCCTGGTCACGCGCCTCACCTCCGACGTGGACGCCATCAACGAAATGTTCACCGGCGGCATTCTCGCCATCGTCGACGACTTCTTCACGCTCTCGATCATGGCCATCGTGATGCTCAGCATCAACTGGTGGCTGGCGCTGCTGGCCTTCGCCGTTCTGCCCGCTCATCCTGGTCGTCACCCGCCTCTTCCGCAACAGCGTGCGCGAGAGCTATCGCCGCGTCCGCGCCGCCATCGCGCGCATCAACAGCTTCACCCAGGAGCACATCAGCGGCATGACGCGTCGTGCAGCTCTTCAATCGCGAAGAGCGCGCCTACAAGGACTTTGAGGCCGTCAACCGCCTGCACATGATCGCGTTCAAGGACACGATCTTCGCCTACGCGCTCTACTACCCGGCGGTCGAGCTGCTCTCGGCCATCGCCATTGCGCTCGTGATCTGGCGCGGCGGATTCGGCGTGCTGGCCGGGCTCGGTGACCATCGGCATGCTGGCCAGCTTCAACATGTACTCGCAGCGCTTCTGGCGCCCGATCCAGGACCTGAGCGACAAGTACAACATCCTGCAGGCAGCCATGGCCGCCTGCGAGCGCATCTTCAAGCTGCTCGATACGGCGCCGGAAATTGTCAGCCCAGCCCATCCGCGCCAGGGCGACGGCAGCAACCGCATCGAGTTCCGCCATGTCTGGTTCACGTATCAGAAGCTCACGCCGGAGCAGCAGGCTGTGGTCGACCGCGGCAGCACTCCTGCCGCAACCAAGTACCCTGCTGGGCGACCTCAAAGACATCGAGTGGATCCTGAAGGATGTCTCTTTCACCATCGAGCCGCGGCCAGACAATTGCCATCGTCGGCCACACCGGTGCGGGCAAAACCACCCTGACCAGCCTTATGATGCGCTTCTACGACGTTACCGCCGGCCAGATACTGCGTGGACGGCGTGGATCTGCGCGAACAGGATCTGACCAAGCTCCGCCAGCACTTCGCCGTCGTGCTGCAGGATCCATTCCTCTTCACCGGCACGATCGCCGAAAACATTCGCCTGGGCAACGAAGCCATCACCGAAGCGGAACTACGCGCCGGCTGCACGCGATGTCAACGTCCTCGACTTCATCGAAAGCCTGCCCGGCGCCTTCGACGAGCCGGTGCGCGAGCGCGGCAATTCCCTCTCCACCGGCCAAAAGCAGCTCATCAACTTTGCCCGCGCGCTGGCCTACAACCCGCACATCCTGATCCTCGACGAAGCCACTTCGAGCGTCGACACCGACACCGAGCTGCGCATTCGCGGCGCCCTCGAGCGCATGGTCGAAGGCCGCACCAGTGTGCTGATTGCACATCGTCTCTCCACGGTGCAGCGCGCTGAAACCATTCTGGTAATGCACAAAGGCCAGTTGCGCGAGATGGGCACGCACCAGGAACTGCTGGCGAAGCGAGGACTCTACTGGAAGCTCTATCAACTGCAGTACAAGGACCAGGAACTCGGCGGACCCTCAACCCCGGCGCGGGAATCGACCACCGCGCCTGCGATTTGAGTAGCCGCGGCCTGCATGACAGCCCTGACGCGCCTGCAACCGGCGATTCAGATATGATGAAACGTTAGAGAGCCCCCGCCGGCCGACCCTGCGCGGTGCTGACCGCTGGATCGTAAAGACGATGAACCCGCCCCAACCCAGAAGAGTCGAGCTGTTCGATACAAGTCTCCGCGACGGACTGCAGCAGCCGAATCTCGAGATCTCCGTACCGAACGCGGTCCTGCTTCTGCAGCGCATGGGCACCTTCGGGGTGCACTTTGCTGAAATTGGCTTCGCGGGCGCGAATCAATTCGTCGCGGACCTGACCGCATCGCTCGGCTCCACCGACACCGGAGCCATGAAGCTGGCGCTGTTTGGCCGCACCCGCGGCCGCGGCACCAAGGTCGAGGACTGGCCCGATGTGCAATTCATCGTTCGCCACAAGCGCCGTGTCCCGGTTGCCGTCATCGTGGTTAAATCGCGGCTTCTGGATATAGAGAAATCGCTTGAGACCACGCCGGAAGAAAACTTGCGCATGGTATGGGAGACGATCGACTGCCTGCAGGAGAACGGCCTCGAGATCATTGTCGATTTCGAACATGCGATGGACGCCAATTGCGGCCGCCGTGAGAACGGAGCTCCTTGCGATGCCGATATTCGCGCGCGCAGCCTCGAGTATTTTCATCAGCTTACCGCGCAGTGCGTCGGCCAGAATGTAAGCCGCATCGTGGTGTGCGACACCACCGGCGGCGCGAGCCCCGAAGAAGTCTCGGCGGTGATCGGCGGCTTGGTCAAGACTTACCCCGGCGCAGGGTTTGGATTCCACGGGCACACGGATCGAGGCCTGGGCATCGCCAACACCCGCGCGGCAGTTCTTGCCGGGGCAGTGCAGGTGCAGGGCACATTGCTTGGCACCGGCGAACGTTGCGGCAATGTAAACCTGACCACGGTGACCGGCGGCATGCAGCTGCGCGGAGAGGCGGAATTTGTTTCCGCTGAAGCGCTGCGGGGCCTCACCAGTCTCGCCCACTCCGCGTTTGCGGCGTTTGGCCTTGAGCCACCGCACGGCGCGCCTATCGTGGGCACCGGCGCTTTTGGCACCTGGGCCGGCATGCACGGCAGCAGCGAGCGCAAGAACCCGGGAGCCTATCTCTGGTGCGACCCCAGCCTGGTGGGCGCCAACCCCACGGTCGGCGTGAACCGGCAATCGGGCAAGGCCAACATCCTGCTACTTTCTGAAGCGCTCGGGGTGCCGGTCGATGCCGTCCAGGCGCAGGCTCTGATGGATGCCAACTTGGCCATGATTGAAGGCGGCGGGTTTACCTCGAGCGAGATTTCGTTCCGTCTGGCGTGCATGCGCGTTCTGGGCACACTGCCCAATCGATTCAGCATTCGCAGTTGGCGGGTCTTCGACGAATCGGACGAGATCGGCACACGCTTTGTCCAGGCGTTTATGACCTTGTCCGTCGGCGACGCTACGGTTACCACCACACGTGCTGAAGGCGCCGGTCCGGTAGATGCCCTGACGAAGGCGATGCGCTTCGAACTCGAGAAGTGGTACCCGGCCCTGGCACAGATGCGGCTGGGCACTTTCACCGTGACGGCGCTCGATGTTTCTGCCCACGACTCGGCGGCACACGTACGAGTCACCGTCAGCTTCCACGCCGACGGGCATGAGCCCTGGATCACGGCCGGCGTCAGCAGCGATATGAACCAGGCGGCTCTGATGGCTATCGTCGATGGCTTCAACTACTGGCTTCTCATTCGTGCCAACGCTGAGGAATCCGGAATGCCGCCAGCCGTTTACGCTGCGCAGCAGCTCGTCTAAAAGACAGGCCCCCGGAGTCGCCTCACGGGCCTGTTTCTTCCCTGCATCTTTCCCTAACCGGTCCCTGCGACCTGCTGTCTAATGGGGTGCATGGACAGGAATGACCACGAGGCGATCCGTGCAGTTCTCTCCGGAGATAAGGACGCCTACGGACTTTTGGTCGCGCATCACAGCCACAGCGTTTTCAGGGTGGCGTATCGCATCACCGGCAACGAAGCAGACGCCGATGAAGTGGTGCAGGATGCGTTCCTGCGGGGCTATCGAAAGCTGGAGAGCTTCGAATCGCGCGCCAGCTTCGGCACATGGATCTATCGCATCGCGGTGCGCTGCGCTCTGGACCGGATTGCCCGTCGCGGCGGGGCCAATGACTCCGCGCAGGTGCCGGAGGATGCAGCGCTGGAGATGGCGCAGATTCCCGATTGCGCACCAACTCCGGAGCAGTTGCTCCTGAGCAGCGAAATCGGCGCATTCAGAGAAACGGCGATGCACAGCCTGACGCCGCTCGAACGGACGGCGTTCACGCTGCGGCACATGGAAGATTGTTCAATGGAAGAGATCGCGGCGGCGCTGGAGATCGCGCCGAACGCGGCGAAACAAGCGGTGTACCGCGCTGTGCACAAATTGCGGCAGCGCCTTGCACTCCTGAAGGTGAGGGCATGAGGTCAATGGACCATTTGAGCGAAGAGCAGCTGATCGAAATCTATTACGGGCATACTTGGGGCCAAAAGGACGGCACCCAAGGCTCTCAACACCTGGACTCGTGCAGCGCGTGCGCCCGGGCCTACGACGGCCTGCAAGCCGACCTGGGCGATCTTCGGCCCGTGGCGGTGCCCAGCCGTGGCGACGCCTATGGGCAGCAGGTTTGGGCGGCGATTGCGGACCGCCTGCCTTCCGCCGCGCCCTCGAAACGGGTCTGGTACCGGCAGCCGTTTGCTCTTGGACTGATGGCCTCGGCGGCCTGCTCATTGCTTGTCGTGGGTGCGTTTTTCGCCGGTCGCCAGTGGGAGCATCGCCTGCAACCGCACGCAACCGCGGCCACACACCCGGCTTCGGCTGCGCCGGAGAAGCGGGTTCTGGTGGTGCTGCTGGGCGACCATCTTGAACGATCCGAGCGTCTGCTGGTGCAGCTCAAACATGCCAATGCCGACGACACCGAGCTGGCGGCACCGTTGCGCGATGAAGCCCGGACGCTGCTTGTGGCCAACCGCGCATGCCGCCGCGAAGCCCAGACCTCCGACGATCCCGCGTTGACAAGGGCTCTGGCCAACCTGGACCAATTGCTCACCGAGCTTGCCAATCACCAGGGCACGCTGGACGCCGGCGCCATCGCGAGACTACAACGGCAGATGAATCAAGACGGCCTGCTGTTCGAAGTGCGCGTTCTGCGAGCGAGAATACCCGACCGCCAAGCGGCCAATCAAAAGCCATTGAACAGTCACCGACCTTTTAGAGGAGGAGTCGCATGAAGATCACGGCCTCAGTTCTCAGCATCTGCTTTTCCACGGCTCTGTCCGTGGGTCCCGCGGGGCTGGCGCACGTTGCTTTCGGCCAGAACCTCCTTTCTTCGGCCGAGCCTCTTGCGCTGTCATCTATCGCTGCTGCGGGCGCATCTGCCGATGACGATGCTTATGCGGACGGGGTGCGCGCGGTCAATAGCAGCCGCTGGTCCGACGCAGTCGCAATCTTTGCCCGCGTCGCCACACTCGACGGCTCCCATGCCGACGCAGCGGAGTACTGGAAGGCGTACGCGGAAAATAAGCAGGGCCAGGCTGGAGCGGCCATTGAGACCTGCGGAGCACTGCGGCACGATCACCCCGGAAGCGCATGGATCGAGGAATGTGGCGCACTGGAGATTCAGATCGGAGCCACCAAGGGCAAGCCAGTGCCTCCCAAAGATCTGCAGAGCGATGAGCTGAAGCTGCTGGCGCTGGCAACACTTATGCAGCATGATGAAAAGCGCGCTCTGAAAGAAATCGACGCAATACTGAACAGCGACGCAACTGAAAAGTTGAAGCAGGGCGTTCTGTTCATCGCGAGTGAGCACCACTCCGACACCATCTATCCGCAGATCGCTCGACTCAGCTTTGCGGATGGCGACGTGCGCATCGAGCGTGCCAATGACCAAACCCGCAGCAAAGATGTGACATGGGAAGCAGCCGCTTCGGGCGTGCCGCTTGCCGAGGGGTACAGCCTTGTCACCGGCGACGGCCGCGCCGAGATTGAGCTCGAAGATGCTTCGACCCTCTATCTCGCCCCGAATTCGGTATTGATCTTCAATGAGCTGAGCACGTTCGAGGGCGTGCCTCACACCGAGGTTGCGCTGCTTTCCGGCACCGTCACGCTGCACGTGCATCCGAACGTCCCCGGCGAGTCGTTTGTGCTGCGGACACCGACCGACAACCTGCTTACCAAATATCCGAGCACATCGAATCTGCGCCTCAGCAGCTATCTCGATGGCATCGGCATCGCGGCCATCCATGGAGGAGTGATCGGGATCGGGTTAACAGGGGCCTCGGAACTGCCACTACCAGAAAACCAGGTGATGTACTTCAAGAGCGGTCGCCGTATTCTCGATGCCGGACCGATCCATGCGCCAGACTTCACCGGATGGGATAACTGGGTCGCCTCGCGTTTTGCCGCGCGCGCTGCAGCTACGGCCGATGTCTTGAAGGCTTCGGGCCTGAGCGCGCCGATTCCCGGAATGGCGGAGATGGAAGGCAAGGGCCACTTTTTCGATTGCGAACCTTACGGAAAATGCTGGGAGCCGACACCCCAGCATCCCAACACCGCTACCGGACAAACCGCCGCGGCAACGAAACCAGGCTCAACAGAACAAGCCTTAGTCGCTACCCGCGCGGTCTCCGAATCGGCCCCCCAGTCTTCGCAGTCTTCATCCACGGGTCGCAACATTCGCTTCCTCGGACCACCCGCAGCTTCGGGGCCTCCTCCCGGATACGGAGGCATGGATCCGTTTATGGATTCGTTCTATCCATGCATCCCAACGAATGTGCGCGCAATGTTTTATGGAGGGGTGCTGCCGGTAGCGGCGCAATACCAGATTCAGCCTTCCTGGGCATGGGCGGTGTGCAACTCCGGCGGCTGGATCTTCCAGGATGATCGCTACATGTGGGTTGCCGGATATCGGCATCATCGTCCCTGCCTCGACTGGATCAAGAGCGGCAATACGATTGCCTTTGTTCCGATTCACCCGCACGACATCAAAGATCACCTGCCAGTGAATCGCAAAGCCGCGGCCTTCGTCATTGACACCAGAAACGGCCGCTCGCTGCAACGGGTCTCATTTGGAAACAAGGAAGCGGTTTCGCTGCTGAGGGAGCCGCCACGGCAGTTCCGCAATGCGATGCCCACGCCACTGCCGCGTGCGGTTGAGCCGCACATGGAAGGACATCAGCTTCATTCGACCTTTGCCGCCAAAGGCGAGCCGATCCGGTCCGCGGGAATTCCAATTACCTTCGATCACCGTTCGCAGAGCTTCATGATGCCGAACCATGCAATGGGCGGTAGCAGACCAGGCACGGGCTTTGCGCCGATCACCAACCGCGGCGGCGATCTGCAGTCCCACAGCGGCGTGTTCAGCGGAGGGGGCGGATACGGCGGTGCTTACGCGGGCGGCGGGTATAGGGGTGGATACGGCGGTGGAAATCCGGGCAGCTCCAACGGCGGCTCGTTCCACGCAGGCAGCGGCGCTAGTGGTAATAGCGGTGGAAGCTTCTCCGTTCCTGCCAGCTCGGCAGCGTCGGCGCCGAGCGCGGCTTCGGCAGGCGCCAGCCCTCACCGTTGAGAGAGCTTACGAACGAGCGTATCGAATTCGGATTGCTTCAAAATGCACAGCAATCAAAAAGGCCGCTCCGCAGATAGCGGAGCGGCCTTTTGCGCTGCTTCAGATCGAGGTTATTTGGCGCCTACCAGCGACGGCCGCGTATCGAGCTTTCCACTCGCATAGCCCTTGGCCATCTCGGTGATCGGAATCTGGACGTAGTCCCCGGCATGACCCGCCTGGCCGAACTGCGTCATGCGCAGGGCAACGACTTTGGCCATCGCTTCGCGCGCAGGCTTCATGTAGTCGCGCGGATCGAACTTTTCCGGAGTTTCCGCAAACACCTTGCGAATCGCGCCCGTGATTGCCAGACGGTTGTCGGTGTCGACGTTGATCTTGCGCACGCCGTTCTTGATGCCGAGCTGGATCTCTTCGACCGGCACGCCCCAGGTTTCCTTCAGCTTGCCGCCGTACTTGTTGATGATGTCCTGCAGGTCCTTGGGCACCGACGAGCTGCCGTGCATCACCAGGTGGGTGTGCGGAAGGCGATTGTGAATCTGGATCAACAGGTCCATCTTCAGCACCGAGCCATCCGGCTTCTTGTTGAACTTGTAGGCGCCGTGACTGGTGCCGATGGCAATGGCCAGCGCGTCCACGCCGGTGCGCTCGGCAAACTCGACTGCCTGGTCGGGATCGGTGACATGCTCGAGACCAGATCCGCCCGCGCCATGACCGTCTTCAATGCCGCCCAGTACGCCGATCTCGCCTTCCACCGTCACGCCGCGGGGATGGGCATACTCCACAACCTTGCGCGTTACTTCCACATTCTCTTCAAACGACGACGGCGTCTTGCCGTCTTCCTTGAGGGAGCCGTCCATCATGACGCTGGTATAGCCCAAATCGATGGCGCTTTTGCAGGTTTCGAAGCTGTTGCCGTGGTCCTGGTGCATCGCGATCGGAATCTCAGGATTCAGCTCGGCTGCGGCCTGGATCAGGCGGAAAAGGTAGAGATCCTCGGCAAACTTGCGCGCGCCGCGGCTGGCCTGCACGATCACCGGCGACTTTGTTTCCTTGGCGGCGATCATGATCGACTGAATCTGCTCCATATCGTTGACATTAAAGGCTCCGACACCGTATCCGCCCTTGGCGGCCTCGTCGAGGAGCTGGCGCATGGAAACGAGAGGCATAGAAATCTCCTTTTATCTGATTCCCGCAGCCGGTTCACTCGGACCCTTTGGATTCGGGATGGCGGGGACTGTGATCGTCCTTATGGTAGCAGAAGCGTGGAAGCGCGCCGTGTGCGTTTGAACACATCGCGTATGCGTGTGGAATAATCCCTCCGTGTCTTCCGTCGCCGGCGGTATTCCTTCGAGTTGGTTCCTTCTGGCCTGCGCTGCGGGAACAGTCCTGCTTCTCCTCGTACTGATTGCGCGCGTCCGTCTGCACCCCGCTCTTGCGCTTTCGGTGTCGGCATTTGCCCTTGGCGTCGCCGCGGGCATGCCGCTGTACAAGGTCCCGCTCTCCTTCACGGCTGGGGTCGGCAGCCTCATGGGCCACATCGCCATCGTCCTGGCTCTCGGCGCTATCCTCGGCCGCCTGCTTGCCAGCTCCGGCGGGGCAACTGCGTTGGGCAATGTTCTGGTGGAGAATTGCGGCACAAAGGGCTTGCCCTGGGCGCTTCTGGGCCTGGGCATCCTGGTCGGCATGCCGGTTTTTTTTGAAGTGGGCCTGGTATTGATGATGCCCATCATCGCCGCTGCCGCCAAGCGCAGTGGTCGCCCGCCGATTCTTGTCGGCCTGCCCATGCTTGCCGGGCTTTCCATCGTGCATGGAACCATCCCACCGCACCCTGCAGCCATGCTCGCAGCCACGCAGTATCACGCCGACCTCGGGCGCACCATCATCTGGGGAGTGCTGGTCGGAATCCCCGCAGGCATCATGGCCGGGCCGGTGCTCGAGTGGGTGCTTACGCGCTTCTGGAAAAAGGTCCACGCCGAACCGGCCATCGATCGTGGCGCCGACGAGCCAGCCTTGTTTGCGGCGGAGCCAATCGATTGCGAGCCGAACGCCGACGTGCTGCTTGCACAGAAAAGCGCCGCGCTTTTTAGAGAGCGGGAACCGACGCCCTCACCAGCCGGCGCCTTACGCGCAACATGCGCAATCCTGCTGCCCATTGCGCTGATCTTTCTGGGTAGCTGGGCCGACTCGCTCGCCGCGCCCGGCAGCGCGCTGAACGCCGGGTTCCGGTTTGTTGGAAGCCCCGATGTCGCCCTGCTCATCGCGGTGCTTGCCGCGCTCGTCTCCCTCGGGCCATGCATCCAGACAAACCGCCATCATGGACGAGAGCTTCTGCGCAGGCTCACGTCCGAATCCTTCGAGCCGATCGCGAACGTGCTGATGATCCTTGCGGCGGCGGGCGGGCTCAGCGGCATCCTGCGCGACTCCGGTGCAGCGCAGGCTACCGTCACCCTTGCTCTTGGCGCGCACATGCCGCCCCTGCTGCTGGCATGGCTGCTGGCCGCGGTGGTGCGGGTTGCGATGGGTTCGGCCACCGTGGCCATGGCTGTCGCTTCTGGAGTCCTCGCCCCGATGGTCAGCCATCTCGGCGTGCGCCCGGAGCTGCTGGTGCTCGCTACGGGCACCGGCTCGCTGATCTTTTCGCAGGTGAACGACCCCGGCTTCTGGATGGTGCAGTCCTTCTTCAAGCTCGAAGTCAACGAGACCTTCGCCACCTGGACTGTCCTCGAAACCGTGCTGTCCATCGTGGGCCTTGCCGGCACATTGCTGCTGGCCGTAGCACTCGGATGAACTCGAAGGGCCCCAAAAATCAGCCCACTGCTTCAGCCGTTACTTCTTCAAAGCAGCCAGAATCTCTTTCTGGTTGGCGAGAACATCTTTCTGATTCGCGAGGATCCGCTGAAGGGAACCTTGATTCTTCTTGATGACTGCCTGGTTGGAAAGGATAGCCTTCTGGTTCTTCAAAATGGAGGCTTGATGGCCAAGAATCTTCTTCTGATTTGCGACGACTTGCTGCTCCGACATGGGCTACCTCTTCTTTCACCGATGAGTCGACTACATGGGTCAACAGCGTTCAATTGCCCATGTGATCTGTATCATAAATCCCGTGACCGACATCACAGGATTCTGATTTCCTCAGCCTTAACTGAATGCTTTCCACTGACCTCAGACCGCTGTGCACTGTTGACTGATTTATCCCACCCACGCGCCGAGCAGCTTGCGCACCAGGATGAGTTGGCCCAGGTGATACGCGTTGTGATCCGCAGTTAGCAGTACCTCGCGCAGAATCGTCTGCCCATCTCCGTGCGGAATCTTCGCGTAGAGATCGGTCTTCGCATCGGAGACTAGCGCGCACAACGTCTTTAGGTCCCTGCGAAATGTGCGCACGCTCTTGTCCCAGGCCTTCTCGTCGGGTGGCGCCGGGTTTTTCGGCCAGTACTCCTCGGGCCACTTCGGCGATTTGTGCTTCGCGTCGCGCGAAAACTCCAGAATGTCCGACTGTGCGATGCGCAGATGCTCCAGCAATTGCCAAGGCGAGTGCTCTGCGCCTTTCGGCCGCTTGCCCCGCAGCTCAGCCGGCATGTTCTTCACCGCATCCTCAAACGTTGTGTGGGCATTGCCGCCCGTGAGCAGGCTGACCAGGTGTTCGCGCAGTGCTGCGTCTTTCGCCATTCGAAACAACTCCGATTTGAATTTGGATGGGGCGCGTCTTGGCAGCGGACGCAGCCCCTTGGAGTTGTGATTCTGAGCGCGTACATAAAGATGCGTGAATCTTTGCCCCGTTCCTCGGCTTCGCGCCAAGAAGTTCTTTGGTCGCGCGGGGCCCCGCGCGTTACCCTGCGAGTGCAACCGTCTTTCCTGAAAGGTCCCTTGCACATGCTCCGTGCCCGCCTTGCCGCCGCCGCTTGTATGTTTGCCGGTCTCTCCGCCTGGTCGCAGCAACCAGTCAAGCCGCTCTATCCCAACTACCCAAGCGAGACGCCAAAGGAGCTGCATCCCTCCGACGCGACCTTCGACTACACGCGCCACGAAGCCATGATCCCCATGCGCGACGGGGTGCGGCTGCACGTGGTGTTTTTGGTGCCCAAGGGCGCGCAGCACGCACCGATCCTGTTGACGCGCACGCCCTACAGCGCCGACCAGTTGACCGGCCACACCGCCAGTGCGCACCTGGGGTCCATTCTCTACGGGTACGACAATGCGACCGACGTGATTGTGGAAGGCGGCTACATCCGCGTCGTCGAAGATATTCGCGGCAAGTACGGTTCTGAAGGCGACTACGTGATGAATCGCCCCATCCACGGCCAACAGAATCCGACCCCCGTCGACGAAGCCACTGACACCTATGACAGCATCGAATGGCTTGTCAAAAACATCCCCGAGACCAACGGCAAGGTCGGCATTCTCGGCATCTCCTATGACGGCTTTTTGCCCCTGATGGCGCTCGTGCATCCGCACCCGGCGCTCAAAGTTGCAGTGCCCATGAACCCCATGGTCGATGGATGGATGGGCGACGACTGGTTCCACAACGGCGCATTCCGCGAACAGAACATGCCGTACATCTACGAGCAGGCCGGCACCCGCGATAACGACCCCAAAGCCAAATGGTGGACGGCGCACTTCGACGACTATGACGAGTACATGAGCGCAGGCTCCGCCGGTGAACTGGGTCGGATCCACGGTCTCGATCAGATCGGCTTCTGGAAAAAACTCCTCGATCACCCCGCCTACGACGCTTTCTGGAGCGATCAGGCAGTGGATAAAGTTCTAGCTGAAGACTTTAAGCAGGAAGGCATCAAGGTGCCCACCATGCTCGTGCACAGCCTCTGGGACCAGGAAGACATCTACGGTGCGCTCGCAGTCTACAAGGCGATCAAGCCGCTCGATACCAGCAACGACAAAGTCTTCATGGTGCTGGGCCCCTGGCATCACGGGCAGGAAATCGAGGATGCCGCGTCGCTCGGCGCCATCCGCTTCCGCTCCGATACCGGCACATGGTTTCGCCAGAACGTGCTGCGGCCGTTCCTCGATCGCTACCTGAAGGACGATGCACCTGCGATGCAAGTGGCGCCGGTGACCGTCTACGAAACCGGCGCGAATCGCTGGCAAACCCTGCCAGCGTGGCCTGTGGCCCCGGCGACCAAGCCCCTGTATCTGCAAGCCGGCTATAGACTCAGCTTCAGTCTTCCTGACTCCGCCGGCACCGCTGACTCCGCTGATTCTGACTCCTACATATCCGACCCTGCACATCCAGTTCCCTTCCGCGCCCGTCCCAGCCAACCCATCGGCTACGATCCGCCGCTCACCTGGGCCGAGTGGCTGGTCGACGATCAACGCGAAGCCTCGGGCCGCACCGACGTGCTGACTTACACCTCGGATGTTCTGACCGAACCCCTCCACATCACCGGCCAGCCGATCGCAAACCTCATCGCTTCGACCACTGGCACGGATTCCGATTGGGTCGTCAAACTCATCGACGTGTATCCCGACCAGGTCGCCGATCACCCGGAAATGGGCGGCTATCAACTGGCAATCGCGATGGACATTTTCCGCGGCAGATACCGCGAAAGCTTTTCGGCGCCCAAGCCCATTGAGCCAGGCAAGCCGCTGACCTACCGCTTCGCACTGCCTCCAGCAAATCATGTTTTTCTTCCCGGCCACCGCATCATGGTGCAGATCCAATCGAGCTGGTTTCCGCTCTACGATCGCAACCCGCAGTCGTTTGTGCCCAACATCTTCTGGGCCAAGCCGGGCGACTACAAGAAGGCGACCCAGCGCGTCTATCACGGACCGGGCCTCGCCAGCAGCGTCGAGCTGCCGATCGTCACGGCCAACTAAGGGCGGCAACTGAGAGGCAAGACGCGCGGCGCTATACTTGCAGGCGATGCAAAAATCAATTCCTGCCATTGTGATTGCCCTGGCTCTGTCGATGTGCGGTGCAGCTGTTGGGTCCGCGCAAAACGCCACGCCTGCAGTGCCAGCCGAAATATCAGCCGATCTCGGGAGCTGTTCTGCCGTAATCCACGTGACGGCAGCCGACTCCAAGCCCGTGTATGCGGCGAAGATCACTGCGCGGATTCGCTACGGCGCACTGAGCGTGAAACGACTGGACCTTGAAGCGTTCACGGGTACCGATGGACAGGTGAAGATCACGCATCTTCCCGAGGTCCTGAAGAAGCCCGTGTACATCCACGTGACCAAGGACGACAAGGACCAGATGGTCGAGTTCAAACCCAGCGAACGGTGCGAGGCAACATTCGACGTCCAGCTGAAATAACCACAGCCCCCCTCCCATAGGAACTGGCCGGCGTGCCGGATACTGAATGGCTGCTCCGAAACGAGCACCATGCGGCAGGGCGCGCTCTTTTTGACCGTGGCAGCGGCCGGCTCGCAAGCACCCATACGTGGCAACTCCATCGACCGCCGACGGGAACGAGCTCTCGCCATCCCGTCTTCAAGTGATCGCAGTCACGGCCAAGAGACTGCAATGGGCCTTCAATGCGTTCAGAGCAGCAGGTTCTTGCGCCTGCTGCGCCGGAGGAGCCTGCGGTGGACGTTCACGTAATGCAAATCGAGGGAGTTCGTTTCGCGGTGCAAGCACGCCAGCATACCGTGGTGAGCGACCAGCCAGCAGACAACGGCGGGCAAGATACCGGCATGACGCCTCCGGAGCTCATGCTTGCCTCGCTTGGTTCGTGCGCCGCATTTTATGCGGGGGAATATCTGCGGACACGCAAGCTCGCAACCTCAGGTGTCGAAGTGCATGTGACTGCAGAAAAACTGAAACAGCCGGCGCGTCTCGGCAACTTCCAGATCGAAGTCAAGTGCCCCGTGCCACTCTCCGAGGAGCAAACGCAAGCCCTGTACCGCAGCGTGCATCAATGCCTCATCCACAACACCCTGCTCACGCCGCCGCAGATCCAAATCACCGTGAGCGCCGCGCAGCGTGACACCGCACTGGTTCCCTAAGCCGCAAGCACCGCGCGTTGCGCCGCAAAGATGTCCTTGAGCCCCGCCTCGGCCAGATCGATCAGGCCATTCAGATCCTGGCGAGAATAGCTGCCCTTCTCCGCCGTCGCCTGCGTCTCGACCAACCCCCCATCGGCGGTCATCACCACGTTCATGTCCACCTCGGCCTGCGAATCCTCTTCGTAGCATAGGTCGAGAAGCGGCGTTCCACCCACGATGCCCACCGACGTCGCCGCGACCAACTGCTTCATGGGAGATTGCTTCAGCACACCCGCGGCTACCAGAGCATTCAGCGCGATCGCCAGGGCCACGGCTGCACCCGTGATGGCCGCAGTTCGCGTGCCCCCGTCCGCTTGGATCACATCGCAATCCAGGATCACGGTCCGTTCACCCAGGGCGTGCATGTCGATCACCGAACGCAGACTGCGCCCGATCAACCGTTGAATCTCATGCGTCCGACCTCCGATCTTGCCGCGCTCGCTTTCGCGCGGCGTGCGGCTCACCGTCGATCGCGGCAACATCGCGTACTCCGCCGTCACCCAACCGCGGCCCGAGTTGCGCAACCATCCCGGAACCCCCTGCTCAATGGTTGCGTTGGTCAGCACCCGCGTGTTCCCGAGAGAAACCAGTACCGAGCCCTCCGCTGTCTGCACAAAACCGGGCGTCAGCGTCAATGGGCGCATCTGGCTGGCCGCACGACCACCGGGCCGAAAGAAAGTGGGAGAGATTGTCGCGTTCATAAGGGGGATTGTACGGGAGTGGGCCGGGAGTTCCTCTCCGGTCCCGCTCCGAAAACGGTGTTTCGTTTCGGGAATGCTCCCGCTTGCAAAGTCGGAACGGGACTTTCTGCCAAGTGCCTGAAACGTTGTCACTTGCAGAGCATCAACACCGCGCCTCGTCCCAGATTGGAACGCCGCTCAAATCCGGCGGCAGGATCGAGACGCGACCGCGCGCGCTTAACTCCTTTGCCGCCAGCGCTTGCCGCTACTGTCCGGATTTGGCACACGACGTGTATTAGAAACAGTCAGAATTCGAACCCGTTCATCAGATTGGAAATCGGAACAACCGGTTTTCTCGGAATCAACCGCTGACCGCGCCGGAAGAACGGTGCCAGAAAAGGACGACCCACAGATGCAACCGACAGAGCACTCGAATCTCAGCCTGGACACGCCGATCGATGGAGAGACACCGCTTTCAGCCTTCAACCCGCAGGGCATTGGAACCGCCGGCCTCGCGGAAGTGGCGCACGAAGCGCGCAACATGGTTGCGGCGCTCGGACTCTACTGCGATCTTCTGGAGACACCCGGCGTGCTTTCGCCGTCATTCCAGCACTACGGGAGCGAGCTGAAAATGGTGGCGGCGGCCAGTCGGCGCCTGGTGGATCGGCTCGTAACCCTGGGGGATACCGCCGTAACCGCAACGGACGATGGTACGACCGTCACGGCGCTTCTTCCGATGTCGCGTACGGGGGCCAAATCCAATCGCTACTGGGAGTACTTGCCACCCACTCTCATTCGGGACCTCTCCTGGGACCTTCAGACGAATCGCAACCTGCTGGCCGCACTTGCGGGTCCTGCGGTTTCCGTTACGTTGGACGCTGTCGGCGGAGCGCTTCCGGTTCGGCTGACCAGCGAGGATCTGACGCGTATCCTGGTCAACCTCGTGAAGAATTCGATCGATGCTATGCCCGAAGGCGGCCGCATTCAACTGATCCTGCGCGAAGGCGCAGCCGGGCCAGGGGACGCTCCAACCCTCTTGTTGAATGTCGAAGACAACGGGATGGGAATTCCGCCGCAAGCTCTGGAGACCATCTTCGAAGCTGGCTACACGACCCGCACCGGGGCCAGCGCCCAGGGGCAGACTGCCCGAGGCGAGCACAGAGGATTGGGGCTGTCGATTACGCGATCGATCCTGGAGTCCGCGGGTGGCCATATCCGTGCCGCCAACCGCGATCCATCGGGCGCCTGCTTCCAGATCGAACTGCCGGTGCGCGCCTCCTGAACGATCCGCGCATCCGACCCGCATCGTGCTCGCATCAGTGACCTGCCCCACAGACCATCGACGAAAAGGAACATAGAATGCTTCAAACAGTCTTCGAGTCCAGAGTGATAGAACCTATACCTCAATCGACCCTCCCGGCGCCGAGGCTCCAGGTGCTCGTGGTCGACGACAATGCGTCCATCTGCACAGCCTGCGCCCAGATTGCTCGCACCCTGGGCTACGGTGCCGAGATAACCTCCGGCATTGGCCAGGCGCGGAACCTTCTTCGCGGCCATGCAGCAGACATCCTGCTCCTGGACCTGCCCCCGGGTGACACCGAGGGCTTGGACTTTGTTCGGGAAATCCGGCTGCTCTGCCCGCAGGTCGCAGTCATCGGCATGACCACATCAAGCACCGTAAATTCTGCCGTGGAGGCCATGCGCGAGGGTGCCTCCGATTACTTGATCAAGCCGTTTACCGTCGACGAGCTTTCCACGGTTCTCGATCGTGCCGCGGCCGCCTGCTCCACCGACTCCGCCTCGCGCATGCTGCGTGAACGTCTGCGCCAGACACAAGGCCTGGGCTCGCTCATAGGCCGATCCACCGAGATGGAAAAGCTCTATCGCATTCTGTCGAAGGTGGCGCAGACGGCCCACCCGGTCCTGATTCTCGGAGAGAGCGGTACCGGTAAAGAGCTTGTTGCACGCACGATTCACGTCAATGGACCCAACGCCGAGAAGCCGTTTTTGCCCGTCGATTGCGGTTCGCTGGTGCCGACTCTCATCGAGAGCGAGCTATTTGGCTACGTGAAAGGCGCGTTCACCGGCGCCAACCGTTCCAAAGACGGCCTGCTCGTGTGCGCCGAAGGCGGGACCGTTTTTCTCGACGAGATCGGCGAGCTCACACTCGACCTGCAGACCAAGCTGCTGCGGGCCTTGCAGGAGAAAGAAGTGCGACCCGTGGGCGCAACCCATCGCGTGCCGATTCGGGCCCGGATTCTCGCCGCCACCAATCGCGACCTGCTCACGATGGTTGACAACGGGACTTTCCGCAAGGACCTCTACTATCGCCTGAATGTCGTGAACCTGCGCCTGCCCTCGTTGCGCGACCGGCGTGAAGACATTCCGATGTTGACAGCGCATTTTCTTGACCGGGTGAGCTGCGGGAGACCCATGAAGTACCGGCTGGACGACATCGCGTTGCGCACCATGATGAACTACGCGTGGCCGGGCAACGTGCGCGAGCTTGAAAACGCGATCGAGCACGCCAGCGCCCTCGCCTCGGGCGGCGAACTGCATCTTGGCGATCTACCGACCCAGCTGCAGCAGGAGGGCCTTGCCCAGTTGCGTACACAGCGAGCCGCTGGGTCAACGCCGCAGGATGGCGCCGACCACCATGTGCTGACGCTGGCCGATCAGGAGCGGGAAAGCATTTTAAAGACGATCCGCCTACTAAACGGCGACAAGCTCAAGGCCGCCAAGCTGCTTGGCATCGGCAAAACGACCCTCTACCGCAAGCTCAAGGAATATGGCATCGCCGACCCGATGCAAGCTGCATAGGCTGGATTGCTCGCGAAGAACCGCGGCGGACAGCGAGTGCAGGCGGTGCACTGCGCGCAGTTTGCCTCGAAGAGTCGCGACTGAAAAACAGGAGTTGAAGATGAGCATTCTGATGGTCACCGGTATTGAAGGGGCATCGAACTGCGCGGCGGTGGTTGCGGAGCAGCTGGGAGTCACGGTCGAAGTCGCCGAAGGACGGAAGACCGCTCTGGCCGCACTGCGCAAGAAAGAATTTGCAGCCATCGTTGTCGACGAGACCCTGGCCTTGTGCGATCCGGCAGCCGCAGAAGCGATCTGGGAGCACGCCGGTCTGGCGATCCCCCTCCAGATCAACTTTGCGGTGTCGGGCGCCGCCCGGGTGATTCTCGATATTCGCGCCGCCTTGCACCGCCGTGAGCGGGAGCAGGCTGCGGCACGCAGAGCGGCAACCGCAGTAATGGAGAAGGAGATGAAGACAACCATCGCGGGCCTGCTGCTGCACTCGAAGCTGGCCTTATCCGACGGCGAAATGCCCATTGGCGTCGCGGATAAACTGCGCAGGGTTGCCGATCTGGCCATCAATCTTCGCGATCAATTGAGCCCATCGGTCATGCCGGAACGGTGAAGACTCCCTCCTGCAAATTCGACACGCCGGCTTTCCGGAACCGGCCATCAACGACCGGCATCGATAGCTTAATCTGAAAGCGTGAGCAATTCCGCCGTTCTGCTGATTGATTGTCCCGACCGCAAGGGCCTGATCGCGCATGTCTCCGGGCTCCTCTATGAGCATGGCGCCAATATTCTGCACGCCGACCAGCACCAGGACCATGGCCTGGGCCTGTTTTTCATGCGCGTGGAGTGGGGCCTGGCCGACAGCGAGCCGAGTGATCGCACGGGTCGCGCCTCTTTCGATCTCGAGAGATTCAAGGCTGCTTTTGCCCCTTTGGCCGCGGAGCTCAACCTGCACTGGCAGCTCAGCACAAGCGCTCAGCGCCCGCGCGTCGCTCTCTTCTGTTCGCAGTACCTGCACTGCATGGCTGACTTGCTGCACCGGTGGCGTACCGGAGAACTGGCTTGCGACATCCCGCTGATTGTCTCGAATCACCGCGACGTCGAAAATCTAGCGGCGTTCTACGGCATCCGCTTCGAACACGTGCCTGTCACCGCGACAACCCGCGCCGAAGCCGAGGCCAGGCAGCTGGCTTTGCTCGAAAAAAACGCCGTCGATCTCGTCGTCCTGGCACGCTACATGCAAATTCTTTCGCCGGACTTCGTCGCACAATACCCTGCGGCGATGATCAACGTGCACCACTCATTTCTACCCGCCTTTACCGGAGCACGCCCCTATCACGCAGCGCACGCACGCGGGGTCAAGCTCATCGGAGCAACCAGTCACTACGTTACGGAGATTCTCGACGACGGGCCGATCATCGAGCAGGATGTGGCCCGCATCTCGCACCGCGACCAGGTGGAGGACCTCGTCGCCCGCGGCCGGGACCTCGAGCGCCTGGTCCTCTCCCGCGCAGTCCGCTGGCATCTTGACCGGCGTATTCTCTGCTATGGAAATAAGACTGTCGTCTTTGACTGAAAGAACAGGGGTCAGGGATCAGCGTTCAGGGGTCATGCCGCGGATTGCATCCGGACTGACATGGATGAAGTGAATCACTCCATCAGCGTCAACGAATTCAAGCTCGGATCTCCCGTCGGCGTCGCAATGATGAAGTCGAACAGGTTTGCCTACGATTTCAGAGATCGCTCGTTGATCGGCTATCGGCAGGCCATCGAGCAGGCCGTGCGGCACTCTTTCGAGCACCACGATGCTCTTCCTGATCCCTGATCCCTAGTCCCTGAGAACGTCTACTCCACCAGCGCGTCGGCAATGCCGAGGTGCCTGTCCAGCGCATCGATGCCGAAGTCGATCTCTTCCTTGGTCACGATCAACGGCGGAGCAATGACGAAATGGCTTACCCAGGCCTGCTGCGCCACGCCATCAGCCATCATCTTCGCCGCGATCTGCTCCACCACCATCGGCTTGCCTTCAACCTTGTCGCGCATGGTGTTGAAGAGCTGCTTGGTCGTGCGGTTCTTCACCAGCTCGACCGCGAAGAAGAGGCCGAGCCCGCGCACATCGCCAATCGACACGTGCTTTGCCTTCAGCGCTTCGAGCTTCGCGCGGACATAGGGCTCGAGCTCTGCCGCTCGCTCCACAAGCTTCAGTCGCTGCATCTCTTCGATCGTCGCCACGGCCGGCCCCAGCGTGATGGGATGCGCCTCGTACGTGTGCCCGTGCGAGAAGTAGTGGTCTTCAAAGTAGTCGGCGATTTTCTTCGTCGTCGCACACAGACCCAGCGGGACGTACGCCGACGTGATTCCCTTGGCCGTGACCAGGATGTCGGGCGTCACGTTCCAGTGATCGACGGAGAACCATTTGCCGGTGCGACCCCAGCCCGCCATCACTTCATCCGCAATCAGCAGCACGCCGTGGCGGTCGCAAATCTCGCGCAAACGCGGAAAATACTCGGGCGGCGGCACAAGCACGCCATTCGTTCCAACAACAGGCTCGACAATGATGGCCGCCACGTCACTCTCATTGCGGATCATGTGCTCGATATAGTCCGCGCACGCAATATTGCAGCCCGGATAGGTGTGCTTGATTGGGCAGTCGTAGCAGTTTGTCTCCGGCGCAAACACCACGCCAGCGCCCTTGCCCGCCGGCTCCATCGCCCAGCGCCGGGGATCGCCCGTAGCCGCAATCGAGCCCATCGTCGATCCGTGATACGAGCGATACCGCGAGATGATCTTCGTCTTGCCCGTCACCATGCGCGCAATTTTGAACGCAGCCTCATTCGCTTCGGTCCCGCTGGTCGCGAAGAAAAACTTCTCCAAACCTGCCGGCAACACCTCGAGCAGCTTGGCACTCAGCTTTGCACGCGCCGCCGTCGCATACACCGGTCCTACGAAGGCAAGCTCCCGCGCTTGTTCCGCAATCGACTCCACCACCCGCGGATTCTTGTGGCCCAAGTTGACGCACATCAGCTGCGCGCTGAAGTCGAGATACTTCTTGCCGCTGCCGTCCGTGAACCAGCAACCCTCGGCATCGGCCACGTAGAGCGGCTTCCACGTTTTTTGGAAGCGCCAGGTGCCGTAATTCGTCTCGCGCGTGAGACTGCTGATTTTCTCCGAAGAGAAACCCGGGTGCGTAGGAATATCGCTCATCGATGACCTCGTGGGAACGTTCCCAACTATGCTACGGCATTGGCGCGGGAGGTTCCACGCGCTTGGCCGAGCGAAGGGCAATGAAACCCAACAGCAGCACCACAACGATCAACGCCAGCCACAGGAGCGCGGGGTGTCTTTCTGTAAACGGGCGCGGATCCGGACGCTGTTGATAGCCTTCATTGGTGGCCTCCGGCCCGAGAACGGCCACCGCCGCCCCGGCCTGCGGAGCGAACCAGCGCGCATAGTCGTAGCGGGGAGAACGGAGAACCGCATCGCCGTAGTACAGCCCATAGCCCGTGCGTGGCGTAGCCTCAAAACACAACTCCCGCTGTAGCATCTCGAGACGAACACTGCCGAAGCGAATCGGCGCATCGTCGCCATTCACCACGGTGATCGTCCATTTTTCCGGAGCATCAAAAAACCGTTGCGGCGGATCGGCCACAAGATTTTCTTCATCGATACGATGTCCGTCCTGGACACGATGCAGGCGCAACAGGTTGCCATAGCTCGATGCCGATGACGGAGGATTCTGCGGCGTTCCGTCTTTTTGAGATGCGACCTCAACCACTTCTACCGTCACGTCGCGGCTGAAATTGACTGGCTCGACAGGCGGAACGAACACAATCCGTTCAACCGGGACATGCGCGGGAACCGTGAACTCCGCAATCGACTCGCGGCCCTTCTGCACAAAGTGGACCGCGCTCGCGACGGCAAGATACTTCGGCTCGCTCGGCGGCGCAGGCGCTGCCGACAAGCCTTCAATCTGGCCCGGAGAAAGAGGCCCAGCGACTTCGAAATGCAAAACGCGGAAGTTTGATTTCGGCAGATGAAGCACTGTGCTGCGGCCAAGCTTCTGCCCGGCGAAATCGAAGATCGTATAGGAACCGATGCGCGTTTGTGGATCCGTCTCGGTTTGGCTGCCCGACACCAAAACCGTGGCCAGAAAGTTATGTCCTGTCACGCTGAGGCGCAGATCGCTGTATTCACCTGCAGGCATCTCCGCATCGAAGACCGTCTTGCCCTTGCGCTGCCCCAGGTTGAGCGGCGCGATCGATTGCGGCGCCATCGCGGGAGCCGAGGCGCTGTGCACCACGTAGGGCACTTCCACAGAATTCCCATAAAGACGCAGATCGGCGAGCCCCTGCGACGCACCGGCAAAGATCGTGGGGTCGAGCACAGCGCACGCTTGTCCTGAAGCATCGGGAGCAAGCAGCACGGGCCGCTGGGAGTGAAAGTAACGGATCTCCGGCGTGGGCTCGACTGCAGCGGCGACAAGCAGAACGGCAGCAAGCAGCCTCACGTTGTTGGTCCTTTGCCGCGCAGGTTGAACCAGTCGCGTTGATAGATGAAACTGACGCCGAGCAGCAGAGCGCCCAATCCTAGAAAGCTCAGGATGCGATAACCCTGGCTTAGTTCGCTCACGTCCACCAGAAACACCTTGCCGATGGAGACAGCGAGCAGGACCAGCGCCTGCCAGCGGAGAAAGGCCGAGTTCCGCGAGAAGCCAAGAGCCAGCAGAATGGCGCCGAAGACCATGAATAACGCGGAGTAGCTGAACTGCGCGTACATGCGGTAGAGCGCGTACTGCTGGTATCCTCCATGCCAGCCCGAAGCCCACCAATACGCGTGAATCTCGCGGGCGGCGGCGAGAAGGATCAGGCCGTTCACGGTGAGCGCTGCCGCTGCTGCGAGGCCGGGCCACGGCAGCGAAGTGTCCTGCTGCTCCATTGCGCAACGGTGCGCGGTCCATGCGGCAAACGCGAATACAGCGATGCCCACGAGATAGGTTGCGCAACGCGCGTTGAAGATCGGCGTCGCGGATGTTGTTGGATCAATCGTGACCAGCGCCACGAGCGCGAGCACGAGACAGAGCAGCGCGAGGATGCTGAGAAACTTGGTGCGCGCGCGGCTTGCGACCCACAGCAGTGCAGCGCCTTCAGCCAGCCAGCCAATTGTGATCCACCTGCCCGAAGCCTTCAGCGGAATGGCGATGGTGAGAAACACGACCGCCGCGGCCAGGTGCAGTTCAGAGAGCAGAACCGGATTCGCACGCCAGCGGCCAATCGCGGGCAGCCGAAGCAGCATCAGGTAGAACCCAGCGAACGCGACAGCGAGCCATGGCTCGGCCGACTCCCAATGTTTCGACTCGAACAGACTGTAGAACGCGAGAAACCCGAGTGATGCATTCAGGATCGGCAGAATCACCGTGGCCAGTTTGTCCCACGTCGAAGTGCTCTGCGCTATAACGGCTGTGTCCGCCTGCTCAAGAAGAACGAGCCGCGGCGCAAGCGCAAACAGGATGAAGAAACACGCGAAGAAGAACGCCGTCGTTCCAACCTGCTGGGCCGAGTAGAAGCTGAAGCTCCAGCCCGTTGCGTAAAACACTGTGCCTGCAAAGGCGCCGAACAGCAAACGCGACCAGGGTCGCAGCGCCACGAGAATCAAGACCGTGACATTCAGCAGCAGCATGTAGCTGAAGAGAGCGACTTCGTGATTCTCACCGGTCGAGACCAGCAGCGGGGTGCCGAAGCCGCCGGCAATCGCGTAGAGCGCGAGCAACTCCGAATCCTGCGCCCATGCGAGAAAGCCGTTGAACGCTGTCACGGCGATCATGGCCGCGAAGGCGACCGATCCTGGGATCAGATGAAAGAGCGAGAACGCGGCCCACAACGAGAGATAGAGAATGCCGCTTCCCACCGATTTGAGCGAGTACGAAAACGCTGCGTAGCCTTTGGCGCGAAATCGCTCCGACCAGGCGATGAGACCTGCGCCGGCGACCAGTCCGATCAGCACCCGGCCCAGCGGGCCGATCCAGTGGTTGTCGATGGCCAGCTTCAGGAACCAGGCCATTCCGATGAGCACGGCGAGGATGCCGATGCGATTGAACCACTGCGAGCCGATGCGGCTTTCGAGCGAGTGCTCCGGCTTAGTGGCCGGAGACTGATATGTCCCGAAGCTGGGCGCGGCTACAGGAGGCGCTGGCGCAGAAACGGGCGGCGGCGCGACCGACCGAGGCACGGCTGAAGGCACAGGGGGGGCCGGCGGAACGGAGCCAGCGGCCGCTTCCTGCGGGGCCTGCCATCGCTCCGCCAGAATTCCCTGACGATAGAGCGCTTCTTCCAACCGCTGCACGCGCGCGCGCAGTTGCCCGATTTCGTCTTCAGGACTGCCGGGAGTCGTCGGGGTCATGTGCTCAACGTTATAGCACCCCGCCACTCGGCACGTCCGTGCGCGAGGGCGATCCGCAATCAGGCGCAATGCCCGGCACCTTTTCCTCGTTTTGTCCGGACTAAGTAGTGTCCGCGGCCCCCCTCCCCCCGGACTCTGGGCGCAAATTCCTGATCTGCAGTAGGTTACGAAATAAGTTGCGCTGCAAATTACTCTATTAAAAAGACTTACGCACAGATTCCTCTCAGCAAAGGGCTTAGAGGAAGCTTGCCGCTGCCAGCCACCCGTACTCAGCTGTTTTCCCGTATTCATTGTGCAACAAGGCGCGTTAATTCTCTGCAATCGGTGGATAAGTTTCGCCTTTTGTTCGCCTATACTGAGCCCCATGTGGAATCTGCCCACATCGGGTGTGTGCGACTACACGGTCCGCTGCAAGGGCTGTGGGGAAAACATCCCTGCGCCGGTGCAGACGATGCCGGACACCTGGATCGTTGCCGATTGTCCGCTCTGCGGCGAGCGGCGACGGTATTTACCTCCGGACATCTTTCGCGGACGTTTGTCGTACCGGTTTGGCAAGAAGCCAGTGCGATCGCAGCGGGAGGCGCCGCCATGGGGGAGATGAGGCGTGCGATCGCCCGGGAGGAGCAGGAGGGGAAGAGGCGAGATCGCTTCGCTTCGACACTCGTCATTGCGGCGAGCATCATTGCCGCGGTGCGGCTGGCACGCGACGATATCAGCGGTCCGTCGCCGAAGCTGACCTCCACGATTGCAGACAGTGTGTCGCTGGCCCGAGCGATTCTGGAGAGGGTGGTGCGGTAGAGTTTGTGCGCCGCGCGCGGGTCGCGCAGCCTACGATCCCTGGTTCGGACTGGTTCGGACTGGTTCGGACTGGTTCGGAGAGGGTGCCCCATTGTTTGTCTGTGACCCTTACAGCGGTTTCGCTTCAAGTGCTTACAGAACGACACGGCTGAGTGGCTTTCCCTCAAGGAGAAGCCACCTTGCATGCTGCAACGATGTCAACATGTGAAGCGAAACCGCTCTAAAATGAGACACGAGGCGGGCGATGGCGGACGGACACGAAGAGCGTGAGGAGCAGGAAAAACGTCGCGAGCAGGAACGGCGACGGGATCTAGAAGACCGCCTGGACCGCGCACCGATTGATCCCTGGGAGCCGGAGCGGGACGAATCGTAGCCAGACGATCCTTGCCGAGTTACGCGACTGCGGAAGCTCTTTTACGGGGCCTGCCACCGAGGCGACCGTTTTCGCGCGCAGCAGACACCTTTGCTTGACTTGTGGATCTTCCCCCGGACGCTCCCAGGCGGCTCGCCATCCATTTTTTCGATCCAAGAAATCCTTCGAGCAATGCCGGGATATAAATATCTGCGTCAAGCTTTGGGAAGTAAATCCCAAGACCCGACGGCGATATCTCGACAGGGATTAGCTGCGCGGGTCGCGCCCCTTCGAGTCCTTGCGCATCCTCAGGAGCAAACGCCAGGTCAAGCTTGGTGCTCAGATGAATCACAATGCGACCTGTGCGCTTGTCGTAATGGGCAGCGATGGCTCGCGGCGATTTCGCGAGACGCGCTTTCGCAGCTTTGCCGGCCCGATTGAATGGATCAAGCTTCTCCATGAATCCGCTCCCATGCCCTCAACAGCTCTATCAGATGTTGAATCAATGCCCGTTCAATCCTTGCCAGGTCGCGACGGCTGAATCCATAGTTCTCCCGCAATGTCACCGATCCTTCCGCGACCTTCCGGCCGGCCGGTTCATCAACTCAAAGACAGCTTCGCGTCCCTGTCCAATGACGTGAACGTGCGCCGGTCGATGGTCATTGGGATAGACGACAACGCGCAGGTTGCCGATCCAGAGAACGGTTGGCATATCGAGGACTATCTTATCACGAAATCGAAGCGCTTGGGTTTTGCGGTTTCCCCTTAAGAAACAAGAGCCCCCGGCGAACCGGGGGCTCTTCTGTTGGATGCTGCGTGAGCATTACGCGCTGAACAGCAGGATGCCTGCGGCCTTCTCTTCGGTGCCGGTCTCGTCTGCGCTTACCGGGCGATAGAAGAGCTGGTTGGCATCGAGGTAGACCTCGAGGAACGCGGGACGCGCTGAAATGTGTCCTGCGATCAAGGCCTCCGAGAGCGGGTCTTCGACGTAACGCTGCAGAGCGCGGCGCAAGGGGCGTGCCCCATAGCTGCGGTCAACGAGTGTTTTGTCGAGAATCCACTTCTTGGCATCGTCGGTGACCGAGATGGTGATGGCCTTCTGCGCCAGGTTGAGGTTCAGCTGCTGTACAAGCAGCTCGACAATCTGGATCAGGTCGGCGTCGTTGAGCGACTGGAACAGGATCACTTCGTCAAGCCGGTTCAGGAACTCGGGGTTGAAGGTTTTCTTCACCTCGTTCTTGACCAGCTCTTCGATCTTTTCGCTGACCAGGTCGTCGCGATCGCTTTGGAAGCCGAGACCCTGCTTCTTCATCAGGTGCCGCGCGCCAATGTTCGACGTCATGATGAGGATGGTGTTCTTGAAGTCGACGGTATTGCCCAGGCCGTCGGTCAATTGGCCATCTTCAAACACCTGCAACAGCAGGTTGAACACGTCTGGGTGCGCCTTCTCGACTTCGTCGAGCAGGACCACCGAATAAGGAGACCGCTTGACGCGTTCCGTGAGCTGCCCGCCTTCCTCGTAGCCCACGTATCCCGGAGGCGAACCGATCAGCTTCGAGACCGAGTGCTTCTCCATGAACTCCGACATATCGAAGCGGATGAGCGCCTTGTCCGAGCCGAACAGGAACTGCGCGAGTGTCCGCGCCATCTCTGTCTTTCCGACACCAGTTGGTCCAAGAAAAAGGAAAGAACCGATGGGACGATGCGGCGACTTGAGGCCCGCACGCGAGCGGCGTATGGCCCGCGCCAGGGCCGAGATGGCTTTCTCCTGTGAGATGACGCGCTTGTGGAGCTCTTCTTCCACGCGGAGCAGTTTCTGCGTCTCTTCTTCCTTGATGCTGGTGACGGGAACACCCGTCCAGCGGCTGACAACGTCCTCGATATCTTCGCGGCCCACGATGCCAGCGGCTGAATCGTCGAGGTGGTACTTGTCGCGCAGCGCGCGCAGATTCTCACGCTCCTTGCGTTCCTCATCGGAGTAGAAGCGCGCCTTTTCGAACTCGTGATTGGCGATCGCCGAGTCCATGCGGTGCACGATGAACTTGATCCGCTTCTGGACCTCGGTGATCTCCTCGGGCAGCGAGGTTTGGCGCAGCTTGACGCGCGCGCCGGCCTCGTCGATCAAGTCGATGGCCTTGTCGGGAAGGAACCGATCCGGAATATAGCGGTTCGAGTGCGACACCGCGAACTCGATCGCGGCATCGGTGTAGCTGACCGCGTGGAACTTTTCGTAGCGGTCCTTGATGCCGTTGATGATCTTGATCGCGTCGGCTTCGTTGGGTGGCGGAACCTTGACGGCTTGAAAGCGCCGCTCGAGGGAGCGGTCTTTCTCGATCGACTTGCGATACTCGGCCGGCGTGGTGGCGCCGATGCACTGAATCTCGCCGCGGCTCAAGGCCGGTTTGAGAATGTTGGCGGCGTCGAGCGAACCCTCAGCCGAACCAGCCCCGACCAGGGTATGCAGCTCGTCGATAAAGATGATGGAGTTCTGGTTCTCCATCAGCTCTTTCATGATGGTCTTGAGGCGCTCTTCAAACTGGCCGCGGTACTTGGTGCCGGCGACGATCAGGGAGAGATCGAGTGCCAAGACGCGCTTGTCGGCGAGGAAGCTCGGGACTTCGCCGTCGGCGATGCGCTGCGCCAGGCCTTCGACGATGGCCGTCTTGCCGACCCCGGGCTCGCCAATTAATACAGGATTGTTCTTGGTGCGGCGGCAGAGAATCTGCACCACGCGCTCGAGTTCACTGTCGCGCCCGACGAGCGGATCGAGCTGCCCGTCCATGGCGGCTTGCGTCAGGTCGCGCGAGAACTCGGCCAGCAGGCTCGACTCGCGCTGGCGCTGCTGTTGCGGCGCCTTCTCCTGCGTCACGCGGGCCAGCTCGTCGCGAATTTGCGCAAGCTTCAGGCCGCGCTCCTGCAGGATCTCCGAGGCAAAGCACTTCTCTTCGCGCAGCAATCCCAGCAGCAGATGTTCGGTCCCAATATGTTTGTGCCCGAGGCGCTCGGCTTCTTCGGCTGCGTAGGCCAGAACCCGCTTGCACTCGTTGGAGAGCGGCAGGTCGACACTGGTCGATACCTTCTCGCGAATGGTTGTGTGCGCCTCGATCTGCTTGCGAATCGACTCGACCGATGCGTGCGAGCGCAGGAAACGGTTGGTTAACGCTTTGTCCTCGCGCAAAAGGCCGAGCAGCAGATGCTCGGTCTCGATATAGGGCGAACCGAACTGGCTGGCCTCATACCGCGCGAAAAAGATAACGCGCCGTGCCTTTTCCGTATAGCGTTCGAACATTTCTTCTCCCTTACACCAGGCTCTCGATCAGGAGTAACCGTCCGGTAGTTCTTTCCGGCCTCAGCCCAACCCGCACGCGCCCCTTGGTAAACATCGCCGCCGGAGGCTCCCACTGGGAAAAATCCCTTGCCCGCCCCGAACAGCTCTCTTGGATGGTTCCGGACCTTCCGTCCTGCGTCCCCGGCGTTCGTTCTCTCCGCCGAAGACTTCCACCCTGACCTCGTCGGCCTCCGCGGGTTGGTTCCCCGCAAAAGCCCCTTACTTAGATCAGACTCGAAAACTCCCCAAATCGGTGCATCTTCTACTGTGCGGTTCCGGGGTTGAGTCCAGTTTGGGAGGTTTGCCCCAAACGCGTCAGGCGCCCGCTCTCCAGGCGCAGAGTCCGCGTACATCGCGCGGCCAAGTCCAAATTATGGGTCACCACGATCGACGTGAGCCCGTGCGTCCCGTGCAACCGTTCCAGCAATTCAAACACACGACCCGCCGTGATCTCGTCCAGGTCCCCGGTTGGCTCGTCTGCCAAAAGCAAGCGCGGACCACTCACGAGCGCGCGCGCCAGGGCTACCCTCTGCTGTTCGCCACCGGAAAGCTCGCCGGGACGATGATCGCGCCGGTCTTCCAAGTCAACCTCTCTAAGCCAGTTCGATGCAGCGGCCAGCGCATCGCGTCGAGACTGACCGCGGGCCAGCAGCGGCATGGCTACGTTTTCAAGTGCCGTAAACTCCGGCAGCAAATAGTGAAACTGCCAAACATAACCGATCTCGCGGTTCCGAAAGGCAGCTGCCTCTCGTGGGCTCAGATTGGCCACGTTGATTGAGGCGCAGTGTACCGTTCCCGCAGTAGCACGATCAAGAGCACCAAGGATGTGCAATAGGGTACTTTTGCCCGCTCCGGATTGGCCCATGATGGCCACCAGCTCGCCCGGGAACACTTCTAAGTTCAATTCATGGAAGAGGGTGAGCGATCCACGCGCAGTCTGGTAGGTCTTGTCCAGGTTTTCGACGCGGACCAGAGGCGCTCGCGGGTCCTGTCCCCGCTCGGAGCGGGAAGCCTGGCTGGCAGCCGCTGGAAGGATCTGATTCATCCGATGACTCTATTCTATCGTGTCCTTCAGGGATTCACCTGCAAAACCGGGCATAAACTCTGCGACTTCCGGGTGAAGGTGGTGCAGGGGCTCAGCGCCTCGGCAGTGCCTTGGCATCCAACTTCGCGATCCGGCCATCCGGCCCCACCGCAAACGGCAATGAAACCGCATTCCAGTTCCCATCGTCCAGCGGCTTCCATGTCTTGCCGTCATCGCGGCTCAGGTCGGAGCCATTGGTCCCGACTGTAATCCAAAGATGCAGCGCGTCTGACCACTCGACTGCGGATCGATAACCATGGGGTGGCACGGTGGAGGCAATCCACGTCGCGCCACCATCAGAGGACCAGGCTGCCGTCGCAGCCGACTCGTTGGGCTTGGTGTAGTCCCCGCCCACGGCCACGAACAGCGAGTTGTCGTTGAAGGTGCACTCCGCGCAAATGCTGGTTGTAACCGGATAGCGATAGGCCACCGAAAACGTTCCGGAGCTCTCCGATGCTGAGCCGACCGGAATCGGGCTCGCCTTCCACGGCGGCTCCTTACGCACTGCCTTCTCTAACAGCCCCTGCTTTTCCTCCTCCGCCATGAAGGGCCGGCTGAAGAAGAAAGAGCCGCTCTTGCCTCCCGTGGCAAAGGCCCGCGTAAACAGCCCGTTCCCGCGCGCAATCGAGGTGTTGCTGGCCGCGAACGCCGCAAGGGTTCGCTTCCCCAGCGCGAGCCCAGCATGCCTGTCGCGCTTCCACCTCTTACCGTCCTTGTCTGAGAGAAACACCACGAACCGGCCGTCCACCGGATCGCCCACCACGATGCCGCGCGAGCCATTCATCCAGAAGCCATCAAAGAAACCATCCGGCGCATCGGGATTCGCAAAGAGCAACTCCCATGTGGCGCAGCCATCGGTTGTTTCGAAGAGTCGGCTCTTCAGGCCCGGCCCCGATGCCATCACAATGGCTGTCCGCGCGCTGAAACCTTGCACGCCTCGGAAATCCAGGGTCGCACCGTCCGTGCCTGCGTCGGGCACCGCGCACTTTATCCAATGTGCACCGCCGTCGATGGTCTTGAGAACGGTGCCGCCCGTTCCGCTCGCCCAGGCCACCTTGCCATTCAGCGCATGAATGCCGCGCAGCCCCGCCGTCGTGCCTGACTCTTCCAACAGCCACGGGCCGCTCGCCTGTGCTGACACCGGCGCCCCCATTCCTGCGCACAACACCGCAACCCAAACCAATCGCATGGGTCGCAGTATAGCGGCTTACCTCCCTTCCCCTGGCGTCAGGAGCACCTGGTGCGCCCAGTCACAGAATGGTGTAGGTCCAGCTTGCTACAAGGAATCAGCGACCTGTGATCAAGTCAACCACGCTCTCCGCGCTCGCACTCTCGGCGGCATTCTTCTGCTGGGGCGGACCAGCGCGCGCGCAGCAATCTTTCAGCCAGCAATTCCGCTCCCATAACTCCGCCATGGCGAAGCTGCAACCCGCTATGATCACGCCGCTCGTGGCGCCCGACCCGCGCCTGATCCAGTACTATCGGTTTTCGTTCGCACACCAATACACGGCCGCGGGCACTGAAACGACCAGTTATGGCAACACGAGGGGAGGCGGCATCATCGTCGGCGATCGCTTCGAATTCGACTGGCTGCCCCCCGCCTACATTCAGCACAACAGCGCGGCCATCGACGGTTTTGGGGATACGTCGCTCACGGCCAAGGTCCGCATTGCTTCAGGCGACGTCGCGCACGGCAACTTCGACGTGGCCGCAATCCTCGCCCATTGCTTCGCCACCGCTAGCCACAAGAATGGCGCGCTCACCGACTCGTTCACCCCGACACTTGCTGCCGACTACACGGTCCGCCGTGTCAGTCTCATCTCCGCACTGAGCGGGACGATGCCCACTGGCAAAATCGCCACGCAGGGCCGCACCATCAACTGGAACGAATTGGCCCAGTTCCATGCCACCCCGCATGTCTGGTTCGAGCTTGAGGACAACGCGACCTTCTACTTCGCCGGCGCTCACGACGGTCACATGCAGAACTTCGTCACGCCGGCAGCATTCTATGTCTTGCGTCGCAAAGAGTGGGCCCCGACCCACCCCATCTTCCTCTTTGACTCCGGCATGCAGGTCGCGACCTCCGGCTTCCACACCTACAACCACAACATCATCTCCGAAGTGCGCATCCTTTTCTGATCTGGATTTGCAAACGTCCCCCGTGCAAAACCGGCCAAATCGCCGACCCATTCGGTCGTAGTTGAAGCTCGCCATTTTCCGCAAATTCCAGTCAACACATGTATTGGTCAACACAATTGTTCCACGTGGAACAATTTGGGGACCTGCCGTCCAGGCGATCGCTTCGCGTGGCAGAAGCCCAGCGTTGTTCCACGCCTCAAATTGTTCCACGTGGAACAATTTCGAAGGGCACCGCCGACTCAGCGAATGATTAACAGGCTTCGGATTCCACGCTCGATCCATCGAGGGCGCCTGCCGGCGGCGCGAGCCGCATCAACGCAACATAGACACCGGCGGCGGTAAAGAAGCCGACGAACCACGCGTAGTCATAGAGAAAATGCAGCGGCTTGACGACGAGTCCGATCAGGGCAATGACCACACCCAGAACAAGAGAAAGAATCGCGCGTGGATTGATGCCTTTGGTGTAGTGATACGCGCCCTCGCGATGATAGAGCGAGTTCACATCGAGCTCGGTCTTGCGAATCAGAAAGTAGTCGGCAACCATGATGCCCGCCACCGGCCCAAGCAATCCCGAGTAGCCGACGAGCCATCCGAAGATGTACGCGTCGGGCGTCGCGAGCAATTTCCACGGGCACATCGCAAGGCCGAGAAATCCCGTGATAAGGCCGCCGGTTCTGAAGCTGATAAGACGCGGATAGAGATTTGAGAAATCATTCGATGGCGAGACAACATTCGCGCCGATGTTCACGTTGAGCGTTGCAATCAGGATCGCGACCAGCGCGATAAATGCGACCACCGGTTGATGAAACGCGCCGATCAGCAAAATGGGATTCCAGATCGGATGGCCGAAGAGTACCGCCGATGCCGACGTGACCGAGATGCCGACAAATGTGTAAAGCGTCATTGCGACAGGGAGGCCGAAGGCCTGTCCCCAAGACTGCGCCGACTGCGATTTCGAGTAGCGCGTGAAGTCCGGAATATTCAGCGCAAGCGTGGCCCAGTAGCCGACCATCGCAGTGAGCGAAGGAAGGAAGACCGCAAGAAATTCGTGTGTCGAGTGGAACTGGCTGGGGGTTGAGAGCATCGTACCGAAGCTACCGGCCTTGATGCGGACCCAGATCACGAGCAACGCCGCCATGATGAACATGAAGGGCGCACCGAAGGCCTGCAAGTGCCGGATCGATTCGACGCCGCGCCACACCACAATCATGTTGAGCAGCCAGAAGCCGAGGAAGCTGGCCCATAGAACGCCGGGCGCATCCGCGACTGCCGGCCAAATCACTTGCAGCATCGAGTGAATTGCCGTGCCGCCGATCCATGACTGAATGCCGAACCATCCGCAGGCAACAATGGCGCGCAAAAGCGCGGGAACATTAGCGCCGCGCACGCCGAAGGGCGCGCGAATAAACACAGGAAACGGAATGCCGTATTTTGCGCCTGCGTGCGCGTTGAGCAGCATGGGCACGAGCACAATCAGATTGCCAAGCAGTACAGTGCCTAGCGCTTGCTTCCAGTCCATGCCTTTCGCGATAAGCGACGACGCGAGCTGATAGGTCGTGATCTCCATCGACATGGAGAACCAGAGCGCGATGTAGTTGTACATCGTCCAGGTACGTTGCGCGGACGTGGTGGGGCGCAGGTCCTGATTGGATAGAGACGAATCGACTACGCTCACAGGCGCTCCTTGGAAGAATCCAGGAATCGAATTCCCGGCTCGGGGACAACAACGATCTTCCTAATTTAGCGAGGAACGCACAAAGATTGAATCATGATTATTTCCCAGGCGATTACTTCCAGGCCCCGCCACGGGCGGCACGGCGCAGGTACTGGCCTCGGCCGGGCTTGCCGATGAATTCGCCTTTGGACACGATCAACTCGCCGCGCGAGTAGACGTCGCGCGCGTTGCCGCGCACTTTGAAACCCTCGAACATGGAGTAGTCGACACGCATGTGGTGTGTGGAAGCGGAGATGGTATGCGCTGCGGTCGGGTCCCACAGGACGATGTCGGCATCGCTACCCGGGGCGAGCACTCCCTTCTTCGGATACATACCGAAGATGCGCGCAGGCGCAGTGGAGACGAGTTCGACAAAACGGTTCAGCGAGAAATTGCCCTTGCCCACGCCGTGATGATGCAGAAGCTGCAGGCGATTCTCGATGCCGGGGCCGCCGTTGGGGATCTTGGTGAAATCGTCTTTGCCTAGCGCCTTCTGATCTTCAAAGCAGAATGGGCAATGGTCTGTCGATACCACTTGCAGGTTGTCTTTGCGCAGACCTTCCCAGAGTTTGGATTGGTTCTTCTTCTCACGCAGTGGCGGCGTGAACACATACTTTGCGCCTTCCCAGCCCTTGTCGGCCACGTCTTCGAGTGACAGCAAGAGATACTGCGGGCAGGTCTCGGCAAAGGCCGGCAGGCCGCGATCGCGCGCCTCGCGCACCTGATTCAGCGCGTCTTCGCTGGAGAGATGCACGATGTACACGGGCACGCCCGCCATCTCTGCCATCGCGATGGCACGATGCACAGCCTCGGCCTCAGCGCGCGTGGGACGGGTGAGGGCGTGATAAATGGGCGCCGTCTTTCCTTCGGCGAGGGCACGCTGCACGATGACATCGATCACCGAGCCGTTTTCGGCGTGCATGCAAATCAATGCGCCATTCTTGGCCGTTTGTCGCATGGCCTTGAAGATCGTACCGTCGTCGACCATGAGCACATTGGGATAAGCCATGAACAACTTGAAGCTGGCCACGCCTTCGCGGACCAAGTCATCCATGTCTTCGAGGCCGGCGTCAGGCAGATCGGTCACGATCATGTGCAGGCCGTAATCGATGCAGGCTTTGCCTTCGGCCTTCTTCCACCAGATGTCGAGCGCGTCGCGCATCTTGGTTCCGCGCGCCTGGATGGCAAAGTCGACGATTGTAGTGGTCCCGCCGATGGCTGCGGCTCGGGTACCGGTGAGGAAGTCGTCTGCCGAGTTTGTTCCGCCGAAGGGCATATCAAGATGCGTGTGCGCATCGATGCCGCCGGGGAGCAGCAGAAGGCCGGTTGCGTCGACGACGGTTTGGACTGAGTTGGCGGGAATGCCGGGGCGAACTTCCTTGATCACGCCGGCCTCGATGAGCACGTCGGCACGTGTCGTGGAGTTGGCGTTCACGACTGTTCCGTTCTGGATGAGGATAGCGGGCATAGTCCTTTTGTCCGATCGAACGTTCGTTCTACTTCACGATCGGTGCGGCTCGGGTGCACAGCTCAAACCGCGGGTCCGCTCTTCCCACGTCTCCGAGGGCAGGCCCGTCTCCACCGGCACCATCGTGATGCACTGATCTACAGGGCAAACCAGCGAGCAGAGATTGCAACCAACGCACTCGGTTTCATCCACGCGGGGAATCCGCTCGATGGCGGTCATGTAAGGACCGTGCGTGGCTGTGGCTGCGGCGCGCTCTTTGCGCGTGACGGGCGTGACGGCGATCGAAGAACGGGTGCGCGCCTCATTGTCGGACGGAGTCGGGTGCAGCTCCACGTGACCATTGACCGGGCCGGTCACACGATCGAGGTGAATGCACTGATGCGCGCCATCCCAGCAGGCCACGTGGCAGAGGTCGCAGCCGATGCATTTCGATTCGTTGATGTGCGCGACGATTTTGTAGTTAAGGTTGAGGTGCTTCCATTCAGTTACGCGATTCAGCGAAAGGCCGCGGAAGTCGTCGATGCGATTGAAGCCCTTGGTGCGCATCCAGCTTTCGAGGCCTTCGGCCATGTCTTCGACGATGCGATAGCCGTAGTGCATCGCGGCCGTGCACACCTGCACGGTGCTGCAGCCGAGCAGCATGAACTCCGCCGCGTCGCGCCAGGTTTCGATGCCGCCGATGCCGGAGAGCGGCAGCGCGGATTCGGGGTCGGCCATGACCTGCTGCACCATATTCAGCGCGATCGGTTTGACGGCTGGACCGCAATAACCGCCGTGCGAACTCTTGCCATCCACATCGGGGCGGGGCGTGAAGGTATCGAGATCGATGCCGGTGATGGAGTTGATGGTGTTGATGGCAGAGAGGCCGTCGGCACCGCCGCGCTTGGCTGCGCGCGCGACGGTGCGCATGTCGGTGATGTTGGGTGTGAGCTTCACGAGCACCGGCGTACGCGCCTTTTCTTTGACCCAGCCGGTAATCATCTCCGCGTACTCGGGCACCTGGCCGACGGCGGAGCCCATGCCGCGCTCGCTCATGCCGTGCGGGCAGCCAAAGTTCAACTCAAGGCCGTCGGCGCCTGCGTCTTCAGCGCGCGCGACAATCTCATGCCACGCTTCGCGATTGGAAGCAACCATGAGCGAGGCAATCACCGCGTGATAGGGATAGCGTTTTTTGACCTCCGCCATTTCGCGCAGGTTGGTTTCAACGCTGCGATCGCTGATGAGCTCGATATTGCTGAAGCCCATGATGCGCAGTCCATTCCAATCCGTCGCCGAGTAGCGCGAGGAAACATTCGTGACGGGCTCGCCGATGGTCTTCCACACGGCGCCGCCCCAGCCCGCGTCGAACGCGCGCATGATCTGCTCGCCGGTATTGGTGGGCGGAGCGGAGGCAAGCCAGAAGGGATTGGGCGAGTCGATGCGGCCGGCGAAACCACGCACGTGAATGTCAGGCATACATGGCCTCCGCAATCTTGAGCATCGCCAGTGCAGAGCGCTTGCCATCGGCGACGGCGTCGACGACTTCACGCCCGCCGTTGGCGCAATCGCCACCGGCGAAGTAACGGGAATTGCGGGTCTGGCCCGTGGCGCGATCGGCCACAATTCTTCCATCGCGCACTTCGACGTTGCAGGAATCGCGCATCAGGTCGGTGATGGGCGACTGCCCAATCGCGGGCACGATGAGATGGCAGGCGATAGTGTGGTGCGAGTCTGGGATAGGTAGCAGCTGATGGTCGACTTCGTGCACTTGCACGGTGTCGAGCATCAACACACCGTGCGCATCTCTGCGAATGGACACCGGCTGGCGCCGCCAGAGGAACTGCACGCCTTCCACCTTGGAGTTTTCGTATTCGAAATCAAATGCGGAGATGTCGTTCTCGCCGCGGCGGTAGAGGAGATAGACAGTTTCCGCACCGAGGCGACGCGCGGCGTTGGCGGCATCGATTGCGGTGTTCCCTGCACCGATGACGACGACCGTGCCTGCGAGCTCGCGAATGCGGCCGGTCTTGTAGCCTGCAATCAATTCGAGGGCATTGACGACGCCGTCGTTTTCTTCGCCGGGAATGCTGAGTTGCTGGAGCGCGCCGAGACCGATACCGAGAAAGAGGAAGTCGAACTCCGTTTCGAGTTCGCGCAGGTCTTCGGCGGACTCGATGCCCGCGCCGAAACGGAACTCGACGCCCATGCGGCGAATGAGCTCGATTTCCCGCAGGCTTTCGGCAGCTCGCAACTTGTATTCGGCGACGCCGTAGGTGTTGAGCCCACCAGGCAGGGCCTTGCGCTCGATGATGGTTGCCTGCGCGCCCTGGCGGCACAGTTCCGCTGCGCAGGCCAGGGAGGCCGGGCCGGCGCCGATGCAGGCGACACGCACATGCCGCGAGTTGCGCGGCGCTGTCTTCAGCTCTTCGCCGCTAGCGTGGAATGCATCCATGGCGTGGCGCTGCAACTGCCCGATGCGAATGGGGTGGCGGCCTTGCTTATGCATCACGCAGGCGCCTTCGCAGAGAATATCGACAGGACAGGCGCGCGCGCAGCTGCCGCCGAGGATATTCGCGTCGAGAATGCGCAGGGCCGATCCGCGCAGATTTCCGGAGGCGATGCGCTTGATGAAACCCGGCACATCGATATGCGTAGGACAAGCGGCGGTGCAGGGCGCATCGAAACAGTAGAGGCAGCGATTGGATTCGATGGTCGCCGCCTGCGGGGTGAGCGGCGGCTTCAACTCGTTGAAGCGCTCGCGCAGTTGCGGATCGTCCGAGATTGTTTCGATACTCATGTACTCCTCAGATTCTTCCCTTCCCTAAAATATCCGGGGCTAGGACGCGACCAGGGGGCCGTATTGATCGGGCCGCCGGTCGCGGAAAAACTGCCACGTGCGTCGCACTTCCGCAATCTCGTCCAGATCCAGATCTGCGGTGAGCACTTCGTCCTTATCCCGCGAAGCCTGGGCAACGATCTGCCCGCGCGGATTGGCGAAGTAGCTCGATCCGTAAAACTCGCCGATGTTCCAGGGCGGCTCGGTGCCAACGCGATTGATGGCAGCGATGAAGTAGCCGTTGGCCGCGGCGTGCGCAGGCTGCTCGAGCTTCCAAAGATATTCGCTGAGGCCGGCGACGGTTGCGGACGGATTGAAGACGATCTCTGCTCCGTTGAGGCCGAGGCAACGAGCACCCTCGGGAAAGTGGCGGTCGTAGCAAATGTAGACGCCGATCTTTGCGAAGCCGAGATCGAAGACGGGATAACCGAGATTGCCGGGGCGGAAATAGAACTTCTCCCAAAAGCCCGGCGCGACGTGGGGTATGTGGGTCTTGCGATATTTGCCGAGGTAGGCGCCATCGTTCTGGATGACTGCCGCGGTGTTATAGAAGATGCCTTCCTGTTCGATTTCGTAGACCGGGACCACCATCGCGATGCCGAGTTCTTTTGCGAGCGATCGCATGAGGGTAACGGTGGGCCCATCGGGGACCGGCTCGGTGGACTCATACCATTTGACGGATTGTTCGGCGCAAAAGTAGGGGCCGTTGAATATTTCCTGGAGACACACGATTTGCGCCCCGGCGGCCGCTGCCTGACGGACGAGGCCCACATGCTTCTCGATCATGGCCTTCTTCTGCGCAGCCAACGGCTCGGTTGCTGGCAACGCATTGGAGGCCTGAATGATGGAACAACGGACGACACGGGGCATGCCGGGCGACTCCCTCGAAAAGGTAAGAGACTTTGACGTTACTGCATGGAATGCAGAATGGGCAACGGGATAGTTGCCGCCAGGCGGCCCTTTGGACGAATAGACGGGTCAGTATTCTATTTTGTTTGGGGTTGCGATCCAGGCGGCGAAACTGGACCAGGCTTCGTCGCCCATGAACTGAGTGCATGGGAGCTTCCGCTCGGCTTGGTCCCTGCGGAACTCGGCGTAGAGGAAGGCATCGTCGAAGCCGGCGCGGGCGGCGTCGGCAGCCGAGCAACCGAAGTAGATCGCTTCAAGACGTGCCCAGTAGGACGCGGCCAGGCACATGGGGCAGGGCTCGCAGCTGGTATAGAGTTGGCAGCCAGCAAGCGTAAATGTCCCGAGCGCCTTGCAGGCAGCTCGGATCGCATTGACCTCGCCGTGGGCGGTTGGATCGTTGGTCTCGGTGACAGAATTCGCGCCTTCTCCGATGATTCTTCCATCGCGTACGATGACCGCGGCGAAGGGGCCGCCTTTGCCGGTAACCACATTCTCCGTGGCGAGCGTGATGGCGCGCCGAAGGAACTCTGGATTTGGTAGGCTGGGCATGAAGAGTGTCGAAAGCCAAAGACAGTATGGCACAGGCCTTCCGGTCAACCCGCGTCCTTACACAACAAGGCCTTGTGCCTGCCACGCTGGTGGTGGAAGCGGGGCGTTTTGCGGAGGTTCGGATCGGTGCCTCTCCTCATTCAGCCAGCGACATACATGACTTCGGCGACGCGGTGCTGTTGCCTGGATTGGTCGACTCGCATGTGCACATCAATGAGCCGGGCCGCACGGAATGGGAAGGCTTTTGGACGGCAACCCGTGCGGCAGCCGCTGGCGGTGTTACCACGCTTGTGGACATGCCGCTGAATTGCATTCCGGAGACAACCAATGTCGAGGCGCTCGAAGCCAAGCGCGCGACCGCCAAAGGAAAGACTTGGGTGGATTGGGCGGCGTGGGGCGGGGTCGTCAAGGGAAATGCCGATTGCGTGAGGCCGCTCGCAGCTGCGGGCTTGCCGGGGTTCAAATGCTTTTTGATTCACTCGGGGATCGATGGATTTGCGTGGGTGGACGAACCGGAGCTGCGTGTCGCCCTCGAGCAACTGAAGGGCACGGGGCTGCCGCTCCTGGCACATGCGGAGCTGGCGGGACCCGTGAATGCGGCGACGGCGGGGCTCAATCAGGCTGACTGGCGGAAGTATGCGACCTATCTGGCATCGCGTCCCGATGAAGCGGAGACGGAAGCGATCGCGCTACTGATTCGGCTGGCCGAGGAATTTGAAACGCCGATTCATGTGGTGCATCTGGCAAGCGCGCGAGGTTTGCCGTTGCTGTCTGCAGCGCGCGAAAGGGGCGTCCCGATTACGGTGGAAACCTGTACGCAGTATCTGCACTTTGCCTCGGAACAAATTCCCGATGGGGCGACGGAGTACAAGTGTGCGCCACCGATCCGGGGCGCGGAGAACCGCGAGAGGTTGTGGAAGGCGCTTGAAGAGGGACTGATCGATTTTGTCGTTACGGACCACTCCCCTTGCCCACCGGCGATGAAGCGTCGCGAAGAAGGACGCTGGGACACGGCATGGGGTGGGATCGCAAGCCTCGGCCTTGCCCTGCCGGTATTGTGGACAGGGATGCAGGAACGCAATTTGCCGCTGGAAGAGATTGGGCAGTGGATGGCCACAGGGCCGGCGCGGCTTGCGGGGCTGGAAGGCGTGAAAGGAGCGCTCGTCGCGGGCGCGGACGCAGATTTCGTCGTGTTCGATCCAGAAGCCGAGTGGACGGTGACACCGGCGGATCTGCATTTTCGTCACAAGGTATCGCCGTATCTGGGCGCGAAGCTGCGCGGCGTGTTGCGAGAGACGTGGTTGCGTGGAGCGCAGGTGTTTTGCGATGGAGAATTTGCAGGTGAGCCGCGCGGACAGGAACTGGTGCGCCGATGAAGGAACGCGCTCTCCGCGCGATTGCGGAATGTGAACAGATTGCAGCGATGACCGAGGAGCCGGGCCGGATCACGCGGCGGTTTCTCACGCCGCCGACGCACGATGTGCAGGCGCATCTGCGACGCCGCATGGAGAGCCTGGGCATGGCAGTGCACATCGATGCGGCCGGAAATCTGCGGGGTCGTACAAATTTGGCCACGCAGGTGCCAGGCAAGCGCCTGATCCTTGGCTCGCACATCGATACGGTTCCCGATGCAGGCGCCTTCGACGGCGTGCTGGGGGTGACGCTGGCGCTGGAGTGCGTCGATCTTGCGCGGGAGATAGGCCTGAAGCTGGCGTTCGAAGTGATCGCCTTTTCTGAAGAAGAGGGTGTGCAGTTTGGCGTTCCATTTCTAGGCAGCCGCGCCATCGCTGGCCGCTTCGATTCCGCATTACTGGCGCTCAAGGACGCAGAGGGCCTGACGCTGGACGAGTCAATTCGTGCGTACGGACTCGATCCCGGGCAGATTCCTGCGGCCGCAATCGACGGCGACGCTCTTGGGTTCGTCGAGATCCACATCGAGCAAGGGCCGGTGCTTGAATCAGAAAATCTGAGCGTGGCTGCGGTCACGGGAATCGTGGGCCAGACCAGGTTGACGATTGAGTTGGCCGGCCAGGCCAACCATGCGGGCACCACGCCGATGCATCTGCGCCGCGACGCGCTGGCCGGTGCCGCCGAGTGGATCAGTGCCGTAGAGAAGCTGGCCAAGGCGACGGAAGGCCTGGTCGCAACGGTGGGGAAAATCGAGGCGAATCCAAATGCCGCGAACGTAATTGCAGGAAACGCGCTGTTGGCTTTAGACGTGCGTCACGTGCATGACGCGACCCGGCTTGCCTCCGTGAACACCTCGATCGAGATGGCCAATACGATCGCGGCGCGGCGGGGTCTGGCGATCCAGTGCACGCGGCAGATGGAGCAGCCGGCGGTATCGATGGACGAACGGCTGACGGCCTATCTCGCCGATGCAATGGAGGCGGCGGGCTTCCCAGCCAAACAGATGCCCAGCGGCGCGGGACACGATGCCATGGTGATGGCTGCACGCGTGCCCGCGGCGATGCTGTTTCTGCGCAGCCCGGGAGGAATCAGCCACAGCCCGACTGAAACCGTGCGGGCGGAAGATGTGGAGGCCACTCTGCAGGTGATGCGCCGCTTTCTAGAACGGATCGCGGGCGAGGTTCGTTAGAATCGGAAACGCAGCAGCGATACTCACCGCACGAGGTCGAAACCTTGCACCATTTGGGAGTAACCCGAAGCAGCCTGAAGGCAGATCATTTGCTCCAGACACCGGATACATTTATCCGCACGCCGCTGCCAGAAGCGAAGAACGTCGAGTTTATCGTCCACGTGGCGCCGCAGCTGGGCGCGCGCTTTACGCAGATGACTGCGGAGTTTGCCGCGGGCGGATCGCTCGGGCCGACGCCGGCACAGCGATTTCTTTATGTGCTCGACGGCGCAGTGGAACTGACCGCAGGCAAGCGCAAAGAAATTCTTGGCACGGGAGGTTTTGCGTATCTGCCCCAAGGTGCGAAGCATTCGGTGCGGGCGGCAAGCAAGACGCGCGCGGCGCTGATTGAGAAGCCGTATGAGCCGCAGCCGGATGGGGCCGAGCCGCAAATCATAATCGGCAAAGAGAGCGCAATTGCGCCCGTGCCTTTGATGGGGGACAATGCGCTACGTGTTGTTTCGTTGATGCCCGACGGCGAGCCGTACGATTTTGCCGTGAACACGATGACTTACGATCCGGGCGCGGCGTTGAGCATGGTCGAGATTCACGTGATGGAGCACGGGCTGCTGATGCTGGAGGGCGGGGGCATCTACAAGCTAGGTGACTCGTGGTATCCCGTCGAGGCAGGCGATTTTATTTGGATGGCGCCGTACTGCCCGCAGTGGTTTGGGGCGCTGGGCAAGAAGCCGGCGAAATACCTGATCTACAAGGACTGGCGGAGGCATCCGCTGGGGACGCGCGGATGACAGCGGCGCAGCCAACATTGACGATCGATCGACTCATCGAAGAGTTGAAGACGCTGGCGACGATTTCAGAGGCGGAGCCGCCCGTGGTGACGCGGGTCGTGTTCAGCGAAGCCGATCTGCGGGCACGCGCGTATGTGAAAGGGCTGTGCGAAGCTGCGGGGCTCAGCGTGACCGAAGATGCGATCGGCAACACGTTTGCGCGCTGGCAAGGGAGCGAACCGAATCTAGCGCCGATTGGCACCGGATCGCACATCGATGCGATTCCGAATGCGGGACTTTATGACGGGTGTGTTGGCGTGCTAGGCGGGCTCGAAGCGATTCGCGTATTGCAGCAGCTTGGATTCAAGCCGCGGCGGTCAATCGAGCTGGTAATTTTTACCGCGGAAGAGCCGACGCGCTTCGGCATTGGCTGCCTGGGTAGCCGCATGATGGGCAGCGTGTTGACCCCAACACAGGCAATGAAGCTCCGCGACAAGGAAGGGCGCGGCCTTGAGGAGTTACGCACGGCTGCGGGATTCCAGGGGCCGCTCGAATCGGTCGCGCAGCCGGAAAGCCGGTTCCATCAATTCATTGAGCTGCACATTGAGCAGGGCCCTATGCTTGAGTCCGAAGGTATTGATGTCGGACTGGTGACGCATATCGCGGCGCCGGCCAGCATGCGCATCGGGGTCGAAGGCGAAGGCGGGCACGCGGGCGGAAAGCTGATGCCGGGCCGCAAAGATGCTCTGGCCGCTGCGGCCGAGCTGATTCTTGCGCTCGAATTCGCCGCCAAATCCACGGGCGCAATCGATACGGTGGGCACGGTCGGAGTGTGCGAGGTATTTCCCGGCGCTGTCAACAGCATTCCGTCGCGCGTGCGCCTGGAGACGGATGTGCGCGACATTGATGGAGCGCGGCGCGATCGGGTGCTCGACGCACTGCACAAGGCCTGCGATGAGGTGGCGCGCCGACGCGGCGTGATTATCACTACGGAACTTGTCAATGCCGATCCGCCGGCAACGTGCGATGGAGCGATTCTAGCGGCGCTTGAAGAGTCGGCCATTGCGGCGGGGAAGACCCACAAGAAAATGGTGAGCCGGGCGTATCACGATTCTCTCTTTATGGCGCGCATTGCGCCGGTCGCGATGCTTTTCATTCCCTGCCGCGGCGGCGTAAGCCATCGGCCGGATGAGTATGCGTCGCCGGAGTGGATCGGCGCTGGGGTACACGTGCTTTCGCGCACGCTGGCAGCGCTGGCAAGCTGATTGGGATCGATCTTCTAAATTGGCCGGCATCACCGCAGGTTTTGCATCTGAGCAGCTTCGATGTATGCTATGCCTCAACCCGTACGACCCGAACGCGCATTCCCCGCCTATGAGCACGCATGCGAAAACCCGCATCGTCGGCTCCTCCGTCCACAGAAAGGAAGGGGTGGATAAGCTGCTGGGCCGTGCGCGTTATGTAGACGACATCGAACGCGAGGGTATGTGGTACGGGGCGACAGTGCGCAGCACGATTCCGCGCGGCCTGATCCGCTCGATCGAGTTTGGGCGGGACATCGACTGGAGCGAATTCACGGTCGTCACCGCCGCTGACATTCCCGGAGCAAATCATATTCAACTCATTTTTTCCGATCAGCCGTGCCTTGCCGATGGCGCGGTGAACCACTGCGATGAGGCGGTGGTGCTGCTGGCGCATCCTGACAAGAACAGGCTGCGCGCGGCCGCAGCAGCGGTGAAGATCGAGTACGATGCGCTGCCACCGGTCTTTAGCATCGAAGAAAGCGAGCGCCAGGACGTGATTGTGTGGGGCGCGGACAACGTGCTGAAAAGCTTCCTGCTTGAAAAGGGTAACGTCGATTCAGCGTGGGCTGACGCTGCGCATATTGTCGAGGGCGAGTACCGCACTGGCGCGCAGGAGCACCTTTACATCGAGAACAACGGCGTGATTGCCGAGTACAGTGCCGAGGGCGGTGTGACGGTTTGGGGATCGCTGCAGTGCCCGTACTACGTGCACAAATCGCTGCTGGCCGTGTTCGATCTACCGGAAGACAAGGTGCGCGTCATCCAGACGGAGACGGGCGGTGCATTCGGCGGCAAGGAAGATTACCCTTCCACACTTGCATCGCATGCGGCCCTGCTGGCGATGAAGAGCGGGCATGCGGTGAAGATGGTGTACGACCGCATGGAGGATCTGGCGGCGACGACGAAGCGGCATCCTTCGCGGGTGCGGCACCGGACCGCTGTGGATGCGCAGGGCAAACTGATGGCCATGGATATCGAAGTGGCGACGGATGGTGGCGCGTACTCGACGCTGTCGTCAACGGTGCTTTCGCGGGCCACGCTGCATTCGCCGGGACCTTATGTCTGCCCCCATGTGCGCATCCGCTCACGCGCGTGGGCAACGAATACTGTGCCCTACGGGGCATTCCGCGGTTTTGGCGCACCCCAGGCGGTGTTTGCCATCGAGCGCCACATTGATGAGATTGCCGCGACGATCGGCATGGATCCGATAGAGCTGCGGCGGCGGAATTTTTTGCGCGATGGCGACACGACCGCGACAGAACAAGTGATGCGGGAGCCGGTGATCCTCGATCAATTGCTTGATCGAGCGCTTGCTGAGAGCGGGTACCACGCCAAGCGCGCACGATTCGCGACGGAGAATGGAGCAAGCAAGGTGAAGCGTGGCATGGGCATCGCTGCGTTTTATCACGGATCTGGATTTACAGGGTCAGGCGAGCGGTACCTCAATTCGCTCGCGGGCATCGATGTCACAGCCGAGGGCATGGTGCGCGTGCTGGTGTCGAGCACGGAATTCGGCCAGGGCACCAATACGGTGCTGACGCAGATTGCGGCCGAAGCAATTGGGATTGATTACGACGATGTGACGATGGCTCCGCCGGACACGGGCATCGTGCCGAACAGCGGACCCACAGTCGCTTCGCGCACATCGATGGTAGTGGGACGGTTGATCGAGCGCGCCAGCCGGCAACTGGTAGCGATGCTGCAGGAACATGCGGGACTGGTTGCATCGTTCACGCGCGACGAGTTCTTCGCAGCATGCGCACGCTACCGTAAAACGAAGGGCGACGTTACTTCGCTCTGCCGGTACGAGGCCCCACCGAATATCTTCTGGGATGATCAGAAGTATCGCGGCGAAGCGTATCCCGCGTATGCGTGGTCAATTCAAGTTGCGCAGGTTGCTGTGGACACTGTGACGTACTCCGCCGAGGTGGAAGATTTCTGGTCGGTGCAGGAAGTGGGTCGCGTTTTGAATCCTGTGCTTGCGGGCGGACAGATTGAAGGCGGCGTCGCACAGGGCATCGGCTATGCGCTCTACGAGAAGGTGCTGCTGCAGAATGGCCACATGATCAACAACCAGATGACCAACTACATTATGCCGACTGCAGAGGATGTGCCGCCTATTCACGTCTTCTTCGAAGAGATTCCATTCAGTCATGGAGGCTACGGCGCAAAAGGAATCGGTGAGCTCCCGCATGACGGGCCTGCACCGGCGATTCTGAATGCTATCCGAGATGCCACCGGCGTTTCGTTCACTGCGATCCCTCTGCTGCCTGAAGACATTTTCGCGGGGGTTGCTATGAGGACTGCGGCGGAACAGGTGGCCGCCGTATGAGTGCTGCGTGGCCCACGATTGAACTTGTGGTGAATGGCGAGACGCGCGAGGTGCATGTTTCGCCGATGAAACGGCTGCTCGATGTATTGCGCGAGGACCTTCATCTGACGGGAACGAAGGAAGGCTGCGGCGAAGGCGAGTGCGGCTCGTGCTCGGTGCGGCTGAACGGGGAGTTGGTAAACAGCTGCCTTGTTCCAGTGCTGCAGGCGCAGGGGGCGCGGATCCAGACGGTCGAAGGCTTGGCGTGCGATGGCGAGCTTCATCCGCTGCAACAGGCGTTTCTGCACTGCGGGGGCGCGCAGTGCGGCATCTGTACTCCCGGAATGCTGATGGCTGCAACACAATTGCTGGCCATCAATCCGCACCCAACGATGGCAGAGATTCGCGAGGGGCTGGCCGGCAATCTCTGCCGCTGTACGGGATTCAAACGAATTTTCGATTCGGTTGTGTCGGCGGCCGCGCAGTCGACAGATCCGAGTGCACACGAGGCGCATGCGCGGTAACGCTGAGTCCCATGAATTGATCGCGCCCGGCAGCCTGAAGGCTGCACTGCATTCGCTTGCCGAGGAGCCTGGGGTGTGGACGCCGATTGCGGGCGGAACTGAGCTGATGGTGGCGCATGCAGCGGGCCGACTCACGGCGAAAAAACTTCTAAGCCTCTGGGGCATCCCGGAGCTTCGCTTCATTGAGGCCAAACCGGAGACCCTGGCAATTGGCGGGTGCACAACGTTTCGCGATTTGCGAGCGGAGTCAACGATCGCTTCTGATTTTCCGCTGCTGGCAAAGGCTGCGAGCTGGATCGGATCGATTGCCAACCAGAGCCGGGCAACACTTGGCGGCAATCTTGTGAATGGGTCGCCGGCAGCAGATTCCTCGCCGGCGCTGCTGGTGTATGACGCAGATGTTGAGCTGGTGTCGGTTCGCGGAAGCCGGCGTATTCCGTATGCGGAGTTTCACATCGGCTACAAAAGCAGCGCGTTGGCTGTAGATGAGCTGCTTTACGCGATTCATCTTCCGCGGCGATTTGCGGAGCACCGGCAGTATCTCCGCAAAGTGGGCACGCGCCGAGCGATGGCTATTTCAAAGACCGCGCTGGCTGGAACGGCGCTTATCGAAAAGGGCGCCGTGCGCGAGGTTCGGATCGCCGCCGCAAGTCTCGCCGCATTTCCCACGCGGCTCAAACGAACCGAAGACGCAGTGTGCGGCCGGGAGGTCACGACCGATTCGATCGAGGTGGCACGGCGCGCGTTGCTCAATGAAGTGGTACCGATCGATGACATTCGCTCTACGGCTGAATACCGGAAGCAGGTGGCGGCAAATCTCCTGGTGGAGTTTCTGAGCGGCCTCCGCTCGGAAAGCGGTGCGCAATGAATGCTGTGCTGAAGGCATGGAACAGCGCCGTTGAGAGCTCCGCGCTTGAGGCGATGATTGCGTGTTGCGGGGCGCAACGATGGGCAGCGGAGATGGTTGCTGCGCGCCCGTTGCACGATGTGCTGGAGCTGAGCGAGGCAGCAGATCGCATCTGGGTCACGATGCAGGAAGCTGATTTGCTGGAGGCGTTCGCGTGTCATCCACGGATTGGAGAACGCAAAGCAGCGCATGCAACGGCGCAATCGGTCGCATGGTCGCGGCAAGAGCAGTCGTCGGCTTCCTCTGCCGCCGAGGGGGTCCTTGCGGAGCTGGCCGCGGGAAATGCGCAATACGAACAGCGCTTCGGGTTCACGTACATTGTGTGCGCGACGGGCAAGAGCGCCGATGAGATGCTTGCAATTCTGCAACGGCGTCTTGAAAACGACAAGGCGACCGAGTTGCGCGAGGCGGCGGAACAACAACGGCAGATTCTGCAGATTCGCTTGGGAAAGTGGTTAATGCAATGAGCAAGATTACGACGCATGTGCTGGATGCAGTGCTGGGCAAGCCCGCGGCCGGCATCGGTGTTCACCTGGAGACCCCGCTCGACGACGGCTGGCTAGCGGTCGGCTCAAGCGCGACGGATGCGGATGGAAGATGCCGCGATCTTGCGGAGACTGCCGCAGCAGGCACGTATCGACTGACCTTCGCGACCGGCGCGTACATGGCGCAACACGGGCGCACGAGCATCTACCCTGAGATTTCGATCACCTTTTACTGCGATGGACAAGGCAACTATCACCTGCCGCTTGCTGTTGAGCGACAACAGCTACACAACCTATCGAGGAAGCTAGACATGGCACGACTGGGCGAGAATCGCTACGGAAAATCGCGGGTGCGGCTGTCGCGGATCACGCGTCACGGAGATCATCACGACTTCAACGAATGGACGGTGCAGGTACTACTGAACGGCGATTTCGAGACGAGCTTTACTGCAGCCGACAACAGCAAGATCCTGCCCACCGACACGATGAAGAACACGGTCTACTTCGTCGCGCGCGGAGTCGAAGGCTGCGACGATTGAAGAGTTCGCACAGGAGCTGGGCGATTATCTGCTCAGCAAAAATCCACAAGTGTCGAAGGTGAGCGTGGAGGTTCGCGAGAGATCCTGGGAGCGCCTGGAAACGAATGGCACGAAGGAGCCGACGACCTTCAAGCTGGGCGGGCCGGAGAAGCAGACGGTTCTGCGCCGTGCGCGACCAAGGGCGGTCGCGTGGTCGATCACGTCCGGTATCGACGGGCTCACGATCCTGAAGACGACAAAGTCCGCATTTACCGGCTACATCAAGGACAAGCTGACGACGCTGAAGCCGGCAACCGATCGCATCTTCGGAACAAGCGCTACGGTGACGTGGGAATACAGCGGCTGTCGCACCTGACTATGCCGGCATGTCGCGCGCGCATTCTCGCGGCGCTGCTGAAAGAGTTCGCCGCGCATGACAGCATGAGCGTGCAGCACACGCTGTTCGACATGGGCAAGAGCCGCGCTGGATGCGGCGCCGGAGATTGCGCGGATCACGCTGACGATGCCGAATCTGCATCACCTGCTGGCCGACCTGAGCCCGTTCGGACAGGACAATCCGAATCATATCTTTGTCCCGATCGATGAGCCGCACGGATACGATCGAAGCGACGATCGAGCGCTAATGCCTACTCGAGGTGGGCCAGATCTTCCGGAAGGTCGATGTCGATTTCGCAACCGGAGCAGGCCACCGCTACGATCCGGCATGGCGGCTTGGTAAGCAGCGCGCGCGCTCCCTTGTCGCCATGCAGCGCGTAAAGCTTAGGGTAAACGCTGCGCGGAAACACGGCGGGAATGCCATAAATGCCCGCGTAGTTTGAAGCAACAATCGTTGGCTCGGTCTGGGCAGCGCTGAAGGCCAGCAACAGCGAGTGCAGGTGACTCGCTGAGAAACGCGGCTGATCGCAGGTCATCACCAGCGCCCCGGTGGCTCCGGGAGCGCGCACGTCTGCCTCGCTCAAACCGGCGTGAATAGAGGTTGACATGCCTTGCTGCCATTTCTCGTTGAAGACGGGAATGGCCTCGTTGAACGGTATGGTGGCGCAGATGGGAGCGAAGTTGGCTCCGAGCACGACGAGCACAGGGGATGCGCCGGCTTCTCTCGCCAACCGCAGAGCGCGTTCAAGCAGCGACTCGCCGGCGAAACCGATAAGCTGTTTGGGCTGACCCAAGCGGCTGCTGGGTCCTGCGGCAAGAATGACGGCGGCGACTGACATGGGCTCAAGTGTAAACCGCGGACACGCGGAGTTCTTGACGCAAAGGTTCCCGGCGTTCAAGACTAGGGGAACCGGCAAACAATCCAGCTGCAGAAGGCAGAGGCGTGACGGACCATACGAGGACGGCAGGCGAAGTGTACGCCGAAGGCGGCACGAAGGAAAGCTATGGATTGCATGCCGGTGTGCTCGGGCCCGTCGAGACGCTGGCGCAATCGGTATCGGCGATGGCGCCGTCCACGTCGCCTTCGCTCACCATTCCGCTGGTGTTCGCGCTGGCGGGCAATGCAACGTGGTTTGTCTACCTGATGGCGACTGCAACAACGCTGCTGGTCGGCTTTTGCATCAGCCGGTTCGCCAAGCTCTCAGCCTCGCCGGGCTCACTTTACAGCTACACTGCAGAAACTTTGCCGCCGTTTTTCGGCGTAGTCGCGGCTTGGGGATTGCTGCTGGCGTACATCGCCACGGGAGCTTCTGTCGCCGGCGGCGCGCTGTATTACACCAATCTTCTGAGTCAGCAGATATGGGGCTGGTCGCCCCCGGCGCTAGTCACGCTCCTCTTCGTCTGCGCAATAGCGGGGTATGTTGCATACCGCGACGTGAAGCTGTCGGCGGAGTTGATGCTCTGGATCGAAGTGGGCTCAGTGAGCCTGATCGTTCTGGTGCTTGCGATCATGCCGATTCGTCTGGGCCTGCATCTCGACATGGACCAGTTTCATTTGCGCGGTGCTTCCCTTTCGTCGCTGGGACCGGCGCTGGTGCTGTCGATGTTCAGCTTCGTCGGATTCGAAAGCGCGACTACGCTGGGGGCGGAAGCGCGCAACCCGCTGCGCACGATTCCGCGCGCGGTGCTGCAATGCGCGATTCTGGCAGGCGTATTCTTCATGCTTTGCTCGTACTCCGAGGTGCTGGGATTTCGCGGGGAGTCGGGGAGACTGAGTGAATCGACGAGCCCGCTGCATCATCTGGCAGACAGGGCCGGCGTGGCTCCGCTGGGCGTGGCGATCGACTTTGGCGCATTGATCAGCATGTTTGCCTGCGTGCTTGCGTGCACAACAGCAGCCGCGCGCGTGCTGATGCGGATGGCGCATGGCAGACTTCTGCCTGCGGTGCTGGAGCGGACAAGCACGAGGCATGGCACACCGGGCGCGGCAGTAGCGGTGTCCGCGGGGTTGATGCTCGGTGCGACCGCGGCGATGCAGATGGGCGCGTTCACGGGATCGGACATGTACGATCTGCTGGGCTCGCTGTCGGTGTTCGGCTTTCTTACGGCCTACGCGCTGGTAGCCCTTGCACTGCCGTTTGCGCGCCGCGCCGCGGGCCAACACTCGCATCTGCTGGCAGTGGTCAGCATCTTCACGGTCCTGGTTCTAGTTCTGATAGCGGTGTTTGACCTGCGCTCGACCGCGGACGCGCTGCATGCGCGCATTCCCTGGATTTATCTCGGGTACATTGCAGTTGGAAGCGCGTGGTACGCGATTCGACGCAAAAACATGGCCGTCACGCCCGCGTAGAGATTACGGCTGCGCTTCTGTTTCCGGTTGGATGACGAGCAGCAGCACAATGCCGACGACAGTGAACATGCGAAAAGCCGCTTCCTGGCCGTTCCATGTGTGCGATTGCCACATCAGGAACCACTCCGCGCCGACGGAGAGGAACGCCACGAGCCACATCAGCATGGAGAGCGTGAGCGCCATGATCGGCAGGCGCTTGGCGGCGTTGAAGCCTGCGATCGGCAGGCGCAGCGCGCGAACCAGATTCGCAACACCCCACCACAGGAGCACCAATGTGACGATCTCCCACGCGATGATCGACAGGTAGAAGACGAGGTGGACGGTCGGCGATGGCATTGCTCGCCACATTCCGTGATTGCCGGGGAAGGTCGAATCCATCGAGAGCACATGATGGACGAACTCGTAATTCGAATCGAAGTCGGTGATGTTGTTGAAGACGACAAGCGTGTAGAAAAGGGCGATCCCGGCCACGAGAAGAGTCCTTGCTGATCGAGTTATCACGGTGCGTTTCTCCGACGTTTGCGCGACGCAAAGCTGTTGTTTGATGAATCGAAATTGGGTCGGTATTGCAGCATGGCTCATGCTACCGTGACCCGAATCCAAAACCCAAGAAGATTTCCCCGCCGCATGCTACAGTCGAAAACAAATGGCTGCCGGACCCTCTTTTGAAGAAAACCTTTTGGCGCTGGGCTATACCTTGCCGGCGACTCCCGCGCCTGGCGGAAACTACGTTTCAGCCAAACGAGCCGGAGCGGTTGTGTATCTCGCCGGCGTGATCTCGACCGGTTCTGAAGGGGTAATCACTGGCGTTGCAGGAGCGGACCGGACCGTCGAGGACGGCTACGCAGCGGCGCGGGCCTGCGCATTGACGCAGCTTGCCGTGCTGAAGCGCGAGCTGGGATCGCTGGATGCGATTGCCGAGGTGCTGACAGTGAATGGCTACGTGAACGCGGTTCCCGGCTTCCCGGATTCTCCTGCGGTGATCAACGGCGCATCGGATCTGCTGGTGCAGGTTTTCGGCGACGCAGGCCGCCACGTTCGGGCTGCCGTGGGCGTGAGTGCGCTTCCGCGACATGCTCTGGTCGAAGTGCAGATGTCGGTGCGCGTGAGGGAGTCATGACCGAACACGTGCTATCAGCCACACCAACGCACTCGGTCTGGGACCGCTTGCTCAAGCCGCGTCTTGAAGTCGCTCCTGGCGACGAAGTGCAGATTGAGTGCGTGGATGCGAGCGGGGGCCAGGTGGCGCCCGGCATGACGGTTGCCGAGTACCTCAGGATCGATCGCATGCGGATCCACGCGCTGACGGGGCCGATCTGGATCGATGGCGCCGCATCAGGCGACGTTCTGCAGGTGGATGTGCTGGCCACGCGCCACAGTGGATGGGGCTGGTCGAGCATAGTGGAAGGGCTCGGCTTTCTAAAGGAACGCTTCAAGGAGCCGTACCTGTTCCACTGGTCGCTGGAAGGCGATGTGACCGGATCGCTGGCGCCGGCGGTGGTGCCGGTGCGGCCTTTCCTAGGCGTGATGGGGGTTGCGCGAGCCGACGATGGAGCTTTTCGCACCCGGCCTCCGGGCCCCTTCGGCGGCAATCTCGATGTGCGTGAATTGTGTGCCGGGTCGACGCTCTATCTGCCGGTCTACAACGCGGGCGCGCTGTTCAGCTGCGGCGACGGTCATGCGGCGCAGGGCGATGGCGAGGTGTGCATCAATGGAATCGAATGCCCGCTCGACGTGACGCTGCGTTTCAAGCTGCACAAGAACCAACCTCTCGCCGGTCCGATTGTGGAGTCGAGCGAACGCGCGGCACCGGATGCGACAGCCGATGCGTGGGTGGTGGTGGAGTCGGGGACGGATGCAGCGGAAACCGCGCGTGCGGCGACGAACCGCATGGTTGACCTCCTGGCGAGCCGGTGGGGCTTCAGCGATGTGCATGCCTACCTGCTGTGCAGCGTGGCCCTGAAGCTTCGGCTAAGCCAGGTAGTGAACGAGCCGATGTACACGGTGAGCGGCGCGATCAGCAGACAAATCCTTCCCGCACGGGAGTTATTCCCCCTGCTATGACGGTTAACGACCCCGAAGTGATTGCGGAACTCGCAGCGCTCTACCCTGAGTACGAGCGGGCGCTTGTGTCGAACGATGTGGAAAAGCTGGTCGCAATGTTCTGGGATGGACGGCAGGTGATGCGCTTTGGCGTGACCGAAAATCTGTACGGTCCCGATGAGCTGGAGGCGTTTCGCAAGGCGCGCCCCGCAGGCAACCTTGCGCGAACGGTAAAGCGGCTCGATATTGTCAGTTTTGGGCGGGATTTTGCGAGTATTACCCTTGAATTTGAGCGTGTTGCCGGCGAAAATACGGTGCGCGGGCGGCAAAGCCAGGCCTGGGTTCGGTTCCCCGAGGGATGGCGAATTGTGCAAGCGCATGTTTCGCTTCTTCCGGCCTGATTTCACGGCCGTTGGTCCCAGCGAATGGTCGAAATCTTTAGATAAACTTTATTTCGCAGCAATTATCCTACTGGTAAACCGCAGGTCGCACCGAACCTGAAATGAGGTGCCTCGTTCGACCGAGGTCAGCTTCCCATTTCCCCATTTTTCGGGACACAGAATTTCAGAGCATTCACCCCGTTGAGCGTTTTTTGATCTTCAAAAAACCGGCGGGAAATCTTTATTTGCGAGGCCGTCCTCCTTGAGGTATTCCATGAGATCGATATCTTCTCTGCTTCCCCGGCTGCTGGCTCTTGTGGCAGTCGCTGCGCTGTGCGCTTCCATGGGTTTGGCACAGCAAACGCTTGGCGGCATCACAGGTGTGGTTACCGATCCATCGGGCAGCGTGATTCCCAGTGCGACGGTGACGGTGCTCGACGAACAGACATCTCTGACGCGCACGACAACGACGAATGGGGCGGGGACGTATTCGTTCGTCAATCTGCCAATCGACTCGTACACCGTGACCTACATGGCGACTGGTTTCGAGACACAGAAAACGCCTCACATCACGGTGCAGGGAAACCGCACGGCGACGTTGAATGCTCAGCTCAAGGTGGCCTCTACCGGCCAGACGATTGAAGTCGACGCGACGCCCCTGATGAACGCCGTGGACACGACCAACGGCTACGTCATGGACCGGTCACAGATCGATTCGGTTCCGCTGGCAACGGGCAGCTTCACCGGCCTGGCCATTCAATCGGCGGGCGTGAACGCCGAGCTATCGGGTGGCACGGGAGCGGCTTCAGGGCTTGGCAACGCGCCCATCTGGTCCAACGGGCAGCGCGATACGTCGAATAGTTTCCTCTTGAACGGTGTGGACGCCAGCAATCTGTTCAACGGCAAGAGCACCAGCCAGGTTCCCTCGGCACGTGTCATCAACAGCACAGGTGTTTCCTCCAGTACGGGCGCGGGCGGCGTGATCCAGACACTCGCCTCGATTTACCTTTCGATCGGCAACGCGATTCCCACACCGGCTCCCGAGACGCTTTCAGAGGTCCGCGTAAATGCCTCGATGTACGACGCGACGCAGGGCTCGACTTCGGGCGCGCACATCGACATGGCCACGGCTTCGGGCACCAACAGCCTGCATGGGTCGGCCTTTTATCACCGCGGCACCAGCTGGCTCAATGCTGCTCCCTTCTTCTTCAATCAGGACAACGATATCCCAGCGAACAACAAGGTGCCGCAGCTGCATCGGTACACGCTGGGCGGTACGTTTGGCGGTCCGATCATCAAGGACAAGCTGTTCGGGTTTGTTTCGTATCAGCACATTCATGTCTCCGATCAGGAGATTGGCGACTCGGTACTCGACGTGCCGGTTGGCCTCTCGGATGATCGATCTGCAGATGCACTGGCCACGGTGACCAACAACTCTTTCGGCACGACTCTCACCGCCGCCAACATCGATCACACGGCGCTGGCGCTGTTCAACTCGCCGTCCCTGCCTGGCGAACCGGGCAAGTGGCTGATCCCGAATGACGCACTTGGTGGCGTTGCGCCTTCACCCGCGCATATTGACAATGCCTTCCTGCCTGGCACTGGGCGCTTCACGGCCGACATGGCGGTCGCCGACATCGACTACAACGCCACGTCGAAAGATACGCTGGCTCTGAAGTACTTCTATCAGCACGATCCGGCGATCGCGCCCTTCTCCTACTCCAGCATTCCAGGGTTCTCTGAACATCTGGATGCGGGTGCGCAGGTGATATCGATCAACAACAGCTACATCGTGAAGACAAACCTGAGCACGACGGAAACCTTCGGGTTCATCCGCGAAAAAATCTGGGGCACGAACGAGCAACCGTTCGGTCCCGATTCGATTCCTGGCGGCTCGGCGGGCACCGGTTCGATCAACATGTTCGGATCGAAATACTTCCCGGGCGTATCGGTTTACAACGTTCTCGGAGACAACCAGCCGGCCGGCGAAAGCACGGCGATTCTCAACATCGGGCCGAACGCAGAAGGCCAGGCGCCGAACACCGGCGTTTTCCAAAACCGCTGGGCGCCTTCGGGGAATGCGATCTGGATGTTAGGCAAGCACACCCTCAGCTTCGGCGCGAGCTACAGCTACACGCAGCTCAACACGATCGACCAGCGCACCGGCAAGGGCACGATAGCTACGGATGACTTCAGCCAGATGGTCCAAGGATTCGTGACTCCCGGCAGTTCGGCGACGGGCTTCTACGTGAGCTCGTTCCTGCAGGGCGATGCCAACCGCTACTATCGCGCCAACCAGCTCGGCACTTATCTGCAGGACAAGTGGCAGATTTTGCCGTCGCTCTCACTCACAGCCGGGGTACGCTACGACTGGGACGGCGGCCTGACTGAAAAATATGGCCGTCTGTTCAACTTCGATTCGAAGACCTACAGCTATGACGTGGGCTCGGACACGATCACCAATACAGGTTTGATCATTGCCGGGAACAACGCCAACGGGACGAAGGGCGTGAGCCCGACAACGCTTACCGGCCGCCAGTGGGGCATTGCCCCGCGCATTGGCGCTGCTTGGCAGCCGGGCTTCTTCCACAACAAAGTCGTCGTCCGCGCGGGCGGCGGCATGTACTACGACCGCGGCGAACTGTTCAGCTATTTTTCGCCCGGTTATGCCATTGGCACCGTCACTGGCGGACCATTCGGCGTGAACCAGCAGCTGCCGTTTGTGAACGCCTCCAGCTGTCCCGTTGCCTCGCTGAGTTTCTACGAGGGCTACATTCCAACCTGCGGCGGCTCGGATGCTGAAGGAAACCTTGAGAACCCGTACGGCACCGCCCTTCTGGCACCGCCCAACAACCCGAAAGCTTCGGATCTGAATAACTACCTGCCGAACGCCGACACGATTGTGAACGACTTCGGGCAGCCGATCTCTCTCGGTGTTTATAGCCGCGGAAACAAGCTGCCCTACACCATGAACTACACGCTGGATATTCAATGGCAGCCGCGGAACGATATCGCGGTCGAAGTTGGCTACGTGGGCAACCTTGGGCGGCACCAGGTTATTCCGGTTCCCTTCAACCAACCCAGCATTGCCTCGCCGACTAAGCCGACCCTGGGGGGCGGCGCCTTCCAGCAGAACTACACCTACGGCTACAACGTGGGTGGGGCCGTTCTGGACGACGGCTCACCGTACCTGGCCAACTACGAAGGCGGCAACGTCGACCTGCGCGTCCCCTACATGGGATACGCGGCGGAATCGATCTCCTACGTTGCGGCCGGCGTGGATGCATACAACGCCTTGCAAGTCCACGTGGACAAACGCATGAGCCATGGCGTTCAGGTGGGCATGTCCTACACCTATTCGCACACACTCGATGAGCAGAGCGGCCTGGGCCTTTTCTACAACGGTAACAATCCCCTCAATCTGCGCGAGGCATACGGTTCGGCGGACTTCGACCGTACCCACGTGCTGAACTTCACCTACGTCTTCCGCGTTCCCGACACGGCGCGCAAAAGCTCGCTGGCGGCCCTGGCCGTCAACGGATGGTCGCTGATGGGCCTGACGGTTCTGCAATCCGGCCAGCCTTTCAGCGTGATCGACTTCTCCGGCGCAGTGGGCAGCATCTACTACTCGACGGCAGACGGCATCACCAACCCGATCGTTCCGCTGGCAGCTGGATGCTCGGCGAAGAAAGCGATGACCGGAGCCTCGGGCGCATGGTTCGTCGCAAATGGAAAGACGGCTCTCGATCCGGCCTGCTTCACCTTGCCCATTCTGCCGGCGGGCGGACTGGGCGGCGCAATTCCGTCGTCCGATCCATTCGAAACTGGCTTTACGACGGGCCAGCGTAACATCTTCCGCCAGGCATTCCAGAAGCGCGCCGATGCTTCGCTCCAGAAGACCTTCAGCATCAAGGAGAAGTACAACCTGAAGTACACCTTTGATGTTTACAACCTGACCAACACGACGAGCTTCGACGTTCCCGGCAACGAAGTGTCACAGAACCAGTACTACGATGCCTTCCCTGTGGCAGGCACCACGCCGCTACCGACGGGTTGCGCTGCCGATGGATCGCAAACCAACAGCAGCTTCTACAACTGCCCGGGCGGCCTCGGTATCGTCACCCATACGATTGGCAGCCCGCGTCAGATCCAGATGTCACTCAAGTTCGACTTCTAACCCTTCACGAGAAACCGGTTTCAACAGGAAGGGCGGCTCCTTGGGAGTCGCCCTTCTTCGTTGGCGCACGCAGCTTAGGTTTCAATGCGGGTTTCTTCACTCGAATTGCAGAGATTTCGCGGCAATCGCGCAGAATGGAAGATGCCACCGGATCGGGTTCGCCGTTTGCACCAAGTGAGGGTACCCCCTCCCCCCTCCTTTATTTGCGGTTTTGCACAGAAGTCCTGCGGATAATTACAGCGCTTTGTGCATCCTCGCAAATCGGGTTGCCCGATGCGGACTACTGTGTCAGCATGACCGCCAATTTCTTTTCCTCGGCTGCGATGAATGACTCCGTCAGCCTTTGCGACGATTGGAATGTTTTGCCTTCTACGTGCCGGGCAGGAAATTCGAACTCCAGTTCGGGAACCGCGAAGGGCCAAGGCGCGAGACGGAAGTGACGCGGCCCGACAGGAAGGACTCGCACTTCGGCTGTAGAGCCATCATTCAGCGGCAGGGGGTGCAGCAGGTGCGCGGGCGAGTCGTACGCCACACAGGTAAGCAGTGAGAGGTTGTCGCATGCCTGGAGCAGGCGGAAGTGCTCTGCAATGGTGCGGTCTTCCTTCGCCAGCGGCGCAAGAGAGTCGTCGACGCAAATCGCAGCGCGCAGTTCCTCCTGATAAGCACGTTGCCGTTCAAGAAATGTGTCGAGAAGTACGAGCCCTTCCGGCGCGATAGTGGAGCGGTCGGCGTGCGCCGTCAGCAGATTATAGGTGTGCAGCGCGATTAACAGACCGGCATAGGGATCTCTCTCGGCGATCATGCGCACAGCGCGATCGCGCACGGCCAGATAGTCTTCAAGATCGATCTCTTCGAATGCCGAATACTTCCCTACCAACTCAATTGAAAACGCCGACGGCTTGCCTTGCCTGGTGATGGAAGGATGGGCATCGCGTGCGGACCATCCATCGTCGTGGCGGGCAATTCCAAACAGAACGCGAGATCGCGGTTCCGGCTTGCGAAATATGGCGTTGCCCCACGCAGCGGCAAAGGCCCCGGCCAGCTCCGCGTGGTCGGGATGCCGAATAAGCCACCAGCCGGTTTCCGATTCCATGCGCAACATCGATCGCGCCTCCTATTCCGTAACCTGGGGCAGGCTCGACTCATGCCAGTTGTGCAGAAAAAACCACTCGAAAAACATCACGATGAAGAAGAAGCCAAAGCCGAGCACGGTTGCTGCAAAGACAAGCGCAAACAAGTAGCTGGTCTCCATCTGGTTGCTTGCGTAAATGATGGCGTAACCAAGGCCACCCTCGCCCACGCGCGTTGAGCCCGCGAACAATTCGCCCGTAATACCGCCAACGACGCTGATGCCGGCGGAAATGCGGATGCCCGTGAAAAGGTGCGGCGTGGCATGCGGCAAGCGCAGTTTGAAAAGAATCTGCGCCGGCGTGGCCTTGTGCATCATGAAAAGGTGGATGAGGTTTTCGTCGACACTGATCAGCCCTTGCGTGGTATTGGCGATGATGGGCGCCAGACAGATAATGAAAGTAACGACGGTGACGGAGAAGATGCCGGCGCCGACCCAGTTAATAATGAGGGGCGCGATCGCAACGATGGGCACCGTCTGCAGAAGGATGGTGTAGGGATAGAGCGTTTGGCGTAGCCACCGCCATTGCGCAAAGACCATCGCTGTTGCGATGCCGACGACGATGCTGCATGCCAGACCTCCGGCTGCTTCTTCGGTGGTGATCCAGAGCGAATTGAGGAGTGAGGGGTATCGTTCTTGTAGTGCTTTGGCGACCAGACTAGGTCCGGGGAGAATGTAGGGCGGAAAGTGATTGATCCATACGAGTGCCTGCCAGAGACCGAGCAGGCACACGAACACGATGACTGCATTCAGTGTGAGAAGAGCTTGTCGCTTCATGCCGCCGACACTCCTCGCAACAGGCGCGATGTGTGTAGCACCATCTCTTCGAATTCGACTGTCTCGCGCGTTTCAGCCGTGCGCGGCCAGGGCAGATTGACCTCGACCTGGTGCGCTACGCGGCCGGGATGCGGCGCAAGAATGACAATGCGCGACGACAGGAAAACGGCTTCAGCTACCGAGTGCGTGACAAATAAGACGGTCCACTTTTGCTCGGCGAAGAGGCGAAGCAGCTCCTCATTCAAGCGATCGCGCGTCATTTCATCGAGCGCCGCGAAGGGTTCGTCCAACAGAAGAATCCGCGGACGGCTCACCAGCGCGCGCGCAATGGACGCGCGCATCTTCATTCCGCCCGAAAGCTGCCGTGGATAGCGGTGCGCCACCTGGGCAAGTCCGACGAGCGCGAGCATTTGCGCTACACGCTCTTTGCGGAGTTCACGCGCAGCGTATTCGAGTTCGAGCCCGAGGCCGACGTTGCGTTCCACTGTGCGCCAAGGCAACAGGGTCGCATCCTGGAAAATGAAACTCATCATCTCGCGGGCATTGGCGGGCGTCATTCCATTCACCTGCACGTTGCCGCCACTGACCGGGCTGAGGCCCGAGACGAGTTTGAGCAGCGTCGACTTGCCGCATCCGGAGGGTCCGAGAAAGGTCACGAACTCGCCGCGCTCCACGGTAAATGAAATATCCTGCAAGGCCACGGCCGCGTTTTTGAAGCGCTTGGTAACGCCTTGCAGGGCAATCTCCGCAACCGCTCCGGGCTCGTTGTTCACCATCCGGCTGCTCCTTTAACGGGCAGAGAGAGAGCCGATGGATGCTGCGGGGTGTGCAGGATTTGCTGCGTGGAGCGTGTCCAATTCCAGTTGTCTGCGAGTTGAGGGGGAACTTCGGAGGAGGGATTGCGATCGTAGAGAGGAAACGCGGAGCTGGCGATCTCGAGGCGAAGGCACTCGCCCGGCGACAACACAAACGCGATCGGCTCGATCGTGAACTCCCATGCATGAATCTGATCGGCAGCGTAGCTGGTCTCGCGAAAGAGCCAGGAACTGCGCGCAATGCCGATGCAAAGAAATTCGGCGCGGCCCGTGGCCGTGACACGCACGAGTTTCGCGACAAGGTCGGCGTTCGCGGCCGAGGTTGTTGCGTAGAGCTTGACGCGCGGCTGGCCAAAGACTTCGGTCGCTTGCTGCACCGGCTGCGAGGTATAGACGAGTAGGTTGTTTCCCATCTCGAGGGTAGCTTGATCGAAGGGCCCGCTGAGCGCCTGCGGCCCTCCGGGCGCGAGGACCGGCACCTCGGGATCGTAAACAAAGATGTCGCGCGGCTCTTCGTTCTCCGGCGTATTTGGGGTCAGGTGGCCGTCGCCTTCGCGCGCATTGGCGTTGCCCGCGCTATGCAGGTAAAGCACTTGTGCCTCTTCGTTCCAGTCGTGCGCTCCGCGCCAATTGTTGATGCCAAGCCGAAAATAACGGATGTGCGCATCGATCGAAAACTCAGATGTGTCCTTAAGCCAATGGTTGAACCAGCGGAGCAAGATCTCGTCCGTATGGAGGTTGGCCTCTTCACCGAGGTTGGTGTCACCGACGCGATCTCCCCAGGGAATGTGCACCCATGGACCGACAAACAGATACTGATGCTCGCGCGCGAACTCCGTACCGGCGCCTTTGCGCAGCGCGAGGTAGCCGGCGACGGATCCTTCGATATAGGTGTCGTACCAGCCTGCCATGTGAAGGGCAGGGATTTGGACTCGATCGATGCGTGTGCTGATGTCCTGGGAGGACCAGTATTCGCTGGGCTCACGATGCGTAAACCAATCGCGCACATAGCTGGGCAGCGCGGGATCGTTGATGGCTGGATGGTCTGCATACGGAACGTGTGTGGCCTGCGCGCGAATATTCGACCATGCGGCTTCGAGCTTGGCGTTTGCCTCGCGCAGATTCCTACGCCGCGCATCTTCGCGCAGCATCTGTATGCCCCAGCCAAGCGATGAATTCAAGCGCAGCGCGCCCTGGTGATAGAACCAGCCATGATAGAGATCGGACGCCGTCATGTGCGGCGCGATGCATTGCAGTCCTTCAGGCTGCTCGACCGCGGCAAGCAACTGCGTTGCTCCCTGGTACGAAAATCCATACATGCCGATGCGGCCGTTGCAGGCTGAGTGGGCACGCAGCCACGCGATGGTTTCTGCGCCGTCGCGGCCCTCGTGGCGAAATGGATAGAAATCGCCTTCGGACCCGCCCCGGCCGCGCACATCCTGAATGACGACGTGAAAACCGTAGCGGGCAAACCAGATCGGATGCGCGTAGACAACAGTGGACGCTATATCGCGACCGTACGGTTGGCGCATCAGCAGCGTCGGCCACGGCCCTTCCCCGGCGGGATAGTAGTGATCGGAAACGAGCGTGACGCCATCGCTGAGGATGCACTGAACACCGCGATCGAGCCGCACTCCGTTGCCGCAATCAATGAGTGACATGGATCAGGCCCCGTGTTTCGGCTCGAAGTTGTACATCGCGACGAGAATCTCGGCAACCCGCGCAGCGGCTTCATTGGCCCAGCGTTCACCGTTCTCTGCTGTCGCAGCAGTGGGATCGCCGAGAACGCCGCTGGGCGCAATATCGCGCGTGAGCCACGCGAAGTTTGCCGAAGAGCCCTCGGGTTTGAGTAGCTCCGGCGCGTCGACGCGTGCGATGTAGTTGGTTGTGTACTCCTGGACGTGGACGAGCTCCGGCGTTGCGTGGAGCAGATACGCGGTTTCGATCTCACCGGCGTGAAATCCGTAGGTGCGTTCCTGCGGACTGACGCCTTCAAAAGTTGCGCCAGGCGAGCCGAAGAGCGAGAAGGTACGCAGGCCAAACTCTGCGCGGAGATCGCGCGCCAGCACGTCGACGAGCGACGTATTCCCTCCATGCGTGTTGTAGAGAACAACCTTTTTGAATCCGCCAGCCGCGATGCTTGCGCCAAGGTCACGCACGACGGCGAGGAACGTCGACGCGCTCACCGAAAGCGTTCCAGGAAATCCAAGATGCTCGTTGCTTTTGCCGTAGCAGACGGGCGGAAGCGCATAGATCGAGAGATCCTGAGGAACGAGCGCCAGCGCTTTGCCGAGCACGAGATTGTTGATCAACGTGTCAGTAGCGAGCGGCAGATGATGGCCGTGCTGCTCGATTGCGGCGGTGGGCAATACCAGGAGCGTGCTTTCGCGGGGCAGCCCGTCCGCCTGCTTCCAGGTGAGGTAGGCAAAGTTGCGCGCGTCGGGAATCCAGGTTTTCACGGCGCAACCGCCTGCTTGTGAAAGCTGATCATCTTGCCAGGATTGAGGAGGCCGCGGGGATCGTATTTCTGTTTTGCCATGAGCTGAATGTTATCGGAGCGAAAGCGTCCGCCGTCTTCGAGGTAATTGACATGGGGGTTGGCGACGAATACGCCGATGGAGCGACAGAACGCGATCATGTCGTTCAGCCGTTCCTCCGTAGTGAAGCGGACGACCGGGATCGCGCCGGGAATCACGACGCCTTGGCCGTTTTTCATGAACTCGATATGAAAGAGAATCTCATTGCCGTAGCGCTCGCGTAGCTTTCTGAACTGCTCGCGGCACTCGGTCGGGGAGAAGCCACACTGCAAATAGGTGTAGGCGGCGTCGGCTTTCATGGCCCAGAGCGTGGTGTGGTTCCAGGTGTAATCGCTGAGCAGCGGCTGTGTGCGGGGGCCATCAAATACTCCGGAGAATGTGACTTCTCCACCCGCCGCATTCGCCGCGGCCGCGAGGGCGTCGGCTTGCGCGGCATCGATCATCAGCAGCGCCATCGCCTTGCCGTCGCGCGCCAGGGTTTTGATCGGGGCGAAGAAGGATGGGATGGGCCACTCAAAAACTGTGGCGAGGCGCTTGTTCCATTGCGAAGCAGTCGCGACGGATTCGGTAAATGCGAATGCTTCGTCGTAGGTGTCGAAGACGACTGTCGTTTGTACCCAGGCAACAGCCGGTGCGAGGGCGAACCAGATGCGCGTGAGCACGCCGTTGGTGCCCCAGGCGTGCAGGATCTCGTGGACCGCGGCGCCCTCGTGTTTGACGACGCGCGGCTCGTCTTCCATGGTGACGATCTCGAAGGCTCGGACGGTATCGAAGTCGCGCAAACCGCCGTGCGTAACGGAGCCGATGCCGCCGGAACCGCCGGCGAGAAATCCGCCGACCGAAGCTTTAACCAGCGTCGACGGATACATGCGAAGTTCCCAGCCCTGCTTCCGTGCTTCCGTTTCGAGCGCGCCGAGGCGCAAGCCGGGCTGGCACACGGCTACGCCGTCGGGCGTAATCGCTTCAAGCTTGTCCATGAGCGAGAGGTCGAGCACGATGCCCCCTTCGAGGGGCACGCATTGCCCGTAGTTTCCGGTTCCGGCGCCGCGCACGGTGACGGGGACTTCGTGGCGGCCGGCATAGCGAAGTATTGCACGCACTTCGTCCACGCTCACGGGCTGCACGGCGATGTCTCCATTCTTTGCGACCAGCTTTGGGCGCAGGACTGGCGAATACCAATAGAAATCGTGCGACAGGCGCTCCAGAACGGCAGGCGCCGTCAACACGCGCGCGGGGTCGGTGACGATTGCCGACAATCCTTCTGCAAGCCGGTCATGCATGGGGAGAGACCTCAAAACAACCCGAACGTGCGCCGGGTTCATTTCCGTTTGCGGCTGGACCATCGACGAATCGCACGCAGCATGTTGGGGTGAGTAAAGAGAGCATAGCATTGGTCGCGGAGAAAGGGCCCGTCCACCACACAGCGCATATCGCTGCGGGCAGCCACTTCGACTGCGGGGATTTGAATCTGGTTGAAGTGGCGATTCGCGTCTTCGATCGTGGCTCCGTAGACGAGGCGATCGAGGTCTGCCCAGAGCGCGGCGCTCATGCACATCGGGCAGGGCTCGCAGGTGGAGTAGAGAGTGTAGCCGGCCAGAGAAAGGGTCTTGAGCCGCTTGGTCGCGAGGCGAATGGCGCGGGTTTCGGCGTGGGCAGTCGGATCGAAGGCCGCCATGGTGTTGTTGAGAGCGCGCAGCAGCAACTTGCCGGACTTGGTATGCACGATGGATGCGCCGAAGGGCCGCGGCTGCCCGGTGGGAAGAGAGCGAGCCGTGCGCGCGACGAGCGCCTGCATGTGCTCGGTGTCCTGCGCGGATTTTCGGGAGGGCCGCTCGAGAGCGGGACGTGCGGCTGCCGCAACTTCGCCCATATCCGAACTTAGCACGCTGGTTGGACGGGGAAATGCATAAAATGTCCATCTCTTATGCGGTCTTTATATCGGGCGGGTCAAGTGCCGGACAAGCGCGCATCCCCCGACCTACAATCGTTTCATGCGGTCAAAATCGTGGACGATTCGCAGCCTGCGCAAGGCTCTGGCCGACGGTCAGACCCGCCCGACCGTGTTGGCCGAGGAAGCCCTGGGGCGCGCCAATCAAAATGCCAGCCAGAATACTTATCTCTGGCGCGACCTGGCATGGACGAGGGCCGAGGCGGTGCGTGCCGAGGCAATGCCCAAGCGTGAGGGCGGGCCGTTCGGCGATGGGCGCGGCGCGCTGTGGGGGCTGCCGATTTCGGTGAAGGACTGCTTCGACCTGGAAGGAAGTCCGACTACATGCGGGGTGAAGTTTTATCGTGACCTGAACGGGACGGCTACGCACGATTCATGGCTGGTGGAGCAATTGCGCGCGGCGGGCGCAGTGATCACAGGGAAAACGCACCTGCATCCATTGGCGTACGGCATCACGGGTGAGAATCCAGAATTCGGCGACTGTGTCCAGCCTGGTAATCCAGGAGCGCTGACGGGCGGGTCGTCTTCAGGCGCGGCGGCGAGTGTCTTAGAGGGCTCGGCCGTTGCGGCTGTCGGAACGGACACGGGCGGATCGGTACGCGCGCCCGCTGCGCTCTGCGGCCTGGTGGGGTATCGGGCGTCGTTAGGTCGTGGGGACTGGCGTGGCGCCGGGCACCTGGCACAGTCGTTCGACACCATGGGCTGGTTGTTTCGCGACCTTGAAGATGCGCCGCTGCTGTCGAGTATCTTTGCGCCTGAAGAGCGGGCGCTTGGAGAGGCTGCGGAGCGGCCGCATACCCGGTTTGGCCTGATCGACGATAGTTTTCTGCACGATTGCGAACCCGCGATCGTCCAGGCGCTTCACGGTGCCGCGTGCGAGCTTGAAACATTGGGGCTTCGTAAGTCCGTGTTCAATCCGGATTGGTGGGCGGATGCGTTTGAGGTTTTTGCGCCGATTCAGGCGTGGGAAGCAGCGCGGATTCACGCCGGCCACTTCGATCAGTTTCAGCCTGCGATTCGTGAGCGGCTGGAGTGGGGTGCGAGCATCACCGATGCAGAGCTCGCCACGCTGCGCGAACGGCACGCTGCGTTCAATGCGCGCATGGGTGACTTGTTCGCAGAACACGAATTGCTGTTGCTGCCGGCGACGCCCGCTGCCCGACTCCCTACGGGCGCTGACCACAGCCAGACGCGCGCGCGGCTTTTGCGCTACACCACGCCGTTCAGCCTGGCCGGGGTGCCGGTGGTGACCGTTCCTGGTTCGACGGGAGGTGTGCAACTCGCTGCGGCCCGAGGCTACGACGAAGCGCTTCTGCGGCTTGCCGCTCGGCTGGGTGCACAGCGGGCAGTACAACAACAAACGGCTGTGCCGGCCCAGCAGGCGCAATAGGTTTTATTCCAATTCTCCGAGGTTCCGCATTGAGAGACCGACGCGTTCTTCCCCTCTTCTACTGGATTGCTGCTTTCGCGCTTGTATTGGCCTTTACGGGATGCCGATCGAAGCAGGCATCGACAGGCGGCGGTCTTACGCCGGTGCGGCTGCAGTTGGACTGGTATCCGCAGCCGGAGCACGGCGGGTTCTTTACCGCCGCGATCAACGGGTACTACAAGGCCGAAGGGCTCGATGTAACGCTGTTGCCCCTGCCGCAATATGGCAGCGTGGCACAGCTCGTGTCCACGGGCAAAGCGGATTTCGGCTTGGGATCGAGCGATCAGATTCTGGAATGGGATTCGAATGGATTGCCGCTTGTGGCAGTAGCCGCGACCATGCAGCACGATCCGCAGGCGGTTATGGTCCACATGAACTCGCCAGTGCATGACTTCAGGGGTCTTGAAGGGCGCACAGTAGCGGCGCAGACGGGCGCCACGTGGCTCAAGTATGTGATTTCGCGGTACAACCTGCGCAACGTGCGGCAGATTCCGTCGACGCTTTCGATTGCAAATTTCCTCTCGGATCCGAACTACGTGCAGCAGATCTTCATTACCAGCGAGCCGTTCTTCGCCAAACAGGCCGGCGCTGAAGTGCGCACGTTTCTCATCAACTCGTCGGGGTACGATCCCTATCGCGTGCAGTTCACTACACGCGACTTTGTCGCGCAGCACCCGGACATTGTCGCCAAGTTCGTGCGCGCGAGCATTCGAGGCTGGGAGGAGTATTTAAAGAACCCCGGACCGACGAACGCATATCTGCTCAAATTGAATCCCGCCTTGAATCCTGCGCAGGAGGCCTATACGGCGCAGGCTCTGCGCGAGGGCGGATTCATCGCAGGCAATGACCCGGGCCGACCGCAGACAGGGAGAATGACGGCCGCGCGGTGGCAAACGAGCCATGACCAGCTCAAGGCGCTCGGCATTCTGCACGGGCCGATCGATGCCACGACGGTGTATTCGCTGCAGTTTGCGCGGTAGAAGCCGCGATTCAACAACTCTTAAATCTGCGAGCAGTCCAGCGGACTGAGCATCAGGTTGGTAATGTTGGAGACGATCGGCTCGTAAGAGAAGCGAGGATCGGCCGAGAGCTTCTTCCAGTCCGGATCGTTGCGGAAGAGATCCCATTTCGCATCCAGCTCGGCACTGTCGGCGAAGCTGAGCATGTAGGTCAGGTTTGGCATGCGTGGGCCAACCAGGGTATCGCCGAAGAAGACCATGTGGAAGCCGGACTTGGCGAAGATGTCGAACTCGCCGGAGTGAAACATGCGTACCTTGACGACGTGGGCCTTGTAGCTGGGGCTCTCGTAGGTGCGGAGCTGGAAGATCCGTTTGGCCTTGGTGGCGGATGCGGGCGGCGGCGTCAACCTCGGCCAGCCTTCAAACGCCGCGTGTATGGAATACTCCACATGCTGAAAGGCCGGAGCGGTGGCGGGTGCGCTCCAGAAGGGCCCGGCGGCCTCGAGAAATGTTTCGTCCCTGCCGAGGCGCAGATCGAGCTCGGCAAGCGCAGCAACATCGGAAGCAGGAATTAACACGTAGTAGGTCGGCGTTTCAGGGCCTATATCGACTTTGAAGGCGCCCACGGGCCCCATGCCCATCCGGGCGACGGCGGGGATAAAAGCGTTGCTGAGATAGCCTTCAGTCAATTTTTGCTGCGGGCCGGTCTGCAGGCTGTAGCGGCGCAGTTGATAAAACTCACGGGCGCGCTCGGCATGGGCCGCCGAACCCCCGGCCATCGTAAGGGCTGAAGCAGCCACTGAAGTCGAGAGAAATTGACGCCGATCCATTGTCCCCTCCCCGGTTGAAACATTTCCGCTCAAATTACTCTTCGCCGATGTCCTCGTTCCAAACTTCAGGATGCTCGGCAATGTAACCCTCGAGCAGCTCGCGGCACTCGCGGTCGTCGAGGTCGATCACGTCAACGCCATTCTCGCGCAGCCAGTCGAGCCCGCCCGGGAAGGTACGACTTTCACCGACAACGAGGGTTCCAATGCGAAACTGGCGCACCAGTCCGCTGCAATACCAACAGGGGGCAAGCGTTGTGACCATCACCATATCCCGATAACTGCGCTGGCGGCCCGCACGCCGGAAGGCGTCGGTCTCCCCATGGATACTGGGGTCATTCTGTTGCACGCGACGGTTGTGCCCCCGGCTGAGCAGTTCTCCTGCACGGGTAAACAGCGCAGCACCGATAGGAATGCCGCCTTCGGCGCGGCCTTGCCGGGCTTCGTCGAGAGCGACCGCCAGCATCTTCCTATGGAGTTCGATAGCATTCTGCGTTTCTGCGCTCAAGCGTGCCTCACGATTCTGGCCCCAACGTTCTCGATAATACGAGATGGATTCGGCTGGAATGGGACAGAGGTGTCTCATGGTTCGTGTTTTGGCGGCCCTGCTTCGAGGAGAGGGAACATCCTTAAGAATTGTTAAGTGCATCAACCAAGCCGGAGCATTTTATTGCATCTATGTCATTGAACGGCAATGAATAAGTCGCCTGGAGTCGCCTGAGCTGGTACGGATTCCAGGTTTACTCGAGCGGGAACACAATGCTTGACTTCGAGCGCGCTTGAAGTTGTACGGTGAGGATATGCAGAACTCGGGCTACACCATTCGAAGCATGGCGGAGCGATGCGGAATGACTGCGCACACGCTTCGCTACTATGAGCGCGTGGGGCTGATTCAGCCTGTGGGGCGCGCGCGTAACGGTCACCGGCGCTATTCCGAAGCCGACGAAGCATGGTTGCATTTTTTGCATTGCATGCGGGCCACGAGCATGCCGATTCGCGAAATGCAGCGCTACGCCGAATTGCGTGAACTGGGCGACGCCACTTCGCTGCAACGGCGCAAAATTCTCGAAGACCACCAGGCAGGGATCGCAGCCCAGATCGTGGAATTGCAGCAGGCGCATGCGCTGTTAACCCACAAGATTGCCAACTATAAGGTGATCGAGGAGCGCATCCGCGTGACGAACCCTGTATTGTCGGAGCCGGAAGCTGATTGCGCTCTTACGCCGGTCAGCTAGCACGTCATCCACAAGAGGTAGCTGTGATGAAGACCCGCAGGTTGGGTGCGCATGGGCCGACGGTTTCTGCCATCGGCCTGGGCTGCATGGGCATGAGCGAGTTCTATGGCGGGCGCGACGACCAGGAATCTCTGGCCACGATTGATCGCGCCCTTGAACTGGGCATCGATTTTCTGGATACCTCGGATGTCTATGGCCCGCACACGAATGAAGTCCTGGTGGGCGAGGCGCTGAAGGGGCGGCGCAACCGCTTCTTTGTGGCCACCAAGTTTGGGATTTTACGGGACCCAGCCGATCCGAACCGCCGGGGAGTGGACGGCAGTCCTGCGTATGTGCGCGCGTCTGTCGAAAACAGTCTGCGGCGGCTGGGGATCGAGACGATCGATCTCTATTATCAGCACCGCGTAGACCCCAAGACACCCATTGAAGACACGGTTGGCGCGATGGCGCGGCTGATCGAAGAGGGCAAGGTACGGTACCTCGGGCTGTCGGAAGCGGCCCCGGCGACCATCGAGCGGGCGCATCGCGTACACCCCATCACGGCGCTGCAGACCGAGTACTCTCTCTGGACGCGGGATCCCGAGGCGGAGATTCTGCCGACGTGCCGACGGCTGGGGATCGCATTCGTTGCGTACAGCCCTCTGGGACGCGGATTCCTGACGGGTGCAATCAAGAGCCCTGACGATTTTGAGCCCGACGACTACCGGCGCAACAGTCCGCGCTTCCAAGGCGAGAATTTCAGGCGTAATCTTGATCTGGTCGAGCGGGTGAGGCAGCTGGCCGCTCAATCTGGCCTGAGCTCGGGTCAGCTTGCCTTGGCTTGGGTATTGGCCCAGGGCGACGACATCGTACCGATTCCCGGAACCAAACGACGCAAGTATCTTGAAGAAAACACCGCGGCTGTTGACGTCTCGCTTTCCCCGGATGCTCTGAAAACGTTGCACGAAGTTTTTCCTTCTGATGTTGCGGCCGGCGACCGGTATGCACCCGGAGCAAAGGCCCTGGTCAACGTGTAATTCCCCGCACGGATCGAAACGTCGCCCCTGCCGGTTCGATTCGATTTCACGATGGACGCGATTCGGGCATCCGAGTCGCTGGATTCACCCCCCCCTCCTGCCCTTCGAGTAGGAGGACTACACGCGGGCTTCGGCCCGGAGGTCTTCAGTGGCAGACAAGCTTCCTCCGCATCGAAAACACTTGCGCTCACAGTCCGCACACGAGGAGCTGGCGCCGGACCAGCAGACGCTGGAACTGGAACCGCTGTCTCCATCGTCGGCGCCGGGCGGACGGTTTAGCCGGCGGTCGTTTCTTTCCGGCATTGGCGCGACCAGCCTGCTGGCAAGTGCGGCACCATTGGCAGCCGCCGCTCCTCTGCTTGAACCCGTTGCCGAGGAGCCTGCGGATGCTACGGGATCAGCGACAGTGACGCTGCGCATCAACGGCAAGGAGTACACGCTGCGCGGGCTGGACACGCGTGCGACCCTGCTGGACACGCTGCGCGAACGGATTCACTTGACGGGCACCAAGAAAGGCTGCGATCACGGCCAGTGCGGTGCCTGCACCGTGCACGTGAATAGACGCCGGGTGAACAGCTGCCTTTCGTTCGCGGTGATGCACGAGGGTGATGAGATTACGACCATTGAAGGTATTGGCCAAGCAGACAATCTGCACGCCATGCAGGCGGCTTTTGTGGAGCACGATGGCTACCAGTGCGGCTACTGCACGAGCGGCCAGATCATGAGTGCGGTGGCTCTGCTGAAGGAACCGATTGGGCCAACGGACGAAGACGTGAAACATGCCATGGCCGGCAACATTTGCCGCTGCGGCGCCTACACCAACATTGTTGCCGCTGTGAAACGCGTGCGAGCGCAAGCCTGACGGAGAAGCGAATCCATGCAGACCTTCCAATACATCAAGGCCTCCAGCGTCGATAAAGCTTTAGCCGGCGCGCCTGCGGGCAAGTTCATCGCAGGCGGCACGACGCTTGTCGACCTGATGAAGCTGAGTGTCGAGCAGCCCCCCGCTCTGGTCGATATTAACCTTCTGCCTTTGGACAAAATCGAGAAAACAGCGGACGGGGGGCTGCGCATCGGCGCGCTGGTGCGCAACTCCGACCTGGCCTGGAATGCGGAAGTGCAAGAGAAGTACGCCGTGCTATCCGAGGCCATTCTCTCGGGCGCTTCGCCGCAACTACGCAACATGGCGACGACGGGCGGCAACCTGCTGCAGCGCACGCGATGTGCGTACTTCCGGGAGCCGAGTACCGGAATGCCTGGCGGCTATGGCTGCAACAAGCGCACGCCGGGCACGGGCTGCGCCGCTCTTGAGGGATTCCACCGGACGCACGCGATACTCGGCATCAGCGAGCATTGCATCGCCACGCATCCGTCCGACATGTGCGTCGCGATGGCCGCACTCGAAGCTGTCATTCATGTGGAAGGGCCGAAGGGCAAACGCACGATTCCCATTGCCGAGTTCCACAAGCTCCCCGGCGACACACCGCATATCGAGAACGCGCTTGCGCCAGGCGAGCTGGTGACCTACGTCGATTTGCCGAAGCCGTTGGAGGGCTCCAAGTCGGTGTATCTCAAGCTGCGGGACCGCGCCAGCTATGAGTTTGCGCTTGCATCGGCGGCGGTGGTAGCGAAGGTTGAGGGCGGGCACATCCGTTCCGTGCGGGTAGCCATGGGCGGAGTGGGAACGAAACCCTGGCGGTCCCACGAAGCAGAGGCCGTACTTACCGGTAAGGCAGTCGATGCGGCAACATTTCGAAAAGCGGCCGAAGCTGCGCTGGCCGCCGCAAGACCGCGCACCGACAACGCCTTCAAGGTTGAGTTGGCCAAGCGCTGCCTGGTCCGCACATTGAAGCTCGCAACGTCCTAGGAGCGACGAGAGTTCGCGCGCACAAATTGCACCTTCGCATTGAAGATCTTCTGCAAGCAAGGTGCGAGGGGACGAGCGCGAGGCCCAGAACCCGATCAAGTCCTGGTAAGGAAGGAAGCAATGAGCACCAACTTCGATCCGATCATTGGCACCGCGACTCCGCGCATCGACGGACCGCTGAAGACCACGGGCACGGCAACCTACGCCGCAGACTTTCATTTCGAGCGCATGGCGCATGCAGTACCGGTTGGCGCGTCCATTGCCAGTGGGCGCATCCAGGCGCTCGATACGGGTGCAGCCGAACAGATGCCTGGCGTTCTGCTGGTGCTGCATCATGGCAATATCGGCCCGCTTTATCGCACCGCGCCTGGCGACGACAACGCGACGAGCAGTGAAGTCCGCTCTGCGTTTGAAGATGAGATTGTGCACCACTGGGGCCAGCATGTGGCCGTGGTGATCGCAGAGACTCTGGAGCAGGCAACGGCCGCGGCTGTAGCGGTGAAAGTGGAGTACGAACCCGCGAAAGCGAATTTACGGACGGGGCTCGATGACTACATGGGTGAGCGCAAGTCCGTGTCAAAGCGTGGAGATCCCGATGCAGCATTCGCCGGCGCGCCGGTGAAGATCGATCAGACGTACATCACGCCTGTCGAAACGCATAATCCGATCGAGCTGCACGCTTCGGTTGCAGTCTGGCAGGGCGAACGTGTCACACTCTACGAGACCTCCCAGGGCGTCGTGAATCATCGTGCGGTGATGGCGCAGGTGCTTGGGCTGCCGGTTGAGAATGTCAGGGTTGTTACGCGCTTTCTTGGTTCTGGATTCGGGGGGAAGCTCTTTCCGTGGCCTCACACGGCCATGGCAGCGGTGGCGGCGCGGAGACTGAATCGGCCGGTCAAGCTGAGTGTCAACCGGCGCATGATGTTTTCGACAGTTGGCTATCGTCCGCGCACTGAGCAGCGCGTCAAGTTGGGTGCAACCAGGGAAGGCAAGCTGCTCGCGCTGCGACATGACTATCTCAATGTAACCTCGCAGCTTGACGATTTTGACGAAGGATGCGGGGAGGCAACGCCTTATCTCTACAGCGTCGAGAATCTCGAAGTCACCAGCGGCCTTGTACGCCGTCACGTGGGAGCGCCGATGTGGATGCGCGGTCCGGGCGCCGTGCCAGGCCTTTACGCGCTTGAGGCGGGCATGAACGAGTTGGCTGAGGCGTTGAATATCGACCCGATGCAACTGCGGCTGATGAATGATGCGGAGAAGGATGAATCGAACAAAAACATTCCGTTTTCGTCGCGGCATCTGAAGGAATGTTTCGAAGTGGGCGCGAAGAAATTTGGCTGGGAGAAGCGCACCGCGGCCGCCGGTTCAATGCGACGCGACGGAAAGATCCTCGGCTGGGGCCTGGCGGGCGCAAGCTGGGTCGCACTGCGGCTTCCCTGCACCGCTTCGGTCGAGTTCAGCGCCAACGGCCGGCTCAGCGTGCGTTGCGGCACGCAGGATATTGGAACCGGCACCTACACCATTTTTGCGCAGGTGCTTAGTGAGAAGACGGGCGTTCCGCTCGATCGCATCGATGTGATTCTTGGAGACAGCGCTCTGCCTGATGGGCCAATGTCGGGTGGATCCATGGTGACGGGCTCGGTGCTCAACGCCATTGCTGCTGGAGCGAATAGCGCGATCCAGAAGCTGCGGAAACTGGCGGCGGCCACCGAGGGCTCGCCTCTGCAGAACGCCAAGGTAGAGGATGTATCGTTCACCAAGGGAATGCTGCATGGCAAGGACAAGGACCCTGCCAGTGGCATACACTTTGGCGAGTTGCTGAAGAGGGCGCGCCTGAACGGGATCAGCGCCGAAGGCAAGACGCTGCCGACATGGGAAGACCCAAAAGCCAAGGGTGTCTCGCTTCACTCCTTTGGCGCGCAATTTGTTGAAGTAGAGTGGGAGCCCGACATTGCCCGTCTGCGCGTGAGCCGGGTAGTTACCGTCATCGATGGAGGCCGGATCATCAATCCACGCGCAGCCGCGAACCAAATCGCAGGAGCGGTGGTGATGGGCATCGGCATGGGCATGCTGGAGGAGACGATCTACGATCAGCGCACAGGTCAGCCGATTAACGGCAGCATGGCCGACTATCTGATGGCAACGTGCGCGGACTTACCGTCGATTGATGTGACATTTCTCGATTATCCCGACCCGGCAATGGGCGAATACGGTGCGCGGGGTGTGGGCGAGATCGGCCTTGCCGGCGTAGCGGCGGCCATTACCTCTGCTGTCTATCACGCAACTGGTGTTCGTGTACGCGAGCTGCCGGTACGCATCGAACATCTACTTCAATCGAAGATCACGGCAGTCTAAGAAACTATGAACGACCTCGGACCGATATTGCCGCTGTGGCGCGAGCTCGAGAACGCCGGGGCGGATTATGTGTTGGCCACGGTCGTCCAGGTTGAAGGCTCAAGCTATCGCAAATCCGGCGCACGGATGCTTCTGGCGCAAGACGGCCGCCGTGCAGGGACTGTGAGCGGTGGATGCCTCGAAGCGGAGGTGGCGCGCCGTGCACGGTGGCTGACCGAAGCTGGGCCGGTGGTAGAGCGCTATTCCACGCAGGACGATGAAGACGAGCGGCCCTTCGGTTCGGGGTGCGGGGGCGTGGTTTTTCTTTTGCTCGAACGCAAGGAGACGGCTGGCCCGCTGATGCAGGCTTTCGAGAATGCTTTCAACGAGCGGGTGCCGCTGGCTGTTGCGACGGTTCTCAACGGCCCTCGCATTGGCATGCGTGCCATCGCCGGGACGACTGAGAAGGCGGCTCTATCAAGTCCTCTTGATCCACTTAGCGCGGATTTGGAACGGGAGGCGCAGATTGCTCTCGGCGGCCGAACTTCCTCTGAGCGAACTCTTTCGCTGGAGGGTACCCCGACGCGTGTGCTCGCCGAGTATTGCCCAGCGCGGTCGGGTCTGTGGGTATTTGGCGCGGGAGATGATGCGAAGCCGGTCGTGCAATTTGCGAGGGGTCTGGATTGGTTTGTTGCCGTGGCCGACGGCCGAGCGCATCTCGCGACGCGCGATCGTTTTGCGTCAGCCTGCGAAGTAAGCGTGCTGCCCATCTTCGATTTGCCGGAGACTGCCGGGGTCCATTTCTCATTGCGCGCCAGTGATGCGGCAGTCCTCATGACGCACAGCTTTGACCAGGACGCGCGTATTCTAGCGTCGCTCCTGAGCGCTGATGCCCTGCCCGCGTATCTCGGTGTGCTCGGTCCCCAACGACGCACGCGTGAACTGCTCGCAGAAGCGGGCCGCCTGCTTGGGCTTTCAGACAGTACTGATCGCATCGAGCGCTGGCTTGCCGAGTTACATGCGCCCACGGGCCTCGATCTAGGGGCCGACGCTCCAGCCACAATCGCGCTGGCGATTGTAGCGGAGATTCAGAAGTCACTGACTGCGGCCACAGGACAACCGTTGCGCACCGTGCGCGCAACACACGAAATCGCCACGAGGTGCTGAGCTACTCCGATTTTCCTCGCGGGACGCCTGGTTGGGTCAGGCAGCCTTGTTGGCCATGTGCGCTTCGAGCACGACCAGGAACTTCGCCAACCACGCCGGATGAGCGGTCCATGCAGGCCCTGTGACGAGGTTTCCATCAACGACAGCGTCGCTGAAGTCGACCTTCACAAATGTGCCGCCGGCCAACTCGACTTCAGGAGCACACGCCGGATAAGCATTCAGCTTTCTGCCTTTGAGCACGCCTGCAGCGGCCAGCAATTGCGGTCCATGACACAACGCAGCAATCGGCTTGCCCGTCTTGTCGAAATGCCGGACTATCTCCAGCACCTGTTCGTTCAACCGAAGATACTCCGGCGCGCGGCCGCCAGGCACTACCAGCGCATCGTAGTCCTCCGCCTTTACATCGTCGAAGGTCGCGTTCAACGTGAAGTTGTGTCCGCGTTTCTCTGAATACGTCTGGTCGCCCTCAAAGTCATGGATGGCGGTTCGGACCTGTTCGCCTGCTTTCTTTCCTGGGCAAACGGCATGGACGGTGTGACCCACCATCTGCAGCGCCTGAAACGGAACCATAATCTCGTAATCCTCAACAAAATCACCGGCGAGCAACAACAACCTTGCAGCTTTCATCGCAGTCAACTCCGATCGGGGAAATGGCGATCCCGCTCTGCAAGTATCTCTCTTCGACTCTCCAAAATCGAAGGGCCTGGAGCGCAAAATTTTGCTTTTCATCGAATGTCTTGTGTAATCGGAGATCCACACAATCGGAGACTGCAACCACACCTCAACTTCAATTACAGAGCCCCATCCGATCCCCTAGAATCTGTGCATGGCTTCCCCCCCAAGCGGCCTCGACGTTCTGAATGCCCGTATTATTGCCTGCAGCCGGTGCGAGAGGCTTCGCGCGCATTGTGCCGATGTAGCTCGTGTACGCCGCCGCGCCTACGCCGACTGGGAGTACTGGGGCCGGCCAGTTCCCTCTTTCGGTGATCCCAAGGCACGCGTACTTGCGCTTGGGCTTGCACCTGGCGCGCACGGATCGAACCGTACAGGCCGGCCGTTCACCGGCGACGGGTCCGGCGATTTCATGTATCCGGTTCTCCATGAGGCTGGATTTGCCTCGATGCCCAACGCGACATCGCGCGACGACGGCATGCAACTCACCGATCTCTGGATCAGTGCCGTGGTTCGCTGCGCGCCGCCAGGCAACAAGCCGACGCTGGAAGAGCAGCGCAACTGCGCCCCCTGGCTGGACGAAGAGATTCGGCTTCTGGGTAATTTGCGCGTCGTGGTTTGCCTGGGGCGCATTGCGTTCGATGGACTTTTGGCGCATGCGCAGCGAACCGGCGTCATCTCTTCGCGCACTGGATATACCTTTGCCCACGCCGCCGAATACAGGCTGCCGAACGGCCTTCAGGTTGTCGCGAGCTTTCACCCTTCGCTGCAGAATACGAATACGGGACGGCTCACGCGTCCCATGTTTCTTGCCGTGTTTCGGCGCGCGCGGGAGTTGGCCGAGATCGCTTCCACCGAAATGGCCGCTCTAAAATGAGGAAACGATGGATGACTTCTCCAAGGCGATTCTGAAGGGGCTGCTCCCTGTGGAGAAGCTGCCCGAACCACCCAAGGACCAGCGGGACCGAGACAACAACGCCCTCGATCACCTGGCCGCGCCGGTTCTGCTGGAGCGAGCGGCCCATCTGCGCAAGCTGGCCAGGCTCAGCGATGGCTCCGCGAGCGAGGTCCTCAAGGAGTATCCTCAGCATGCCATTCATTTGCTGGTGCGCAGCCGCGACGGCGCTGCCGAATTGCACGAACGCTTCGCAGACCTCTTCTTCGTCATCGAAGGACGCGCGGCGCTTTTCACGGGCGGAACGGTAGCCGATGCGAAGACCATCGCCCCCGGGGAGATTCGCGGCTCATCGGTTCAAGGTGGAGTGCGACAGGAGTTGCGCGCCGGCGATGTGGCCCATGTTCCGGCAGGCTTGCCGCACCAGATGCTAGTCACCGGAGACAAGTTTGTGACTTGCCTCGTGTTCAAAATCGAGCAGGATTCTCAAAAGCGCTGACCTACCTGGGCGAATCTGAAGCGCAAGAACCTATTCGGCAGGGCCGATCAGGCGCAAGATTCCGAAGCTCTCAGGAACGTGAAAGGTCTTCTGCAGGGTTGGCTGCCACATCACGTGCACGCGGCGCGGCTCCGGCCCCTGGCTCCTAAAGAGATTGATGCGGAGAGTCTGGTCTGCCGCGGACGGATAGTTCTGAAGAGCTGCAAATGGAATGCGCATCGCTCCGTACCAGATCTTTTCCGTCGAATCGATGCGAGCCGCCACGGTAAAGCCTGAGAACCACGTCCAGCCATCTTCGTGTTGAGGCTTGGCCAAGTCGATATTCAGGTCGACCCATTCCCCCTGTGGCGAGACCTCGAACTCTTTATAGCGCCGGATATTTTGAAAATCAGAACCGATAAATACTTCGGCCACGTCCCAATTCCACAATTGGAAAGTCTCGGCCTGGATGGTAGGCGATGGATTGAGATTGAGTTCCTCATAGGGGCAGATGAAAAGAAAGTAGAGGTTGTTGGCGGTCCAACGCGAACGGATCTCGGTGCGATAGCGTGCATAGTGTTCGCCGAAATTGCCCTTCTCCGCATACACAGGCCGGGCTGCCTGCCAGAAGGCAAGCGTGCGATCGGTGCTCAAGACGACGTCCTGGTCAGCTTTGACGCTTTCGAACATGCTATTCGACCGGAAGCAAATTACCAGGTGCGCCAGTCTTCCAACGCATCAGCAGGTACACAAGCAAGCCGACGGCGATCCACGCGGCCCCCAACAGTTGGGCAACATGGGCAAGGTTGAGCCAGATGAATCCGCAGACAAGGAAGCCGAGCAGCGGCATGATGACCGGGAAGATCACTTTCTCTTTTGACCGGAACCCGTAGTGCAGAAGCGCGGCGAGATTCACGCCCATGAAAGCGATGAACGCGCCGAAGTTGAGCAGTTCGGCGCCGCGATCGAAGGTGAGCACAAAGCATCCAATAAGGGTGATGACGCCGAGCAGGAGCACGTTATTGCGCGGAATGGCGGTACGCTTGCTAGTGACGCCGAAGAATCTGCGGGGCAGCGCATTCTCCCTGCCCATGCCGTAGAGCAACCGCGCGGCGCCAAACTGCGCGGCCATTCCCGACCCCATATTGGCCACAAGCAGGGTTCCATTGAGGAGGAGAAAGAGAAAGCGTCCGCCTACGCGAAGGGCAACGTGAACGTAGGCAGTATCCAGAATCTCGGGCGCGAAATAGCGGACCGGCCATGCCAGCTGAGCCGCGTAGGCCTCCACCGCGGAGAGAATTCCAATGGCAAGGCAGGTGAGCACCGTGCCGAGCATGATGTTGCGGCGTGGATTCTCAACTTCTTCCGACATGGTGGAGATGCCGTCAAAGCCGATATAGGTGAGGACCGCGATCGAGGTTCCGTGCAGCAGGGGGCCGGAGGCGAAGGTGGCCGGATCGTAGAAAGGTCGCAGCCATGCGCCGCCTATAGGCCGCATCACGGTAGCAATGTAGTGGAAGGCGTAGGCGAGAAAAACGACAACAACGATGCTCATGCCCAGCGCCAGAAAGGCGTTGACCCTTGCCGAAGCCTGTACGCCGCGGAGATTGAGACTTGTGAAAACCACAACGATCGCGAGCGCCCACGCGGCGTAGGGAATCTGCGGAACGATATCGTGGGCGGCGACGCTACACCAGATCGCGCAGATGATCGGGTTGAGCATGTAGTCCATCAGCATCGACCAGCCAACAACGTAGCCGCCCAGTGGATGCAGTTCGCGGGCAACGTAGGTAAAGGCAGAACCGGCGCTGGGGTACACGCGCGCCATGCGGCCGTAGCTAACGGCAGTGAACAGCATGGCCACCATGGCAATGAGGATTGTGGTCACCACGTGCCCCCCCGCAGCGTTGTTGACCACGCCGTAGATGCTCATAGGAGCGGTGGGCTGGATGATGATGATGCCGTACAGCACCAGGTGCCAAAGCTTCAGTGAGCGGCGCAGGCCCGAGGTCGGCACTGGTTGACCGGTCTCTTGGGATGGAGCGGCAATTTCCACGGTGGACTCCTCCGAAGATGGTACGGGAGATCAAGCGGGTGGCTACGGAATATTCCGTATTCTTATCAGTATTTACGGATTGGGGCAAACTGGTATGCCCGATGGCTCGGCTTCCGATGCGGTTGACGCCCAGGATTCCCGAGCTGCATTGCCGCGCAACCCTTGTATTTTGAGGACCGGAATGAGAGTCTTGTCGCTTGACAGAGGCCTTTCCTTCTTCTAGCCTTTCGCTCATAACAGTAATAAAACGAAACAAGCGGGGGATGAGAGTGGACAGCAGCAATCGGCGGAGGGTTTCCTTATTTCTGGTCTTCGGCGTCTTCCTGGCACTCGCGTCGGACCTGGTCGCGCAACAGAATCGGATGGGAGTATCGGTTGACGCGCATGGGCGATATGTTCTGGGAGCCTCCGATGCACCCACGCTGGTTTCAGGAGTGGCGGCCGAGATCGACGGGCGATGGGTACACTCCAACGACTACCCGCAACACGCGATCGAGGAATCGAGTGCGGAAGGATATGCGGGAGCGTCAGAACAATGGCGGGTTGTCTTTTCCGGCCTTGCGGGCGTACCCGACTTGATCTATCGCCTGCGCGCATACGCTTCTGAATCGCTCGTCGATTTGCAGGTCACGGTTCGCAACAACACGGGAAAGACGGTCACGGTCGAGAGTATCCGTTCGGTTGAGGCTTCCGACAGTGGAATCGCAGACCTCGGTGGCCGAGCGTCTGCCGATCGTGTGCTGTCCGATAGTTTCAGCGAGGATCGGCCAGCCATGCAGATTCGCGATCTGGGCGACACCGAGCACCAGATGCATCGGGCTGTGGGCAGCCAGCTGATTTATAACCGCGAATCACACAAGAGCCTCTTTGTTGGGACTCTGACATCGGACAAGTTCCTGACAATTCTTCGGCTCTATGTGAGCGGCACAGGCAATGGCAGCAGCATCACTCGCTACGAAGTCGATTCAACGGGCACAACCGAGGTAGAGGAGGAAAACTCCCTCGAGAAGTCCGCCAAGGTTGACCGGGTGAAGCTGAGTTTGCCTCTTGCGCCGGGCAGCGAAATCTCGTCAGAGACTTTGGCGATCAGCGAAGGCAAGGATTATCACCATCAGCTGGAAACCTATGGGGCGCTTATCCGGAAGATACATCGCGCCCGCGTTTCCGCCCCGCCCTTGATGGGGTGGTGGAGTTGGACGGCATATTACTTCGGCCTGAATGAAGGAGCCGCACTGACCAACGCCGCGTGGGAAGCGGAGCACTTGAAGGCCTTGGGCTATGAGATGTTTCACATCGACGAAGGCTACCAGTTCGCGCGAGGAGACTATGGGACACCGGACGCTGCCCTTTTCCCTCGTGGACTTGGGCCGCTTGAGGACAAGGTCCGCGGCCTCGGACTGACACCCGGCATTTGGACTGCCCCCTTCGAGGTTTCAGAGCGATCTTCTGTCTATACGCAACATGCTGATTGGCTGGTGAAGAATGCGCAGGGACAGCCGATCCACGCTGGCGACGTGGTGGATGGCAAGGATCCGCTGTATGTCCTCGATACAACGAATCCAGCAGCGCAGGAGTATCTGCGGGCAACTTACAGGAAGCTGGTCAACGACTGGGGAATTCAGTACATCAAGATGGACTTTATGGATGACAGCGCAATCGAGGGCTACTACTACAAGCCGCACACCACCGCGATGGAGGCACAGCGGATCGGACTGCAGATCATCCGCGACACGGTGGGAGAGGACGTATATCTCGACAAGGACGGCAGCGCGATGTTGAATCCCGTGGGCTATGTCGATTACGGGCGAATCTCGCAGGACACGGGGCATAACTTCGTTGAGAGCCGGGACGCGGCCACAGGGGTGGCGGCGCGCTACTACATGAATCGCAACTTCTATGTCACCGATCCCGATGCATTTACGGTTTCGACGCAGCCGATCCTCGATCAGCCGTGGCCTGACGGCAAGGGGAATCTCACACTGAATGAAGCAAAGGTCTCCATCGCCCTGTCGGCTGTGTCCGGGGGAACGCTGGAGATTGGAGACAATCTTCCCTCCCTCGAAGGCTCGCCGGATCGGCTGGCGTTGATCGAGAATCGGGACCTGATCGCGATGGTGCGGCTTGGCAAGGCTTCTGTCCCTGTCGACCTGATGGAGTATGAGCCATCCGATGGGCAGCCGAGCGTCTTCTATCTCAAGGAGTCGAATCGCCAGAGCATTCTTACCGTCTTTAACTGGACAGAGAAACCGCTCGCGAAATCGATCCGCTTGTCGGACCTGGGGCTTGCGGCGATGGGTAAGTATACGGTCACGAACGTTTTGGATCAGAGGGGGCTGGAGGCTTCGTCCGGCTTGCTCTCTCTGGATCGGCCTGCGCACTCGGTGCAGGTGCTGAAGATTATCGATCGAGCCATGCCCGCAGCCGCTCCGGAGATCAGCCCAATTTGCAGCAAGGCGGCAAACGCTGGAGAAGAGGCAGAATTTTCCGCGACAAGCGACAGCGCTGAGCCGGCACTTACCTTCCATTGGGAATTCGGAGACGGTGTGCAATCCGACGGGTCGCGGGTAACGCACACCTGGACCGAGCCGGGCGATTATGCGGTGCACGCAACCGCGATTGGCCTCGACGATCTCTCCAGTGAAAAGATCTGCAATGTCCACGTGACCGGCCACGTGGCGACGGTCTTCACTCCCGCGGCGAAGAGGAGACTCGATCCAAAATAAGAGCAAGAGTATTTGCAGACTCTCAATTGAGCCACAAGCGCGCTAGACGAGCACGACTTCGATGTTCTGAGCGCGCAGCGCCTCTGCAGTCTCGTCAGGAAGATTGCGGTCGGTGATGACGCAGTGCACCGCCGATGGCGGAACAATACGGGAGAGGCTGCGGCGATTGAATTTTGTTGAATCGCAAACCGCAACCACGCGGCGAGCGGCCTTGACCATGGCCCGGTTGACGCGCGACTCGAGAAAGTTTGGCGTCGTCAGCCCTACTTCCGGATCGAATCCGTCCACCCCGAGAAAGAGGATATCGGCATGCATCTCCTGCAGCACGTCTTCAGCAAGGGGCCCGACCAGCGAAAACGAATTCTTGCGAAGGCTGCCACCTATAAGGATCACTTCCAGATTGGTGCTGGCTAATTCAGCCGCGATGTTGACGGCATTTGTGATGACTGTCAGCTGCGAGAATCGGCGCAACTCATGGGCAATTGCAGCGGTGGTGGTGCCGGAGTCGAGCATCACGCATTGACTCTCCTCCACCATCTTTGCGGCTGCTTCGGCGATTCTCTGCTTTTCCTGCGAGTGCTGCCTCTGCTTCTCCTGGAGGGAAGGGTCGAACAGGGCGCTGGACTGGATGCGCAGGGCCCCGCCGTGGGTACGCTGCACCAATCCTTTGGACTGCAAGTACTCGAGGTCTTTGCGAATGGTGATCTGCGAGATGCCGAGGTCTCTCGAGAGATCTCCGACCAGAGCGCGCCCTTCGTTCTGGATTAGAGCGAGAATGTGCTGCCGCCGCTCCTCAATCAGGAGCTGACCGGACTCCGCGGGGACTGCATCTTGCGGTCGAGCCATTCGGTTTCGCCTGCTTTCCGATGGAAGGTTACACTAATCCACTAGACAAGTCACGCTCCATGAGCTGGGCGGCGCAATTGACAGATTTATTTGGATTTGCGGAACAGACAAGTGGCGCAGAGCGAGGGCTTCCGGGGAGCTTTGAGAAATGAATCATAACTATACGGAAGCTCTCATCAATGCCCGCCCTCTCCAGTTTTCCGATCAAGATTGGCGGACAAGGGGACGGTCTCCTCGAGGCGAATGCAAGAGGCGCTGTCCCGAGGGAAGCATCTGCTGTCCGCAGGGTTTATCTTCTTTTTATTTCGTATAGACTAAACACGAAGCAATACGAAGTATTACGGAAACTGTCGCTCGATCATCTGACGTCTGGCCCGGATCGAGGCCGCTCAGCGTCTTTGGCAAAAGGGAGACCATGAAAAAGCGCTTCGATGTGACAATTGCCGGCGAAACCAATCTGGACCTTATCCTTTATGGTCTTCCGGAGCAGATGCCTGTCGAGCGTGAACTGCTTGCCACCGATTTCCGCATGACGCTCGGAAGCTCCTCAGCGATTCTGGCTCACAACCTGGCCGCGCTCGGCGCCTCGGTTGGATTCATTACTCGCCTCGGAGAAGACGCGCTGGGGAATCTTGCCTTGGCGCGGCTCACGGAGAAGGAAGTGGATCTGAGCTGCGTGAAGCGGGTGGCCGGAGGAACGTCTACCGGCGTCACAGTCCTTTTGCACCACGGTGCGACACGCCACATCCTTACCTATCCCGGAACGATGTTCGAGATGAGTGCTTCGGATCTGGACATGGACTATCTGGCATCCGCGCGCCACTTCCATCTTTCGTCTCTGTTTCTTCACAAAGCCCTTCAACCGGACTTGCCTGGAATCTTTCGCGAGCTGAAGGCGGCGGGGCTGAGTCTCTCTCTCGACACGAATGACGATCCTGAAGATCGCTGGGAAGGCGGCCTGGACGAGCTACTGGGTATCGTCGATGTCTTTTTGCCCAATGAAGACGAGGCTCGCCGCATCACTGGCGCTTCGGACGCAGAGAGCGCTGCGGCAGCATTAGCGAAGCGCGTGCCGGTGGTCGTGGTGAAATGCGGAAAGCGCGGGGCGCTTGTACGGTCTAAAGAGGGGCAGTGTGTGGTGCCGACCGAACCTGTCACTCCAGTCGACACGATTGGCGCCGGCGACAGCTTCAACGCCGGCTTCTTATTTGCTTATTTGCGCGGAGAACCTCTGACTGCATGTGCCGCCTTCGGCAACCGGACTGCGGCTCTTTCGACGCAGAGCTGGGGGGGAACGGAGTCTTTTCGGAATTCCAAGCTGGTGGAAAGCCTGTTTGCCAGCAAACCCTAACAACTCAGCGGTTGCATTCCACTAGAGAGCTTGCGGCTTGCAGGCCTCCGCATAGACGTGCAGCACCTGCCGGATTCGATGTTTCACTAGCGACTCCGGATCCAACTGCAAGGTACCGGCGCGAACCGCACGATATTCATCGGGAAGGAACGTGCTCAGCAACGTCTCCGGGATACTGGTCATGCGTAAATTCGCAATGAGAACGTCTACAGCCTTTTTGGCTTGAGGATCGTTCCAGTAGTAGCGCACGCGATCGCTGTAGCTGTACCGCCGCAGCAGGCTCCTGGTGTGCTCATCGCCGGCATAGTGATGCTCCCAGTTCTTCGGCTTTTCGAGCATCACTTGTTCCATCACATTCATCAAGTCTGAACGGTTCTCTTGCGGCACCAACTCGCCCTCAATCAACGAAAGTGCTTGAAGAGCTTCGCGCATGGCAAACGTAAGCGCCGGGCCGACCTTGAGAATGGCGAAGCCGTCGTGCACGAGCGCTCGATACGCCTCAGGCCTCTGGTAGTCGGTGGAGTGCGCTTCGAAGACCAACCCCTTCGTCTCATCGAGCAGCGCGACAAGGTGCGCCGCGCGTTCAGGTGCATAGTCCACTACGCTGTCGTGGTTGAATTCGACTCCGGGTTGCACGACGAGGGCAATGACCCTGGGCCATGCTTCGACAAGCCCCGCCTCCTCAAAAATGTGGCGATGCACCGCCAGCGTCTCCGCAGCATCTTCACACCTGGTGGGAGTCAACTCCGTCAGGCTCTCTGTCGCGCCGCCAGGAATGGGGACCTCGGTGCCGATAACGTAAACCGGTTTCCGCGGGCCTGCGACTTTCTCCGCGGCCGCGCACAAAATCGCAGCGCGTCGCGCCACGGTTTCTCCCGGCAAGGGGTGCGGGTCGCCCGCGCAAGCCATACTTGCGTCGAGGTGGATCTTTTCAAAGCCGGCCTTTACGTAAGCATCGACCATCCGTTCGGCCTCAGCCATCGCTTCCGCTGCAGGCCGCTTTTGCCAGGGATTGGGCCCGAGATGATCGCCCCCCAGAATGATCCTGGATTGATCGAGCCCTTTGCGTTTAGCGATGTCGAAGACCAGCCTGCGAAAATCGTGCGGCTGCATACCCGTGTAGCCGCCATGGTGGTTGACCTGGTTTGATGTAGCTTCGATCAAGACTTCTGAGTTATCTTGAAGCGCCTGCTCGATAGCGGCTTCAAGAACCCAGGGGTGTGCCGAACACACGGAGTAGATTCCTTTGGGATTTTTTGAATGCCGCGACGCGGCGAGTTGCTGAAGGGCATGCGACACGGGGACTTGCTCCTCTTGATCGAACATTTCCGGCGGCCAACGGTCGGAAGCCGCGCTGCGGCTGGCTCAACGAAATCAAGTGTACATCATAGGAAATAAAACGAAATTCATTTTGCAACCGCAATGAAGGCTCTAAATCCCTGTGCTTCACTAGCTTGATCGGTACAACAGTCTCAAGATGAGCAATGAAAGACGGGGCTTTCGCCCACTTCGGCAAAAGAATTGGGCGCCAAGTTGAGTCGGCGCTTCGACCGCAGATCGCGAGGGCAGCTTTCGGTTAGCTTCATTTCTTGCTTGACAATTGGCCCGAGAATACAGAGAAATAGGAAAGTATTCGTTAGGGTTTGAAAGCGGACCGGCGAACTCAGAGTCTTTTTTCACGAGCACTCCCGCACCGGACATCCAGGTGTACTTGCCATTGTCCGATCGCCTCTTCCGCAGTCATCGATCAACGAGGTCTGACATGAGCGCCACAAGTGTCGCCGCAACAAACGAGCAGAAAGCAGGGCGTCAGGACTCCGGGCTGGATGTTCCGGCAGCCTCGTTCCCCGATCGGACCGCGGACAAGCCGATCCAGAGAAACATCGCAGTCGATGCGTACCGCGGCCTGGTGATGCTGCTGATGATGGGCGAGGTGATGCGGTTCGCCGAGGTGTATCGGGCCTTCCCGACAAGCTTGTTCTGGCGTGTGCTTGCCTACAATCAGACGCACGTCGAGTGGGCGGGCATGGGTCTGCACGACATGATTCAGCCCTCATTTACATTTTTGGTCGGCGTGGCACTTCCCTACTCGATCACGTCGCGCGTGCGCAAAGGCGAGACCTTTGCGAAACAGCTCGCGCATGCCATACGTCGGTCTTTCATCCTGATTGCTCTTGGCATCCTGCTTCGCTCCATCGACAAACCGATCACGTACTTTACATTTGAAGACACGCTCACGCAGATTGGTTTGGGATACACATTTGCGTTTCTTCTTTATTTTTGCCGACCACGCTGGCAATGGATCGCTTTTGCTTCAATCCTCATCGGTTATTGGGCGGCTTGGGCCATCTATCCAGCCCCTGGGCCTGCGTTCGACTACTCCTCCGTTGGCGTTCCTGCGAACTGGCATTACAACTTCACCGGGTTCGCCTCGCATTGGAACAAGAACAGCAACCTGGGGCAGGCGGTGGACGTGTGGTTTCTGAATCTGTTTCCAAGGGAATCGCGATTTGCCTTCAACGAGGGCGGCTATCTCACGCTCAGCTTCATTCCAACCCTGGGAACGATGCTGCTCGGCCTATTTGCCGGCCGCTGGTATCGTGAATCGCCGGAGCGGATTCCGCTGAAGAAGTTCATGGTGACCGGTGTCGGTCTTGCCGCGCTGGCGCTGTTGCTGCATTTCGCCGGCATCTGCCCCATTGTCAAGCGCATCTGGACCCCGAGCTGGACGCTCTTCAGTGGCGGCATGTGCTTCTTCTTTCTCTCAGCCTTTGCCTGGATCATCGATGTGAAGGGATTGCGCCGCTGGGCCTTCCCGCTGGTTGTCGTGGGACTCAATTCCATGGCGGCTTATCTCATCGCCCATCTCTGCGAGGAGTTCATTATCGGCACGCTGCACACCAATCTTGGGTACCGGCCATTCCAAATTTTTGGATCCGGACTGGAGCCCTTTCTGCTGGGTGTTACCGTCATGCTGGTGTACTGGCTGATGCTCTTCTGGATGTACAGGAAAAAGCTCTTTATCAAGATCTGAACACTCGTCCATGGACACAAGAGCGTGCTACGAATCTAGGAATTCATGGCACGCTTGTGGAAATTGGGTCGCTCTAGGTCAGTGTCGCGATTGATGACGCAGTGCGCTTGTTCCACATTCCGCGCGTAAAGTCTGGAAACTCCATCGGAGCGCTTCCGGATTTGACCGACTGCTCACTCAGCGGCGCGATTGAAGACCACAGGGCTGCATCATACACATCCATATCGGGCGGCAGGCCTTCGCGAACGCATTGCAGAAGCCGGTAGATCATGATGTAGTCCATGCCGCCATGACCGCCGTTCTTTCGGGCAGCGTCTCCTTCCCGCGTCCACAACGGATACTCATACTGTTTCCATTTGCTCTGCGGAGTGTCTTCTACCGGCTCCCAGGATTCGTCTTTATTCTGCCCATCGATATAGATGCGCGGCGGATAATCCTGGAAGATTCCCTTGGTGCCCGCAATCTGGTTGATGCGATCGTAGGGGTGGGGCGTAGAGACCGTGTGCTTCACCGTAATCGTCAGGCCGTTGGCTGTTTTGATCAGCGACGTATTCATGTCTCCCGTCAAATACCGTTCCCGCATGCGGGGATCGCCGGGATCGAGATGCGCTTTGCGATAAGCGTCGAGGCCGCGCTGCGGGCTGCTCATTGAAACGATGTGTGCAAAACGGTCGCCGCGCTGGATGCCCATGTAGTTTGCCACGGGGCCGAGTCCATGGGTGGGATAGAGATTGCCGGTATGCAGGGTGTGCTCAGTTCTGCGCCACAGGCCCTCTCCTGCATTGGAGAATAGTTCTTCACGCAGGTCGTGCAGATAGGCACCCTCTCCATAGAGCAGATCGCCAAGAACTCCCGCATGCGCCATGCGCAGAAGCAGAGTCTCGTTGTAGCCGTAGCAGCAATTCTCCAGCATCATGCAATGCTTGCCGGTCTGCTCCGAGGTGTTCACGATGTTCCAGCAGTCTTCAATCGTGGTTACGCCCGGAACCTCAACGGCAACATCCTTGCCATGTTGCATGCCATAGAGCGCCATCGGCGCATGCCATTTCCACGGCGTGGCCACGATCACCAGATCGAGATCACTGCCGTCGAGCATCTTCTCGTAGGCATGATCGCCGTCTGTGAAGAGAGCTGGCTGTTTTTGCCCCTTCGCAACCACCAGCGCCGCGGCGGCTTCAGCTTTGGAGCGAACGACGTCGCAGAGTGCGACCACCTGTCCGTCAGCAGCGAGGATGTTGCCCAGCAGAGACGTGCCGCGGCCGCCGGTTCCGATGATGCCGATGCGTGGCTCGCGCTTCGCGAACGCCACATCCATCATGGAATGGTGGGGCATGGAGCGGTGCGGCTTGCTGCTCTGCTCGTCGGCGTATGCGGCCGCGCTGGTTGCAATCGCGGCTCCGGCACTCACCTGCATAAACCGTCGTCTGCTCCATTGTCCTGCTTCGACGTCGTTCATTGCTCCTCCAATTCTTCTTGTGCGATTCAATGGCGTAACACGGATTTAATTCGCTCGTCTTCACGAATTGATTGTGACCCTCGCTTTCCAGACTGCCGGCGGGGTACTAGGGCACGCGCGGCAAAAGCTTCAGCGCATTTTCGCGATACACCTGGCGCAGAACATCGTCGGGAAGAAAGATGCCGTAGATGTTCCAGCGGCCCTGCCGCGATGCATGCGAAGGATACTCGAAATACTCGTCGGCGGTCTCGAGAAAGCGGTAATAGAGCCGGTACATCTCGGGATCGGGCAGCAGGTCGGCGCCAAAAAGAATGCGATCGGAATACTTCAAAAAGAAGGCGCGGGCCGTGTAAGGCTGTCGGCCCAGCTCAGATGCGCGTGCGCTGATGTCGACCATCAAATTCGGCAGTGCATCGAGTTGTTCGGAAAGGTATCCGAGGTCCTCGCTGCTCTCGGCGGAATGCGCGCCCACGAATGTTATCGAGGGGTGGCGAGCAATCACGCGGTTACGTTGCTCGATAAGTGTTCTTTTCGGAACCGGGGAGGAGGAGAAGCCCCAGTCAGGATGCGCGGCCAGCTCTTCGAATCGCTCGTTTGATGCGTCGATCGGGTCGAAGAAGGCCGTTGGATCGGCGGTATGAAACATCACCGGCAATCCGAGTTTGCCACACTCCTCAAAGATCGGCGCGAATCGTTCATCATCAATGCGCAAAAGCGTGCCGTCGGCGCCGCGTAAAGTCAGGCCGAAATCCTTCCAGAACTTGATGCCGCACACGCCATGCTCGACGAGTCGATGCAAGCGGTCATGGGTGAGCTGAACAAAGTCGCCACGCTCGACGCCATTCCAATCCATCCAGCCGATTGAGGAGAAGCGATCGGGTGCGGCGGCATGATAGCGGTCTATGATATCGAGTGCGGTTTGACCGACCCGCATGGTAATGTTCACAACCCGCTCGACGCCGCACTGATCCATGATGGCGAGAACGTCTTCGGGGCGCATCGAGTCAAGATGGTTGTGATAATCGATGACAGGGAAACGAGGTTGTTCGACCCGGGTGGCTGAAGTCTTCAAGGCAGAGCGAGGATGAAAATCACTCAGCCGCAGGGCGACTTCTGCTGTTGCGTTCACCAGATCGACAAATTTATCCGCGACGATCGGTCCGCCCACTTCGCTCATACGGTTGATCCACCCTGTTCGACCCAGATTACCCGTTTTGTTATTTTTTCTTTCGCTTTATTCCATTACGATATAGTTGCGCTTTCAAGTAGTCAAGAAGTTCACCTCAGGAGCCTCCGGATGCGACTGTGCTCGGCGCTTTTCTCGGTTTCTCTTTTGTTGGGCGTTTCAGTCCTCACTGCGGCCGCTCAGACCGGGCCAATCCCAGCCTTTGGAAACCAGGCAATCACCGCCCACCTGGAAATCGAGCATCAGCATTTGTTGCTGGATTCGATCAAAGCCCGAGGCGAATCGAAGACCATCCAGTTGCGCGAATTATTTGTTCTCTTCCTCAAGGATCATGAGATCTCGTCTTCAGAGCTGATCGCCGGAACTCCTGAGGTGCAGGTGCTCGACGGCGATCCAGAAGCCTCCCGCGCCGCAGCGCGTTTGCCCGGCAAGCAGATTTGTGCGGATCTGAAGGAGCGGACAGGACTGTTTCAGGTTCATTGGTGCATGACTGTCCGAGGTGACGCGCCCTACCTTCGACAGGAAATCACCATTCAGGGCGGCAGTCAGTCTTTGCCGCTGCAAGACATTCAATTGCTGCGCTTCCGCGATTCCGAGGCGCGCGTCGTCGGCTCGGTTGCCGGCTCTCCCATTGTGGCCGGGAATTTCTATCTCGGCTTCGAACATCCGCTCTCCTATAGCAGGGTGGTTGGCGGCACCGCCATCGCCGGCCTCAAGCGCACACTTCCTCTTGGCCCGGGACAGTCCATCACCTATTCGTCAGTGATTGGAGTCGCGAGAAGCGGCCAGATGCGGCGCGACTTCCTGGCCTACGTCGAACTGGAACGCGCGCATCCCTACAGGACTTTTCTGCACTACAACACCTGGTATGACCTGGGTGAAGGACAGCGATTCAGCGCCGCAGACGTTGAAGACCGCATTCATTCGTTTGGCGAAGAGTTGGTGCGCAAGCGCGGTGTCACAATGGATTCGCTCCTGATGGACGACGGATGGGACGACACGCATTCCATGTGGCAAATGAACGGCGGCTTCCCTGATGGCCTGACACCAATCCGCTCAGCCGCACAAGAATACGGCATCGGTCTCGGAATCTGGCTCTCTCCGTGGGGCGGCTATGAGAAGGAGAAAGCCGAGCGGATCGCCTATGGCGAAAGCCACGCATTCGAGATTGTCAAAGGCGGCTACGCTCTTTCGGGCCCGCGCTATTACGCAAAATTCGAAGAGGCATGCCTGAACTTCATTACCCGCTATGGTGTGAACCAGTTCAAGCTCGATGGCACGGGGAATGCGAACCAGGTGTTCCCAGGCAGCATCTTCGACAGCGACTTTTCCGCCGCCATTCATCTGATCGAACGCTTGCGGCAGCAGGAGCACGGACTTTTTATCAATCTGACCACCGGAACCTGGCCGTCTCCATTCTGGCTGCGCTATGCCGACACGACGTATCGCTTGGGAGAAGACCACGATTTTGCGGGCGAAGGAACCTGGCGGCAAAAATGGATTACCTATCGCGATGAGCAGACCTATCGCAACATCGTGAAGAACGGTCCATTGTTTCCGCTCAATTCGCTGATGCTGCATGGCATCATCTATGCCGCCAAGGCGAAGAACCTCGCCACAGACCCGGGTCATGACTTCGCGGCGGAAGTGCATTCTTACTTTGGAAGCGGAACCGAATTGCAGGAGCTCTACATTACTCCGTCTCTGCTGACCACTGCCGATTGGGATGTGCTTGCGGAGAGCGCGCGCTGGTCCCGCGAGAATGCCGATACTCTGCGCGATACACATTGGGTTGGCGGCGATCCGGGCCTGGGTGAACCCTATGGCTGGGCTTCGTGGAGCGCAAAGAAAGGGATTCTTGTGCTGCGGAATCCTGCGTCAACCGCCAAAGAAATCCGGATCGATATCGGCCAGGCTTTCGAGATTCCCCCGGAGGGAGCGAAGAGGTATAGCGCGCAATGCCCATGGGCGGCGGAAGCCTCGCGCCCGTCGATCAAGCTCGAAGCAGGCAGGCCCCATGTTTTCGAGCTGAGGCCCTTCGAAGTGGTCACGCTCGACGCGATGCCGCAGCCCTGAGGGTTTGCCGGAGTCTTCTGCATGCCGCCTGTTCTGGAGGCGCGCCCAGGAATTACGAGTGAATTTTGACGCCGCGGACGACGCGATTGATGATGCCGTCCGGGCTGGGATTGTCCGGATTCAACCCGATGCGCAGGCTGAGGTGATATCCCAGTAATTGGGCGCTCACAATCTCATACGGTGTGCGCAGCGAATCGTCTTCGCGCGGCGCGACGGCTGGAATTCTCTCGTCGAACAATTGATCCGGCTCTTCCGGATCGGCGATGCCCACAAGATATCCAATTTTTTTGGAACGAAGCTCATCCAGCAAGTCGATTTCATAGGACTGCCGCAGCGGGTCGTTCGACAGCAGGCACAGAACCAATGTGTCAGGCTTTACGAAGGACATGGGGCCGTGGCGCAGACCGAGGAAGGTTTCCGTCACCACCGTGAAATGTCCTGACGTCATCTCCAGAGTCTTGAGGCCGGCTTCGCGCCCCCAACCGAGCAGCGGCGACGACGACAACACGACGATCCGATCACGGACCCGGTCGGACACGCGCCTGCACGCTTCATCGATTTCGGGGAATAGTGCGGCTGCGCGAGCGCTTTGAGCCTTTACGTTGGCCGACACTTTCTCGGGCTGCGCCAGAGCCATACCAGCAAGCACAAGACTGGAGAAGGAACTCGTCATGACCAAACTACGATCGTTTGTCCGCGGATCCAAGGCGATCAGGTCATCCACGCCTGCGCGCGCAAGCGCGCTGTCGGCGTTGCACACGATGGCCAGTTGATAGATATCCGGGTGTTGGCTCCTGATTCGCTCGACAACCGCAGCGCTCTCTGGACTCTCGCCCGAACGCGCCAGGGAAATTACAGCGTCTACTCCATCGAGGTAGCGCTCGGTATCGAGAAGCAGGTCGGTCGTGGGCACCGAAATCGCACCGCGCCACGCTGCGGCAACAGCGCTAGCCGCATAAGCCGAGCTTCCCGCGCCGGTGACCAGAATTTTTTTATTCCGAAGTTTCTTGTCGACTTGGAGTCGCTCAGCATCGGCGCAGACCTCCTGACCAACTACGGGCCAGAGCTCCGGCTGGCGGGCGATCTCCTGGAAAGTTAAATAGCCCGTGGCCTGGACACCCGTTTGCGCGGAGCCGCCTAGATTTTGTTGCATGCAAACTCCATTAGTTCATTCCCGCGAGCGACACAACCAGCCTGCGGGGAATTCATAAGCATGTCAATTAGAAACCATTCGTAAGTATATATATGCGTAACGTAACCGTCAATCCTTACAATTGATTCATCCCCAAGGGTCACTCGGGCTAGGAGGTTGAAGAAAATCTTGGCATGTTTCTCGATTTGTCTGCATTTTCAGGAGTTCCAGGCCCGAATCCGCCTACAGGAAGGCAAAGAATTTGCATTGACAGACGCGTTAATTATCGTAATAATTCGAAGTTAAACGACGGTTTCATTTCCTTTCAGTCGGAGATGCTTCAATTTCGCACCTCTGCAATGGAACCTCAATCGCTCCCGTTCCCGCGAGAAAAGGGCCTGCCGAATTTTGGCGCGAATGAACCACCGATCGGCTTTAGCGACCGACAGAACTGCATTTAGGAGGCTTCTCAAATGTTTCTTCGTCTCGGTTACCGGCGATTTGCCTGTTTGGCGCTTCTGGCGTCGTCACTCACCCCGCTTTTTGCACAACGCGACGCAGCCTCTTTGGAGGGACGCATTGTGGATTCATCGGGTGCCGTGGTCGCGAATGCCGCAGTTGTCGCGGTCAATACGGCTACTAACTTTGCCTATCGAGTCCAAAGCGACGCAACCGGCGCCTGGTCCATCAGCCCGGTGCGCATCGGAACGTACAGGCTGACAATCACCGCACCTGGTTTCAAACAAGCCGTCGTCGGTCCTATTACGCTCGACGTGCAGCAGCGCCAACGCGCAGACGTAGCGCTCCAGTTGGGTGAAGTCAGCGAACGTGTCGAAGTGGAGGGAGCCGCGCCAATTCTCGAAACAGACTCTTCAGAGACGGGGCAGGTGATTGACAGCGTCTCGATGGTTGGATTTCCGCTGAATGGCAGGAACCCGGTCCAACTCGCACAGCTAAGCGTGGGTGTAACCACGAGCGAGCCGGGCGCCCGCGATTCGGGGGGATTCGGCTTCAGCGCGAGCGGATCGCGCTCGCTCGATAACAACTTTCTACTGGATGGTGTCGACAACAACTCCAACCTGCCGGATTTGCTGAACGAAGCGAACTACGTTGTAATGCCGCCTCCGGATGCGCTACAGGAGTTCAAGGTCGAAACGGGCAACTATGATGCCGAGTTCGGCAGGTCGACAGGCGCGGTTGTGAATGCCACAACCAAAGGCGGAACAAACCAGTTTCACGGGACGCTGTATGAGTTTCTGCGCAACCAGGCGTTCGATGCAATGAACTACTTTGACGCCACTCGTCAGCCGTATCACCAGAACCAATTCGGCGCGACTCTTGGCGGCCGAATCGTTCGGGACAAACTGTTGTTTTTTGTCGACTATCAAGGTTTGCGCTTGAGCCAGGCACAAACCACCACGTCGACAGTGCCTACCGCGACGCAGAGAGCAGGCGACTTTTCCGATCAGCTCGACCTCACTTCCCCCACCGGCGTGCTCGACTGCAACGGCGTCCAGACCTATCAGGGCGAGCTCTTCGATACAAAGCAAACGCAATCGACCGGCGGCGGATTTTGCGGAGTTCCTTTCGGCTATGCCAACGGCGCGCCCACGAATGTCATCCCCGCGGCGAAGATTGACCCGCTAGGAAACACACTGATCAATCTCTTTCCCAGTCCCAACACGTCGGGAGTCGGCTACAACTATTTGTCTGACCCGGTGACGACCCAAACGTCTAACCAGGGTGATGTCCGGGTCGATCAAGTTTGGGGGCAGCACGACACGGCCTTCTATCGCTTCAGCACCAGCAACACGCCCGAAATCATCGGCTCGCCCTTTCCGGGTTATGCAGATGGCGGCGGATTCTTCGATGGCAACCAGCAAATCACGGCTTACAGCGGAGCCGCCAATGAAGTGCACGTATTCTCCGTGCATAAAGTCAATGAGTTCCGCGTGGGCTTCAACCGGATCAAGACCAGCCGTTACCAGTCCAACTCCGATCAGAATGTCTCAGCCCTCATCGGATTCCCGGGCGTTCCTTTTGTGCCCGGTACGAACAATGGCGGCCTGCCTCAGCTCTCGTTCAGCGATGCCTCCACTCTTGGCAGCCCTACGTTTCTACCCGCAGTCGAAAGACAAACCACCTTCCAGATCTCCGATACTTTCACTCTGAATGTCGGACATCACACGATGAAACTTGGCGGCGAGATTCGTCCGGAACGCTTTTCGATCTACGAACCCGCCGATCCTCGCGGCTCGATGAGCTTTTCGCATGGATATACAGACAATGCGGGTAACCCCGGAACCGGCGGAAACAGCCTTGCGACTTTGCTGACCGGCCAGCCCAGCGGCGGCAATATCAACAACCTGAACAACATCGACTACTACCGCCACACGTATGCACTCTTTGCCCAGGATGACTGGCGCGCGCTTCCGCAACTTACCTTGAACCTCGGCATGCGCTATGAGTTCTTCTCGCCGGTCTATTCCAAGAACAACGCGCAGGCAAACTTCAATCCTGTCACTGGAAAACTCGATATTCCCCGCGACAGCAATGTCAGCCTGACACCTATTCTGGCATCAACTCTTCCGGTAAATCACACCGCCTCGAATGCGTTAATCTCTTCGGACTACAAAGACTTTGGCCCTCGTGTGGGACTGGCCTATAACGCCACCAAGCATCTCGCCATTCAGAGCGCGTTTGGCGTGTTCTTCAACGGAGATGAAGCGGGACCGTATAGCAATCCAAGCCCCGGATTTAATCCGCCGTACTTCATCAGCCAGACATTCTCTGCCCCCTGCGGCCTGCCCTCCTACTCGGCAGCACAAGATTGCTCAGTTCCGGGCATTAGCACGCTGTCGCAAGGATTTCCAGCAGACTCCCTCACCGATCCGAACACGCCCACGCTGTTCGCTCTCGACCCGAATCTGCGCATGCCGTACGTCCTGCAGTGGCACTTGAGCACGCAGTATCAGGTGAGCGATAAGTCGGTGGTTGAAGTAGCGTATGTCGGCTCGAAAGGCGACCGCTCGTACATCTACCTGAACGGCAACCAGGCGCAGCCTACGGCCGATCCTTCGGCCCCCACTGCTCCGCGGCGCCCGTTCTCCTATGTCGATGCTTCGATCGGCTACCTGAGGTCTTCCGGCTCGTCGAATTACAACGGACTCCAGACTTCGTTCCAGCAACGGCTCAATCGCGGCCTTGAGTTCATCGTGAACTACACCTATAGCAAGGCGCTTGGCAATGCCAGCAGTGCCGATCTCGGGTCGCAGAACAACGATGGCTTCCGCAACAGCCGCTATCCGAATCAGGAGTACGGCCCGCTGGATTTCGATGTGCGGAACCGATTCGTTGCCAGCTACCTCTATGACCTTCCCTTCGGTACAGGTCATCGCATAGCGACGCACAACGCGATCGTCGATCACATCATTGGTGACTGGAACTGGTCCGGCATTCTCACGCTGTCGTCGGGCACGTGGTTCACGGTCACCGATGGAAACGCTGACTTTGCGAACTCCGATGGTCAGCAGCGGCCCGATTTCGTGCCGGGCGTCAAGGCAAACTCAAAGCCATGTGCACCCGGCACATTCTTCAATACCTGCGCCTTTCAGAATCCGGCACTCGGATCCTTCGGCAACGTAAGTTTGAATAGCCTCGAAGGTCCAAGCGATAAGAACATAGACTTCGCATTGGAAAAGAAGATTCCCCTCGGCGAGAGCCGGCATATCGAGTTCCGTGCCGAGGCATTCAATGCTTTCAACCATCCGAACTTCCAATTCGCCGCGCCGGGACCGCAGAACTCGATTAACTCGACAATCATGGGTACACCGAGTTTCGGATCACTGACCGGCGCAAACGCTCCCAGGCTGCTCCAGTTGGCCGTGAAGATCTACTACTGAAGTCGGACGCAGGGCGTGCCTGAAGCCTTTTAGGCAACAAACTTTCCGCCGCTGGACGAGAGCCAGCGGCGGTTTCTTTTTTGGAATTCACAGGCAGTTGGCCTACTCGGCGGGCGCGCCGGAAAAGGTGGAGCGGGAGACCGGGATCGAACCGGTGACATCCAGCTTGGGAAGCTGACGTTCTACCACTGAACTACTCCCGCACATTAAAATCAATGACTTACGAGATTGATTTCGTATTACTATCCAACTTACTATCCATTTTTGTATAAGTTTTGTTCAAGACCACTGCAAAACGGAATTGCTTCCTGGCCACCCGAGATCCCAATCCCATGAGGCTCGGAGGAGTGGATAGTAAACCGGCCGGCCTCAAAGCCAACCTCAAGCAGTATCGCGCAGTCGACGGCAAATGGCAATTTGTCCCGGTGAGAAGCCGTGCCCGGATACGAGCATCAGTGCGAATCCGCCGCCCATGCAAAAACCAATGACGCCAATCCTTCCCGTGCAAGTTTTGTCGCGGGCAAGCCATGCACAACACGCTTCGACATCATCAAAGGCGGGCCGGACCGCGTGATCAGATCGCGAGCTACTGCACGGATTCAACGCAACATTCCACCCAAGTAGTAAAGATCAACAGCAAGCGCCAGGAAGCCGGCCTCAGCCAGCCAATCCGCCTGATTTCGGTGGTCTTTGCTAATGCCACCCACATCGTGCAATACGATCACCCCTGGACAAGCTCCCGAACTTGTCGGCTTGGCAAGATAGCACTGCATTTGCCCCCGCGGCGTCGTGATGAGGACGTCAACCATAGAATTCCCTCCCGGGTGGCGGCCATCATATATATTTCGGGTGGGTGGAGTTGTATCGATGGACACCGACGTTGGACCCGCAGACAAACAGGTCCTTGGCAGACATGGCGCCCTCGCCGCGCACTCTCCACGTCGCTGGAGGAGCGATTCACAGAGATCTCTGTTTCTGCCAGAAGACCATCTATCCGACGGAACTCGTAAGGCTGATTCGCACGCACCCTCAGGTTTTGAGGATGTGAATTGAGGGAGGTCGCTCGGCCGAGATGGGCAAATAGCGCGAGATTGTAGAGGTCGCAGATCGGTGTACCGATCATTTCACGAACTGTGGGATAGTCTCTGATTCGACGACCATCTGAAAGGCACTCCAGTCGCACGACATATCTACGTGGCTGCATCCTGGTATCCATAAGATCTCGCGTTCCGGAGGGTCGGCGAGACTCAAGGGTGAAGCATTCCGCATTTGATCGAGTCGCTGCGCCATGAAATATGCGCGCACGGAAAAGGCCGCCGTCCCCCGCCTCTTCCACAGTTCAAGAACTAGCGCTCCACCCGGAGGCGTGTCGTCGCGCCGCCCGTCTACTAGCCAGGAGAGGTTCAGGGCCCCGCTGATATTGGCGAGGTTGGTATCGTGGCCGACCAAGACAAGTAGTCGATCGCTCGACGTCGTCAGCGCGCCTGCCACTGGTTGCTGCTTGGTTGCCTGCTCCAACGACGCAAGAATGTGGAACAGCAGATTCGAAGACTGCACGCGGGCAATATAGCTGGCCCGCCCGGTGATGTCTTCTTCGGCGCTGTGGAGTTGTATCAGCTCGCGCAGTTTGTTGAGGTCCAGCCGTCCCCATCCAACGTTCTTCATCTCCATGCCCTCGGAATATTCCAGAAGGAAATTCTCCGCCATCGTGGAGGCAAGGCTTATGGGCGAATGGAATTCCAGGAGACGGTTTCCTTTCCCGGGGCCGAGCGACGATGGAATGTCGAAGATCGAGGGAAAGGCGACGTCGCCGGGGGTTGCGCAGTCCGCACCGCCAGTGCAGCCTCGCAGCACTTCTTCAAGGGACTTCAGTTGCGGGCGATAGGCTTCCGCCAAACCCTCCGGGTTGTTGCCGATTCGCCCTGCGACGGATGCGAGCGCAAGAGCGTTGTCTGCATGTTCTGAGCTGGCTCGCAACGAATGAAACAGCGGATCGGCGGTCCCCTCGGGAAGGGCGCTCACGCTGATCGAGCAAGCGGGAGCCAGTCCTGCGGCTAAGGCCTTACCGGTTTCACGGGTTCTTTGGTCGGAGTCGGCGATGATCTTGATATGGCCGGCATCGGCGCACCCGGTTGCGGCAAGCAAGCCCTCGCTGGCAAGTTCTTCCCGATCATAAGCACCAACGAGCGTCATCAGACGGGCGCCGTGTTCGGTCAGGTACCCGGGAGGAACGCTCCATGTGGGCCATGGTTGGCGCGAGTACCGATTCAACTCGTCGGTCTTGCCAGTGGGCGAGCGCACCCCATGCCGAGTCACGATGACAACGAACCTTAATTCTTCGTGTGTAGCAGCGGCACCCGATGCCGATGTACTGCGCGTTGCCTGCGCATGGATGAAACCGGTCGCCGCGAGAGCCATGCTGATCGCCGTGGCTGCAAATCTGCATGGAAGTGCTGTTTTCACGGCTTCGCTCCTGCCAATGAAGTTGTATAGACACGAATCTCGTTGGGGTGTTCAGTCGTTTTAGGTACGCCCAGATAGAGAAGATTTTGCGATGGCACGAATAAGGCGGTCTTTGCGCCGGGCACCGTGTGCAGAACTTCCATGGCATGTAGCGTCTTCGATTCGTCAACCTGGAATGCGTCAACCTCCCCGGCGCCGCTGATCAGGTAGACGCGACGAAGTGCTGAGTCGTAGAACAGGTCATCTGCCTTTCCGGCCGCAGGCTCACTAGCGATCTCCGTTCCGGAACGTGCATCCAGGGCAATCAGCATGCCGGGCGTGCGACAAGCGACGTAGATCAGCTGGTGCTCATTGTCGAAGGCGATCGGCACGTTGTCCGCGGCTTTGGTCAGCTTCCACTGGGAGGTGATGGTCTTGGAGCTTGAATCGATTACAGCGACCACATTCGAATCCGCGATGTTTGCAAAAACACGGCGACTTTGCGGATCGATGTCAAGAGCTTCAGGATGTGAGGAGACGGGAAGGTTCTTGAGCAGGGCGAAGTGTTCTGTGTCCACAACAGCGATGTTTGCTGGATTGGCTGCATCCGCTCCACCATGACCCACGAAAAGCAAGCGGCTTGCCTCATCGAAGACCATGTCGTCGGCATCGTCGGAGAGCTTAATACTTCCTGCCAAAGCGAGCGGCTCCCCTTGATAGACACGCAGTTCGGCAAGAGCGCCATCACTCACGTACAGGCTGTGGGTAGCCCCGATCCACGCGAGTCCATGGGGTTTGCCAAGCCCCGTGATGCTCTGTAGGACCCTATCTGTCTTCAAATCGATCACTTCGACAGAATGATTGCCCGTTGCGGCGATGAAAAGACGAGCGCCGGCAAGGTCGATCGCAAAATGATCGACCTTCCCCAGAACGCCGGCGAGGTCAATCGTCCTTGCCAGATGCATGGAGGGCGACTGCGCCTGCGCCGAAAGCTGGATCGAAAAAGTGTTGAAAGCAGCGACGACCGGAATGCCTGCGAACAGACAGGCAAACATCGCACGAAGGGTCGGCATGAATCCATGGACCGGGACTAGGCTGAACTTCAAATTGTGCCTCTCGTTTCAAGACGCGTGCCGGCCACCCCCCAGTCTCGTTCCATGTTATGGAGCGAGACTGGAACGGCCGTTCTGGGTAATGGGCTCTGGGAATCGAAGCGACTATTCGTGATGGGATGTCCAGCGTAGTCCGCCCGCGTAGGTCGGATGGTAGTACTCGCGCTGGACAACATACTGCGGGCTGCCGTTGTAGAAGCCGAAGACTTCATTGTTCAGGTTCAGACCGTATGCGTAAACCTGGAAGCCCCACGGCAACTTATAGCTGGCCTGCGTATCGAATTGGAAGTGAGAATAGAGGTAGTTGTCTCCAGCCGGACCGGCGGTGCCGTTAACTTGGGGATTGGCCGTCGTCTCTTGTTGGCCGTTACTCCCGAGAATTGGATTACCGCTGTCGTCGGTAACGTAGGCCAGATTCTCGTATTGATACGCGTAGATCATCTTGTCGTCGAAGGTCATGCCAACGCGCATTGAGAAATTCCGCGTGTCGAATGTCGGGCTGATATTCCAGCTGTTGGGTGCCTGGCGGAGCAGTGCCGGGCTGTCGGTGCGAAGCGGATCGACCCCATTGGCCTGTGAGGAGGTATAGCTGTAGTTAGCCGATAGGCCCGCTCCATGAAGAACTCCTGGGAGATACGAGAAGCGCTGTTGGAATCCGATTTCGACACCTTGCACATGCGCGCTGCCCGCGTTCGCCGGTTTAGAGACGAGCGTAGGGGCTCCCGGATTGTACGGGTAGCTGTTGGTCAGTGTCTGGCGCGTAACGATCGGGTTCGAGAGGTCCTTGTAGAAGTAGCCGGCCTGGAGCAGGCCTGCATTGTTGAAGGATCGCTCGTACAGGATGTCGTAATTGTTGGCGTATTCGGCCTTCAGGTTCGGATTCCCGATGCCGACTGTGGCCGGTGTCGTCGAGATGTCTGGCTGACCGACGGCTGCGGTCACTTCCTGCGGATCGGGTCGCGCAAGTCCGCGGCCATATACAAGGCGCAGGTCCGAGTCCTTGTCGACCGCAAACCGCAGCGAGGCGCTCGGCAGTACATCGAGATAGTCGCCGCCGGCCTTGTACGTGAGCGTAGTTGGCGCAGGAGTCAGATTCGGGTCGAAGCTTAAGGTAGTCAGATGCGTGGCTTCAAAGCGAATTCCAGTGACGAGTCGAAGGCGGCTGGCAAGTTCGATGGTGTTCATCACATACCCAGCCGGAATCCGCTCGACGAAGTCGTAGTTATTGGCATTCACGCCGGGGCCGCCACTTTGTGTAAAGAGGCCCTTGTTGCTGTTCACGTAGCTTTCTACCTTGTTATAGTCCGTGACTCGGCCAATGTGGTACGTCTTGTCGTAATAGCTGGGATCGGTGAAGTCGCTGTTCCACTCGGGATGAGCCGAGACCAGAGTCGTTCCCCCCGGCTTGAAGCTCTCGTCATAGGTATCGTCGAATTTGTGGGCATTGCGAATCTTCCCGCCGAATTCGAAAGTCCCATAACGATGCCCTATGTGATAGAACCGAGCGTACGAGGCAGATGCCTGAAGGTTCACCTGCGCGCTTTGCCCGAAGGTCGGCGGCGCAAACGACTTTAACTTGTAGTTGTTCGGATCTTCGGAGTTGTCCGCGCCTGTTCCGAAACATCCAGAGCTCCAACCCGGACGGTTGACGCTGACGCCCGGGGTATTGGCGCAGTTGATATCCGGATCGCCTACCCAGGAATACTTGACGCTTCCGCTGCCGCTGAGCGACCGTGAACGTCCTGCTGAGATGCTCCAGTTAATTGTCGAGGCGTTGAAGTTGTGCTTGCCTTGGAGTGCAAGGCTCCCCACGGCCATGTTGGGGCGGCGCCAATCCTGGCTGTATCCCGGGACGTCACCGTCGTTGAGCGTGTAGACCCACTTGTTTCCCCAGTTGCGGAAAGTGGAAAAGAGACCGCGCAGGGAGATGTTCGAGCCGTTTTGCAGTTTGTAATCCGCGCTGGCAGTCACACCCCAGCGCGTGCGGTAGTAAATGTAGTCGCGCAAGTCGATGCTGTCGTAGTGTGGCGTGGCGCTGCTCATCGTTGGCGACGGCTCGATGTCATTGATACCGCGCCCATTGAAGTCATAGGTCCCGCCGAAGAGAAGGCCCAGTTTCTTGTTTGCGCCAAAGCGCTTGCCTACTGTGCCGCCCATCTGATCGACCGAGCGGCCACCAATAATCGGCGTATATCCTCCTACTCCGTACAAGGTAGCCGTCGGGACTTCTCCTGCCGTTTTAGTGACCAGGTTGACGGAGCCCCCGATCCCATCCGCATCGATGTTGGCTTGCAACGTCTTGTTGATTTCAACCGACTCCACAAGATCGGAGGCAATCGTGTCGAGCTTGATCTGTCGCACCCCGGATTCGGGCGAAGGAACCGTTACGCCATCAACCATGGTGTTGCTCAAGCGCGGTTCGGTGCCGCGAATCTGCACATACTTACCCTCGCCCTCATCGCGCTCGATGGTGACTGAGGCCATGCGGCCCAATGCGTCGGCAATATTTGCGTTGGGCAGAGAAACGATCACGTCGGCAGGCAACACCTGCAGGATGTTCTCCGCTGCAAGGGTACGATTGATTGCCTCCGCCTCGCCGTGGGGGCGATCGGCGGTAACAATCACTTGATCATTCCCGCTGGCTACTTTGAGCACGGCGTCGACGTGTGCGGTTTGACCCGCCACCACCGTTACGCTGGACGTGAAAGGAGCGAATCCCACGTAAGAGACGCTGACCGCATATGTGCCGGGATTGGCTGCCGAAACGGTAAATTCACCCAGTTGATCGGAGCTGATGGGCCGCCCAAGCGGTTGCAACTCGACCTTCGCGCCCTGGAGAACGGCACCTCCCGAGTCTTTGACTGTTCCGCTGATGACTCCTTTGTCGCTCTGACCTAATCCGGAAGCAGGCATCAGCACGCAGATGCAGAACAAGACGAGTGTGAGAAGAAACAATTGCTTGCGCATGGCACTCCTAATCCCGGCGTGGCGCCGGAGACTACAGGATTCAGATAACCTGATCGACTGCGACCAGACTAGGGGGCGCGCTTCAACCTGTGTTAACACAGGAATGAATATTTCCTAAGCTTGATAGGTGTCGCAGGACGCCGATATGTGAATGGACGATGAAATCCGAGATGTTTCCGCAGCTGGTTTCAGCAGATTGGGCTTACCCTGAGCATTACGGACACAATGCAAGTACTTCTGATTGAAGATGAGCTGCGCATGCTGGAGCTGCTACGCAAAGGGCTTCACGAGCGGGATTTTACGGTGGTGACAGCGCAGGATGGGGAGTCCGGACTCGAGCTCGCGACGACGCTTGAGTTTTGCGCGATCGTTCTGGACATCGGTCTGCCCCGAATGGATGGTTACCGCGTGATGCAGGCCCTGCGCGCCCGGGGCAGGGTAACGCCTGTTCTGATGTTGACGGCCCGAGACGCGGAGGATGACATCATCCGGGGGCTTGACGCGGGCGCGGACGATTACCTAACCAAGCCGTTTTCCTTTGCCGAATTGGTGGCTCGGCTGCAGTCGATTGCTCGGCATCACCGCCGCGGGGTGAGCTCAGTTATCGAGGCTGGGGATGTCGTGGTTGATCCCATTCGTCGCAGCGTAACACGCGAAACCCGGCATATCGACCTTACCCGCCTCGAATTCCTGCTGCTCGTCTGTCTCCTCCGTCGGGCTGGTGAATGCGTTCCCCGCAGGGCAATCGCCAACTTCGTCTGGGGTGCGGATCATGCTGTGGGCGCAACGGCTCTGGAGGTTCTCGTGAACTCCCTGCGAGCCAAGATCGATGCCCCATTCCGCGTGAAGACGATCAGAACGGTCCGTGGAACGGGGTATGTCTTTCAATACGATGTGCCTGCCTCCAGCGAGTCGACGGCATGAACTTCCTTCCGATTCGAGCTCGGCTTACGCTCTGGTACTTCGCGATGTTTGCATCGGCTGCAGCGCTGCTGTGCGTCGTGAGTTTGTGGATGCTGCGCCGCAGTGTCGATGAAACGGAGTATCACGGCTTGCAGGAGCGAGTGGACGACATACGCTTAGTCTTGGATCACGAAGGCCCGCAGCGAAGCACTCAGCAGATCGGCGACGATTTCGCTTCTGTTTACCGTTTCAAGGACGATGGGAAATACCTGCAGGTCCGAGATCGGGAAGGCAATTGGATCTATCGATCGAAGAGGATGGTGGAAGAAAACCCCGAATTGCCGGCGCCCGACCGACTTCCGCAGCAGGGGCAGATCGCGGAGTTCCAACAGGGCATTCACCATGTCCGTACGCTCGCCTCTCCAGTTTCCGTTCGCTCGAAGCTCTATTCGGTGCAGACTGGGATTGCACTCGACAAATCAATTGTCCTGCTGACCCACTTTCGTAGGAATCTGCTTTTCATTACCCCAATGGTGATCCTGCTTGCAGCTGCGGGCGGGCACCTGATGAGCCGCAATGCGCTGCGACCGGTGGCCGCTCTCGCTGCTGAGGCGCGCCGCATCAATGATCGCAACCTCGATATCCGTCTCACCGTCTCAAACGCTCGTGACGAAATCTCGGACCTGTCGCGGACCTTGAATCAAATGCTGGAGCGGATCGATCGGTCCTTTGCTAGCGTTAGGGCCTTCACAGGGAATGCCTCGCATGAACTGCGCACCCCCATCGCCTTAATGCGAACCGAGATCGAGGTGGCGCTCCATCGTCCCCGTACTGCCGAGGAATACCGTACAACACTTCTGCACTTACATGACGATACTGTGCGAGCGACCGACCTCGTTGAGAATCTCTTATCCCTGGCCCGGGCAGACGCGGGAGCCGAACCCCTCTCCCTTGCTCCAGTTCGACTGCACTCGTTGACACGTGAAATGGAGCGATTGTGGGCGCGCACGATGCGCCAGGCAATGCTCGATTTCACGCTCGAAACGCCGAATGATGACGTCGTCGTCCTGTGTGAGGAAAAGGACATCCGGCGCCTGCTGTCGATTGTGCTTGAGAACGCAAGCAAATACACGATGCCCGGTGGATCTATTCGGCTCTGGACGGAAGTTCGGGGAGATCGCATTGCGCTCTTCGTTGCTGATACCGGAATCGGTATCGACCCTGCGCACATCTCGCGAATCTTCGATCGATTTTACCGCGCTGCCTCAGATCACGGTTTCATTCGCCCCGGTTCCGGTTTGGGCCTTTCACTCGCTAAGTGGATTGCGGAACGTCACGGCACGCAATTGAGGGTAGAAAGTGCAATGGGCCAAGGAAGTTGCTTCTCATTTTCGCTGGAACGCGCTCATACTGTTGTCCGCGGCATCGGCACGCAGATCTCCTAATTGGCTCGCGAACAACAGCCCAGATTGTGAACGACAAAGTTCAATGTCTTGAGGGACAAGTGGCCCGTCCTTAGATGGTCGATGAGCTATTTCGCGATATTGGATCAACGAGTATTTACCGGTTTTGCGCGGGCTATGGATCATAGGCATATTCGACGGAGCCACCGCACCATCGGACCACTTATCCGCTAGAACGAACAGATTCGCCATTTCGGGCTATTCGCCTTGATCAGTTCGAAGCCACATGACTGCCATTTGCCAGGGCCGCTCGTGTGTCATTGAGCATGTCGATCATCATCTTTCGCGGTAGTTCGTCCGTAAGCGGCTTGATCAGCCAGCGAAACTCTAGAGGTATGCCGCGGCTGAGGGCGACCGTCTCCAACTCAACGTAGACACCTCCATCGCGCTCTTCGAGTCGCTCGTTAACGACTGCCCGCCAGACGTACCCGGGGCGTCGATCCTCCGGAAATGCGTGCTCGCTCGATTGTCCATAGTTGGCGATCTCTTGGATGCGGGTTGCGCTGCTCGTGATCAATACCCTTTTCGAATCCAGCCGCACAATATGGATCTGATTGTCGGTCGACACTGCGGCGGTCACAGACAGGGCCTTCTGGACTGCGACTACGCTGAGCTTGATGTCGTCGCCATTGCGTTCGACCACCGAACAGTTTCTAAGAAGCTGTTTGTATACTTCGCTGTAGCGCGGGTAGTTCGTGAGAACGCTCATCGCCTGGTCGAGGGAAGTGTTTGGGATAAACATGCCTCCGACCCAATGATGGATCATTCCCTGAGGCACTTTGCGAGGATCATGACTGGTTACAACCAACTCGTTCCGCTGTACCCGCCGCTGCAAATCCGGCGATTCATCTACCCGTAGGAACGGGCCATTCCCATTGATGCGATTTTCTCGTTCGACGTCAAGCGCTCGGATGTATTCGTCCCAGGCGCGAAGGGTTTCCTGCTTCGGCTCAGCTGCCGGCAAGAACTTCGCAGACAGCAAAAGCAGTAAGGTTCCAGCGATTGCTCGAGCCCTGCGAGCAAGGTTCCGCGACTTGGTCGATGCGAGAAGTAGTTTCATCTTCTGTTCCTTCAATCCAGATTCAATAGCCTTTCGGTCAGCCTCCCACGAGAAATGAGATGTTGATTCGACACAAAGGCTTCTTCCTTTTCACAATCTTCTCCACGAAATCCCGGATTCAGTATTTTGGCCTGGGTTGATGCTGGTCGCCGAAGTTCCAAATCCGGCCCTTTTTATCATCCGCTTGCGTTTCCAGAAGTTGGCACAAGCGAGGAGTCAAGAGATGCCCTGGCAGAATGTCATCGACACCGCATTCAAGGGCGTCCCACCACAGTTCGGCGGTACTGAAAGAAGTCACAAGTACAATTGGTGCAGAGAGGTCAATGCACCTGACCCGTTGGGCTAGATCGCTCCAGTTGCCATCGGCCAGGGCGAGGTCTGTGACAATCGCGGTTTTATCGCGCGACGAGGTGAGCAAATCAACTGCTGCCCTGATGTTGTGTGCCCACTGGATAACCATTCCGTGCGCTTCGATGTCCCGCACGAGGTGGCTTCCGGGCTCATGTTGGACACGAAAATTACTGTTCCTGCTTGTCTGTCGGTCTGCATCGGTTCTCTAACGCCGCCTGAGTTCACGCTAAGCTGTCTGGCGTTCGATTGGCCGTAAGCTGCCGTAAGCTCATCGCAATTGGCATAATGAACGGGGGATAAGCAAGTGCCGACGCCGCCCTTGTCATCCGGAAGATCTCTCGCCAACTCTGCAGCCGACCCCGTGCCGGCCACGGCGGTTCGCGACCAATTGGCGCGCGTGGTGAATAGCCCTGGCTTCGTTTCGTCAGCCCGGCTATGCCGCTTTCTGACACACATCGTCAATCAAACAATCGATGGGGAAATCAATAACCTCAAGGAGTTCTCAATTGCAATGGAGGTGTTCGACCGCACCTCGGACTACGATCCGAACATCGATGCGATTGTTCGTGTCGAGGCTCGCCGTCTCAGAGCGAAGTTGAAGGCCTATTACGAGGAAGGGCCGGGTAAGAATGATCCGGTTCTGATTGGATTGCGGCCGGGCAGTTATGTACCTGTCTTCCGATGGCTTGACGCGCAGCCGGCAAAGCACCGCGAAGAGATTGGGGTCGCATTGCCAGCCAGCGGTACATGCGTCGCCGTGTTGCCGTTCGTAAACATGAGTCCGGAGCCGGAGCAGGACTATTTTTGCGACGGGATCACGGAAGAGATCACGAACTCGCTTACTCGGGTATCCGGGTTAAAGGTGATTGCGCGGACATCGGCCTTCCACTTCAAGGGCGCCAGCATCGATATCCGGGAAGTAGGACAGCGTCTCGGCGCTAATCTGGTCATTGAAGGAAGCGTCAGGAAGGCAGACCAACACCTGAGGATCACGGCCCAGGCGATTCAGACCGAATCAGGTCATCACCTATGGTCGGAGACGTTCCGCCGTGAACTCAAGGATGTGTTTGCGATCCAGGAAGAGATCGCACAATCTGTTGCGGACTTACTCCGGCTTCACGATGCCGGAAGAGCACGGGGCAGTGCGGCACTCCGCCCCTGATCTTGACGCGTATACGAGGTACCTGCGAGCTCGATTTCTGATTCACCAACAGTCTCCTGAAACACTGCGCGCCGCCCTGGAGCAGCTACGAAGGCTCACAGAGACCTATCCCGACTACGCTCTTGCTTACAGCGGCATGGCTGCGGCGAGTGGCCTTCTTGCCCAGTTCGGGGTGGTCTCGGGCCGTGATGTGTATCCGGAAGTGAAGGCAAACGCGGAGCGCGGTTATGCGCTCGATCCAGAATCCGGTGACACCTGCACGGTGCTGGGCGCACTTCGTGCCTGGTTTGAGCATCGTTGGGATGAAGCGGAGAGACTGTATGACCGCGCGCTAAAACTACAACCCAGTCACGCGGCGGCTCACATGTTTCGTGCCATGGCTTTGTTGTGCCAGCGGAGAGATCGAGGGCGGCAGAGTCAGGACTTCGCCGCTCGACTGAACTGGACCCGCTCTCGGCCAGCGACTGCGCGCGGATGGCTTATCTTCAATACGTCAAAGGAGACTATTCATCGGCCGCAGAACATCTCCGACAGTCTTTCGAACTGGATCGCGACTATCCTGAAGCGCGATTGTATGAAGGACTCCTGCATTTCCAGCAGCGGCGTTACGACGCGGTGATCCAGTGTCTCTCTCCGTCTGTTTCTCCGCTGGATATCGGCCTCCTTGCCGCAGCCTATGCCCAGGAGGGCAGCTTATCGCGAGCCGGCGAATGTATCGAGAGACTTCATGAACTCGCGGGTGCGGCATTACGTGACACCCCTCGCAGAAGGTTTCGCCGCAGTTGGGATGGGAGATTTCGATCTGGCGCTCAAGTGCCTTGATGAAGCGATCGAACACAAAACAAACTTCGTAAATCTGCTGGCGGTCGAACCGTTTTTCCATCCGGTTCGCACTGACCGCAGGTTTGCGAGGCTTTTGAAAAAGCTCAACTTGCCGCCCTACCCGAGGGCGTAAACAGTGCCGTAAGCTTACGCAGGGCTTACGAGGCATTACTCCCCCCGCTTCCGCGTCCGAGGCACCATTGCCTCATGAAACGACGCTCTCGAACAACCGCTTTGGCCTTCACCCTGGGGGCGCTAGCTCTGCTGGCGCGAGGCCAAGATCTCGCACTTCCGTCCTCCGCGCTGATGGTTGAACAGGCGGTGGGACACGAGTCAGCCGCCCCTGAACTAACTCTCGAAGAGGCGGTTGAACAGGCTGTTGCGAACAACAGCACTCTGAAGACGGCCGGCCTCGAGACGCGCCGGGTCGCTGACGACCTGGCCGCGAACCGAACAAGGCGATTTGCGAATACACAGATCACGGCGCTCGGCGCCCAACTGGTTACGAAGCCATCGATCACCTTCCCGGCGGGCTCGCTCGGGGTATACGGCGCGGTCGGACCGATCCCGGCGACGAATCAAAAGGTCGAGATCGCGCGAAAACCCGTAGGCACTGTGAATGTCTCGGTTGCCCAGCCGCTTTCGACGCAGTACCAGCTCCATTTGCAATTGAAAGCTCTTGACGCTGGGCCTGGAGGGGACGCGCCAGGACCAGGAGAAAACACGTCTGGAGGTAGTCGACCAGGTTCGACGTGCCTACTACGCGGTTGTCGAGGCACAAAGCGCTTTGGATAGCCTTCAGGCGTCACTCCCTTACTACCAGGAATCGCATCGTCTGGCGCTAGAGAACCGCGGTAAAGAGACGATTCTCGAATCGGATTTGCTGAACGCCGATGCGCAGCTTTTGAAGATACAGAACGCCATCAGCGATGCGAGCGACCGGGTCGCGTCCGCGAGCGAAAAACTGAACGATCTGATGGGCCGGGACATACACACGGAGTTCCGGGTTACGGCGATCGGCGATGCAGATACCGATCTCGCTACACCCGAAGCCATGGAAGCTCAGGCTCTTCAAAACCGGCCGGATGTGAAGAAGGCGAAGCTTCAGGTGCAGCAAGCCGATTACGACGCAAGGGCGAAGAAGGCGGAATATATCCCCGACGTGAGTCTGGCATTCGACTACTACACAACCGCGAATTTCGAGAATGTTTTGCCAAGCAACCTCGGGACCGTGGGGTTGTCGCTCCGATGGGAGCCGTGGGACTGGGGGCGCAAGCACCACGAATACGAGGAAAAGCGAGCGAAGGAAGAACAGGCCAAGGTTGAAGTCGGCGCTACGGAACGGGCTGTTCTTCTGGAGGTGAGAAATGCGTAGTCGGCAGTTGGAGAATACCCGCCGGCAGCTGCAGCCTGAGCGATGCAACCGAACGCGCGGCCCGGCAGAAGCTCAAAGAGGTGCAGGAGCAAGTGAAGCGCGAAGCGGCATTGAGCCGGGATTTGTTTCAAGCACAGTCGGATCTGGCCTCCGCCGACAGCCAGCAGCAACAAGCTCTCACTGCGTTCTGGAAAGCCAGGGCCGATTTGAAGAAGGCGATTGGAGAAGAATAATGCGTATTTCACTTGGAATTTTGAGTTTTGCTGCGCTTTCCGTTCTCGACCGGCTGCCGGACAAAGACGCAGAAGACAGGCCCAGAGCCGGTTCCCGTTCAGGCGGAGATGGTGGCTATGCAGCGAGGTCCAGCCCAGCTGGAGTTACTCCGGCGAGATTCGTCCGGACACCGAAGTTCAACTGGCATTCAAGGAACCGGGGTACATCGCCGCTCTCTACCGGTGAAGGGTGCCGATGGGCGGATGCGCGATATGCAGGTGGGGGACGAGATACCTTCCGGCACCGTGTTGGCCCACCTGCGCCGGTCCGATTATGAAGCCTCGCTCAATTCGGCAGTGGGCCAGGAGCACTCGACGCAGGGCGCTCTGGATGCTTCGCAAGCGGAACTCGATCGGGCAAAGGCCGACCAGACAAAGGCGGATCTGGACTTTGAGCGTGCCCAAGCGCTGTATGCCGCGAAGGCCATGACTCGTCCGGACTACGACGCCGCAGTGGAGCAGCACGCATCGGCGACAGCCAATGTAGAAGCTGCCGTGCGGCAAATTGAGGCGCGCCACGGGCAGTTGACACGCTGCGCAAGCGCAGACCGTCTCCGCGCGGATCAGCCTTGGCGATACGAACCTGACCGCTCCCATGCCCGGAGTGATTGTCGAAAAGAATGTCGAACCGGGCAGCCTGGTTGCCGCAGGCACAGCCGCCTTCACGCTCGACGACACGCGCGTGGTGAAGGTGAACTTCGGAGTTCCCGACAGCATGCTCGCGCACCTCAAACTGGGAGCTGCCGGTTCCGGTTGCAAGTCGAGGCCTTGCAGGGACGAACCTTCACAGGTCGAATTACGGAAATCGCCGCCTCCGCCAATCGTGAGTCACGCGTTTTCAACATCGAAGTCACTCTGCCGAACCGGGATCGCTCGCTCAAGGTGGGGATGATCGCCGCGCATCCGCATCGAGCAAGCGAATCCGCAGACGGTGCCTGTGGTGCCCCTAACCGCCTTGATGACCGCGGAATCGGGATCGAACAGCTATTCGGTTTTCACCATTAAAGCAGCGCGATGGGAAACAGTTTGCGCAATTGAAGAGTGTGAGGATTGGCGAAACCGTCGGCAAGTCGGTCGTCATTGACGAAGGCCTTACACCCGGAGAACGCATCATCGTCAACCGGACGAACCAGCTAAGCGACGGAAGTCTGATCCGGAGTGATCGAGTAGGAGACGCAGCAATGCCACACGCAGCAGAACGAGCAGTCCATCAGAAAGAAGCATAATCTCGCCCGCTTCTTTATCGAGCAACGGCACATCGCCTGGGTCTCACTCGCGGTTGCATTGCTCTGGGGAATCTACGGATTGCTCAAGATGCCGCAGCGGAAGGACCCGGATATTCCTGTGCGCCAGGCGATGATTATCGTGCCGTGGCAAGGAACCTCGGCCGAACAGGTCGAGCAACTGGTGACCAAGAAGATCGAGCAGGCGATCGCTTCGAATCAGTGGGTGACGGAGATCAAGAGCGCTTCCAGAACCGGTTCGGCGATGGTTCAATTCGAGCTGGCGGAAAAGGGAAAGTACGACAGGGACAAGGAACTGGACGACGTCAAGATCAGGCTGGACGCCATCCACGACCTTCCGCAGGGCGCCGGCCCGATTCTTGTACATCAAGGACTTCGGCGATACGTCGGCATTGATGCTGACGGTCGCGAGTCCGCCGGCCGATCCAGCTCAGGTCGCCTGGGTGAGCAAACTGGTTGAGACGCAGATCCGGCAGGTTCGGAGTGGTCTGGATGCGCAGACCCAGCCGCGGCGTTCCATCGTGGTGGTCTTTCCGAAGTCTATCGACAGCGGCCGAGGTAGAACGCAAGCTGGCCTGGGGGACCCAGCAATTTGCAGCTCAGCAGTCTTTGCTCCGATGTGCGCTTCTTTTCGGGAGCGGGCTTCACCGGTGTGGACGTAGCGACCAACCTCAGCACTGCCGATCTGCAAGTCGGCAGTGAAGAAGTTCACGACTCAGAACCTGCAAACGGATGAGTTTCATCCCGATGCATGGAAGCCTGCCATCATCGGCGACCCGTCGACCACCTCCGCAGCGCTTCAGGCCGTGGCAGGTGACAAGTACACCTATCGCGACCTGGACGACTTTACCGACACCATTCAGCGAAGCCTCAAAACACTGCCGATCGTGGCGAAGGTGGAACGTTCCGGGGTGCTGCACGAGAACGTATTTCTGAATTTCTCACAGGAGCGCCTGGCGCAATACAAGCTAAAACCGGCAGACCTTCCGAAACATCCTCGCAGGCCCGGAATCTGCCCGAGAACGGCCAGACACTCAACGCACGCGGACGCACGGTCAGCGTCAACACCACCGGCGAATTCAAGAGCGTCGACGACCTGCGGAATGTAATAATCGGCACGTCGCCGAGCGGAACGCCGCTGTACCTGCGCGATCTGGTGGACATCGACAGGGGATATGAGAATCCGCCTTCGTTCCTGAACCGCTACACGCGCCGCGACGAAAACGGCAAATGGATCACAACGCGCGCGATTACGCTCTCGATTCAGATGGAGAAGGGAGAACAGATTGGCTCTTTCGGAAAACAGGTGGACGCCAATCTGGAGAGCGTCAGGAAGATCATTGCCGGCCGATCTGGTGCTGGCCAGGACCTCAGACCAGCCGTTGCAGGTGCACGACAGCATTGAGCTCTTCAGCCACAGCTTGATCGAGGCGCTGGTGCTGGTCGTTGTTGTGGCTCTGATCGGCTTCTGGAGCTGGCGCACCGCCATTCTGATTGCGGCGTCGATGCCGATTACACTCGCGATCACATTTGGCGTCATCAACACGCTCGGGATCGACCTGCAACAGGTCTCCATCGCTTCGCTGATCATCGCGCTGGGGCTTTTGGTCGACGTACCGGTTGTGTCGGGCGACGCCATCGTGCGCGAACTGGGCGCGGGCCAGCCAAGGTCCGTCGCCGCGTGGCTGGGGCCGACCAAGCTATTCAAGACGATGGCGTTTGCGACCATCACGAACATCGTTTCATATCTGCCGTTCCTGCTGTTGCCGGGAGATACAGGCAAATTCCTGTACAGCCTGCCGATCGTCATCAGCTGTTCGCTGCTGGCGGCGCTGCTCGTCTCGATGACCTTTGTGCCGCTGATCAGTTCGTTTCTGTTGGAGAGCAGGAGCGAAACTCCTATCGAGGAAAGGCGGCAGCGTGGCTTCACGGGCTGGTATTTTCGAACGGCGAAGAAGGCGATCGAACACAGGAAAGCTATGCCTGGCAGCATCGCTCGGTCTGCTGGTAGTGGGTGGTATCGTATTCTCCACGCTGAAACCGCAGTTCTTTCCCAAGGACCTTCAATACTTTTCTTACATCGACGTGTGGCTGCCCGAAGACACTCCGGCAAGTGCGACCGCGCGGTTGCTCAGCAGGTGGAATCCATTACCCGCCGGGTTGCCGAAGAATACGGCAAAAGCCATCCGGAGCACGGACATCCGAAGGATGTCTTGCAGTCGATGACCACTTTTGTGGGCGGCGGCGGTCCGCGCTTCTGGAGCAGCGCCACGCCTGAGGACAGGCAAACCAACTACGCGCAGGTGATTCTGCGAACCAAAGACAATCACGATACGACACCTCTGCTTGCCCTTTTGCAGCCGGAATTGGACAGGCAAATTCCTGGAGCGATCATTGATACGCGGACTCTCGAAACCGGCAAGCCGATTGGAATACCGGTTCAGGTCAGAATTTCCGGCGAAGATCTGCCGCGTCTCAGAGCGGAAGCCGAGCAACTGAAGCAAATCTTCCGCGACATCCCCATCGCCGCAAGAGTGCGAGACGATTGGGGCGAGCCGAGTGCGAGAGAAGTGGTGCACGTCGATGTGGACCGGGCAAACCTGGCGCACGTCACAAACGCCGACGTTTCCGATTCGGTCAATGCGGCTCTTCACGGCATTACGGCTGGAGTCCTGAGAGACGGCAACAAGCAGATTCCGATTGTTGGACGCATGCGAATGGAGGAGCGGTCCCAACTCTCCGATCTGCGCAGTCTATACGTCTTCTCGCGGCAAGACGCGCCTCCAGTTCCGCTCGATGCAGGTGGCGACGATTTCCCTGGAGTCCGGTAACGCCGAAGATCCGGCGCTTCGATCAGTACCGCACCATTACCGTGCAGTGCTGGCCGACGCAGGGGCATTTACCTTCGGAAGTGATCGCAGCGGCGATGCCGAAGCTGGAGGCATTCCAGAAGCAGCTTCCCGACGGATTCATATTCCGTTTCGCAGGCGAGCAAAAAGAGCAGGTCAGCGGCTTTGCAGATCTCACGACGGTGCTGCTCATTTGCGTGTGCTGCGCATTTATCTGGCGCTGCTCGCGCAGTTCAAGCATGCATTCAAACCCCTGATCGTCTTTGCGGCCATTCCGTACGGCGTTGTCGGCGCTATCGTTTCACTCGCCATCATGGGCCAGCCATTCGGATTCATGGCGTTCCTCGGAATCATCAGCCTCATCGGTGTGATTGTAAGCCACATCATCGTGCTGTTTGAATTTATCGAGGAGCGAAGAGAAGCGGGCGAGGAGTTGGAACTGGCGCTGATCGATGCCGGCATCCTTCGTTTGCGGCCGGTGATGATCACGGTTGCGGCCACGGTGATTGCGCTGTTTCCGCTGGCTGCGCACGGCGGCCCGCTTTGGGAGCCGCTTTGCTACGCACAGATCGGCGGCCTGACGATCGCCACGTTCGTGACGCTGGGTCTGGTTCCGGTTCTCTATTCCTTCGTCGTGCTGGATCTGAAGTTGATCCGGTGGGAACACGAGGAGCAGACGGAGTCCGCTGCACCAGAAGAAGCCTTCAGCAGATGCCTATAACATCCGGGATACCCGCGTGACCGACTATGCACATTGGACACATCATTCAATACGCGACATTCTTGTCAATTCTGATGGGAGGCCTCGGTCTGGTTGTCGCGGTCGGGATTCACCGCGAGCAGGCGAAGACGCAGATCTTCCTGGCAATGTCTGCCCAGTACAGCGAACTGTTGAAGAACTCTTCGGCGGAATTCTGGCTGAGTGTGCCACCTGGCAAGGAGCTTCCTGAGCGGACGGACGAGTTAATCATCTCGATGTTACGATTCTGCACTCTGGTTTCATTAACCTATCTTCTATTTCTTGAACGCCGCATACCGAAAACGGATGTGGGAGTTGATGCTGCGTTCCGCTGAGCGGAGGTTCCGGAGTCCCTTGTTTATGCGTGAATGGGAGCATTTGAGGGATGAATTCGAAGCATTTCCGGAATTCGTCACTCTCGTTACCTCAGTGCATCGTATGCCGACCCATATTGAAAACCTTGGCGCTGGACCCGCGCTACCCGCGCAGAAAGAAGGACACCAATCGTCATGCTGACATCCTCGGAGTTGAAGAAGATACCAATCTTTGCCTGCCTGAACGACGCGAACCTGATGTGGCTCTCGCAGCAGGCTGCCGATATTCATCTGGAGCCGGGTGAGTATCTCATTCACGAAGGGGAGCCCACCCCTTTCTTTGTGGTGATGGAAGGAACCACGGAAGTGCTCAAAGATGTCATGGGGCGTCAAACTGAAGTCTCAGAGCACAAGCCGGGCGATTTCTTTGGCGAATTGCCCATTCTCATGGCAACGGCAGCTCCCGCCTCCGTCCGCGCGAAGACAGCTTGCCACTTGGCAAGGCTCGATCCGCAACACCTCCAGGAATTGATTCGACGCTCGCCCGAGTGCAGCGCGTTGATCTTACAGACCCTGAACGAGCGGGTACAAGTCGTGCAGAAGTACATGCTGAATCTTCCCTCCAGTCGCGTACAGATCGTCGGATCGAAATTTGATGACGACTGCCGGGAGATTCGCACCTTCCTGAGCATGAATCGAATCCCGTATGAGTGGGTCGACCGCGATCGAAGCGCACAACTGGCTTTAGCTGACCCGGCTTGCGATGTCGACGGGGCTATCCGTGGTGGTGGATGGCTCGTTTTGCGTCAGCCATCCTCCGACGGTTCGCAAGGTAGCTGAAGCGCTCGGATTCCAAACTGCTCCCCATCGTCAAAGCTATGACGTGGTGATTATTGGAGGCGGCCCTGCGGGACTGGCTGCTGCCGTCTACGGAGCCTCGGAAGGGCTAAGTGTCTTGTTGGTGGAGCGCAAGGCTCCTGGCGGTCAGGCTGGCACATCTTCTCGAATCGAGAATTACCTCGGCTTTCCCAATGGCATCTCTGGAGACGATCTCAGTCAACGCGCGTTCCGCCAGGCGGTTAAGTTTGGAGCCGAAGTGGTGCTTACCCGAGAAGTCCAGGAGATCATTCCGCAACCCAATGGCGCATATACCATTGGGCTCGATGGCGGCGATAGGGTTGTCACAAAGACCATCATCCTGGCGACCGGAGTTGATTGGCGCAGGCTCGAGGCGGAGGGCGTCGATCGCTTCATCGGACGTGGAGTCTTGTACGGGGCTGCACGTACGGAGGCACCAACTGTGGCAGGAAAGCGTGTCTTTATTATCGGCGGCGGCAACTCTGCCGGCCAGACTGCACTCTTCTTCGCAAATTATGCAAGTACAGTAACCATGCTGGTCCGCGGCGAAGATCTGAAGCACAGCATGTCGCAATATTTGATCGATCAGATTGCACTGGTGTCCCGCATTCGGGTTGAGACGGCGACTCAGGTGGTCTCTGGGGACGGCACGGATTGTTTGAGAAGCAATAGACACCCTGAAAAAGGGGGAGCTCTGTCATCCGACGGGCTGCAGATGCACTGTTTGTCATGATCGGCGCCGATGCAGTAACCAATTGGTTGCCACCTCAGCTCCGACGCGAAAACGGCTACGTCTGCACGGGACGCGACGTGAGCGACCGGCCAGGTTGGGCGGCAGATCGCAGCCCATTTCTGCTGGAAACAAGCCTTCCGGGCTTCTTCTGTGTAGGTGACGTTCGCTACAACTCGATCAAGCGCGTTTCCAGCAGCGTTGGAGAAGGCAGCATGGCCATCGCTTTCGTGCATCAATATCTCTCGTGCTGCTCCAGCCGATCATTTGTGGCATAGCTTCAAGAAATGATTCATAGCTATAACGCACCGCAGCCTGATTCGCAATCGAAAGCACGGTTGAGGGATTACGAGAGGCAAGTCGCCGAGCACTTGGGGCAGAAGTGTTCAGATTCCCATGGTTCTGGATGTGTAGTGGCCGATCCGGACATTACCGAAAATTGTGCAATTTCCGGTTTGACGGACAAGCGTCAGGTCGCCAAAAATGACGCGAAGTGACATTACTGCGAGGCCGTGGTCTTCGCGCTCAGCGGGGGTCTGTGAGGTTGCCAGGCGGGGCCGCCTTCCTCCCATTGGTCGTCCGTCAGTTGCTGAACGTCCCTGCCGTCGGATCGCATCACAAAAATCTCGCCATACGGCTGCGGTGCTCCCACCAGCACAGCTTCGTCTTTGAAACCCATGCGGCTGCTGCAAAACAGGAGTCGTTCTCCGTCCGGAGACCAAGCAAGATGAGCGTTGATCCCGTGCATGTCGGTAAGCTGCTTCAGCCCTGTGCCATCGGGACGAATGGTAAATATGTTGAAATCAGCGCCCTTCCTACGAACGAACGCAATGAGATCTCCTCGCGGAGACCACACCGGAAAGTTGTCCCACTCATTGGTCAACGCCCTCACCGTTCGGTCAGTGAGGTTCATGATCCGCAGTCCATCGGCATCGGGGCCGGTCGTTCGATAGACAATGTGATTTCCATCCGGGCCAAACGATGCGAACGCATTGTTGCTGTTTCCCGATGTGACCAAGTGGAAGCCGGAGCCATCAGCATTCACGATGCCCACCTGCGCGCCTCCATTGACAGGATCCATTGGCCGCTTGGTCCCAGCATCGAGATCTAAGAACGACGTGAAGCTGCCTGAGCCGACGACAATTCTTTTGCCATCCGGAGACCATGAGGGCGCTAGGATCAGACCCTTCTGCTCGAGAATGGAGCGCGCTGGCTTGCTTTCATCTACGATGAACAGACGGGTAGTCTCGCCGTCTTCACTCATGCGGGTGACCGCAAGGTGTTCTCCGCTCAAATCGTATGCCGGAAGCCACGCGGTACTGTACATCTCAAAGCTCTGATTCCGGCTCCATTCCTTATGCGGCTCCGGAGGATGCTTGGAAACGAACCGGCTATAGACGACTTGTGACCCGTCTGGCGACCAGCTTGGAGTCCGGAGGTCCTGTCCCTTCGGGCCTTGCCTTCCGCTTCCATAAAAAACGCCAGCGGCCGTTTTGTCGCGGCGCAGATACGCGATCTCTCCAGAAGGCAGTATCGTTGGGAGAAGTTTGACCCCGGGTCCGGCCGCGATCACCGAGGTGATGTCGCTCGCAATGTTGATCGTGAGCAACTGGCTCTCGCCGTCCTCCGAACCAAACCGATAGGTCAGTGTGTCTTGCGCCGACATGCAATAAGTGACGATGGCTTTGCTATCCGAGGTCCACTTCGGGCTGCCGCAAAACCCTCCGTGCTGCGAGAGACGTTTCAGACCCGTGCCATCGGGATGGATGACAAAGATGTCTACCAAGTGCAGGCGTTCCCATCGCGCTCCACCCGGTGGAAAGTCGCTATCGCGGTCCGAAGAGAAAGCGATCCATATGCCATCTGGGGACCAGGATGGGCGGAAATCGCCGCCGTTCCCTGACGTAAGCGGTCTGGCTGAGTGCGTGGCCACGTCGAGAACCCAGAGGTTCGCCCTTCCGTTTGTCCGGGTTGAGACGAAGACGATGTGCTCCCCATCGGGAGAAAAGGCCGCCTGGTCGTCGTAAGCCGGATCGTCAGTCAAACGCTCGATGCCTGTTCCGTCAGAATGAACACGATAAAGATCGGCCGATCCCGCGCGCTCCGAAGTGAACACGATCCAATCGCCCTTGTGCGACCACGAAGGATTGTAGTCCAACGAACCCGGCTGAGTGAGCGACCGTTCCGCCGATCCATCGGCGTTCGAAATGAAGAGTGACGCTTCGCTCGGGCCAAGGCGCGCAAAGACGATTCGATCAGCTGGGAGACACGAGGTGGATAAACCCGCGAACGCAAGAACACAAAAGGACAGGGAGAAGGTACGCCGCATCGAACGCTCCGGACCAGGCATTTGAAGAAGGAAGCTCCTTGCAACAATATCACCGAGAAGCCGCAGCGGAGCGAGTTGCATCTGCACAGAATTGGGTTCCCGTCATGTCGTGGGCGGTCCGGACCTTACCACAAATGGTGCGGCTTCTGGCTTGGGGGTGATACCTCTATCTCTTGAGGGCGAATGTTTGGCAAACTGCTCCCGTGACCGTTTTTCGCCCTCTTCGCTCAAGACAACCGATTTGGCTTTGCTCTTGGGATCAGAGATGATTCATTCATCATGCGCCGGAATTTAGTTGATGGCATAAGAACAACGCACTCCGCGAGTCGATTTTCTGGGTTCTGAGCGGATTGTGGGCAACCCTTCAATTACCTTTTCGGCAACACGACGCGCACAGAGCCTGAATTACGAAATTGCTGGCTCCAATGAACGTCGAGGCTCCTCACGGACACCTGTACGTTGACGAACCGCGCGCTTCAGCATGCGCTTTCCATGAAATAGTCGGGATTTTATCGCGCTGACACTCACGCCGAGCGCGTTTGCCGCCTCAAGATGCGAGCGTTCTTCGATGGCGCACATCTTAAGAGCGTGCTACCGAGGTGTTTGATCTGCGAGTCCGTCGACGGATGTCTTGCCCCGCTAACCCGCATCGGACGCAGTATCAAAGCCATTGCCGATTTTTGTTTCACGTTGCTTGTAACAAATCGGCCATTCCGTGACTTTGTTCCTATGAAAGTGCCATTCAAGGACATTTCACCCAATGAGATCTCTCCTTTATCTATTTTTGGGCCTTATTCTCCTGGTCAGTATGCGGGGATTGGCCGCCTCTGCACAGGAGAGGCTTACGCTCCGACAAGCTATCAATGAAGCCCTGGGGCAAAGTCCCGAGGCTGCAATCGCACGCGCCGACGATCAGGAAGCCAAGTCCGCAGCCACTATCGCGCGCACTCAACTGCTCCCGCAACTCAACTTCACGGAAGACATTTCGCGCGGCAACGACCCGGTGTACGCGTTCGGAACGCGGCTGCGGCAGAGGCAATTCACGCAGGCCGATTTTGCACTGAACGCTTTGAATCGTCCCCAACCAATTGGCAACTTTGCAACCCGCTTCTCGGGCTCTTGGATGGCATTCGATTCGTTCAAGACACAGAGGGAGATCCACCGCGCCGATCTTTTCAAGAAGAGCGCCTCGTCATCCGCCAAGGCAACTGATCAGCAGATCATCTTCCGCGTTGTGGGGGCGTACCAGTCTGCGCTCTACGCACAACGCGAGATTGACGTTGCCCAGCATGAACAAGAGACCGCCGCTGCGCTGTTGACGTCTGCGGACGATCACGTGAAGGCGGGCCTTGCGGTGGAGTCGGATCGGATGTCGGCTGAGGTGAATGTTGCCGCGCGCCAAGAGGAACTGATCGCGGCCCGAGGCGATCTTGAACTGGCGTGGGCTCAGTTGCGCGAGGCCATGGGCGCACCGACCCTCAAAGCATCTGAATTGAAGCCGATTGAGCCTCATTCATTTCCAAAGCTGCCGCTTGAACAGGAGATCGCGACCGCCGCAATGGTGCGACCCGATTTGATGGCCCTGGGGCAGGCGCAGTCAGCGCAGGCGGACGCTGTGGGAGCGGCCAAATCGGACTTCGGCCCTCGGTAAGGGCCTATGGCAACTGGGAAGAAGATCGCGCGTCATTTGCAGGCTCAGGTGGGAACAACTGGGTCGCCGGCGTTCAGATCAGCGTCGATATTCTGCCTATTGGCAAGCGCGCTCAGCTTGCGCGGGAGAGCGCCGCGAAACAGAAGATCGATGCGCAAATGGCTGCCTCACAACAGCACGTGCGCCTTGAAGTAAGCCAGGCCCATATTCATCGGCAGACGGCGACACTCTCTCTGGAAACAGCGCGGGCCGCGATGGATCAATCGGCAGAGAGTCTTCGCATCCTCAAGAATCGCTACGGCGCGGGTCTGGCAACCATAACGGACTTGCTGCGCGCTGAGGATGCCGAGCGGCAAAGCCAATCGAATTACTGGCACGCCGTTTACGGCAACGCCATGGCTTATGCTGAACTGCTTTTTGCTACGGGGACACTGACTCCCGATGCGGCGGAGGAATTGCAATGAAGTTGCTTTTGTCTGGTTGTCTGCTTGCCGCTTCTTCGGCGATGTTGGCCGGGTGCCATTCGGCGGTTCTGCCCCAGTTGTGGCCACCAAACCGTGCAGGCGCGAGTCGTGGAGAGCCGGCAGCGACGAGACGCCTGTACTCATACGCAGCACAGGAACCGTTCACGCGCGGAGTATCAGCGATCGTTTCCGCACAGGTCGTCGGGCGCATCCAGCAGGTGCTGGTGCGCGAAGGAGACAACGTGCGGGCCGGACAGACTCTGGCGGTGCTCGATGACGCGACGCAGCGCGCTCACTGCGCACCAGGCAGCAGGCCGGAGTGAAGGCTGCGCAGAGCCAACAGGCCGCGGCACAAACCGACGCCGAGTCTTGCATCAGCACGCTCGAACGCTACAGGCAACTGCAGGCGCAGAAGAGCGTAAGTCCCAGGAGATGGATGAGGTGGGGCGGACGGGCAGAAGCGGCTGCGGCCGAGCGGGTGGATGCCGTGCGTGCGCAGACCGAGGCAGCAAAGGCGCAGGATAGCGGCGCGCGCACCATGTTGGGTTACACCCGCCTGGTGGCGCCCTTCGCGGGATTCGTAACGGCGCGGATGGCCGATCCGGGAACGCTGGCTTCGCCGGGTGTGCCGTTGCTGCAAGTGGATCAGGCCGGTGCCGCTGCAACTGCAGACGACGGTCGATGAGTCGGCGATTGGCACGTTCGCAAGGGGATGAAAGTCGCATGTTGCAATCGACGGCGCGCCAACCGCGGAATGTTACGGGCACGGTGGCGGAAATCGATCCAGCCGCCGATCCGTCAAGCCACAGTTTCCGGTCAAGATCGATCTGGCCTTCATCGAGCCAATTACACGCCGGAATGTATGGTACGGCAGCATTTGCCGCCGGCTCGCGGCAGTCAATTCTTATTCCGCGATCCGCCGTGGTTCTGCGCGGCTCGCTTGCCTGTGCCTACGTCCTCGACAGCAAGGGAATTGCGCAGCTTCGCTACCTCACACTCGGCGCGGCGCAGGCAGATCTCGTTGAAGTGCTGTCGGGCATTTCCGCCGGCGAGAAACTGGTGGACGATCCTGCCGACCGCGACCTGGCCGGCAAGCGCATCGAGGTCCAGCCATGAAGCAAGACCTTGGAATTGCCGGGCGCCTGGCACAGGCTTTCCTCAACTCCAAGCTGACGCCGCTCTTCATTGCGGCATCGTTGGCTCTCGGAATCTTCGCGGTCGCGATCATTCCCCGCGAGGAAGAGCCACAGATTCTGGTTCCGATGCTGGACATCACCACCGCGATGCCAGGCGCATCTCCCGCCGAGGTGGAAGAGCGCGTCACGCTGCCGATCGAGAATCTGGTGCATCAGATCTCGGGCGTCGAGTATGTGTACTCCACCTCGGCTCCAGGGCAGAGCCTGGTGATCGTGCGTTTTCTGGTCGGCACACCGCAGGAAGACGCGCTGATCAAGGTCTACAGCAAGCTCTACTCGAACTTCGATCGCATGCCGCCGGGAGTCTCGCAGCCGCTGATCAAGGCCCGCTCCATCGACGATGTTCCGATCCTGGCCTTGACGCTGTGGGGCGAGCATTACAACGGCTATCAACTTCGCGCCATCGCCGCCGAGATGCAACACAATTTCGAGCAGATCTCCGACGTATCGGAGACGACCATCATCGGCGGGCTTCCGCGCACGATGCGTGTCGTGCTCAGCACGGAAAAGCTGAGTGCCTACGGACTGTCGCCCATGGCAATCGTTGGGCATCTGCAAGCCGCTAATGCCAGCGTGCAGGCCGGCAACTTCTCTGAGAACAACCAGGAAGTCCGGGTCGACGCCGGCAACCTCTTCACCCGCCGCGAAGATCTGGAAGCGGTCGTGGTGGGTGTGGTTCGCGGGCACCCGGTATACCTGCGAGACGTTGCCGAGAAGATTGTCGACGGCGCCGCCGATCCTGCCAACTATGTGGTCTACGGCACGACGAACTCGAGTACATCGGCAGCGGGCCAGTATCCAGCCGTGACCATCACCGTGGCCAAGCGCAAAGGCACCAACGCCACCGATATAGCCAATGCCGTTCTCAAGAGCGTCCACCGCATGCAGGGCGTGACCATACCCAACGACGTGACGGTGACCACCACACGGAACTACGGAGAAACGGCAAAGGACAAGTCGGACGAACTGCTTGAACACCTGTCTGCTGGCCACGCTGTCGGTCACATTGCTGGTTGCGCTCTTCCTGGGATGGCGCGAGTCGGGTGTCGTGCTGCTGGCCATTCCGGTCACGCTCGCGCTCACGATGTCGGTGTTCTACTTCCTCGGCTACACCATCAATCGCGTTACGCTCTTCGCCTTGATCTTCTCGATCGGCATTCTTGTCGATGACGCCATCGTCGTCGTCGAAAACATGGTGCGCCACTTCCGCCTCAGGGAGAATCATGGCCGGTCGATGAGCGAAGTCGCGGTCGAAGCGGTCGCGGAAGTGGGCAACCCAACCATTCTGGCCACCTTCGCCGTGATCGCCGCCGTACTGCCGATGGCCTTTGTCCGCGGACTGATGGGGCCGTACATGCGGCCCATTCCCGTGGGCGCATCGGCAGCCATGCTCTTCTCGCTGCTGGTTGCATTTGTGGTTTCGCCCTGGGCAGCCCTCCGCCTTGTTGGCAGGCATCTTGAAGGGGCCAAAATACTGGAGCCGGAGACCGAGAACTGGCGGACCAGGCTCTATCGCCGCATCATGACGCCGCTGATCCAATCCGCGCGCAATCGCATTCTGTTTTTCATTGGAGTCGCGGTGCTGTTTCTGGTCTCGGTGGCGCTCGTTCCCCTCGGATTGGTGCGCGTGAAGATGTTGCCGTTCGACAACAAGAGCGAACTGCAGGTCGTGATCAACATGCCCGACGGCACGCCGCTCGAGCAGACCGCGCGCGTCGCCCAGGCGTTGGGCGAAGAACTTGCGCGGCAGCCGGACGTGTTGAATTACCAGACCTACACCGGAACGTCCGGTCCCTATAACTTCAACGGGCTGGTGCGCCACTACTATATGCGTCGCCAGCCGAATCAGGCCGACATCCAGGTGAACCTGTTGCCGGCCAAGCAACGCAGCGTGCAGAGCCATGCGATCGCAAAACGTCTTCGTCCGTTGCTGGATGCGATCGGCGACGCGTATGGCGCGCGCATTCAAGTCAGCGAAGTTCCGCCGGGGCCGCCCGTTGTGCAGACGCTGGTGGCGGAGGTTTACGGTCCCGACCTGGCTGGTCAGACCCAGGTTGCCCAGCAGATCAAGTCGATCTTTCAGCACACTCCGGGCGTTGTCGACACCGACTGGTACGTCGAAGACCCACAGCCCAGGTTGATCATGCGCGTGGATGAGGTCAAGGCCGCGCAGCACGGCATCGCAGTTTCCGATGTTGCCCATGCCTTGGCGCTCGCTATCTCGGGAACCGAGGTCGGCCTGATCCACGATCAAGTCAGCGCGGGAGCCAGTGCCCGCAATCGTCGAACTTGACCGCGCAGATCGTTCTTCCGAGCAAGGCTTGAGAATATTCGTCTGCCCGGCGCCGATGGCGGCATGGTCTCCTGCGCGAGTTGGTGATCGTCGAGCACAAGACCATCGAGCCCAGCATCTATCACAAGAATCTGCGCCGCGTCGTTTATGTCACGGGTGACGTGGCTGGAGCGGAGGAAAGCCCGGTCTACGCCATCCTGAAAATGAACAAGGATCTCGACCATCTCACGCTTCCTGCCGGATACACGCTTGCGCGCTACAACGCGTCGATGCCGGACTCGACGGACCACTACTCGATGAAGTGGGACGGCGAATGGCACATCACGATCGAAGTCTTCCGCGACATGGGACTGGCGTTTGCCGCCGTGCTCGTCCTCATCTACGTGCTCGTGGTCGGCTGGTTCCGCTCCTTCATTGTGCCGCTGATCATCATGGCGCCCATTCCGCTTACGCTGGTCGGCATCATGCCGGCACATGCGATCTTGGGTGCATTCTTCACGGCGACGTCGATGATCGGTTTCATCGCCGGCGCCGGCATCATCGTGCGCAACTCGATCATCCTTGTCGACTTTATCGAGCTTCGGATTCGCCAAGGAATGCCGCTGGCCGAAGCGGTGATCGATGCCGGCGCGACTCGCTTCCGTCCGATGCTGCTGACTGCGGCCGCAGTTGTCGTCGGCGCAAGCGTGATTCTCACTGACCCAATCTTTCAGGGGCTCGCATTGTCGCTGATCGCCGGAGCCGTTGCTTCGACCTTCCTCTCATGGCCGACCATTCCAGTGCTTTACTTCATGGTCCACTCCCGGCGCCAAGCCGGACCTGGACCTCAACCTGAAACCGAACAAGGAGACTCCCTATGACAGTCGAACGCGGTGTGCGCCTCATGGCAGGCGGCATGGTGCTGTTATCGCTTGCGCTTGCACATTTCATTTCACTCTATTGGCTGTGGCTGACGGTTTTCGTCGGACTGAATCTATTGCAGTCGGCATTTACCAACTGGTGCCCAGCGATGTCCATTTTGCGCGCTATGGGTTTGAAAGATGTCAATTGCAGTCCAACCGTGTGAGGCCGCGATGCACGACAGGCGTTTCAATACTTCCCGGGCTTACCGGCTCGACGATCCGGAACTCTTCGATTTCGAGAAGCTTGGTTCAGCCGAATTCGGCCGGAACTCATAGCTCGCTCAGGGGGAGAAACAACAATGACCGTGCGAAAGCGTTTTACCAGGCCGGGCAAACCTGGGCATATTCGCGGTGAGCGGGTCAAAGATGAGGTTTACCGTCAAATGTTCCGCCTGGAGGAATGCCGTCCCGGCGCCGAGGTGGAACTCGCGTTGGCATTGTTGCGCGCATGGCTGGCCGCTGACTTTAGACCGGGCGGCAGTGAGGAGCGAGAATGGCTGAAGAAGGTTTCTCAGATTTGTCTTCAGATGATCGAGACTGCATCGCAAAGAGGCAGCGCTCCGCCTTCTGGTATTCGGTGAGTTTCTTTCTAAATGTGCCCGCGCGGCCCCGGCAGAGTTTCGGGAGGACGTGCTGTCGGCCATGCACAGCGCGGAATACACTGGTGTAGATCTCGGTAACCCTATCGGATGCGACCTGAACTGATCCAAGCCGCAGAACTGTTGAGACGGAACACACCTGAAGCTGTTGAAGAGGCGATTGGGCTACTTCAGAACACCGTTTATTCGTTCAGCATGAAGGTCTGCGGTCATCCTCAAGATGCGGAAGACACCATGCAGGAGGTGCTCTCCCGCTCTCTCGGACACCTCGCCGGGATTCAGGACCCGCGCGCTCTTGCGGTCTGGCTTTATACCGTCACACGAAACCGCTGCTGGCGCATGCGACGCAAGCCGGCCCATGCTCCGCCAAAAATGCTCTCGCTCGACGAGTTGATGCCCGACGATGCGGAATTGGGGCGACTGCTGCAGGATGCCGCAGAGGGACCGGAACGCAACCTCCTGGCCGCCGAACAGCACTATCTTCTTCATCAGGCAATCCTTCGCATCCCGGCAATCTTGCGCATCGTTCTTGTTCTCCACGATATGGAGGAGTTGACAACCGAGCAGGTTGCGCAGGTTCTCGAACTCCAGCCGGGGACGGTCCGAATTCGTCTTCATCGGGCACGCCTAAGTGTGCGCAAGGAGATGAATCAACTCCTCAGTGGCGTTCCCGAAGCTTTGACTGACACCCAACCTTTCCCGAAGGAGCACAAAGCCTCGCGATCGAGGGGTGCGCGACGTCCGGATGAGTGCCGCGAGTTGTTTGCCAACCTCTCTGAATATCTGGACGGTAGGGTGGAACCTCGTACCTGCGATCAGATGAGGGGACACATCGACGCATGCCCATCGTGCGTAGCATTTCTACGCGACCTGCGCGCCGCCATCGACCGCTGCCGCACCCTCGACATTCCCTGTGATTCGGCAATCGCGCCTCGATTGCGCGTTATCCTCACACGGGAGTACCTTCGCATGTTGGTTCTGCCGGTCGCAAAATAGATTTCCGCTGTCTCGTAACGAATCGCCGCTTTCGTGTCTTTCTTCTAGTGAAGAGGAGCACCGCCATGGAAGTGAACACTCGATATACTGGTTTCGGAGCACCACATGAGAATTAGATGGATCGCCACGCTCGGAAGCGTTGCCGTAATTACATTCGTGTTGATCCAATCTCCGGCGCATGCGCAGTCCGCACTCCCGCTCGCTGCGACAACCATTCCGGCGACCCAACTGATACAGCCGGAAGAACTGAGAACAATGCTGAATTCTACCGGTGCGCTCCAGCCGCTGATCCTGCAGGTTGGCTCGCGTGTCATGTTCGACCAGGCGCATATCCCAACTTCGGAGTACGCAGGACCAGGCTCGCGTGAGAACGGCCTGTACCTGCTTCGTGATCGTGTGAAGCCGTTGGCGAAGAGCAGGTTCATAGTGCTCTATTGCGGTTGCTGCCCTTGGAGCCGCTGCCCAAATGTGGGAGGCGCGTACAAGACTCTAAGCGACCTTGGCTTTACGAATGTGAAAGTTCTCTACATAGCGGATAACTTCGGAAGCGACTGGGTTGGCAAAGGGTATCCGGTTGCGCATTAGGCGCTTTAACGGTACGAGCATCCTTGCGCTCCAATGGGGATTTACGTTTCTTCTCCTGACCATCTTGCCGCAAGCGGGCGCGCAGACCAATGGGACACAATCGCTCGTCGGTCGCAGGGCTCCAGAGTTTGTAAGGCGCGACCTCACCGGCCATAACCTCGATCTAGCTCGACTACGTGGCAAGGTTGTGCTGCTGAACTTCTGGGCCACCTGGTGTACACCATGCCAAATCGAAATGCCTATGTTTGCCCGCTGGCAAGAGCAATATCGGCCCCAGCGGTTGGCGGTAATTGGGATTTCGATGGACGACGATTCAGAACCGGTCCGTAGGATGATATACGCACAACGCATCGATTACCCCGTTGCCATGGGTGATGCGACGCTGGGTCAGCGCTATGGCGGCGTACTGGGCCTGCCGTTGACCTTCCTCATCGATCGGAATGGGATAGTGCGTGCGAAGTTCCAAGGCGAGACCGATCTCGGTAAGGTCGAAGCCTCGCTGCGGAGCCTTCTCGTTGCGCACTGACCTAAAGACATCTGGGCCGGTGGATATCGCGGATCACGCCTAGACCGCTCTTAATATTTCGCGCCTAAAACCAACCGGTCTTAGAACCGCACTGTCGCAGCGCGCAGTAAACTGGGGTTCTAACTACCGAATGGCGAGCCTCGAAAACTTCCGTCTCGTGGTCTTCCGGGCAGTTGCGGAACAACTCAGCTTCCGCAAGGCCGCCGAAGAACTGTACCTCACGCAGCCCGCAGTGAGCCTCCAGATCAAGGCACTAGAAGGGGATGTTGGCGTTCAGCTCTTTGATCGCTCGGGCTCGCACATCACCTTAACGGCAGCGGGAAAGGTTCTTCTTAACTATTGCGAACAGCTCAAGACGCTTCTCGCCCAGACTGAACGCGAGATTGCGGGATTGAGCGGAGAACATGCCGGGCAACTCGCTCTGGGCGCGTCCACAACCATTGCACAGTATGTGTTGCCTCGACTCTTGGGGGAGTTTCGTCGAGAATATCCTCGTGTTCAGCCGACTCTGATCAGCGGCAACACGGAACACATTGTGGAGGCCATTGAGAAGCAGAAAATCGTATTGGGCTTCATTGAGGGTCCAGCGCGCAGCCGCGAGGTCAAGACCAAGCCATTTCTTGAAGACGAGCTGGTCCTTATCGCGTCCACTGCGCACGAGTGGGCCGAGCGTACTTCCGTCCGCTGTTCTGAGATTGCCTCAATTCCCCTGCTGATGCGAGAGCGCGGATCAGGCACACGCGACGTGATCGAGATGGCACTGAAGCGGCAGGGCGTCAAGCGGGCATCGTTGCAGATCGTGATGGAGCTTGATTCGACTGAAGCCATCAAATCCGCCGTAGAGGCGGGACTAGGGGTCGGATTCGTCTCGCGCTGGGCAATTGCTAAAGATCTGAGACTCGGTCACAACTTCAAGATTGTCGAGGTCGAAGGATTGAGTATCAAGCGCGAATTTCTCGTCGCATATGCATCCGGCCCCGAGCCGCAGGGTCTAGTCATTGAATTCCACAGATTTGTTAAAGCACGGGCAGGCCTGCAGAGAATTTCAGTCGGGCCCAGACGATCATAACCGCCCATAAGTTTCGCAAATAGGGCATGAGCACTTCTGCTTGGACCCGATTGCTTGCCTCGCGAATACATGTACCATGTCGAAGATGAGCATGGTCGGCAAAGTGATCGTTGCTGGAGTGGTTGTATTTGCGGTTTTGCAGGTATTGCGACCCAGTATTCCAGCGAAGCCAGCGACTGCCGAGTTGCAGACCCCACCTGAAATTAGGCACATTCTCGAAAAGGACTGTTACAGCTGCCACTCGGATCAGCGGCGGCTGTTGTGGTTCGACCAGATCGTGCCCGGCTACTGGCTTGTGCGGCATGACATTCTTGCAGCGCGGGAGCACCTTAACTTTTCGACGCTGGGCACCAAGCCCGCCTCCGTGCAGAAGGCGACGCTCTACGAGGCAGTTAACATGATCCAGCTTGGCACCATGCCCCTACCGCAGTTCGTTAAGCTGCATCCCGAGGCAAAGGTGACGCCCGAAGAGCTGGCGACGTTGAAGGCGTATTTGGCTCCGTGGGCACCCGCTCCCAACCACTCAGGCAATGCGGCAGAGGCTGTCTCCGCTGAGGCTCATGAATCTATCTCTCTGGCGATGGTACAGGCGGAGTTTAGTGGATTTCCCTTCGATCCTAACTTCAAGGGCTGGAAGCTGATCAGTACGACTGACCGCGGCGACAATAATACCTTTCGCTTCGTCCTTGGAAATGACGTGGCAGTGAAGGCGGCGAATACGGGCAACATCTCGCCTTGGCCGGACGGAACTCGCTGGGCCAAGGTTACGTGGCTGCAGAAGCTCGGCCCTGATGGACTGTTGCAACCCGGCAAGTTCTGGCAGATCGAGTTTATGGAGAAAGACGCCAAGCGTTATAGGGAAACTGAAGGATGGGGCTGGGGACGCTGGCGCGGCATGGATCTGAAGCCCTATGGCAAAGATGCGCACTTCGTGAACGAATGCACGGGCTGCCACAAGCCGGTGCGCGGCAACGACTACGTCTATACGTTGCCCATCACAGCAGCCAGGTCCAGCCGCGATGAAATCGTGAACAACCGGGCTGCTGCATTACCCATGAGCCTTCCCTATCAGCCGCTCGGCTGGAGCGCAATAACAATGTACGTTGACCCAAAGAGCCACACAACGGCGACGCTCTACGGCAACGACAAGGCTATGCAGGCCGTGCAGTTACAAGGCGCTGCAATGGACGCACCAAAGGCTCCGGCGTATTCTGCTGACGCAGTGCTGGCTCTCGTTACATGGGCACAGCGCGACGACCCGCACTGGTTCGGAGGACGCATACCTGACAAACCGCTGTCCGTGGAGTTCGTGCAAGTGACCGCGGCGGGACGGACGAACCTCTATAGGCGCTTTGCAGGGCCGGACTTCCTTGAGGACCACCCGGCAGTTAGCATTGCGGCGCAGCGGGCGAATTTCGTGCAGAGCCTTGCTCCAACACAATTGCCCTAGTCTGTCGACCTTCGGTTCTTGGGGGATTTTCGTCGAGAGCATCCCTGTCTTGAATGTTGATTCCACCCTGATCAGCGGCAACACAGAGCGCATCGTGGAGGCCGTGCATAAGTGGAAAATCGCATCGCGCTTCATCGAAGGTCCGCGCGAAGCCGCGAGGTCAAGACCAAGCCATCTCTTGAAGACGAACTAGTCCTATCGCGCCAACTGCGTATCAGCGGGTCGTTGCCTCTGCTTCCGGTCCTGATCCGCACGGCGTGGCCATTAAGTTTCGCAGATTCGTGACCGAACGCGCAGGACTGCAACTAACTCTATCCCGGGCCGGGAGTTCATGATTTGAAGGAGCCGATAAGATTCGCAAATAAGCCATGATAACTTCTGTTTGGACGACGACGCATACTTCGAGAACACTGGATGTGTGTCCAAAAACATATTCTTCATCGGGTTAATCCTCGCTGCCAGCGGTCTGGTGTCGCCACCGGTGGCGCTGGCCGGTGGTCTCATCTACGGATTCTCATTTCTTCATCCATTCCATGTAGAGGCAAAGAGACTCTCCAACCTTCTTCTGCAGGCATCCGTGGTCGGCCTTGGGTTTGGTATGGATTTGCAACAGGTTATGCAGGCCGGACGCTCTGGGTTCATCTATACCGCATGCAGCATCAGCATCGCCTTGCTTTTGGGCTGGGGATTGGGAAGACTCTTCCAAGTTAAGCAAAGGATCTCTTATCTCATCTCGGCAGGCACCGCCATTTGCGGCGGCAGCGCCATTGCCGCAATCGCCCCGATTACCAACGCAAGCCAGGAGGAGATCGCCGTTTCACTTGGAACGGTTTTTGTTCTGAACTCAGTTGCGTTGCTGACATTTCCAGAAATCGGGACAGTGCTGCACATGACGCAGACACAGTTTGGCCTTTGGTCGGCGCTCGCCATTCATGACATAAGTTCCGTCGTCGGCGCGACGGCAAAGTACGGCGCAGTGGCTCTTACCGTTGGCACTACCGTTAAGTTAGCCCGCGCGCTGTGGATCGTACCGCTTTCGGTCGGAACCGCTATGGCAAACAAGAGCAAGGCGCGCATTCAATGGCCCTGGTTCATTCTCTTCTTCTGTCTCGCAGCTGTTCTCAATACCTACGTCCACTTTTTCCAGTCCGCCTATCCAGTGCTCAAGCATCTTGGGAGCATCGGCCTGACCGTTACGCTTTACCTGATTGGAACCGGACTCTCCATGAAGACTCTCCGCGAGGTCGGCATTCGCCCGTTCCTTCAGGGAATCCTTCTATGGCTCTTCGTCGCCGTGGGCTCTCTTACACTCATTCGGAGGGATTGGATTCACTTGTAGCGCTTCAAATCGGAGTCTCTTTTTGACCCTACAGAGAGACGCACCCTCAAGATTCAGCCCCTTCAAGTGACCAATTCCCTATCCGGCGCGTCTTAAATGTATAGGTGTTAGACTCGCCATATGCAGGGTAAGAGCTTGATTGATCGCTGGCGCCTCACCGCTTTCGGTGCCGTGCTCTGCCTGCTCGCGGCTGTCTTCTCCTTTGAGGCGAAAATCGCCTGGTACAGTCCCTCCCCCGAACACAGGGAGATCAGCGCAGCCAAGCTGCAGCCGACCGAAGCCCACAAGCTTGTCACTCAGGCACTTGCCTCTTCGGCTAACCGCAAGCAGCCGGCGTCTCAACTCGTGTGGCCGGCGGTCTTTGCGTTCCTTGCAGTCGCGATTTTGCCTCTTCGTCGTGCTGATTCCGAAGACGCGCAGGACTCCTCTTCTCCCGGCGCTTTCTCCTTCCGTTTTTCCCGTCCCCCTCCTACACGCTAGTTTTCTTCGGTTCATGCAGAGGGCGTGTCCCCTTTGCAGCGCTGAACATTTTCTCAGGCTCGGCATCCAGAATGCATAGCCAGGGACGAGTCGGCGACCCCAAGTTTCCGGCCTTTTTTATGGAAACCTCGCGCGTGAACATCAGCCACGCGGCTTAACTGGCGCCCTAACTCGAATGCGCGGTTCGTTCCGTGCAATGGGCCATCGAAAGCTGAACAGGAGCAATATGGACACTCAGAAGCCAACGACGGGGGCTTGCTCACGCGCTGCCCGCCCGCTCGCCCTCGTCGCCCTCGTATACGCCGCAGCTTTCACCGTCTCAGCATGTAACGGCCACGGCGATGAATCAGACGCAAAGGCCGCATCCATCCCTTCTGCTCGGGTGGCAGTCGTGCAACGTGGCGACATCAGCCACGTGCTGACCCTCGCCGGGCAATTCCAGCCATATCAGGCAGTCGACGTCCATCCCAAGGTCAGCGGTTACATGCGGAGGATCAATGTCGACATAGGGGACATCGTAAGACAGGGGCAGTCCCTCGCGATTCTTGAAGTCCCGGAGCTCAAGGCCCAGCTTCACCAGACCGTCTTTGAGATTGCGCAGAGCAAAGAAGAGATCACGCGCGCGCAACATGAGATCAGCAGCGCTGAAGCGACCAACGCGGCCCTTCATTCCGCCTATGAGCGCCTCCGCGAGGCTGGCCAGGGGCATCCCGGACTCATTGCGCAACAGGAACTCGACGACGCCCAGGCGAAAGACCTCTCCTCTCGGGCGCAGGTCGACTCTGCGAAAGCCGCCTGGGCCGCCGCCCAGCAGCACATGGGCTCGGCGCAGGCTGACAACGAGCGCGTGCAGGCAATGCACGACTATACCAACGTTGTTGCGCCCATCGACGGCGTCGTTGTCTGGCGCTACGCCGATACCGGTGCGCTGATCCAGGGCGGCACCAACTCCAACAGCCAGGACCTCCCGATCGTTCGGCTCTCGCAGAGCAGGCTTCTCCGCTTGCGCCTTCCCGTTCCTGAGGACGACGTGCGATTCGTGCGCGACGGCGACCAAGTCAGGGTGCGCGTCGATGCCATCAATCGTTCTCTGATAGGCAAGGTCGTTCGCTTTACCCGCAACGTGAACTCTGAAACCCGCACCATGGAAACCGAAATCGACGTTGACAACAAGGACCTCTCGATCTCGCCTGGAATGTATGCCAACGCCATGCTTCGCCTGGCCCACGTCGACAACGCCGTCACCGTCCCCGTCGAGGCTCTGGTCATCAAGGGCCGTGGCAACATGGTCTACGCTCTCGACGACACCAACCACGTCCACATCCGCACTGTGCATATCGGTATCGAAGGCTCCAAACTCGCAGAGATCGAAAGTGGCCTTCAGCCCGGCGAGCGCGTGATCCTGGGAGGCCAGGACAAGTATCAAGAGGGGGAGGAGGTCAGTCCCGCTGTCGCCGCGGAACCCGCCTCTGAAACCGAGCAGGAGACTGGCGGCACCATCGACCTCAAGGCGGACGAGGAGTCTGACGGCGAAGGGGGCCCCGGCGCTGCCGAAGAAAGGCATGCCGGTCCATCAGCAATGCAGAGGGAGAATGCCAACGAGCCCGCGATGACTGAGCGCGGCACTGGCGAGCCGCGTGCGAAACACATAGGCGGAGGTGCGAAGTAATGCCAAAGTTTGCACTCAAATATCCGTTCTTCATCCTCATGCTGTGTCTGGTCATCGCCCTCGTAGGCACGTTCACAGTGGCCGGCATGCCCGTCGACTTATTCCCGCAAATCGACATGCCCGTGGTTGTCGTTGCCACCTTCTACAACGGCATGCCTCCGGAGCAGATCGAATCGGACATCACCGATACGTTCGAGCGCTTCTTCACCCTAGCTGCCAATGTGGACCACAGCGAATCGCGCTCCCTCACGGGCGTAAGCCTCATCAAGATCTACTTCCGCCCCGGCACTGATCCCAACGTGGCCGTCAGTAACATCGCCAACCTCGCCATGGCCGACCTTCGCCGCCTGCCCCCCGGCACGCTGCCTCCGGTCGTCCTCGGCATGGACGCCTCCACCCAGCCCGTCTGCCTGGTCACCCTCAAAGGCCAGGGCCTCAACGAGACCAGTCTCAAAGACCTCGCCCAATTCCAGGTGCGCAACCAGATCTCTAGTGTGCAGGGCGCCTCGGTTCCCCAACCCTATGGCGGCACCTACCGCCAGATCCAGATCTACGTCGATCCCCTCAAACTCGAGGCCCGCAACCTCTCGCTCAATGATGTCGTGCAGTCGGTCAACAGCTCCAACCTCATCCTGCCCGCCGGTGACGTGCGCATCGGCTCCAAAGACTTCAACATATACGCCAACTCTCAATTCCCTGACGCCAAGTCAATGAACTCGATGCCTCTCAAGACTGTGGGCAACTCCTCGGTGCTAGTGGGCGACATAGGCAAGGCGGTCGACTCCGGCGCCCTCCAATACAACATTGTGCGCATCGACGGTCAGCGCTCCGTCTACGTGCCGATTTTCAAGCAGGGCGGCAACTCGAACACCATCACCATCGTCAACGGCATTAAGGCTGCGGTCAAAAAACTCGTCGACATCCCTGAGTCACTCAAGACCGATGTCGTCTTTGACCAGTCCGTTTTCGTCAAACTCGCCATCAGCAACGTGGTCCGTGAGGCCGGCATCGGTCTCGTGCTAACCGGGATGATGATCCTCATCTTCCTTGGCAGTCCGCGCGCCACTGTCGCGGTCCTGCTCGCGGTTCCACTTTCGATGATCGTCTGCCTCACGATCGACAACTACCTCGGCGGTTCCATCAACACAATGGTGCTTGGCGGCCTCGCGCTGGTCTTCTCGCGCCTCATCGACAACGGCGTCATCGTGCTCGAGAACATCTTCCGCCATATGGAAGAAGGTGAGCGCGCCTTTGTTGCTGCGGAGAAGGGCGGCGAAGAGGTTTCGATGGCCGTGCTCGCTGCCACCTTCACCACTTCCATCGTTTTCTTTCCCGTCACCTTCTTCCACGGCGTCAGCAAGTACATCTTCACGCCGCTCGCATTGGGCGTAGTCCTCTCCATCTTCGCCTCCTACTTCTTCGCAATGACCGTGGTGCCGCTCTACTGCGCCAAATTCATCAATGTGCACGATGAGGAAGGCGACCATAACGACAAGAAAACTGGCATCTTCGCTCGCTTCGACCGCGCCTTCAACGCAAAGTTCCAATCACTGCTCAACTGGTACGAAGGCTGGGCGTATCGTGCGATGAAGCGCCCCGTCTTTACCGCCTCGGTCATCCTCGGCGGCGTCGCCCTGCTTCTCGTCGTGAGCTTGCCCTTCCTGGGCCGCGCTTACTTCCCCCGCACCGATCCTGGCCAGTTCGTCATCAATCTGCGCATGCCCTCCGGCACCCGCCTCGAAGTCAGCAACGACTATGTGGCCAAGGTAGAACAGATCATCCGCAGTGAAGTCAGCCCCGCCGACATGGACATGATCGTCTCAAACATCGGCGTCTACCCTGACCTATCCGCCATCTACACTACCAACGCCAGCATGGACACTGCCTTTGTGCAAACCAGCCTGAAGGAAGGCCACTCCGTCGGCAGTTATGAATACATGCGTCGCGTACAGCGCCGCGTTGCGCGCGAAATGCCAGAGCTCTCTGCCTACTACCAGGCCGGCGGTCTCGTCGACGCTGTCATCAACCAGGGCCTGCCCGCCCCCATCGACATCCAGATCAAGTCGCAGAACATGGACAAATCGTACGATCTGGCTACGCAGCTCGCTGCCAGGATTCAGGCCATGCCCGCGGTACGCAACGTCTACATCCCGCAGAGTCTCGACTATCCGGGCCTGGAACTCAACATCGATCGCGAGCGCGCTACGCTCGTCGGCCTCAGCGCCAAAGACGTAGTCGATGACGTCATCACGGCGCTCACGTCCAGCGGCATGGTAGCGCCCAGCTATTGGATTGATCCGCACACCGGCAACAACTATCTCGTCACAGTGCAGTACGCAAATCACTGGATCAATCACATGTCCATGGAGGATCTCGAGAACATCCCTCTACATGCCAAGCGTCCGCCCGGCTATGGCCCCATGCAGGACGCGCGCCAGGCCGGCGTGGTTCCAGCTGCGCTTGAAAGCGGCGGCGACTCGGGTGGCCTCGTCACCCTCGGTTCGGTCGCGGACATCCACCGGATCAATACGCCCACCGAGGTCGATCACAACCAGATTCGCCGCGTGATCGACGTCTATGTGTCGCCGAAAAGCGAAGCTTTGGAGGGCATCGGTAAGCAGGTCGACAACCTTCTCGCCCATACCCAGCACGACAAGAACACCGCCATCGACTTGCGCGGTGCGGTGGTCAGCATGAACCAGTCGTTCAAGGACTTCGGCTTTGGCCTGATTATCGCGGTGCTGCTCGTCTACCTGATCCTGATGGCGCAGTTCACTTCCTTCATCGATCCTTTGATCATCCTCATGGCCATTCCGCCAGGCCTCCTCGGGACGGTCCTCTTCCTCATCGTCACCGGCAGCACGCTTAACATCATGTCGCTCATGGGGGTGATCATGATGACCGGAATCGTCGTGTCGAACTCCATTCTGATCGTGGAGTTCTCGAACGTTCTTCACGCGCGGGGAATGCCGCTGCTGCAGGCCACCGTCCAATCCTGCAAGGTCCGTCTGCGACCCATCCTGATGACTTCGCTGGCCACGCTGCTCGGCATGATCCCCATGGCCCTCGGCCTCGAAGCGGGCAGCGAACAGTACGCTCCTCTGGCGCGCGCCATCATCGGCGGCCTTGCGCTCTCCGTCGTCGTCACCATGTTCCTTGTTCCAGCCGTCTATCTCGCCATACATGGCCGGCGCGGAAGCAAAGCAGAACAAAACGCCACGGAGGCCCACGCATGAAACAGCCTCTCGCATCCGTCATTGCCATTGCCATGGCATTTGCTATCACTGGCGCTGTGTGCACCTCGTCAGACGCGCAAAATCCAAAGCTGCCCGACGCACCTAATGCGCAATTGCTTGCGCAAGTGGAGCAGTCACCGCAGCAGCTCGGCGATCAACAACCGGCGAGTCTGGTCCCTCCATCCCTGCCCCCACCACCTCAGTTGCCGCCGCCGACTGGCCCCACACTTACTCTTGCGGATGCCGAGAAGATCGCACTGGAGCACAACCCCAACGTCTCCGTTGCGCACTTATTGCAACTCGCCCAGGTGCAGATCACGCGCGAGGCCCGCGCTGGCGAAATGCCCGCCGCCTTCGCCAATCTCACCGCCGTCGGCGCACACAATAACAGCCGCATCACCGCGGGCGCGCTCAATAACCCCACTGTCTACGATCGCGCCGCCGGGGGAGTCTCCGTCAGCCAGCTCATCACCGACTTCGGGCGCACCCACAACCTCATTCGCAACGCACAGTCCAACGCCAACGCCCAGCTCGAAACCGAACGCGCAACCGTCGAGGACATCACACTCGCTGTGGATCAGGCCTTTTACCAGGCGCTCACTGCACAGGCAGTTCTGCGCGTCGCGCAGCAAACCGTCGCAACGCGTGAAGCCACAGGCCAGCAGATTGGCGTGCTCACCAATCAGAGCTTGCGCTCCACGCTCGACCTCAGCCTCGCCAATGTGCAGGTATCGCAGGCCCAGTTGCTCGTCCTCGACGCGCAGAATGCATCGCTGTCAGCGCTTGCCAACCTAAATGCCATCCTCGGGTCTGACTCCGACATTCAGTACGATCTAATCGACGAGACCCCGGCCAATCCCGAAGCCGCGCCCGCCAATGCCGAAGATCTGGTTCAACTCGCCTTCCGCGCGCGACCCGATCTCGCCTCGCTCAACGACCGCTATCTCGCCGCAAAGCAGTTTGCCTCTGCTGAGCACGATTTGCTCCGTCCTACCGTTTCCGCTCTTGCCACGGCTGGCGGCGCACCCGTCCGCGCCGATCAGATCACATCATCGTGGTACGGCGCCGCGGGTGCCAACGTCAGCATTCCCGTCTTCAATGGCTTTGACTACGTCGCCCGCGGCCGTGAGGCCGACCTGCGCGCGAAGGCTGCTTCCGAACAGGTCCGCGGTATGCGTGATGCCATCGCCCGCGATGTCCGCGACGCCGTTCTCAACTCCCAACTCGCCTTTCAGCGAATCGCCGTCACCAGGCAACTTCTCGACCAGGCAAACATCGCGCTCGAACTCGCACAGGCTCGTTACAAGGTCGGACTCAGCGGCATCGTCGATCTAACCCAAGCCCAGCTCGCGCAAACGCAGGCGGAGATCGGTTACACCGATGCGCGTTACAACTATCAGACTGCTCAGGCGATGATCCGCTACCAGACTGGGCAGTGACATAAGGCACGCCTTTTGACACGGCTGGATCGATGAGATCCGGCGTTGATCTTGTGGGTTTTAGAGGCTGGCTTTGGGGGAACCTTTTGTCACATCCGAACTGGCTTGGTTCAAGCTGTCTTATCGAGGAGTTGGACCTGGGCCTGAGCTGGTTGCTTGCGGAGCTCACGCTGGATGGTGGCCGTCGAAACGCCGTGGCCTTTCGCGATCTGTCGGATGCTCTGGCCCCGCTGGCGGTCTTGCTGGATGGCGGCGTTATCCAGGATCAGGGGATTGCGGCCGATGTGGCGTCCTTCGAGCCGCGCGCGCCGCATGCCGGCACGCACTCGTTCGACGATCAGCGAACGTTCGAGTTCAGCGATGTCGCCTATGATCACGACGATGGCCTGGCCCAGTGGTCCGCCGGTATCGATCTGTTCGCGGAAGCTGACGAACTCGATGTTGAGTCGGTTGAGTTCATCGAGCACTTCGAGGAAGTGCCGGGTGGACCTGGCGATCCGATCGCAAGCCCAGACCATCACAACGTCGAAGCGGCCGCGCTTGGCATCCCGCATCAGCTCGTCCAGACCAGGCCGGCGCGTTTTCGCGCCGGAGATCCGGTCCGTGTACTCCTGCACGATCGAGTAACTACGCTGCGCAGCCATCTGGCGCAGATCGAGAAGCTGTGTCTCCGGATGCTGATCGACCGTGGAGACACGCATGTAAAGCCCGGCGCGCTTCAAGCGCGCCTGCTCTTCGGCCTGGGAGTGGTAAATCCGTACTTTCGATCGAACGGCCGCCGGCTTCACGGGTTTTCTCGATGCAACTGCCGAAAAGCTGGCCCCAGGCCTGCCGGTAGACGATACGAAGGTCATCTGGAACGTAAAGAGTCATACTCATATACACATTGCTCCTGACAGGCGCGCCCTGTCAAGCAAATCCGGGCCGCGCTGATATTTAACTGCAGGCTGAGTATCTACTTACTTGAGGAAGGAACCAAAGCTCCGTCAGATCGACAGCTTCACCCTGGTTTTCTCCTCGAGACTCTTACGCCGTTGTTGGCGTCTCAAAAAGCGCACGTAATCAACATTGGCGCGAAGAGAGGCATCCGCTTAATCTGATCGGGTATTGAGGCCAATCGTTGCACCCTGGCCTGGATTCTCTGCATATCGGAGATGGCATCAACTGGGTGATGGATGGATCGCACCGCCGCGACGGCGTCTGATGTCAGAGATTACTTGGAGGTGTGTGTGCCCGCACTCCTGGCCGCACGGCGCTGGGCAGCAATTGTGTCGTAGACGCTCGGCACCAGGCCCTTGCCCTCCGCGATAGCAAAATAGCGATCTACCCCCGGCAACGCCACCGTCTCCAACTTTCCGTCTGGCCAGTGGAGTTCCAATTTTTCCACTTTATTGCTGGAGCTCAAGCCAAAGTGGAGTCGCAAGTCATTCGACGATTCGTAGCTGCCGCCGCTCATGACATCGCCTCTCTGGCGCAGACCACCTGCAGTGAGGTAGGCAACGGTTCCGATGGCGTCGCGAGGGCTCTTTGGGCCGCCGATGAGAACAAGTCCGACCCAGTGGTTTTGATCGCGGTTCACGTTTCTCAACAACACGGGCGTGTGGTCCATGCAGTTAATCACAACGTCGATCTTTCCGTCATTGAATAGGTCGCCGAATGCTGCGCCCCGCGCTGGAATTACATCGGCAAGGCCCGTACCCTCGACCGGGGGCATCACTTCAAACTTCTTGCCGTGATCTACGTTGTGAAACAGCAGCGGCCGCTCCGACCATGAGGTTCCCCAGTTGTGCTGGTCCACCTGCGGAAACACATGACCGCTGACAAACATCAGATCCTTCCAGCCATCGTTGTCAAAGTCGAAGAACGCGGTGCCCCAGCTCAGAAACGGATAGGTTGGCTCGGCAATACCCATCTGCGGTGTGATATCCACGAAGTATCCACTGCCGTCGTTGCGATAGAGCGTTTTGTAGTCGTCGGAAAAGGTCGTGGTGTATAGATCGAGGCTGCCAGTGTTTGTGAAGTCACCAACTGCCAATCCCATGGATGCCGTTTCGCGCGCATCCTGGTTTAGCGCGAAGCCCGAATAGAAACTTACATCTCGGAATGTCCCATTGCCATTGTTGAGATAGAGGTAGTTAGGAGAGGAATCGTCGGTGACTACAAGATCAACTTTACCGTCATTGTCGATATCCACAAAGGTTGACGAAAAGCCGTAGTAATGATGCTTGTCGCTCACGCCTGCCTTCTCACTCACGTCACTGAACGTTCCGTCTCCGTTATTGTGAAACAGGTGATCCGGCTCGCCTGGAAGACCTCGCGGGCCACACATCGTCGGCGAGCCGCGAAACGAACAACTCGCGAAGCTCACAGCCTTCGATCCGGCGGTCGGCAAGTTGTCCATGTCCCAATGAATATAGCCGGGGACGAAAAGATCTAGACGTCCGTCGCCGTCGTAGTCGCCAAAACTTGGCCCCGTCGACCAGTTCCCTAAGGTCACGCCCGCAGTCTCAGCGATATCAGTAAAGGTGCCGTCGTGGTTGTTGCGATAGAGCCGGTTCTTGCCGTAGTTACTGACATAGAGGTCCGGCCAGCCATCATTGTCGAAGTCGCCTACGGCCGCGCCGAAACCCCACCGATCGTTGGTCACGCCCGCCTTTTCAGCCACGTTTGTAAAGGTGCCGTCGTGATTGTTGTGGAAGAGCGCGGCATGCGGCGGTTCAGCCTTTCCGGCCAAGGCATCGAAGGTTGAGCCATTCACGAGGAATATGTCGAGCCAGCCATCGTTATCGTAGTCCAGAAGCGCAACCCCGGAGCCGTTGGTCTCCAGGATGAACGGCTTCTCCGGCACACCCATCCTATGTTTCCAAACGGTCAGGCCAGCCTCTTCTGAGATGTCTTTGAAAACTACGGGACCGGTCTTGACGAAGCCGCCAGCGGTAATCGGTCGCATTTCAGAATCGAGAACGGGTTCAAAGACCCCCGCGGTCGCCGATCCGCCCTGTTGCTGCTGCGGCAGGGAAGGGGTGCTGGGATCCCGGAGCGGCGAATCGGGCGGTGCCTGTCCCAGCGCATACGCCAAGCCTGAGATTAATGCGCCCGAAAGAAACACTGCTCCGAGACACCGGCGCGAATGCACAGGGGAAACAAAACAATCGACCAAGGGTCGACCTCGTGAGGAAGAGAAGATCTATCGCATTGTCGTGGGCCGCTTATACGACTGTCACCATCCGTTGGGATGAGTTCTGGTTCGTCCCAACGAATGACTCTGAGCGTGTCCGGCGCTTGGCCGGCCATGGGGCAGATGAACGACGATCACCGCAGTTACCGGTCAGTACAGGAATAGCAGGGGTCGATTGAGGCCTGGATCAACGGCGTATCCGCCACGCGCGCGCCAATAACCATCCAGCGCACAGCAGGCATGTTAGCGAAAGTGGGGGTGCGCACGTGCACTCGGCTTGGGTTGCGGGAGTTTTCTTTCCAGGAAACGCTGTAGAACACTTCGCCGCGGGGCGCTTCGACGCGACTCATCGCGGTTCCCGGCATAAAGACGACCTTCGCGTCACCGGTGTGAATCTCGCCTGGCGGAAGCTTGTCCAAAGCCTGGCGAAGGATGCGGCAGGACTCGATAATTTCCAGCGCCCGCACAAGCAACCGGGCCCGCACATCACCGTCGGTTTCAACGGGAACGTTGAATTCCATGTCGGCGTATGCGGCATAGGGCGCCACTTTGCGCAAATCCTGCATGAGACCGGAGGCACGTGCAGTTGGACCGACAACGCCACATGAAACTGCTTTCTCATGTGTAAGAACGCCGATATGCGCGCAGCGAGAGCGAACCGTGCCACTGGACGTAAAGACCGGCACGATGGTGTCGATAATTTCTCGTTCGAGGATCTCGACCATCTTCAGCACGGACTCCGGATCGGGAATGTCGCGATTGACCCCGCCGATCCGGTTCATTGAGTAGTTCACGCGATTGCCCGAGATCGTTTGCAAGACGTCCATGACCTTCTCGCGTAGCCCGAAACAGGCCATGAACATGGTCTTGAAGCCCATGAGCTTGGCGGCGATGCCTGCCCAAAGAACATGAGAGTGCAGGCGCTCGAGCTCCGCCATGATGACGCGAATATAGAGAGCGCGCGGTGGAGGCGTCTGCCCTGCAAGCTTCTCCATTGCCTGACAGAGCGTGAGGGTATGGATGTTGGAACAGATGCCGCACACGCGCTCCATGAGTGCGATGACCTGGACGTAGTTGCGAGTCTCGGCCAGGTGTTCGATGCCGCGAAAGTTGAAGCCGATGTGCAGTTTTGCGTCGCAGACAGTCTCTCCTTCGCAAATCATTTCGAGCTTGTAGGGCTCCTCGAGCGCGGGATGGTACGGACCCATGGGCAGTTTGTAGCTCATTTCACCTCCTCGCGCAGATTCACGCCGATGCGGTCACCTTCGCGCAGAAGCAGCGGTTCGTAGGCACGGCCATTGAAGTCGATCGCAAAACCTTCATGGACTTCGCGCTCAATCCAGTCGACTGCCTCGCATATGTCGTAGATGGTTTCTATCGACTGGGCGGCAAGACGAAACGGAAAGGCGAGCAACGCTCCGTCGAGGTCCCACACGTACTCAAGACAGAAGCCCTCGTCGCGCGGCAACTGGTAAGCCGTGATGGTGACGAAGCGCGCGCTGCAGTTCTTCATCGCTTGCGCGAGCTGTCGCACACTCATCGAGGCGGGGCTGAACCAGTGAGCGCCAATTCTCTCGGGCCCAGGGTCCAGCTCCCGCAAGGTCGAAGGAATTGTTTCCGATACGTTCATGATGCACCTGGCGGAGAAACTTGCGAAGGATCGGGCGGAGCGGCAACTTTCTCGGCGGGAGGCTTGCGCTGCAGCGTATAGGCCTTCTTGAGAGTGCCGATGGTGAGATACACGGGAGGACAGGCGGAGTCCTGACTGAGCGCATGGTCTTTGCAACCTTCTACGCAGCGCCCGCAGAACGTGCATTGACCCGGATCGTAACTCCACGTGAAAGTACTTTTGCCCGCCGTAAATGTAATGGCGCGCGCCGTACAGCGGAATCGACACATGGCACAACCCGAACAAAGCGCCGGGTCGAATCGCACGAGGCCGCGAAATCCGGGGGTTACAGGGGGACGCGCCGGAAAGCGAAGCGTCTGAATGCCGAGCCGGAGGTTCTTTGCGAGCATCGCAAAGATGTTCATGACCGAACCTCCTGCATAAACGATGAAGAGACGAAGGCGATGAGGATAAGGCAGGCAAAGACCAGGGTGCACTTCCAATAGAAGCGAACTGTTGTGTCGATTGCCAACCGCGCCGTGGCCGCTGCGAGCACCGAAAGCAGAAGAACAAGGATCAGCGACAGCACGCCGAAGGCCAGGACATTGACGGCCCAGTAAGAGAACTGCGGAATGGCGAGCGTCGCGACCAGCCCGCAGGACGCAACCCACTCCATCCCATGCGAGAGCTGCCACATGGCCAGCTCTGCGCCGGCATATTCGGTCATTGGTCCGGAATAGATTTCCTGTTCGGCATTCGGAAGCGAAAAAGGATTGATGTGGAGCTTCGCTGGAAGACAAATGAGAATCGCCAGCAATCCTATATATCGGAGCGGCGTGACTGGAAGCTGCGCAAGCGCTTCAAGCCGGAACGTGTGCTGCGAAGCGGCGATCGAGAGGATGGCGAGCAGGAAGACCACGTTGTAGGCGACCGTCAGGACTGCTTCGCGGGCCGAGCCGATCTCACCGAACATGGAGCGGGAGGAGAATCCAGCCGCGATGATGCAGATGGCGGGAATCTCAAGAAGCGCGATCAGGAAGATCAGGTCGCCTTCGAAGCCGCCACGTGCAGGCAGCACGGGCAACAGCCCCGCGGCGGTAGCCGATGCAGACACAGAAATGAGCGGCCACATGCGCATCAGAAAGCCATCAATACCTCTGCGTGGAGGCGTGCTCTTGCCGAGCAGCTTGACGAAGTCAAACATCGGCTGCGGAAACGGGGGTCCAATGCGCTGCTGCATGAGTGCCACGGATTTGCGTTCGACCCACAGGAAGAACCATGCGGCGGGAACGGCAAACAGCAAACCTGGGAACAGAAGAAGGCGCGCCATGGCGATCGCAAGGTTCATGGGTGCACCTCAATCTGCGAGGCGTCCGCGAGAACCGGGTTGGCTTCGCGCCGCGCAAGTATCGAAGCTGCTAGCGCAATGCCCTCGATGATTGCGTCTGGACGTGGCGGGCATCCGGGCACGAAGACATCGACGGGAACGTGGCGATTGAGTGGACCGACGAGCACGCGGCTATCGATAAATACGTTTGTGCTGGCCGGGCAGGAACCAATCGCAACGACAGCCTTGGGCCCGCACACCTGTTCGTAGACAGTGTGGATCGCAGGCGCGGAGGTGTGGGTGACGGGGCCGGTAATGCAAAGGATGTCGGCGTGACGCGGGCTCCCCTGGAGCAGGACACCAAGTTGTTCTGCGTCATAGCGAGGGGTCAGCGCTGCGACGAGCTCGATGTCGCAGCCGTTGCAGCTACCCGAGTTCATGTGAAATATCCACGGGCTGTGGCGACGGCAGTAACACATGCATTGCTTCCAGAGATTCATAGACGGCCCCCGGTGAGAAGGCTCTCGATGGCCTGGGGCGCGAGCCCGCCCGCGAGAAGAAGGAGAACGACTCCGACAATGACTGCTTTCAGCAGCAGGGGCTCAGGGCCTGCTGCAATCGCTGCATGCTCTACCGAGGTCGCTTCCGCAGGCCCCCACCAGTCGCGTGTAAATGCGCGCAGGTATCCGATCAAAGCGAATGCCGAGGCAAGAAGGAATGCAGCCATCAGGAGCGGGCTAATCTGCAGCGCCGCAGTATAGAGCTTCCAGCGCCCGATGAAGCCCATCAAGGGCGGCACACCAGTCATGGCAAGAAATCCAAACAGGAATCCGAAGGCGCTGACTGGATACTTCACGGCAAGTCCGCGTCCGGTTTCGAGGGCGCCGTCTGCCTCCGGCGCAATGAGGCATACGAACAAGAGCGCTTTTGCAAGCGCGTGCGTGGCGGCGGCAAGCAGCGCGGCGGCAAGCCCCCATGAGCTCATGCACACGATCCCGAAGAGAAGGAAACCGACATCTTCAACTGTGGAGAGAACGAGCAAGCGCTTGAGAGTGCGAGCGCTGAGCATCAGGAGCGATGCAACGAGCGCGGAGATGACGGCGAACGTTAGCCATGCTCCACGCGGCGCAAACATGGCAGGCGAGGCTTGCGCGAGAGCATACAGTTCACCGAACGCGGCGATATCGACGACCGCGATGATGACTGCAAGGATCAAGGCGGGCAGTTCATCGGCGAGCCGAAGCAGCCACAGAAAGAATGGAATGACTGCCAGCTTGACGCAGACGCCCACAAGCAGCAATGCCCCTGCCCATGCCACTTCGCCGCGGTCCGCGCACAGTTCCGCAAGGATGAGCAAGCTGCCTGACAGCGCCACGGCACCGAGATACAAACCCCGCGACGAGCGCGAATGAGCATAGCGCCACACGAGGTAGGCGCTCAGAAGGGCCGCAGATTCGGTCAGTCCCAGGCGAACCCACGGAACCGGGACGATGAGCCCGCCCAACGCAGTTGCACCAATCAGGACCATCACGGGCACGTCGCGCCGGGTTGCCTGGTACGCGAGAGCCGCAAGTACCAAACCGATTGCGGCGAGGGCAGCGGCTGCGATCAGGATGGCTGGAATGACGTGCAAGCCCGCCTGCGCGCTGATTTCGCGCGGAGGTGCAGCCGCGCGAACGGCGACGAGCAGCATCGCGGCCATGACAACAAGTAAAGGAGCAGCTCGACGCTCCATCCACGAAGCCGCATTACCCACTGTCGATGACCACATTCGCAAAATCGACCATATCTTCAAGTAAGCTCGATCTACATTCGACCAATGAAGAAAGGGCTGCCAATTCTGCTCGAAGATTGCAGAGAAATCGCTGGCCGAAAGTCTTCCCTGCCCCGACAGCGGTTCTCCACCCGTGAACACATCGCCGCCAAGCATGGCCGCCCCGCCACCCGCACCGGCTGCGAGAATAGTATGGGTCGCCGCAGGCCGCGCGAAGTGCGCGACAACGTACACGGCGCCGCCTGCCACCAGAGAAACCAGGGCGAGAACCAAGCCGCCTGTGGTGGAGAAGCTTCCCGCGCCGGCGAATATACCGAACCATGTAACCTGCATGGCGCCACCCAGGCCGAGCGCCAAGAGAATGGGATTGAAGATGTAGTTGATGGCCAGTTGAGGCGCGATGCCAAGTACAATGCTGCCGAGCGCCATCAGGCCCATGGCCAATTGCATTACCGTTGTAGCTTCGTGGGCGCTGCGCGTCTTCTCGTTCGCTGGGCCGAGGAACACTGCACTGGTAGCTTTGGCACAGAGAAACACCGTGCCCAGGCTGACAATCCATGCGACCAGCGCCGGTATCTCCCAACCAGCCTGCAAAGCTGCGGCGTAGAGCATCCACTTGCTGACGAAGCCGCTCATGAGTGGAATGCCTGCCATACTTCCTACACCCACGAGCCAGCACAGCGTGGTGCGCGGCATGCGCTGCGCCAGGCCTCCAAGCTCATTCATGTCTCGTGTGCCGGCAGCGTGCTGCACCGCGCCGGCATTCAGGAACAGGCCGCCCTTGAAGAACCCGTGATTGAGGCAATGCAACAGGCCGGCGGTCAGGGCGAGAGGGGTTCCAATGCCGATGCCGAGCATCATGTAGCCGATCTGGCTGACGGTTGAGAAGGCCAGCATGCGTTTCAGGTCGGTCTGCACCATCGCGTACATCACCCCGATAGCCATGGTGAGAGTGCCGATGGTGATGAGAGCGGCACTCCACAGGGGAGCCCACGCAGCGAAGCTGTGCATGCGTGCAGCGAGATAAACCCCCGCTGTGACATAGCACGCTGCGTGCAGAAGAGAGCTGACCGGAGTAGGCGCAGCCATGGCATCCGGAATCCAGGTGTGAAGCGGGACCTGCACCGACTTCGCGATGAGGGCCACTAGCATGAGTACAAAAACACCTGCTGAAAAACTGCGGGTCACAGCGGGATCGGTCCAGAGAGCTGAACCGCTGCGAAAATACAGAATGAGAATGGCGGCCAGCAGGCCATAGCCGGCGACATGGGTCATCAGGAGGACCTTGCGTGCCCCGTTTACAGCTTCGCGCTGCGTATACCAGAAGCCGACCAGGCTGAACGAGCACAACCCGATCACCTCCCAGCACAGGTAGAGCAGGAACAGGTTCGCGCTGTACACGAGGCCGACAAATCCGCCGATGAAGAGCAGCATCGTAGCGTAGAACCGCGTGGCACAGCGATCATGCGCCATGTACCCGATGGAATAGAGCAGCACGATGGCGCCCAGACATGTCCCCATAAGCGCGAAGAGAATACTGAGGGCATCGACGTGAAGCGCAATAACCAGGGGTCCATCCCATTGCGCAAGGCGTACATCGATCGCGCGTCCGGCCTGGACAGCGGGCAAAAGGATGCCGACGGCGACGGCCGCAGGGATGCACGCGACGGTGGCGAGAATTCCTTTGCCGCGCGAGGAGCACAGGCGTGCGACGGAAATCTGCAACAGCGCGCCCAAGATGAGAGCACTGGGTGCGAGCAGAACGAGTACGGATTCGCTCAGGGCCGGCATTTCGACCTTCCCATGAACTTGGGATGGCGTCGACTCAGATGCGCTTTGCCTCCAGCGCAGCTTGCGCTGCGTGGCTGCAAGTACGAGCGATCATCAGCAGCGCCGAGCTACGACAACCGCCGGTGGGGCGTGGGCAGTCTAACTCCGAACAGAATCCAGCCTTCAACTTCTGCTTCGCGCCGCGGCGATACGCCGAGCACGGCATGGTCGTAACACAAGCGGACAAGGGGTGTTTGTGACAAACGTCACGATGGTTGGCGCCGCGACATGACTTGCCCTGCAAAAGCACACGCCGCTGCGCACGAAGAGGTACAAAAAAATAGACGGACTCTGGTGCGGTCTTCTGCATTTGGAGTATGCTCTCTTGCCAGATTCGCTGTCTCACCGCAAGGAGGTGGGTTTATGGAGGGTCTCTGGTATGCGCATTTCACTGTAGGTCCGGTGCAAGGCGATGGATTGGCGGTACTCCACGATGGAGAAATTCTGGGTGGAGATTTTGCTCACACATACACGGGCTCGTATCGCGAAGACGGCACTCTGCTGTATGCAAACGTGCAGGTGAGCCCTTACGAACGTTCGGCTATACCGGCCGATTTGGCGCATCCGGTGACGTTTTTTCTGAGGGGTTCTATCGCCGGTAACTCGGCGAGCATCTCTGGTCATCCGAGCAACAAGCCCGACCTTACGGTTTCAGTCGAACTGCATCGCGGAGCCTGAGCGCGAGCGCCTGCGTGTCCATCGGGGTTGCAACAAACACCAGCCAGTAGATGCCGGCGCTCGTTTCGCTTCATCACATTCTCACGTGATCGCAGGCACTGCAGCAGGGCTCTTCGAGGCTCAATGTTCCCGCGGACATCTCTCAGGGGAGGTATCCGCTGGGTGCATCGAATTTGCATCTCGCGCATTCTTCTTCGCCTGCACGCGTGGCGAACGCACTCTTCTTTCCTAATCCCCTTCTGAGACGTGCTCCTTTTCTGCGAGGAGGCTTGCTGTGTTTCTCGCTCGACATTGCGGCAAGAAGCGGCTGCATTGCCACCGCAGCGGGCCTTTGCCTTGTGCCGTCTGCAGGCGCAACCCCTTATGAACATGGAAATGGAGGAATGATGCAGACCTTCGTTGAATCGCGGATGGATGCTGCCGAAAAGCTCGGGATCGACCAGGCCATCGCGGAAAGCAACGGACGTCCCGGCGCGCTGTTGAGCATTCTGGAAGCGGTGCAATCTGCCAATGCGCACAAGTATCTTTCCATGACTGCATTGCGCTACATCGCGGTGGAGACGGGCACGCCTCCAGCCAAAGTTTTTAGCGCTGCAACGTTCTACTCTCTGTTCAATCTCGATCCGCAGGGTGACAACGTGGTGTGTGTATGCCGCGGCACTGCCTGCCATACGCGCGGCTCGCGCGATCTTCTCGCGCGGCTCTGTCTCGATCTTGGCCTCAGCGGCCGCGACGCGAACGACTCCAACGATGCGGACAAACTCGCGTTGACGACCGCGGACCGAAGGTTCACGATCCGCACCGTGGCCTGCTTTGGGCAGTGTGCTCTGGCGCCCGTGGTCGAGGTTAATCATCACATTCTGAGTCACGTGAATGAACGCACCCTTCAAAGGGAGATCAACGCCCTGCAGCAGAGGAGACAATGATGCCGCGCATCCAGGATATTGGCGGCTTTAACACGGTGCGTGAATCGGGACTCGCAAAGCTGGTGCCGTCGATTCCGCGGATCACGGTGGGGATGGGAACATGCGGCCGGGGCAATGGAGCCGAGGAAGTCTTCCACGCTCTGCATGACGCGACGGAGCGCAGCGGACAAGACGTGCTGCTGGAAGGCGTAGGTTGTTTCGGCTCGTGCTTCCAGGAGCCTCTGGTTGGCGTGCGCCTGCCTGGTGCACCATTGGTGATTCTGCAGCGTGTCCACGCGAACGATGCCAACCGTATCCTCGAAGGCATCTCGGCGAAAGTGATGCCGCCGGACCTCATCGGTTTCAAAATCGACGAATGGGATCACATCACATCGCACCTGAAATACGGCCAGGGATTTCCTGAGATTGCTCCATGGAACGCGATTCCTTTCTTCAAAGGCCAGAAGAAGATCGTGCTCCGCAATTGCGGGCTGATCAACCCCTCGGACATCGAGGAGTATTTTGCGGTGGGCGGATACCAGGCACTCTACAAAGTGCTGATTGATGGGCGGCCCGACGCAGTCATCGATCAAATGAAAGCTGCCCGATTGCGCGGCCGTGGCGGAGCAGGATTTCTCACGGGCAACAAGTGGGACTTCCTGGCCAAGGCGAAGGCGGAAACAAAGTATGTGATCTGCAACGCCGACGAGGGTGATCCAGGCGCCTACATGAACCGGAATGAGATCGAGGGCGATCCGCATTCTCTGCTGGAAGGGATGATTATCGGCTCGTACGTGATGGGCGCGAGCGAAGGAATTATCTACATCCGCGCCGAGTATCCTCTTGCGGTGCGCCGGCTGCGGCGTGCGATCGAGCAGGCTCGCGAATACGGTCTCCTCGGGAAGAATATCCTGAACCGCGGATTCGATTTCGACATCGAGCTGGTGCAGGGAGCGGGCGCATTTGTGTGCGGCGAGGAAACTGCTCTGATCGCATCGCTCGAGGGCAACTCCGGCAGACCGCGGCCACGGCCTCCCTTTCCTGCGCAGCAAGGGCTGTGGGGAATGCCCACGAACATCAACAACGTCGAGACATGGTGCAACATCGCGCCGATTGTCATGCGGGGTCCGGCCTGGTTTGCGGAAACAGGAAGCGCGAAGAGTCCAGGGACGAAAGTGTTTTCACTTGTGGGCAAGGTGCAGAATACAGGTCTCGTCGAAATGCCGCTCGGCACTCCGCTCAAGAACTTCATCTACGACATCGGCGAAGGTGCTGGAAACGGCCGTCACGTGATTGCCGTTCAGACCGGCGGACCTTCCGGTGGGTGCATCCCGGCAGAGATGTTCGACACGCCTGTCGACTACGAGAGCCTTGCACAAATCGGCTCGATCATGGGCTCCGGCGGCATGGTGGTGATGGACGAAGACAACTGCATGGTGGACGTGGCGCGCTACTTCATCGAGTTCACCCACTCGGAGTCCTGCGGCAAATGCGTGCCGTGTCGCGTGGGGCTCGATAAGGCGCTGCGCATTCTGAATTCCATCACGGATGGGACTGGCAGCAGCCAACAGCTCGTGGTGCTTGACGAGCTGGCAAGGATGATCCGCCATTGCTCCTTGTGCGGGCTTGGCCAATCCGCACCGAACCCTGTGCTCACGACAATCCGCCATTTTCGCGACGAATACGAAGATCACATTCTGGCCCACCGGTGCCGGGCCGGCGTGTGCCAGGAACTGGCCGTATCGCCTTGCGAGAACAGTTGCCCGCTTGCGCATGAATATTCCGCGCTTCCTTGAGCTGCTTCAGGAGGGGCGCCTCGAGGATGCCTTCGAGTCGGTGCTGCTTGACAATCCATTGCCCGCATCGACGGGACGCGTGTGCCAGCATCCATGCGATAACCGCTGCCGTCGCCAGTCGTTCGACGAAGTGGTGAACATGCGTGAGGTGCACCGCCACATCGCCGATACGATCTACAACTCGGAGCTCTTCGAACCGATGGTGCGCCGCATCCTGGCGCAGCAACTGGCGCCAACAGGGCGCAGAATCGCGGTGGTTGGTGCGGGTCCTACGGGCCTTACCGCCGCGTTTTACCTGGCGATGCTCGGCCACGATGTGACTGTTCTCGAGGAGCGCAGCGAAGCCGGAGGCATGCTACGCTTTGCGATTCCCGAGTATCGGCTCCCCAAAGCGGTCCTGCGCCGCGAGATTGATTTGATCGAACGAACCGGAGTCAAGTTTCAATTCAACACAAGAGTCGGATTCGATCCTTCGTTGAACGATCTGTCGACCCGGTACGATGCCGTCTTTCTCTCCATCGGCACGTGGAAGGAGTCCTGGCTCTATCTTCCCGGCACCGAACTGAAGGGCGTTTATCCGGCTCTGCCATTTCTCGAATCTGCGGCCAAACAGGAGTGCGTGCCGCTTGGGGCGCGGGTTGCGATCATCGGCGGCGGAAATGCCGCGATCGATTCGGCTCGAACTGTGCTGCGCAGTGGCGCCAAGGCGACCATCCTCTATCGGCGCGAACGAAAAGATATGCCCGCCATCGATGAAGAAATTACGGCTGCGGAGGAAGAAGGCGCACGCCTGGTTTTCCTGGCTGCGCCGCATCGGATCCTCGGTGATTCAAGCGGGCGCGTGAAAGCGATCGAGATCGTGAAGACGCGTCTCGGCGAATACGACAAGTCGGGGCGGCGCCGACCGATGCCAACCGATGAGGTGCAGCGCTTTGAGTGCGACGCCGTCATTCTGGCGGTGGGCGAAACCTTCGATCTCGACTTCTGCCGGGCATCGGGACTTGAACTCAAGGAAGAGGGCACGATCAAGGTCGATCGGTTCACGCTGGAGACAAGCCGTGCGGGCTTTTATGCAGGCGGCGACATCATTACAGGGGCTTCCAACGTGTCGAACGCTATGGGCGGAGGCAAGGTTGCGGCGCGCAAGATAGACGAGCGCCTGATGGGAGAACAGCGCTGGGATCACATCTTCCCACAGTTCGACTACGGCCGCAAAGCTCCCGGCGAGCCGAGTCTTAGTCACCGTCACGCGGCTCCCATCGCCGCCGCCGGAGCCCGGGTTCGATCCCTGGCAGAAGTCGTTGGCGTTCTTTCTGCTGCCGATGCGACTGAAGAATGCCGCCGTTGTCTCCGCTGCGATTTGCGCGCCGGGGCCACCGAAGGAAACGAATAGAGAGGAGCACTCTTGCCAAACAAAGCGATCTCTGTACGGATTGACGGGGAACTGGTGACGACCCAGGAAGGGCTTACGGTTCTTGAGGCAGCTCGTGCTCATGGCAAGGCGATTCCCACGCTGTGCTCGCTGAAGGGTCTGAGCGCTGTGGGCGCCTGCCGCGTGTGCATGGTCGAACTGGCAGGGACGGACAGGCTGGTTCCCGCTTGCACGACGCTCCTGCAGGAAGGGATGTCAATCAAGACCTTTTCGTCGAAGCTGACCGCCTATCGGCAGATGGTTGTGGAGCTTCTGCTTGTCGAGCGCAACCACATCTGCTCTGCCTGCGTTTCGAACGGTCACTGCGAATTGCAGAGCCTGGCGCAGTCGCTCAGTACACCATGTGTGAGGCCGTGGACGACGGTCCGACGTTCGACGTCGTGCTGATGGACGTGCAGATGCCGGAGATGGACGGGTTCGCGGCGACCGCGGCCATCCGCTCCCGCGAGGGGCGCCCACCGGCTGCCCCCCCGATCATCGCCATGACCGCCCACGTCCTGCCCGAACAGGTGCAAAAGTGCCTCGACGCGGGAATGAACGGGCACCTGGGAAAGCCGATCAATCCGCGCGTCCTGCTCGAGACGATCGCAGCGTGGAGCGCGCAGGGCGCGGACGACGACGTCCTGACAGAGGTTGGGTGAGCGTCAGGCCGACGACGACGGCTGCTCGGCCCCAGCGTATCCCACGGGATGGCGCGCTGAGCCTCGCAGCGAGCGCTCGTCGGACTTAACACTTCACAAGAGTGGGCCTGCTGAAGGTCCGCAATGGGGCGGAACCGGTCATCGCGCCCTTGCCGGAAGGCGGCCGCCTGAAGCGTGAGCTGTCGGCACGAGCACCTGGATGGGTCGGACCCGCACACCGGTAGCGCCGACGGGCCAGAAGCTTCTTCGCGGTCAGGTTCGGGACCAGCTGATCCGAAACCTGTAGCACCGCACCTCAGCTTGGATTACAGTCATTCACACTCGGGGGAGCGGGATGATGACAGCAACAACCGGCTGACACGGCGGCCGGTCGCCGCGACGGCGCGTCGGACGCGTTTCTATCTGTGGATGGCGGTCGCCATGGCGGCCACCGCGTTCATCGGTTTTGCGCCGACCTTCTGGGTCCCGCTGGCGCAAGGGGTACCCGAGCGGATCGCCGTGCTGGCGATCCACGGTGCGCTCTTCTTTGGCTGGACCTTGTTCGTGATCTATCAGGCCTGGCTGGTTGAATCCGGCAGCGTCGCCCGCCATCGCGACGTGGGCCTGTTCGGCGTGTCGCTGGCGACGGCGATGACGATCTTCGGGGTGCTGGCGGCGATCAACGCCGCACAGCGGGCTACCGCCGCGCACTACGCCGGGCCTGGCGAATCCTTCATGGTCGTGCCGCTGGCGGCGCTTCTGTCGTTCGCGGTGCTGGTGACCGCGGCGATCCTCAACATCCGCCGTTCGGAATGGCACAAGCGACTCATGCTGTCGGCGACAGCGGTTCTCCTCGACGCGGCGATCGCGCGCCCGTTCATCGTCTACCTGGTCATGGGCGGTCACCCGCCGCCGTTCAGAGGAACGGTGGGGCTGGCCGGATTTCAACATCCCGCCACCGCCCGTCATCGGCGTGCTGCCGCCCGCGCTCGATCGCCCTGCTCTTCATCGTCGTCGGCATGGTTCGCGATTGGCGCGCGCTCGGCAAAGTGCATCCCGCCTATTGGTGGGCCGGCGGGTTTGCGCTCGCGGTGCAGCTGCTGAAGATACCGCTCAGCGACACCGCGCTCTGGCACGGCTTCGCGCGCTCCCTGGTATCGCTCGCGGGCTGGCGCGCGGCGCGGGGGCGCCGGACTGGCAGGTGCGCAGCGAGGGGCGTGCGCGCCGGCGCTGGGAGCCTAGGGTCGGGCGGCGCCCCCTAATTCGGGTCGTTGGCGTAGTGGGAGGCGACGATCCGTCGGATCTCCTGGGCGGAGACTTCATCCACGCCGGCGGGCCGGTAGGTCACCTGGGTCACGTCGCCGCCTGAGATGAAGCCGTAGATCATCAGGGCCGAGAGGTAGCTGCCGTAGACGGTCGGGTGGTTGCCGTCCTCGTAGAGCGGCATCCCGCCAGTGGAGGCGCACATCCTCCCACACCGCGCCGGTGTCGATCGCCCCGGCGCCCGCATTGCCCGCCAGCCGGCGGGTGTCGGCCTCGGTGCGGGCGGTGGATCAGCCGGGGGTGGGGCGCCGTGCCGTGGAACATTCCTCGCCGTAGCCCCAGTTGACGATGACCGCCGCCGGAGACCGGCTGTCGTTGGCGGCTGAGAGCAGCTTTTCGCCATAGGTGAAGAAGCCGGCCTCGTTGTCCGGCGTCCCCGCGGCCCAGCTCTCCGACTGCAGGATCACATGGTCCCAGTGGCGCCCGAGGAGGCGCTGCACCTCGGCGCTGTTCCAGGCCGCCTCGAACGACGCTCCGCCCCAGGCCTCGGTGGTGATCGCATAGCGGACCGGCGCATGCGCCAAGGTGGCGATGACGCCGGAGCAGTCCGGCATGTCGTGAAAATAGGTGCGGCTGTTGCCGATGATCAGCACCGACTGGGCCGGCCGAGCGTCGAGCAGGTCCAGGCTCTGCTGGCCGAGATGAAACGCCTCGCGCCGCGCGGGCTCATAGGCGGCAAGGGCGGCGACGAGGGCCGCCAGCAGCGGGACGGTCTAAGCCATGCGGTCATGCGCGCGACGATGCACGATCACGACTTAAGATTGCTTTGCGGCCCGCATCGAGGCGCTCATCCCCGCGAAAGCGGGACCCACCGACGGCTTCGGGTCGAAAGCCGACGCTAAGCGCCTGCCGGAAAGCGAATGTCCCAACCGCCGGTAGCGGCCGCCCCGGTTCCTGGATACGGTTCGCGCCGGCTGCAAGGTGGACAAGGTGGCGACGCTTGCTCCGACGGAAGTGATCGAGACGCCGCGGCTGCGCCTCCGCCCGCTGACCGGGCAGGACTTCGAGCCGCTGTGGAGGATCTGGTCGGAGGCGGCTGTCCAGGAGCATCTGATTACGCGTCCCCAGACCATCGACGACTTCGAACCCATGTTCTTCGATATGTCCGCTCAGAGCGCATCTGGGACGCTCTGGGTCGTCACAGATCTGGCTGAGAGTGTTTTGGGCAGAGCCGGATTCTACCGCTATGGCGACCAGCCTCCGGAGTTCGCCATCCTATTGACCGAAACGAGCTGGGGCGCGGGTATGGCTACCGAGGCCACGGCGGCCTGCTTGAAACATGGATTTGAGGACTGCGGCTGGAATGAAGTCGTGGCGGTCATGCGCCCGACGAACGTTCGCGTGCGCCGCGTCCTCGACAAAGTAGGTTTCTCCGAACGCAGCGAAGCGGAGATCCGAGGCAAGGCAGCGGTCTGGTTCGGCATCTCAGCCGATGAGTGGCGTGCGCGCCAAGTGTAGGGGTCGATTGCAGTCATCGTCGATGGCAGAAAGCAGACCTTCCTGGCATCCGCGGCGAGAGGCGCTAGGCACCCATTTCGCGTCGGAGCCGCAATTGCTCTCGGAGCCTGATGAGCTGT